>NZ_JBNAFU010000002.1:0-462590 GCF_049800835.1 Tropicimonas sp. S265A
ATCATGGCAAAGGAAAAGTTTGAGCGTACCAAGCCGCACGTTAACATCGGCACGATTGGGCATGTTGACCACGGCAAGACGACGCTTACGGCGGCGATCACGAAGCAGTTTGGCGACTTCAAGGCGTATGACGAGATTGACGGCGCGCCTGAGGAGAAGGCGCGCGGGATCACGATCTCGACGGCGCACGTGGAGTACGAGACGGACGCCCGTCACTACGCGCATGTCGACTGCCCCGGCCACGCCGACTACGTCAAGAACATGATCACCGGTGCGGCGCAGATGGACGGCGCGATCCTCGTGGTGAACGCCGCGGACGGCCCGATGCCGCAAACGCGCGAGCACATCCTGCTGGGCCGCCAGGTTGGCATCCCGAAGATGGTCGTCTTCATGAACAAGGTCGACCAGGTCGACGACGAGGAGCTTCTGGAGCTCGTCGAGATGGAGATCCGCGAGCTTCTGGAAAGCTACGAGTACCCGGGTGACGACATTCCGATCATCGCGGGCTCCGCGCTGGCCGCCCTCGAGGGGCGTGATCCGGAGATCGGCGAGCAGAAGATCGCCGAGCTGATGGCGGCTGTGGACGAGTATATCGACACGCCCGAGCGCGCGGTGGACCAGCCGTTCCTGATGCCGATCGAGGATGTGTTCTCGATCTCGGGCCGCGGCACGGTTGTGACCGGTCGTGTCGAGCGTGGCGTGATCAACGTGGGTGATGAGATCGAGATCGTCGGCATCCGCGACACCACCAAGACGACCTGCACGGGTGTGGAAATGTTCCGCAAGCTGCTGGACCGCGGTGAGGCGGGCGACAACATCGGCGCGCTGCTGCGTGGTGTGGACCGCGAAGGCGTTGAGCGCGGGCAGGTCCTGTGCAAGCCGGGCTCTGTGACCCCGCACACGAAGTTCGAGGCCGAGGCGTACATCCTCACCAAGGAAGAGGGGGGCCGTCACACGCCGTTCTTCGCGAACTACCGCCCGCAGTTCTACTTCCGCACGACGGACGTGACCGGGACGGTGACGCTGCCGGAAGGCACCGAGATGGTGATGCCGGGGGACAACCTGAAGTTCGGTGTCGAGCTGATCGCGCCCATCGCGATGGAAGACGGCCTGCGCTTCGCCATCCGCGAAGGCGGCCGCACCGTCGGCGCCGGCGTCGTCTCCAAGATCATCGAGTAACCACATCGCGCAGGGCCGGACAAAAACCGGCCCGCATGGTTCGACGAGGGGGGTGCGCTGCATCCTCCTCCTCTCAACTTCAAGCCGTGAAAGGCACTGACCAATGGCCATTCAAAGCCAGAACATTCGCATTCGCCTCAAGGCGTTCGACTACCGTGTGCTGGATGCCAGCACGCAGGAAATCGTTAACACTGCCAAGCGGACGGGTGCACAGGTGCGCGGTCCCATCCCGCTGCCGAACAAGATCGAAAAATTCACCGTGCTGCGTGGTCCCCACGTGGACAAGAAATCGCGCGATCAGTTCGAGATCCGTACGCACAAGCGTCTTCTCGACATTGTTGATCCGACGCCGCAGACGGTGGACGCGCTGATGAAGCTCGACCTCGCCGCTGGCGTGGACGTGCAGATTTCGGTCTGAGGAGGGCAACAGTGATGCGCTCTGGAATTATCGCAAAGAAGGTGGGGATGACCCGCCTGTTCATGGAAGATGGCAAGCAGATCCCAGTGACTGTCCTGCAGCTTGATAAGCTTCAGGTCGTCGCACAACGGACCGCTGAAAAGGATGGCTACTCGGCTGTCCAGCTTGGTGCGGGCACAGCGAAAGCCAAGCGCGTGAGCGCGCCAATGCGCGGGCACTACGCCGCCGCAAAGGTCGAGCCCAAGCGCAAGCTGGCCGAATTCCGTGTCGCCCCTGAGAACCTGATCAACGTCGGTGAGGAAATCACCGCGGACCATTACTTCGAAGGTCAGTTCGTCGATGTCTCCGGGACCTCGATCGGTAAAGGTTTTGCCGGTGCGATGAAGCGGCACAACTTCGGAGGTCTGCGGGCGTCCCACGGTGTGTCTATTTCCCATCGTTCGCACGGCTCCACAGGTCAGTGTCAGGACCCGGGAAAGGTGTTCAAAGGCAAGAAGATGGCCGGTCACATGGGCGCTGCCCGTGTCACTACGCAGAACCTTCAGGTCGTGAAAACGGATGCTGATCGCGGCATCATCATGATCAAGGGCGCGGTGCCTGGCTCCAAAGGTGGCTGGGTGACGATCAAGGACGCGGTCAAGAAGCCGACGCCCGAGAACGTGATCCTGCCCGCGGCTCTGAAGTCCGCAGGCGAGGAAGCCAAACGTCTGGCGGAGGAAGCTGCAGCTGCAGCGGAAGCCGAGGCGAAAGCCGCTGAAGAGGCCGCTGCAGCAGAGGCCGCAGCTGCAGAAGAGGCAGCTTTGAACGCGGCAGAAGCCGACATTGAAGCCGAGAAGAAGGAAGGTGACGCATGAAACTGAACGTCATCACTCTGGACGGCGGAGACGCGGGCTCGGTCGAGCTGTCCGACGATCTGTTCGGTCTCGAGCCGCGTGCGGATATCCTGCACCGTGTGGTCCGTTGGCAGCGTAACAACGCGCAGGCCGGTACGCACAAGGTCAAGACCCGCTCCGAGGTCAAGTACTCCACCAAGAAGATCTATCGCCAGAAGGGCACCGGCGGTGCACGACATGGCGCGCGCTCTGCGCCGATCTTCCGCGGGGGTGGTATCTACAAGGGCCCGACGCCTCGCAGCCATGGCCACGACTTGCCGAAGAAATTCCGCAAGCTCGGTCTGAAGCACGCTTTGTCCGCGAAGGCCAAGGAAGGCTCGCTTGTTGTGCTGGACACGGCGACAGCATCCGGCAAGACGGCAGAGCTGGCCAAAGCAGTCAAGAACCTGGGTTGGAAGCGCACGCTGGTGATCGACGGGGCAGAGGTCAACGAGACCTTCGCAAAAGCCGCCGCCAATATCACTGGTCTCGACGTGCTGCCGACCATGGGCGCAAACGTCTATGACATCCTCAAGCGTGACACACTCGTGCTCACCAAAGCGGGTGTCGAAGCACTGGAGGCTCGACTGAAATGAGCGCGAAGGCAGAACACTACGACGTGATCCGCAAGCCGATCATCACCGAAAAGGCCACCATGGCGTCCGAGTTCGGCGCGGTCGTCTTTGAGGTCGCGATCGACAGCACCAAGCCGCAGATCAAGGACGCGGTTGAGGCTCTGTTCGGGGTCAAGGTCAAGGCGGTCAACACAACCATCGCCAAGGGCAAGACCAAGCGGTTTCGGGGTCAACTCGGCAAGCGCAAGGATGTCAAGAAGGCCTACGTGACCCTCGAAGAGGGCAACACGATCGACGTCTCAACGGGTCTTTAAGGTCCGCGATCAAAAGTTGAAAAGGCCGTGCCAGTATTGGCGCGGCCTTACCTGTTTTGGGCGTTGGATTTGCCGCCGCTGCGTTAGCCTTTGCATTTGTAGCATTGCTGCCTGCCCCTTCCGTCTGGAAGAAGGTCCTCAAAGTCTGCTTTTTCTGAGAGCTGTATTGGCGCCTGGAGGTGTTCTAAGTCGATCCCAATGGGCGGGTCATGGGCAAGGCGCTCCTTACGATCTGTGCGATCATGATGATGCGTCGAAACTTCAAGTATGTGTATAAAGAAGGGTACCATGTCAGCGGGCATCGACACTGCGAAACTGTAATCGGAGCGACGGGAAACCAGCCAGTGTCGCGCCGTATCGCTAAACAGATCACCGGGGGTTTCGACCCGGACTCCTTTGCGGCCTTGCGACGTCAAGCCGTGATCGAACGCGGCACATCCGAAGATCTCCTTCTCACGGTTCTTTGCACGAAAGCATGATCGTGCATCTCCGGAAAATACATGTGAAATGACCGCCGTCCCGCCATCCCCGGGGGCAAAACGACGGCACGACAGATTGCTGTTTGATGGCCGTCTGAATGCTCACAGCACAATTGGAACTCCGCAAGTATCGGCGGGCGCTATTATTGGCAGCCCCCATACACACTGTCGATTTTACGCCCGAGGCCACAATTGCGGAAAGAAGTCGCCTGCAATCCGGTCTCCGTTGCGGTACCCCGCGGCTTCGAACTGGGCGCGTTCCTCTTTGGCCCAGTCGCCACGGTACCGGATCATTCCGTCGGGCGCCGTCATGCGCAGGGTAAACCGGCGCACGGTTTCGGTCGGCGTGACCGAAGACAACCCGCCATGAAGTGTGCGCATGTCGAAAAAGATGCAATCGCCCAGATCAAGATCCCATTGCAGCAACTCGTACGCGTCCGGATCGGCATTCACATCCGGCGGTGGGTGGTAGGTCTGCCCGGCCACTTCCGTTGGTTCAAAGCTTGGATGCCCGTCGGCGAACCTCACGCGCATGAAAAGCTTGTCCCACAGGTGCGACCCCTTTACGAATGCAATTCCGTTTTCCTTTGTGACCGGTTCCAGTGGAAGCCAGAGCACACACATAGTGCCCTCGAAATCGAAATACGACAGATCCTGATGGAACGGCGGGCGCGACTTCGATCCCGCCTCTCGCAGAAACCAGTTGTCCATGACGAGGTTGACAGAAGGCACGCCCATGAGGCCTGCCGCAAGACGAGCGCAGGGGGAGTTGCGCACAAAATCCTCGAACTCGGGAATTTTGCTCCAGGCCCAGTAGTCCTCGATGTAGGCAGGTGCGTTCTCGTCTTTGGTGTGGCGTGCGAAATTCTCGGTCGGCTTGGCTATATCGGCGTCTATGCCCGCGCGCAGCGTCTCTATCCAGGACCGAGAGAAGCTGTTCCGCAAGACAATGGCACCGTCCCTTGAAAACGCCGTTCGGTTGTCGGGTGTGATGGTCGAAGTCGTAGACATCTCAGCCTCCCTGTTTGGTGTCGTCGCGGTGCCAGAGGTCATGCGCGGAGCATAGCCGCTTTGGCCCTGCATGAACGAAGTTTCTTTCCTGCGACGTGATCTGCGCATATTACAGCATCATTGCGTTCGATTTTTTGCCGCCAGCGAGAATCCGGCTGTGCGTGCCCAGGTACTTCTCAGGAGACGACATTGGTTAGAGTTTTTGACGATCAGACGCGCGTTCAGGGGCGCGACTATTTCATGGTTGGGCGGCGCGCAATCTTTGTCGGTGCATGTGCGGTCGCCGTGGTTGGTGGGTGCATTACGTGGGGGACTATGGCCATCGCGCTCCGTGCCACTTCGGAACCTCATCACCTGAGCGCAACGCAAGCGATCACGGCGATATCCGAATTGCCGCCTGAAGAGCCCCCAGAGAACCTTGGCGCAGCGGCCTTTCCCGCCGGCGCCATTATACTGATGTCCAAAGACGCGGGCTGTCCGGCAGGGACAACGCCGTTCGCTCCGGTCATGCTTCTTGTGAACAACAACGCGTCGGCCCTGTACGAAGAGGCGCTTGCTGCAACGCAAGACTCCCTCCTTGACGAGGGGATTTCGTGGGACGCACGGATTTTCTCCGCCTGCCAGTACCGCCGACCGACAGGCGGATCGGCAGGTTTGAATTGAACGGGCCTCTGATTGCGCAAGATGCAAGCCGCTTTTGCCTGAAAAGAACGGATAATACGCGCTCTCAAGCTTGACCCACCCGAAGCATTCTCTTACACGACCCCATCGGCATGGCCCCGGATTCGTCCGGGGCCTCGCTTTTGTTCGCAAGAACATCTCTACCGGGGACCTTCGGGGCCCTTCAAACTGAAAAGCCGGGGTACACCCGGCACGAAGCAACGGAAGACAGAAAGCATGGCACTCAAGTCGTACAAGCCAACGACGCCGGGCCAGCGTGGGCTGGTTCTGATCGACCGTTCCGAGTTGTGGAAAGGCCGCCCGGTCAAAGCCCTCACCGAGGGTCTGACCAAGAATGGCGGACGGAACAACACTGGACGGATCACGATGCGCCGCAAGGGCGGCGGGGCAAAGCGCCTCTATCGCGTCGTGGACTTCAAACGTCGGAAATTCGATGTCGAAGGCGTCGTGACGCGGATCGAATATGACCCGAACCGCACAGCCTTCATTGCGCTCCTGACCTACACGGACGGGGAGCAGGCGTATATCCTTGCACCGCAGCGTCTGGCTGTGGGCGACAAGGTCGTCGCGTCGATGAAAGCGGACATCAAGCCGGGCAACGCAATGCCATTCTCGGGCATGCCGATCGGTACGATCATCCACAATATCGAACTCAAGCCCGGCAAGGGCGGTCAGATTGCGCGCGCCGCAGGCACCTACGCCCAATTCGTGGGTCGTGATGGTGGGTACGCTCAGATCCGTCTCAGCTCCGGTGAACTGCGTCTGGTGCGTCAGGAATGCATGGCGACCGTAGGTGCCGTGTCGAACCCCGACAACTCCAACCAGAACTTCGGTAAAGCCGGCCGCAACCGCCACAAGGGCATCCGCCCGTCGGTCCGTGGTGTTGTGATGAACCCGGTCGACCACCCCCATGGTGGTGGTGAGGGTCGGACCTCGGGTGGTCGCCATCCGGTCAGCCCCTGGGGCAAGCCGACCAAAGGGGCTCGCACCCGCAACAAGAACAAGGCGTCGCAGAAGCTGATCATCCGCTCGCGTCACGCCAAGAAAAAGGGCCGCTAACACATGTCGCGTTCTGTTTGGAAAGGTCCTTTTGTCGACGCTTACGTCCTCAAGAAGGCCGAGAAGTCCCGCGAGTCGGGCCGCAACGAGGTCATCAAGATCTGGTCGCGCCGCTCGACCATCCTGCCGCAATTCGTGGGCCTCACCTTTGGGGTCTATAACGGCCAGAAGCATATCCCGGTGAACGTTACCGAAGATATGATCGGCCAGAAGTTCGGTGAGTATTCGCCCACGCGGACCTATTACGGTCACGCGGCGGACAAGAAAGCGAAGAGGAAGTAAGTCATGGGTAAGGAAAAAAATCCCCGCCGCGTGGCTGAGAACGAAGCGATGGCCAAGACGCGCATGCTGCGCACCTCGCCGCAGAAGCTCAACCTCGTAGCGCAAATGATCCGTGGCAAGAAAGTCGACAAGGCGCTCGCCGATCTGACCTTCTCGCACAAGCGGATCTCCGAAGACGTTAAGAAGTGCCTTCAGTCCGCCATCGCAAATGCCGAGAACAACCACGGTCTCGACGTGGACGAACTGGTTGTGGCCGAGGCCTATGTTGGCAAGAACCTCACCATGAAGCGCGGACGTCCGCGGGCGCGTGGCCGGTTCGGCAAGATCGTCAAGCCGTTCGCAGAGTTGACCATCAAGGTCCGTCAAGTTGAGGAGCAGGCATAATGGGTAACAAGGTAAACCCCGTCGGTATGCGGCTTCAGGTCAACCGGACCTGGGACAGCCGTTGGTACGCCGACACCAAAGACTATGGTGATCTGCTTCTGGAAGACATCCGGATGCGTGAGTTCATCAAGGAAGAGTGCAAGCAGGCCGGCATCAGCCGTGTGATCATCGAACGCCCGCACAAGAAGTGCCGCGTGACGATCCACACCGCACGTCCGGGCGTGATCATCGGCAAGAAAGGTGCCGATATCGAAACCCTGCGTAAGAAGCTGGCGGCGATGACCGACAGCGAGCTGCACCTCAACATCGTCGAGGTCCGCAAGCCGGAGCTCGACGCGGCACTGGTCGGTGAAAGCATCGCACAACAGCTGGAGCGCCGGGTGTCTTTCCGCCGTGCGATGAAGCGGTCGGTGCAGAACGCCATGCGCATGGGTGCGCAAGGGATCCGCGTGAACCTCGCTGGTCGCCTTGGTGGGGCCGAGATCGCGCGGACAGAGTGGTATCGCGAGGGCCGCGTGCCCCTGCATACCCTGCGCGCCGATATTGATTATGCACATGTCGAAGCCATGACGCCCTACGGCATCATCGGGATCAAGGTGTGGATATTCAAAGGTGAGATCATGGAGCACGACCCGCAAGCGCGTGATCGCAAGCATGCGGAGCTTCAAGAAGGTGGTGGACCGCGCCCGCAGGGCGGCCGTCCGCGCCGTGACCGCTGAGGAGTAGAGAAAGATGCTGCAACCAAAGCGCACAAAATTCCGCAAGATGCACAAGGGCCGGATTCGCGGTCTGGCCAAAGGCGGTTCCGATCTGAACTTCGGCACCTTCGGTCTGAAAGCGATTGAGCCTGAGCGTATCACTGCCCGCCAGATCGAAGCCGCCCGCCGGGCCATGACGCGTCACATGAAGCGTCAGGGTCGCGTCTGGATCCGTATCTTCCCGGACCTGCCGGTCACGGCAAAGCCGATCGAAGTGCGGATGGGTAAAGGTAAAGGCTCCGTCGACCGCTGGACCGCCAAGGTCAAGCCAGGGCGGATCATGTTCGAGATCGACGGCGTGTCCGAGCCAGTTGCCCGCGAGGCCCTGCGCCTCGCCGCGATGAAGCTGCCGGTCAAAACCCGCACCGTGGTTCGCGAAGACTGGTAATTTCCGGATTGCTGGTTGGCGTTAAGCGCGTAACCCTTTTAAGCCCTCGCCACTGGCGGGGGCTTTTTCGTTGGATCAAGGCACTTTTTAGGGACTGCCACGCGGGCGCAACCTGCGCGCACGCGTCAGTGTAGCGGCCACGCCCTTACACTCTCGCTTCAACTCTGAAATGCGCAAAATCCGGGTCGCTCCCACCCGGTACGGTTTCTTATCCGTAGGTCGAAGAACCAGCGGAGTGACCTGTCCATGGACTTTCAGATCCGAGCCCTTCCGGCCGCAGAGTTTGAACATCTTTACGATCTCAGTGACGCAGAACTGGTTGCGCATCAGGCTTGCAGGCAGATCGTGAAGACCAAGCCCGGAACGCCCTGTCGCGTTAGCATGCAAGACGCGGAGGTTGGCGAGACGGTGATTTTGGTCAACTACGAGCATCTTCCCGCCGAAAGCCCCTATTGCGCGCGCCATGCCGTATTTGTCCGACAGGATGCAAAGCCCGCGCAGATTGCGATCAACGAGGTGCCTGAGGTGATACGCACCCGCCTGATCTCGCTTCGGTACTATGATGCGCAGCACATGATGATAGACGCGAATGTTGTTGAAGGAACGTCTGTAGGTGAGGAACTTTCTGTGGCGTTCAAACGTCCTGAGATCGCCTATGCGCACATTCACAATGCAAAGCCGGGCTGTTTTGCAGCGTCAGCTCATCGCGTGAAGGTGTAAGGCAAAGACGCCTAAGTCTACGTGCCTCGGCGTGGGCTAGATGTCCTAATCTAAATCACTGATCAGGTTTAGCGCATCTGCCCTGCTGCGCACGGTAACCAAGGGAACCTTGGGGCCATGAAGCGCGAGGCCTTTAATGATTTTCGGGCTTTGGCGCGCCTCAAAGGTCCAGATCCACTCCAGGAATTCACGGTCTGGCAGTTTCTCAGGGCAGCCCTCCGCCATATCCGGGCGGACCTTCCCATAGCTGGACCAGACGCGCTTTGCCAGTTGCAACAATGCCCGGCGTCGCGTGGGCCGTATCCAGATCACAAGGTCTGCACGGGGCACGCGCAGATCAAAGCTCGACACGGTCGTGCCATCAATCACCCAACGCTCTTGCGCCACAAAACCCTCAGTCAGGCGTCGCTGTTCGCCCCGGTCTCGGATTCGCCAACCGGGAAGCCACCGCACATCCCGGTCGATAGAAATGTGAGGGAGGCCGTATCTTGCTTCGATGGACCGGGACAGCGTCGACTTGCCGCCGCCGGACACGCCAATCACGAGGACGCGGTGCGCCTTGGCTAAAATACTGCGCGCTTCCACGACGCTACAGTCCGTCGGCACGATCTACCCCCAGGCGTAATTGAAACTGACTGAGATACGCTCGTCCTCGGCCATGTTCATGGGCACCTCGTGGCGCAACCACGACTCCCAAAGCAGCACATCGCCAACCGCGGGCTTTGCGTAGACGAAGGTTTTCAACTCGTCCCGCGCGTCTTTCTTGCGGGCGGGCGCGGCCATCATCCGGGCCGAGCGGGGATCTTCGAGCTTCAGCGCAGATGTGCCCTTGGGCATGGACACGTAGGTTGTGCCTGAAATCACCGAGTGCGGGTGGAGGTGAGAAGAATGGGTGCCACCCTCGGGCAGGATGTTGATCCAGATATCCTCCAACCGCAGGTCTTTGCCGTCCAGATCGAATTCCAGATCTTCGGCAAAAGCCGCGACGTGCTGATCCAATACTGTGACAAGATCCTTGAAGATCGGAAAGCGCCACGGCAGGTCAGTCAGCGACGCGTAAGAGGTGTAGCCGGGGTACCCTTCGGCCTCGCACCATTCTTGTCCCGCCTCGTCATCTTCGGCGATGCCGTAGCATGCAATCTCCAACTCTGCGGTGTCGATCTTGGGCGCAAACTCCGCCAGTTGCGCGCGGTAGAGGCGGGTCACGAACAGCGAGGTGATCGAGGGCATGTTGGGTCCTTCTAGGCTCAGATGCGGCAGCGCTGCGATGGCCCAAGAAAAACAGGGAAATCAGTGCTTGCCATGTGTCTCTAACGGGCCTATACGGCCCTCTCATCTTGAACTCCACCAGAATCGAGGTGACCCGGCGTGCGTATCGCATGACCCAGGGGCCCACTGGTGATGTTGAAAAAGGAACATGGCGATGAACGCCCAAGACCTGCGTGCAAAGACGCCGGACGAGCTGCGTGACCAGCTCGCATCCCTGAAGAAAGAGGCTTTCAACCTGCGCTTCCAGCAGGCCACAGCCCAGATGGAGAACACGGCGCGCATGCGTCAGGTTCGCCGCGACGTGGCACGCGTGAAAACCGTGCTGAACGAAAAAGCCGCCGCGGCGGCAGAATAAGGAGCCCGCATATGCCCAAGCGTATTCTTTCCGGCGTTGTGACCAGCTCCGCCAATGCTCAGACAGTCACCGTTTCCGTGGAACGCCGTTTCACGCACCCGGTTCTGAAGAAGACCATCCGTAAGTCCAAAAAGTACCGGGCTCACGATGAGAACAACGCTTTCAACGTTGGCGACAAAGTCCGCATTCAGGAATGCGCGCCGAAGTCGAAAACCAAACGCTGGGAGGTGGTCGCAAGCTAAGCGGCCACGTCTCGGTTTTATCGAAACCCTGGGGGAGCTAATGAGAACAGCCCCCAAAGGTCGGGAGAAACCACATGATCCAGATGCAGACCAATCTGGATGTTGCTGACAACTCTGGCGCACGCCGGGTTCAGTGCATCAAGGTCCTGGGTGGTTCCAAGCGTAAATACGCCTCCGTTGGCGACATCATTGTCGTCTCGGTGAAGGAAGCCATTCCGCGCGGTCGCGTGAAAAAAGGCGACGTCCGCAAGGCCGTCGTCGTACGCACCGCCAAAGAAGTTCGCCGCGAAGACGGCACAGCGATCCGCTTTGACCGCAACGCGGCCGTGATCCTGAACAACAACATGGAGCCGATCGGCACCCGTATCTTCGGGCCGGTTGTGCGCGAGCTGCGTTCCAAGAACTTCATGAAGATCATCTCGCTTGCGCCGGAGGTGCTGTAAGATGGCTGCGAAACTGAAATCCGGCGACAAGGTCGTCGTGCTGGCAGGTAAGGACAAGGGCAAGGAAGGAACGATTACTTCCGTCAACCCGTCTGCCGGCAAAGCCGTGGTTGAAGGCATTAACATCGCCATCCGCCACACCCGCCAATCCCAGAACAGCCAGGGCGGTCGCATCCCCCAGGCCATGCCGATCGACTTGTCGAACCTGGCGCTTCTGGACGGCAACGGCAAGGCCACCCGCGTCGGCTTCCGCATGGAAGAGGGCAAGAAGGTCCGCTTTGCCAAGACCACCGGGGAGGCTGTCTGATGCTTGACGCTGCAACCTATACGCCGCGCCTGAAGGTGGCCTATTCGGACACGATCCGTCCGGCCATGAAGGAAGAGTTCGGCTACAAGAACGACATGATGATCCCGCGCCTCGACAAGATTGTCCTGAACATTGGCGCCGGCGCGGAGGCCGTTAAGGACTCCAAGAAGGCAAAATCGGCGCAGGAAGACCTGACCGCGATTGCTGGTCAGCAAGCGGTCATCACGAAAGCCAAGAAATCCATCGCGGGTTTCCGGGTGCGCGAAGAAATGCCGCTTGGGGCCAAAGTGACCCTGCGCGGCGATCGGATGTACGAATTCCTCGACCGTCTGATCACCATCGCACTGCCCCGCGTGCGCGACTTCCGCGGCGTCAAGGGCAACTCCTTCGATGGTCGTGGCAACTACGCCATGGGCCTGAAAGAGCACATCGTCTTCCCCGAGATCGATTTCGACAAGGTCGATGAGACCTGGGGTATGGACATCATCATCTGCACCACCGCGCCCACTGACGCGGAAGCGAAAGCGCTGTTGAAGCATTTCAACATGCCCTTCAACTCGTGACGCGCGGGGAGAGATAGTTATGGCTAAAAAAGCAATGATCGAACGCGAGAAGAAGCGTCAGAAGCTGGTGGAAAAATATGCCGCCAAGCGTGCTGCGCTCAAAGAGATCGCGAATGACGAAAGCAAGCCCATGGAAGAGCGCTTCAAAGCGCGCCTGAAGCTTGCCGAACTGCCGCGCAACAGCTCGGCGACCCGGCTCCACAACCGCTGCCAGCTTACCGGTCGTCCGCATGCGTACTACCGCAAGCTCAAAGTCAGCCGGATCGCGCTGCGGGATCTTGGGTCCAACGGCCAGATCCCCGGCCTTGTGAAGTCCAGCTGGTAAGGAGGGTTAGACAATGATGAACGATCCTCTTGGTGATATGCTCACTCGTATCCGCAACGCCCAGATGCGTGGCAAGTCCACGGTCCGGACGCCGGCGTCCAAGCTGCGTGGCTGGGTTCTCGATGTGCTTCAGGACGAAGGCTACATTCGCGGCTACGAGGCCGTGACAGATGGTCCGCACCCTGAGCTTGAGATCAGCCTCAAGTACTACGACGGCATTCCGGTGATCCGGGAGCTCAAGCGCGTCTCCAAGCCCGGTCGTCGGGTCTATATGGGCGTCAAGGAAATCCCCACAGTGCGTCAGGGTCTCGGTGTCTCCATCGTCTCGACCCCGCGCGGTGTGATGTCCGATGCAAATGCACGCTCTGCCAATGTTGGCGGCGAAGTGCTTTGCACGGTCTTCTAAGGAGGGGCCGATGTCTCGAATTGGTAAAAGACCTGTCGACCTGCCGTCGGGCGTAACCGCCACCGTGTCCGGTCAGACCGTCGAAGTGAAGGGCCCCAAAGCGACCCGCAGCTTCAAGGCGACCGACGACGTGACGATCAGCGTCGAAGACAATGTCATCACTGTTGCGCCGCGCGGCAAGTCCAAGCGGGCGCGCCAGCAGTGGGGCATGTCCCGCACGATGGTTGCCAACCTCGTTGCCGGAGTGACGGACGGGTTCAAGAAAGAGCTTGAGATCCAGGGCGTTGGTTACCGTGCTCAGTTGCAGGGGAATACTCTCAAGCTGAACCTTGGCCTGAGCCATGATGTGAACTTCGAGGTGCCGGAAGGTGTGAAGATCACCGTTCCGAAGCCGACAGAGATCATCGTCGAGGGCACTGACGAGCAGCTTGTCGGTCAGGTCGCCGCTGAAATCCGCGACTGGCGCAAGCCGGAGCCCTACAAGGGCAAAGGCATCCGCTACAAGGATGAGTATATCTTCCGCAAGGAAGGCAAGAAGAAGTAAGGACGCGAACAATGGCAAACAGCAAACGAGACCTGTTCTTGAAGCGCCGCCTGCGCGTTCGGAACAAACTGAAGAAAACCGCAGACGGGCGCCCGCGCCTGTCCGTGCACCGTTCCGGCAAGAACATCAGCGTCCAGCTGATCGACGATCTGGAAGGCCGTACACTGGCCTCCGCCTCGACTTTGGAAAAAGACCTCGGCGTGGTCGGCAAGAACAACGTCGAAGCTTCCGCCAAGGTGGGTGCGGCGATTGCCGAGCGCGCCAAGAAGGCCGGTATCGAAGAGTGCTACTTCGATCGGGGCGGGTTTCTCTTTCATGGCAAGGTGAAGGCTCTGGCCGACGCCGCGCGTGAAGGTGGTCTGAAGTTCTAAACACTGCAGGGCGCCTGTTCGGGGCGCCCTCGATGATCCGGGGCCAAATGGTCACCAGGATTGATCCAATTCAAGCGCATGGAGGCCTGTATGGCAGAGCGTGACAACCGTCGGGGACGCCGCGAAGACCGCGATGAGACCCCGGAATTTCAGGATCGCCTCGTTGCGATCAACCGCGTTTCGAAAACCGTGAAAGGTGGTAAGCGCTTTGGCTTCGCCGCCCTCGTGGTTGTTGGCGACCAGCGCGGCCGCGTCGGTTTCGGCAAGGGCAAGGCTAAAGAGGTGCCCGAGGCGATCCGCAAGGCGACCGAACAGGCCAAGCGCAACCTGATCCGCGTGCCGCTGCGCGAAGGCCGCACCTTGCACCATGACATCGAAGGGCGTCACGGGGCCGGCAAGGTTATGATGCGCACTGCACCGACCGGTACCGGGATCATCGCAGGTGGTCCGATGCGTGCCGTGTTCGAGATGCTGGGTGTTCAGGACGTCGTGGCAAAGTCCATCGGCTCGCAGAACCCCTACAACATGATCCGTGCAACGCTGGATGGCCTGAAAAAGGAAACCAGCCCGCGTATGGTCGCGCAGCGCCGTGGCAAGAAGGTATCGGACATCCTGCGTAAGCCTGATGCGCCCGAAGCCGAAGCCGCGCCTGAAACCGCAGACGCGTAAGGAGAGCGAGACATGGCCAAAACCATCGTCGTAAAGCAGATCGGCTCCCCGATCCGCCGCCCGGAGAAGCAGCGTCAGACGCTGATCGGCCTGGGCCTGAACAAGATGCACAAGACCCGTGAGCTTGAAGACACACCTGCCGTGCGGGGCATGGTCAACAAGATCCCGCACCTGGTCGAGATCATCGAAGAGCGCGGCTAAGCGCAACCTGATTGAGCAGGCCCGTCATGGGCCTGTTACTTAACAAACAAGAAACGCCGTGGTCGGGGGCTTTCGCTTCGATCCCCGCATCCGGCAAGGAGAAGCGATATGAAACTACATGAATTGCGCGACAATCCTGGCGCCACCAAACCCCGCAAGCGCATTGGTCGTGGCCCGGGCTCCGGCACCGGTAAGACCGGTGGTCGCGGTATCAAGGGTCAGAAGTCCCGCTCGGGTGTGGCGATCAAGGGCTACGAGGGGGGCCAGATGCCGCTCTACCAGCGTCTTCCCAAGCGTGGCTTCAACAAGCCCAACCCCAAGAAGTACGCTGTCGTGAACTTGGGCCTGATCCAGAAGTTCATCGACGCAGGCAAGCTCGATGCGGGATCGGCGATCACAGAAGACACTTTGGTGGCTTCCGGCCTCGTGCGGCGCAAGCTTGATGGTGTGCGGGTGCTCGCCAAGGGCGAACTTTCCGCGAAACTCGACCTGCACGTGACCGGAGCTTCCAAGTCTGCTGTGGCAGCAGTCGAAAAGGCCGGTGGCTCCTTGACGGTCACAACCGCGCAAGCGGCGGCGTAACGGCTTGTGAGGGGCCCGGTGGCCGCTTACATCTAACCCAAGTTTTCCTACGCCGCCGGATCGGGAAACCGTCTGGCGGCGTTTGCACGAATTAGGTCCAAGGAACAGGACATGGCATCAGCAGCAGAGCAAATGGCCGCCAACATGAGTTGGAGCGCCCTTGGCAAGGCGACCGAACTCAGACAGCGTATCTTCTTTACGCTCGGCCTTTTGATCGTTTACCGGCTCGGCACGTATATTCCCGTTCCCGGTATCGACGGTGCGCAACTGCGTGAATTCATGGATCAGGCGGCAGCCGGTCTGGGCGGCGTGCTGAACATGTTCACCGGTGGTGCGATCTCCCGCATGGGCATCTTTGCGCTGGGGATCATGCCGTACATCTCAGCCTCGATCATCGTGCAGCTGCTGACGGCCATGGTGCCCCATCTTGAGCAGCTCAAGAAAGAGGGCGAGCAGGGCCGCAAGAAGATCAACCAGTACACCCGCTACGGTACTGTTTTTCTGGCCACGTTCCAGGCGTATGGGCTTGCTGTCAGTCTTGAGTCCGGCGGTCTTGTCACAGATCCCGGCTGGTACTTCCGCGCGGCCTGCGTGATCACGCTGGTTGGCGGGACGATGTTCCTGATGTGGTTGGGCGAACAGATCACCCAACGCGGCATCGGCAACGGTATCTCGCTGATCATCTTTGTCGGGATCATCGCGGAACTGCCCGCGGCCCTTGCACAGTTCTTTGAATCGGGTCGGTCCGGTGCGCTGAGCACTCCGGTGATCCTTGGCGTCTCTCTTATGCTGCTCGCAACGCTCGTCTTCGTAGTGTTCATGGAGCGTGCTCTCCGAAAAATCCACATCCAGTACCCGCGCCGCCAGGTCGGAATGAAGATGTATGATGGCGGCTCGAGCCACCTGCCCGTCAAGATCAACCCTGCGGGTGTGATCCCGGCCATCTTTGCCAGCTCTCTGTTGTTGTTGCCGACCACGGTCAGCACATTCTCAGGCGGGCAAACCGGGCCGATCATGTCGACGATCCTTGCCTATTTCGGGCCGGGTCAGCCGCTGTACTTGTTGTTCTTTGCGGGCATGATCATCTTTTTCACGTACTTCTACACCGCCAACGTGTCCTTTAAGACCGAGGATGTGGCGGACAATCTGAAGAAGCAGAACGGTTTTATCCCGGGTATCCGACCGGGCAAGAAAACCGAGGAGTACCTCGACTATGTGGTCAGCCGCATCCTTGTGGTTGGCTCGGGGTACCTGGCGCTGGTGTGTCTCATCCCGGAAATGGTGCGGACTGAACTTGCGATCACAGCTTATTTCGGCGGTACGTCGATCCTGATTATCGTGTCCGTGGGGATGGACACGGTACAGCAGATACAGTCACATCTGCTGGCCCATCAGTACGAAGGGCTCATTGAGAAGTCCCAGTTGCGCGGCAAGAAGCGCACCGGGAAGGGGAGGAAAGGGCCTGCACGGCGATGAACATTATTCTTTTAGGGCCGCCGGGCGCTGGGAAAGGTACCCAAGCACAGCGGCTCGTCGACGAGCGGGACATGGTCCAGCTGTCGACAGGGGACATGCTGCGGGAGGCGCGCACTTCCGGAACCGAAATGGGTCAGAAGGTTGCGGCCATTATGGATGCCGGGGAGCTGGTGACTGATGAGATCGTGATCGGTCTGATTGAAGAAAAGCTTCAGTCTGCGAACGGTGGCGGGTTCATCTTCGATGGCTTCCCACGCACGCTTGCGCAGGCGGATGCGCTGGACGCCTTGCTCGAAAAGAACGGTCAAAGTCTCGATGCTGCGATTGAGCTGCGGGTTGATGACGAAGCGCTCGTACACCGTATCGTAAACCGCGCGAAAGAAGCGGCCGCCGCCGGGAAGCCTGTTCGGGCCGACGACAACGAGGAAAGCCTCAAGATCCGCTTGATGGAGTATTACAAGAAGACGTCTCCATTGATCGGCTATTACTATGCCAAACGGCAGCATCACGGGATCGACGGGCTCGCTGAAATCGAAGCCGTTGCCGGCGAACTCAAGAAAACGCTTGACAGCTTGTGATTGGGGTTGACGGCACAGGCCATCAATCTTAGGTCATGCCATCCCTGCCGGGTGATGAGTCGTTGATGACCCCCGCAGTGATAGATAAGGGCCCGTGGCGACCCCGCGGGCCTTCGGTTGTGAAAAAAGGTTCTGGAATTACGGAACCGCGACGAAAGGAAGAGACATTTGGCACGTATTGCTGGCGTGAACCTGCCTACGGGCAAGCGCGTACCCATCGCCCTCACCTACATCACCGGGATCGGACCGTCGTCCGCGCAGTCCATCTGCGACGCGGTTGGCATCGATCAGACACGTCGTCTGAACGAATTGTCTGACGCCGAGGTTCTGTCGATCCGTGAGCACATCGACGCGAACTTCACCGTTGAAGGCGACCTGCGCCGCGAAGTGCAGATGAACATCAAGCGTCTGATGGATCTTGGTTGCTATCGCGGCCTGCGTCATCGCCGTAACCTGCCCGTTCGCGGTCAGCGTACCCACACCAACGCTCGTACCCGCAAAGGCCCCGCAAAGGCCATTGCCGGCAAGAAGAAGTAAGGGGAGGGCGCAGACATGGCACGTGACAAGCAGCGCACGAAGAAAAAAGAACGCAAGAACATCGCCGCAGGTGTGGCGCATGTGAACAGTTCGTTCAACAACACCAAAATTCTGATTTCCGACGTTCAGGGTAACGCGATCGCATGGTCGTCTGCCGGAACAATGGGCTTCAAAGGCTCGCGGAAATCCACGCCCTACGCCGCTCAGATGGCAGCCGAGGATGCGGGCAAGAAAGCTCAGGATCACGGCGTCAAGACCCTCGAGGTCGAGGTGCAGGGCCCCGGGTCTGGCCGCGAAAGTGCATTGCGCGCTCTGGCCGCTGTCGGGTTCAACATCACGGCAATCCGCGATGTGACCCCGATTGCTCACAACGGATGCCGCCCGCCGAAGCGCCGTCGCGTCTGAGGCCGGCCAATTTCTTCCGAGGGCCCCGGTTTTCCGTGGCCCTTGGTGTCATTTTATCCTCGGGCGTTCCCGCCCCCGGATCTCGGACGGGAACAAGTATGGAGGCGACACCTATGATCCATAAGAACTGGCAAGAACTTATCAAGCCCACCCAGCTGGACGTAAAGCCGGGCAACGACCCGTCGCGCCAAGCAACAGTCGTGGCAGAACCGCTGGAGCGGGGCTTTGGCCTGACGCTTGGCAACGCTGTGCGTCGTGTCCTGTTGTCGTCGCTTCAGGGCGCGGCCATCACCAGCGTGCAAATCGACAACGTGTTGCATGAGTTTTCCAGCGTTGCAGGCGTGCGCGAGGATGTCACTG
The DNA here is from genome assembly GCF_049800835.1 of Tropicimonas sp. S265A. Lineage (NCBI taxonomy): Bacteria > Pseudomonadati > Pseudomonadota > Alphaproteobacteria > Rhodobacterales > Roseobacteraceae > Tropicimonas > Tropicimonas sp. S265A. The sequence goes on from NZ_JBNAFU010000002.1 coordinate 18,754, forward strand.
ACATTGTGCTGAACCTCAAGCAGGTATCGCTGCGTATGGAGGCCGATGGCCCCAAGCGTGTCTCGATCTCGGCCAAAGGCCCAAAGGTCGTGACCGCTGGCGATATATCAGAGACCGCCGGGATCGAGGTTCTGAACCGCGACCACGTGATCTGTCACCTTGACGACGGCGCCGATCTGTTCATGGAACTGACAGTCAACACCGGCAAAGGCTATGTCCCAGCCGACAAGAACCGCCCTGAGGATGCGCCGATCGGCCTGATGCCAATCGATGCCATCTATTCGCCCGTCAAGCGGGTCAGCTATGATGTTCAGCCCACCCGAGAGGGTCAGGTGCTCGACTATGACAAGCTGACTTTGAAACTTGAAACCGATGGATCGGTGAGCCCTGAGGACGCTGTGGCCTATGCTGCGCGCATTCTACAGGACCAGTTGTCGGTCTTCGTGAACTTCGACGAGCCCGAGGCGGCCCGCAGCCAGACCGAAGAAGATGATCTGGAGTTCAACCCGCTTCTGCTCAAGAAGGTGGACGAACTGGAGCTTTCTGTACGTTCCGCGAACTGCCTGAAGAACGACAACATTGTCTACATCGGCGATCTTATTCAGAAAACCGAAGCAGAGATGCTGCGTACACCGAACTTTGGCCGCAAGTCGCTGAACGAGATCAAAGAGGTGCTCTCGGGCATGGGTCTGCATCTGGGGATGGATATCCTCGACTGGCCGCCCGACAATATCGAAGATCTTGCGAAGAAGTTCGAAGATCAGTTCTAAGGTGGTGGCGGGCTTCGGCCCGCTGCGCCTACCCCGGGCAATTCCGCCCCAATAAGGAGGACACCGCAACGCATGGTGTCCGGACAAAGTATCAAAATTGGAGACTGAACAATGCGTCACGCACGAGGCTACCGCCGCCTGAACCGTACTCACGAGCATCGCAAGGCGCTCTTTGCGAACATGGCCGGCTCGCTCATCGAACATGAGCAGATCAAGACTACGCTGCCTAAGGCAAAAGAACTGCGACGGATCGTCGAGAAGCTGATCACGCTCGGCAAGCGCGGTGATCTGCACGCGCGCCGCCAGGCAGCATCGCAGCTCAAGCAGGACAAGCATGTTGCAAAGCTTTTCGAGGTGCTCGGCCCCCGCTATGCAGAGCGGCAAGGTGGGTACGTTCGTGTGCTGAAGGCCGGGTTCCGCTACGGCGACATGGCACCGATGGCAATCATCGAATTTGTTGATCGCGATGTGGATGCCAAAGGGGCGGCTGACAAGGCGCGCGTTGCCGAGGAAGAAGCCGCAGAACTTGGTTAATTCTTAATCTGCGACATTTTAAAGCGCTAGAAAGTGAAGGCCCCGCAACGGCGGGGCTTTTTCGTACCTAGCTGGCCTTCAAACAGTGGTGCTGCGCTGGCTCACTCTGGTAAGCAAGGTTGTCAATCAACTTTTCCAGGCTCAGATCGTCTACCGGCGATCCGCCCAGGAATTCCAACAAATCCTCGCGCGGACCGTCCGGCAAAGACATCACGCGGGCAAACAGAGTGGGTTCGATCGGTGCAGGCATTTAGGACCTCGATACAACCTTTGGTAGTATCACTTTTGCAGCTTGACGCAGATTCAATCAACTAGTCTAAAAAGACATGTCCATTAAGGCAGGTATAGATCTGGAACTTCGAAAGCTGGGACTGTTGTCTCCGGCTGGATACTACGTGGGCCTCCACATCCGGTTCGCTGCCCCCCTGCTGGACTATCAGACTTATCCACAGGAATGGAAAGATCGTTATACTGAGCAGGCCTACGCGCTGCGTGATCCTCTTTTGGCTTGGGGGTTCGGCGTCACTGGGTCTGCGCGTTGGAGCGAGCTTGGCATTCCGGACCCGTTCGGCATCCTCGAAGATGCGGCACGGCATGGTCTGAGTTTTGGTGTCGCCGTTTCCTGTGGCGAAATCAAATCCCGTACTATCGCCGGTTGTGCGCGATCGGACCGGGAGTTTACGGATGACGAGATTTCGTCCATCCATGACATTGTTCTGCGGCTTCATGACACGACGGAGCCGCCGGACAGCCTGACCAAGGCGCAGATCGAGGCGCTCAGCTGCATTGCAGCAGGTGATCGTCATACAGCTGCCGCTGCGAAGCTTGGTATTTCCGAAAGCGCATTGAAAGCTCGTCTGACTGCCGCGAGGCAGAAGCTCATGGCCAGGACGACGGCTGAAGCCATCCAACGTGCCAAGGATTACAGGTTAATGTAGCGGGTTTTGCGCTAAGGTTTCCACCACCACCAAAGACAATGGAGACTGACCAATGGAAAGCACGACCCTATCGTTCGAGAACTTTCACAACCATGGCGAGTTATTTGCGAACCTATTTCGCGCCCGTAAACAGTCGTTCATAGTGCAAAACAAATGGGATCTGCCGGAGGCGATGGACATGGAGTACGACCAGTACGACACGCCAGCCAGCCGTTGGGTTGCGGTGCACGAGTTCGGTGAAGTGTATGCGGGTATTCGCCTGACCCCGACTACGGCCCGCTGCGGTGTGTACACCTACATGATCCGTGACGCGCAAATGGGGCTTCTCGACACGATCCCACAGGACCTCTTGTTCGGACCTGCACCGGTACAGGAAAACGTCTGGGAATCGAGCCGTGTGTTCGTGTCCCACACCACGCCGCAAAAGCTCCGCCGTCGTGTCCACGCCTACCTGATCGCGGAAATGACCAAGACCGCGCGGGAGCTTGGAGCCGCGCGCGTGCTGGGTCTGGTACCTGCGGTTTGGACGCGGTTTGCGGACCGGTTGGGTCTGGAGATCGAACCCGCAGGACGTATCATGGAGATCGATGGCATTGAAAACCAATGCGTGTCGATCGACCTGAGCCGCAAACTGCACTAGACGCCCCCGTTGGGGGATACCTTGCGTGACGGGGGCAGAGGGCGCATATCATCGGACGATGCTGCCAAATCGAAAACCGATGTGTCTTCTGCTCCTACCTTTGACAGCCGTGCTCCGGACCGGCGCGATGCATGATGCGGCCATCTCCAATGGCTGACCTGTTCGAGACCGATGCCGAGCAGGCATCCGCAACGCCACGGCCTTTGGCGGACGAGCTGCGACCCAACACTCTTTCACAGGTGATCGGCCAGGATCATATTCTGGCACCTGAGGCGCCCCTCGGTTCGATGCTCAGCAGTGGCCACCTCAGCTCGATTATCTTCTGGGGGCCGCCGGGCGTGGGCAAAACGACTATCGCCCGCCTGCTTGCGCAGCATAGTGATCTGAGCTTCGTGCAGATCAGCGCGATTTTCACCGGTGTTCCCGACCTGCGAAAAGTCTTCGAGGCTGCGAAGATCCGCCGTGCAACCGGCCGGGGAACGTTGTTGTTCGTCGACGAAATTCATCGCTTCAACAAGGCGCAGCAGGACGGGTTCCTGCCGCACATGGAGGACGGAACAATCGTTCTGGTCGGTGCAACCACCGAGAACCCGTCGTTCGAGTTGAACGCGGCGGTTTTGAGCCGGGCACAGGTTCTGGTTCTCAAACGCCTTGATGATGTCGCTTTGCACCAACTTCTGGCCCGGGCGGAGGAGCATCTCGGCCGCCAACTGCCGCTGAATGACGCAGCGCGGGCCGCCTTGATTGAGATGGCCGACGGTGACGGGCGCGCGCTTTTGAACCTTGCAGAACAAGCCGCTGTATTCGCGGGCGATGCGCCGCTTGATCCGGTGGCCTTGTCGACGCGCCTGTCGCGTCGGGCGGCACAGTATGACAAAACCGGCGACGGTCATTACAACCTGATTTCTGCACTGCACAAATCCGTACGCGGGTCTGATCCGGATGCGGCACTCTACTGGCTTGCACGCATGCTGACCGCTGGGGAGGATCCGCGATACCTGATGCGCAGAATCACCCGCATGGCGGTTGAGGATATCGGACTTGCTGATCCGCAGGCGCAGACGGTCTGCCTGTCGAGTTGGCAAACCTACGAACGCCTCGGGTCGCCCGAGGGGGAGTTGGCCGTCGCGCAAGCGGTACTCTACCTTGCGCTCGCCCCAAAATCCAACGCCGCCTACACGGCCTACAAGGCGGCGACGAAGTCCGCGAAGACGTCCGGGTCCGCGCCGCCGCCGAAAAATATTCTGAACGCGCCGACTGCGTTGATGAAAGAGCAGGGCTATGGCGAAGGCTACGCCTATGACCACGACGCCGAGGACGGGTTTTCCGGCCAGACCTACTTCCCGGACGGGATGGAGCGAACGGCATTCTATACCCCGGTGAAACGCGGGTTCGAGCGTGACCTCGGCAAACGCCTTGAGTATTTTGACCGTCTGCGCGCCAAGAGGCAGAGTTGACATCCTGCGCGGCACGCAGGACAGAGACGCCATGATGACCAGCCTCGTTCAAGTCGCCCTCGGAGGAGCCATTGGCGCCAGTTGCCGTTGGCTGCTGGGGCTGGCGATCGTGCGGACATTCGGCATGACACCTCTGCCGGTCGCGGTCATGGCGGCGAATGTGCTCGGGTCCTTTGTCATGGGCCTGTTCGTTGTTCTGGCCGCCCAAAGGGGGCTGACCCACCTGTCGCCGCTGGTCATGACCGGGCTCCTCGGCGGGTTCACAACATTCTCTGCATTCTCACTGGAAACCGTAACCCTACTGGAGCGGGGGCAAATGGGGCTCGCGGCCATCTATGTTTTGCTGTCCGTGGTGTTGTCGGTGGGCGGGCTGATGGTCGGGCTCTGGGTTGCGCGCGGGGTTTTCGCGTGAGCGGTGTGCGCACAGTGACTGTGGAGGCCGGCGAGGGGGATCAGCGCCTTGATCGCTGGTTTCGCAGGCGGTTTCCCCATGTCGCGCAGGGGCGTATCGAGAAAATGTGCCGCAAAGGCGAGATACGCGTGGATGGTGGCCGGGTGAAAGCGTCCACGCGGGTCGTTGAGGGGCAAGCCGTGCGGGTGCCCCCGTTGGCCAGTGCCGATCATGCGCCACGCCCGCAAGTCGGCCGGATACCGATCTCGGATGCAGATGTGCGCATGCTGCGGGCGGCGGTCCTTTACAGGGACGATCATGTTCTGGCTCTGAACAAGCCGCCCGGATTGGCGGTGCAGGGCGGCTCCGGTCAAACGCGCCATCTTGACGGTTTGTCCGAAGCACTGAAGTTCGAGGCCGAGGAACGCCCGCGTCTTGTTCATCGCCTCGACAAGGACACGTCCGGTGTCTTGCTCATGGCGCGGTCCCGTCAGGTTGCAGCAGCGCTGACTGCCGCCTTTCGGGCGCGCGAGACTCGCAAGATATACTGGGCCCCCGTTGCCGGAGTACCCAAGCCACGGATGGGAACGATCAAGTATGCGCTGATGAAAGCCACGGGGCACGGTCGTGGCGGCGAGGCCGAGAAGATGATCTGTATTGATCCGCGCGAGATCGACCAACATCCGGATGCCAAGCGGGCCACGACGGACTACGCTGTTTTGTCGGCCCTTGGACAGCGGGTATCCTGGTGCGCGCTGGTGCCTGTCACGGGACGCACGCACCAGTTGCGTGCGCACATGGCTGCAATCGGGCACCCCATTATCGGAGATGGCAAGTATGGCGGCAGTGGGCAGGAAAACCTCGGTGACGGGTGGGGCGCGCAGCTCGGGGGCGAACTGTCGAAGAAACTGCACCTGCACGCGCGCAGCCTGTCGCTGATCCATCCGGTAACCGGTGCGCGCCTTGTATTGACGGCCCCGATGCCAGATCACATGAAACGCACATGGGCGGATCTCGGATGGGACGCGTCGGATGTCCCGGCTGATCCGTTCGAAGACCTGACATGACACTGAAGCTGGTTCTTTTCGACGTTGACGGCACATTGGTGGACGGCCAGGCGCAAATCATGACCGCCATGACCCACGCATTCGACGCCGAAAATGTACCGGTCCCGACGCGCTCTGCCGTCCGGGGCATCATCGGTCTGTCTTTGCCAAATGCGATTGCACAACTGGCGCCAGACCGGTCAGAGGCACAGGTTGCGCGCCTCGTCGAGCGCTACAAGGACGCCTACGTCGCGCAGCGCGTATCTGGCGGCGCGGAGGCCGCGTCGCCGCTCTATGATGGGGCCTTGGATGCGCTGGAAGCGCTCGCGCGCGTGGACAATGTGCTGCTTGGCGTTGCAACGGGCAAATCCCGTCGCGGCCTGTCGCACATGTTTGACGCCTATGACCTCAGTCGGTTTTTTGTCACAACGCAAGTCGCTGACGACCATCCGTCAAAACCGCACCCCTCGATGGTCCTTGCTGCCTTGGCCGAAACCGGGGTGAAGGCTTCGGACGCGGTCATTCTCGGGGACACGAGCTACGATATGGAAATGGGGCGCGCGGGCGGCATCACGGCGATCGGTGTCAGTTGGGGCTACCACGAAAATGTGGACCTGCTGGACGCTGGTGCGTCAACCGTGCTCGAAACCTATGCCGCGCTGATGCCAGCCCTTGAAGCATTCTGGAGCAAGACATGAGTGGTTGGGCCTCGAAACGGTTTTGGCAAACAACATCGGTGGACATTGCAGAGGGCGGGTATGCCGTTGCGTTGGACGGGCGTCCGGTTCGCACCCCGCTGAAGAAGCCCCTTGTGGTGCCAACCGCCGAGTTCGCAAATGCAATTGCCGCCGAATGGGACGCGCAGGAAGATACGGTCGACCCTACCACCATGCCTTTCACACGTGCTGCCAATGCCGCCTTGGACAAGGTAAGCGCGCAGCGCGAAGAGGTGCGTCAGATACTCGCCGACTACGCAGGTACGGACCTGCTGTGCTATCGGGCCACGGGACCAGAAACCCTTGTGGCGCGACAGGCCGCGGCTTGGGATGCGCACCTCGACTGGGCCGCGCAAAGATACGGAGCCCCGTTGACCGTGACCTCCGGTATCGTTCCCGTCGCGCAGCCCAAGGGCAGCCTTGATGCCTACCGCGCGGAGGTTGCATGGTTCTCGGATTTCGAGTTGACGGGGTTCCACGATCTGGTCGCGATTTCCGGGTCTCTGATCCTTGCCTTTGCCGTGGCAGAGGGCCGTATTTCGGCTGCCGAGGGGTACGACACCTCTCGAATCGATGAACTCTGGCAGATCGAACAATGGGGCGAGGACGAAGAGGCCAGCGCGCTCGCAGAGCACAAGCGCTCCGAATTCCTGCGTGCGTTTCGGGTGATGCAGATGTCAAAGCCTGAAATTTAAGGCGATTTCACAAGTTGACGTTGCGTCCCCCTGAGTTTGGCCTACCTTTGCAGCGGGAACAGGTATTGATCCTTGTCAACAAGGCTCGACTGCCGCGCAATTGCTTGAGTTGATTGGAAAATGGCGACAACGAACTCAGTCTGCCCAATTCACAGGCAATTCCTTGCAAGAACGCGGTCAGCTTCAGAGTTGAACCAGAAAGGTTCGAGCGCCACTTGACGCCATTTTGGGAAAATGCCCAATTTGGCGGCGCTGGATGGGCGTACCCGTCCCGTGATTTCAGGGCCGGCTCCGAAAGGGTCGGGAAAAGCTGCACAAATGGCAGCGACCACCAGGAAGAGGTAAAAATGAACAAATCCGTATTTTTGGGCGCGCTTACCGTCGCCGGACTGATGGCGAGTGGCGCATCCGCCGATACGCTGCAAGAGGTGCGCGACCGCGGTGCGGTTAACTGCGGCATCAGCACCGGTCTCGTTGGGTTCGCCTCCCAGGACGCAAACGGCGATTGGCAGGGCTTTGACGTTGCCGTTTGTCGTGCAGTTGCGGCTGCAGTCTTCGGCGATCCGACGGCCGTGAACTTCAACCCTGTCACCAACCAGGTGCGGTTCGAGGTTCTGAACTCCGGCGAAATCGACATGCTGGCTCGGAACACCACATGGACATTCTCGCGCGACGTTGACCTCAAGCTCGAGTTCACCGGCATCAACTACTACGATGGTCAGGGCTTCATGGTGCCCCGCGCACTCGGCGTGTCGTCGGCTACCGAACTGGACGGCGCCCGTGTTTGCATCCAGAAAGGGACCACGACCGAGTTGAACCTCGCGGACTTCTTCCGCGCGAACAACATCAACTTCGAGCCGGTGCCGATCTCCACGGCGGCAGAAGCGCAGCAGCAGTATCTTGCGGAGGCCTGCGACGTCTACACGACCGACGCATCCGGTCTGGCGGCAACCCGCGCTGCGTTTGAAACTCCGGGCGATCACGTTGTCCTGCCCGAGATCATCTCCAAGGAACCGCTCGGGCCGCTCGTGCGCCACGGTGACAGCGAATGGGGCGACATCGTACGCTGGTCTCTGAACGCCCTGATCGCCGCAGAAGAGCTTGGCGTCACATCTGCAAACGTGGATGAACTGGCGGCTGGTACCGACAACCCGGAAATCAACCGTCTGCTGGGCACCGAGGGTAACCTTGGCGAAATGCTCGGCCTGTCGGCTGACTGGGCGGCCAACGTGATCAAGGCCGGTGGCAACTACGGAGAGATCTTCGAGACCCATATCGGTGAGAACACGCCGATTGGTCTGGCCCGCGGGCTGAACGCCCAGTGGACCGAAGGTGGCCTGCTCTACTCGCCGCCTTTCCGCTAAACACTTCAAAGGGCGCGGTCTACTCCGCGCCCTTTTTCCTTTTTCAGACCTTCCTGAATTAGCGGGCCAGCGCACAGACGCACATCCGATAAGCCCGCGCCGACTAGGGGACCAATATGACAACGTTTAGCGATCCACCGCAGGCCAGTGGCCCGCCCACGCAAGCGTTTTCGCTTGGAATGCTGATCAACGATACCCGATACCGCGGGTATACGTTCCAGTTCATCGCCTTGTGCGCCCTGATCTTTTTCTTTGGCTGGCTCGGGTACAACGCGGTCCAGAACCTCGCGGCGCTCGGACAGGACATTGATTTCTCGTTCCTCGGCCAGCCGGCCAGCTATGAGATCGATCAGAAGCTCATCCCCTACACCTCGACGGACAGTCACATGCGTGCTGCCTTCGTCGGTTTGCTGAATACGCTGCTGGTGGCCTTTCTGGGCTGCATCACAGCAACGGTGTTCGGCGTCCTGGCCGGCGTCCTGCGACTTTCGCAGAACTGGCTGGTTGCAAAGGTCATGTCCCTGTATGTTGAGATTTTCCGCAACATTCCGGTCCTGATATGGATCGTCATCGTTTCATCTGTGATGAGCCAGGCCCTGCCGTCGCCGCGTGACTTCCGCGGTGAGACTCCCGAGGCGACGATGGTTCTTTGGGACTCGGTAGCCTTTACCAACCGCGGCGTCTATGTCCCCGCCCCGGTCTGGAACGAAGGCTCAGGCATCGTCGTTGCGGTGTTCCTGCTATCGATCATCGGTATTTTCTGGTTCCGCGCCTACGCCAAGAAGTTGCTGTTCGAAACCGGCAAGCTGCTGCCAACAGGCTGGATCACGCTTGGTATCTTCTTCATCCCGACGCTGCTGGCGTTCTTTATCATGGGACGCCCCGTCGGGCTCGACTATCCGTCGTTGGGTGGCTTCAACTTCACCGGCGGGATCAATCTGCGCGGCACCTTGATCGCGCTGTGGTTTGCGCTCGCGCTGTACACCGGGGCCTTCATCGCCGAGAACGTGCGCGCGGGTATCCTCGCGGTGTCGAAAGGCCAGACCGAGGCCGCCGGGGCTTTGGGTATGCGTCCGAACCGGATCATGAGCCTGATCGTTCTACCGCAAGCTCTCCGCGTGATCATTCCGCCCCTGATTTCCCAGTATTTGAACTTGACCAAGAACAGCTCTTTGGCCGCGGCCATCGGGTACATGGACCTGACTGGTACACTCGGGGGCGTGACCCTCAACCAAACGGGTCGGTCATTTGAATGCGTGCTGTTGCTGATGTTGTTCTATCTCATCATCTCGCTCAGCATCTCCGCGATCATGAACGTCTACAACAACGCCGTTAAACTGAAGGAGCGCTGAGATGAGTGACACGTCTGCACAAACCTCCGTCGCTTTCGTTCAGACTGAGCAGATCCCCGCATCGCCACCGCCCGCCACCGAGGTGGGTATCGTCAACTGGTTGCGCTCGAACCTGTTCTACTCCATCCCGTCGTCTTTGCTGACACTGCTGACGATTGCGTTCATCTACTGGCTCAGCACGATCATTGTGCCGTGGCTCTTCAACGGTGTTTGGGATGCGGACTCAATCCGCGACTGCCGCGACCAGCTGCAAGGGGAGGTCGGCGGCTGTTTCGCCGTAATCGGCGAACGCTGGCCGCAGTTGGTGTTCGGGAACTACCCGGCGGAGCAATACTGGCGTGCCGTGCTCGCCTTTATCGGTCTTTTTCTTGCGCTTGCGCCGGTCCTCTTCTTCAAGCTGCCCCGCCAAATGCTATGGTTCACAGGTTTGTTCCCCTTTATTGCCTATTGGCTGATCTGGGGGGGCTCACTCTGGGTGTCCATCTTTGCGCTTGTTGGCGTGGTTGTCGGCTTCTTCGTGTTTCGGGCCTTGCAGGAACGCTCCTTCTTCGGGGCGATCGTGGCCGGCCTCTTTGCGACGATCCTGTTCTGGATTTTTGCCACTCCGGCACTTGCCGGCGCGCTCAGCAGCGTTGTGGGCTTGAACCTTGTCTCGGTCGAGAGCCGGTTCATCGGTGGGTTCATGATCAACTTCATCCTTGGAACTTCCGGCATCGCCTTGTCCTTGCCATTCGGCATCGCGTTGGCGTTGGGGCGGCAGTCCAACCTGCCGATCATCAAGGGCATTTGCGTGGTGTTCATCGAGTTCATCCGTGGTGTCCCACTGATCACGCTGCTGTTCGTGGCATCCGTGATGCTGGCCTACTTCCTGCCACCGGGCACAACGTTTGACCTCGTGCTGCGGGTGATCATCATGATCACACTGTTCGCGGCGGCCTATATTGCTGAAGCGATCCGAGGCGGTCTGGCGGCCTTGTCGCGTGGACAATACGAAGCTGGTGACAGTCTCGGGCTGGATTACTGGCAGTCGATGCGGCTGATCATCCTGCCGCAGGCGCTCAAGATCTCGATCCCGTCCATCGTGAATATCGCGATCGGTCTGTTCAAGGACACAACGCTCGTTTCGATCATCTCCATGTTCGACATGCTCGGCATGATCCAGGGCCCAATCCTCGCATCAACCGAATGGTTCGGCGTCTATTGGGAACTTCTGGGCTTCGCTGGCCTGCTGTTCTTCGTCTTCTGCTACGGCATCTCTCAATACTCCCAATGGTTGGAGCGGCAGCTTCAAACAGGGCATCGTTAAGGAAAGGGCACTGATATGGCTATGACTGACCAAGCCCCCGCAATGACCGTCTCAGACGAGGTTGCGATTGAAATCCAGAAAATGAACAAGTGGTACGGCCAGTTCCATGTTCTACGGGATATCGATCTTACCGTGTATCGCGGCGAACGGATCGTTATCTGCGGCCCGTCAGGGTCCGGCAAATCTACGCTCATCCGGTGCATCAACGCACTTGAGGAGCACCAGGCAGGCTCGATTGAGGTTGACGGTACTCTGCTGTCTTCTGACCTCAAGAACATCGACAAGATCCGGTCGGAGGTTGGCATGTGCTTTCAGCACTTCAACCTGTTTCCCCATCTTACCATTCTTGAAAACTGCACATTGGCGCCGATCTGGGTTCGCAAAACCCCCAAGAAGGAGGCAGAAGCCACGGCGATGCACTTTCTTGAAAAGGTGAAGATTCCCGACCAGGCCAATAAATACCCTGGACAGCTTTCGGGCGGTCAGCAGCAGCGTGTGGCGATCGCCCGCTCGCTCTGCATGAAGCCGCGGATCATGCTCTTTGACGAGCCGACCTCGGCCCTTGATCCGGAGATGATCAAGGAAGTGCTCGACACCATGATCGAACTCGCGGAGGAGGGGATGACCATGCTCTGCGTGACCCACGAGATGGGTTTTGCGCGCCAGGTGGCCAATCGCGTGATCTTCATGGATGCCGGCCAGATCGTAGAGCAGAACGAACCGGAAGAGTTCTTCAACAACCCGAAATCCGACCGGACGAAACTGTTCCTGAGCCAGATTCTGGGGCACTGAACAGCAAGACTTCGTTGGCGGGCCCCGATCGCAAGATCGGGGCTTTTTACTTGCGAACGCCCAGATCGTGCGGCGTGAGAAACCGGGTCAGCTTACCGCTTTTCCAGTCTACATCCCCCCACGCCTCCGTGTCGAACGTCAACACGCTCAGCGCGCCGGTGGGGTATTGCGCGAACCTGTGATGATCCGACGGCGATACGGCTACCGCGCTGGAAAACTCTGCCAGACCGGGGTTATGGCCGATTACGAGCACACGCTTCCCAGATGCTGCCCTAACCGTCTCCAGAACTGTATCCGCGCTGGCATGGTAGAGTTCAGACTTGAGGTCAGCCGCGCCGGGCAAGCCGGTGCGTGCCCAGGTTTCCTGCGTGCGAACGGCATCGGAACAAAGAACTTGATCCGGAAGAAGACCCTCCTCCGCAATCCATGCGCCTATGGCGGCAGCCCCGCGTCTTCCGCGGGCATTCAGGGGGCGTTCGTGGTCGTCTCGTCCCGGGTCTGTCCAGCTTGATTTGGCATGCCGCAGTACGAGTAGGGTTTTCATCGCAGGTGGTCCGGGTTCGTGGAAGTTCGAGTTTTGCCATCACAAACCACGGTGCTGCGACTGTCCAGAAAAGAATAGAGCGGCATCAGCCGTGTCGTATGATCGAACCAGCGCCCTGCTCAGTGAAGAGTTCCAGCAGACAGGCATTGGGAACCGTACCGTCCAGAATGACTGCGGCCCGCACGCCCCCTCTGATCGCTGTGACGCAGGTTTCCGTCTTTGGGATCATGCCACCCGCAATGGTCCCGTCCTGTGTGAGCTTTTCGATATGGTCGATTGTCAGCTCGGTGACCACGTCACCGGACGCGTCCTTGACCCCCGGCACGTCTGTCAGCAAGAGCAGACGATCCGCCTTGAGAGCCGCCGCTATTGCCCCGGCCGCCGTATCCCCGTTGATGTTGAATGTCTCTCCCTCACGGCCGGTGCCGATAGGGGCAATAACCGGGATGATCTCTGCCTTGAGCAGTTGAAGCAGTGTATCGGGTGTGACCTCAACCGGATTGCCGACAAAGCCGAGTGCCGGGTCGGCCGGGTCGCAAACAATCATGTTGGCGTCCTTGCCGCTCAGGCCAACGGCCCGTCCCCCTTCGTCATTTATGGCCTGGACAATGCTCTTGTTGACCCGGCCGGACAGGACCATCTCCACCACCTCGACCGTCGCGGCGTCGGTCACGCGTTTGCCCTTGACGAACTCCGACGTGATATTCAGCCGGGAGAGCATGTCGTTGATCATGGGGCCGCCGCCATGCACCACTACCGGGTTTACGCCCACCTGGCGCATCAGAACGATGTCTCGGGCGAAACTGGCCATGGCCTCGGCGTCCCCCATCGCGTTGCCACCGAACTTCACCACGACGATCGCGTCGTCATAGCGGCGCAGGTAGGGTACGGCCTCAGACAGGGTACGGGCGGTGGCGATCCAATCGCGTTTCATGTTGCGCTGCTTCATGGTTAGGCCTTTGGGGCGGAGTGCCGCGTGCTAGCGGGTTTTACCCGTTATGCCAAGGACATCGGGCAGGAGCACGCGGTTTTTGCGCGTTGTTGCGGTCTATTCCAGTCCCGCCACAATCGCGCGGAGGGTCGGGATTCCCCAGCCCTTTTCAGAGGATGTCACGACGATCTCGGGATAGGCGGCGGGATGCTTGGCCAGGACCTTTCGCACTTGGGACAGGACCTTCGCGCGGTCTTTTTCCTTCACTTTGTCTGCCTTTGTTAGGACGATCTGAAAAGTTACGGCAGCTGTATCCAGAAGCTGAAGGATTTCTGAGTCGACCTTTTTGATGCCGTGGCGCGCGTCGATCAAAACAAATGCGCGGCGCAGGGTTTGACGGCCGGTCAGATACGCTTTCAGCAAGGCCTGCCATTTCTGCACAACTGCAACCGGGGCTTCGGCAAAGCCGTATCCCGGCACGTCGACCAAATACCGGTCATCACCGAGCGTGAAGTAGTTGATTTCTTGTGTGCGGCCGGGCGTATTGGACGTACGGGCAAGCGCCTTGCGGCCGGTCAGGGCGTTGATCAGCGATGATTTTCCAACATTGGACCGCCCTGCAAAACACACCTCTAGCCGGTCCGCAGGCGGCAGGCCATCCATGGCCACCACCCCTTTGAGAAACTCTACCGGCCCGGCAAACAGCTTGCGTGCCGCCTCGGCCGTATGGGCATCAGGGGCCGGAGTCTCGGGAAATGGCAGCGTGTCACTCATGCGATCAATTGCGCGGTATCGCCCTCCGAAATCACCCCGGATTTGGTGACCACGGCGTAAACCCCGAAATTCTGGTGGTTCCATCCGTCCATCAAAGCCCCAAGGGTATCGGCATCACGCCGTCCCGTCTCGGGGTTCGCGGCAGTCGCAAGGCAGCGCCCGATCGGTTCGACTACGTCAAGCTCCGCCGTTCCAAGTTTGATCTTTCGCCCGACCCATTCAAATTCTTCCCATGGTCCAAGCCCATCCAACCATACATTCCCGCGCCACCGCAGCGTGTTCAGCTCGCGCCCGATTTTCTGGGATACCGCGCGATGGGAGGATAGGTTGTTCAAGCTAAGCGTCGGCTCCGGACTGTCGGTCAGTCCGCGGTCCACGGCCTTAACCAGGCGGACCGGCTGCGCACGGCTCGGGTCCATCAGGGGCCTTACCCATTCCAGAAAGAGATCTTCATCCGTGTCAGGTGCGAGTTCGAGGTCCGGTCGGGTCGGGTGGGTCAGCGTCACACGGGTTTCGTCCGTCGACAGCACCGCGCGCATGGCCGCAAGCATCGGCATCTTGGTCACGCGCGTAAAGTTGTTGCATGATATCCAGCCGTCGGGTGCGTCTTTGGCGGCCTCGTGCAAGACAGCCCATATACGGTCGCCCGGCAGTGTTTGTCCGGGCGAGAGATTTGCCTGCTCCAGTCGTTCCGATCCATGGGACTTGATCGGATAACGCCAGATCTCCGTAATGGTGCCCGCCACGCTACTTGCTGTCCGTGGACTTGGCCTTGTTGAAACCGGCCTTGATGTTGCCGAAAACGTCCGGTTTGTATCCGTGGCTGCGCATGATCAGGTACTGCTGAGAGAAGGTGATCACGTTGTTTGCGATCCAGTAAACGATCAGGCCACTGGCGAAAGTCCCCAGCATGAACATGAAGACCCATGGGAGCCAGGCGAAAATCATCGCCTGCGTCGGGTCGGTTGGGGCCGGGTTCAGCTTTTGTTGGAGCCACATGGAAATTCCGAGTAGCAGAGGCAGAATGCCGATGAAGATCAACGCCATGATTGAACCCGGTTCCGGTGCGCCCCAACCGAACAGGCCAAAAAGGTTGAAGATCGACGTTGGGTCAGGCGCAGACAGGTCCTGAAACGGACCGAAGAAGGGCGCGTGCCGCAATTCGATGGTAACGAAGATGACCTTGTAGAGGGAAAAGAAGATCGGGATCTGCAGAAGAATGGGCAAACACCCTGCCGCCGGATTCACCTTCTCCTTCTTGTAAAGCTCCATCATGGCCATTTGCATTTTCTGGCGGTCATCTCCGACGCGTTCCTTGATCTTCTCCATCTCCGGCTGAAGTTCCTTCATGCGCGCCATGGAGACGTAGGATTTGTACGCAAGCGGGAACAGGACCGCCTTGATCAGGAGTGTCAGAGCGATGATTGCAACGCCCATGTTCCCGATCAGCAGGTTGAGTTCGTGCAGAACCCAGAAGATCGGCTTCGTCAGGAAGTAGAACCAACCCCAGTCGATCGAGTCGATGAAGCCTTCGATCCCGAGATCCTGCTCATAGCTGCGGATCGCTTCCCATTCCTTGGCCCCGGCAAACAGCCGCGTGCTAACGCCAGTGGACGTGCCCGCAGCGATCTCGACCGTCGGGAGCCGGATCTCGGTCTGGTAGATATCCGCAGCATCGACGTATTTCGAAACGGACGTAAACGCCTGACCCGGCGTGGGGACAAGCGTCGTCATCCAATTCTTGTCGGTGAACCCGATCCAGCCGTTCTCGGTGATCTGTGTAACCTCGGTGCGTGCCCCTTCGGCTTGCACGAAATCGAAATCGGTCATGTCGCCGTAGTCAGCCTCGATCAGCTCGCCGTCTGCCATCGCGACGACGCCTTCGTGCAGGACGAAGAAGTTGATCGTATCGGGCCGCCCGTGGCGGGCAATAATCCCGTATGGCTGCATACGCTGCGTGACATCAGACGTGTTCTCGACGTTTTGCGCGATCTCGAACATGTAGTCCGCGTCCACCGAGATGGTTCGCCGGAAGACAAGGCCATTGCCGTTGTCCCATCTGAGCGTAATCGGGCTGTCCGGGGTGAGTTCCGTGCCGGAGTCGAGCGTCCACAGCGTGTTGGCGTTCGGCACGTCATCAAATGTCAGATCGCCCGCAGGTGCCCATCCGTGGAGTGCGTAGTACGAATTTGGCTGCCCTACAGGTGACAAAAGGCGCACGATCGGCGAGTTATCATCCAGCGTCTCGTTGTAGTCTTTCAGCGACAGATCATCGATCCGACCACCCTGAAGGGAAATTGATCCGGAAACGCGCGGCGTATCGATGACAACGCGCGGAGCTTGAGTGGAAACTTCGGCGGGTGCGGTGTCGGCTTGTGCCTGCGGTGCAGCCCCGGGCGTAGCTGGCGCGACGACCGCGGGCGGGGCCACGGCAACACTTGGGGCTGTCTGCGTCTGGCTGACTTGCCCGGGCGCGTTTGGATCGGTGACAGGTTCTTCGGGCGGGAAGACCAGAAACCAGACCAGGATGACGAGAAAGCTGAGCGCCGTCGCGAGAATGAGGTTTTTGTTCTGATCGTCCATCTGGACCCACACCTGTGTTTTTGAGTTAGCAGGGTTCAACCCACAGGACAGGTAAAGGTCAAGTCGATTTCCCGAAACCCCCAAGGCGCAAATTACAGCGTCGAGGCGCCGGTATTTCAGGTTTTTTTGTTCAGGCTTCGCGTTTGGCGGGAATCATCGGGGTTGCAGGCAGTTTGCCGATATAGGCCGGAAGCCAGTCGAACGTGTCTTCAAGCGGCATCGGACGGGCGATTCCGAAGCCTTGCACATGCTGGCAGCCAAGTTGTGCCAACATCGAGTGCTCTCCAAGTGTTTCCACACCCTCGGCAAGACTCTCCACATCCAGTTGGTGCGCCATGGTGAGAATCGCCGACACCATACGCTGCTGATCGCCATCCTTGTCCATCTTGGTAACGAAAGACCGGTCAATCTTGATTCGGTTGATGTTGAAGCGCTTGATTGCGCTGATCGAGGCATTACCCGTGCCAAAATCGTCGAGGTCCAACTTGCAACCCAGCGCATTCAGCGCGGCAAGATTGCGTAAGACAATATCGTCTTCCGTCTCCGAGACGACGTTCTCGAGGATTTCGACAGACAGGCGATCTGCCGACAAACCAAACCGGTCCAACTCCCACTTGACCTTTTCCACGAGGTGCGGGTTTCGCAACTCAGTGCCCCCGAAGTTCACACCAACACTGGGAATGTGGTAGCCAGCCCGTTCCCATGCACTCAGCGCCTTCAGGCTTTGGTAGAGCATGACTTCGCTCAAGCGCTCGGTGCGTCCTGTCGCCTCGATCGCCGGAAGGAATTCTGCTGGGGAAACGGTCCCACGATCGGGGTGTTGCCAGCGCGCGAGCGCTTCGAATCCTGTAACGCGCCCTGTATCCGTCGAGATTTGCGGTTGAAACCATGCTTTGATCTGTCCATTTTCCAAAGCTTGGGCCAAGTCTTCGGCCAGCGCATGCGTGCTGGAGACTTCCGTCTGCATTTCTTTTGAGTAAACGCGCAGGGCCCCTGCGCCGTGGGCGCGTGCCGTTACCATGGCGCGTTCGGCTGCAAGAAGCAGGCTGGCACCGTTGGCCTCCGGGCTCTTGCTTGCTAGGGCGACCCCGATACAAGCGGATGTGTAGGTTGTCGTACCACCCACGGGGACCGGCTCGCTCAACGCGCGTTGCAGGCGATCGGCGATCGACAATATGGCATCGAGGGTCATGCCTTCGGCAGGCGCCAGATAGAGCGCGAAGGCATCTGCGTCGAGCCGCACCACCAGATCATCGTCGCGCACCGCGGATTGCAAGCGGTCGGCCGTGATCCTGAGCACCTTGTCCGCAAGGTCGCGGCCCCACCTTTCATTGAAGCTGTGGAACTCGTCCAGATCGACAACAAGGCATGCGGCGGTCCGCGTGCTTGCGCCGGGTGTGGCGAAGTACTGGTCGACTTTTTCGATCAAGGCGTCTCGAATTGGCAGTCCGGTCAGTCCGTCACGCCCACCTTTCGGGGTCGAGACGAAGTCGAGCGCGCGCAAACACAGAACCATGATAGGCAAAAGCGAGCTTGCCCCGATCAGCCAGCGAATGTCTCTCGTTGAATAGGAGATTGCCACGAACAGAGGGAGGAAACCGACGAGAAGCACCGGGTCCTTAAAGACATTCATACCCGTTGTTTTCAGAAAATGGGATACTCGTAACATTACCGCGCTGTGCCTCTCGCCGTTCACTGGGACCAACTGGCAAGGACACTAGACGGGTAAAATGGGCACTATGTTAATGCAATGTGCCCTTTTTATTCCGTTTTCGTTCTAATTTTCGGAAAGTTCGTCGAGATTCTCTGCAACCCGGGCAAGTTTCTGGAAATCGAAGAGTTTCGGGTCCAGCATGTGGGAGGGGCGGATGTTTGTGAGGGCGCGGAAGATGACCTGGCGGCGGCCGGGGCTGTTTTTCTCCCAGCCGTCCAGAATCGCCTTAACCTGTTGGCGTTGCAGCCCGTCTTGCGAGCCGCAGAGATCGCAGGGAATGATGGGGTAGTCCATCGCGCGGGCGAACCTTGCGCAGTCGTCCTCGGCGACATGGGCGAGGGGGCGGTAGACAAAAAGGTCACCGTCCTCGTTCAAGAGCTTCGGCGGCATGGTTGCGAGCCGCCCGCCGTGAAAGAGGTTCATGAAGAACGTCTCCAGTATGTCGTCGCGATGGTGGCCGAGCACCACGGCGGAGCAGCCCTCCTCTCGCGCGATTCGATAGAGGTTTCCGCGCCGCAGGCGCGAACACAGCGCGCAAAAGGTCCGCCCCTCGGGCACCTTGTCCATGACGATGGAGTAGGTGTCCTGATACTCGATCCGATGGGGCACGCGCATGCGCTCAAGGAACTCCGGCAGGACCGTCGCGGGAAAGCCCGGCTGGCCCTGGTCGAGGTTGCAGGCAAGCAACTCCACCGGCAACAGCCCGCGCCATTGCAGCTCGTACAACGCCGCCAGCAGGGTGTAACTGTCCTTGCCGCCGGACAGACACACAAGCCATCTCGCCCCGCGTTCGATCATGCCGTAGTGCTCGATCGCCTCGCGCGTCTGGCGCACGATCCGCTTGCGTAACTTCTTGAATTCGGTGGAATTTGGCGCGCCTTCGAAAAGCGGATGGATCTCTGTTTCGTCAAGCATGGCAAGCCCCGGATAACGGTCTCATCAGCCATATTGGACGCAAGGCCCCCTCGTCAATCGCGCGGGCTTGCCGGGCCGGGTGGCTGGATTAGCTCCTGCGTCAATCACACCGGAAGGGATGGCCATGAAACATCTTGTCCTGATCGCTGCGCTCGCGCTGGGCGCCTGCACGGGAAAACCCGCGCTCGACGATGCCAAGCTGAGCGACCGGGCGCTGAACCTTGAGGATTTCTTCGAAGGGCAGACCGTGGCCTATGGCCAGTTCCAGGATGTGCTGGGCACCGTGCGCCGCCGGTTCGAGGTGCAGATCGACGGGCAGTGGGACGGGCGGGTGCTGACCCTGACGGAGGATTTCGTCTATGAGGATGGCAGCACCGAGCAGCGGGTCTGGACCCTGACCAAGACCGGCCCCGAGACATGGGAGGGCACGGCCCCGGGCGTGGTCGGAACGGCGTTCGGCGAAGAACGCGGCGACACGTTCAACTGGGCCTACACGATAGATCTGCCGATGCCCGATGGATCGACCGCCCGGTTTACCTTTGACGACTGGATGTGGCTTCTGAGCGAGCACCGGCTGCTCAATCGTGCCTATATGTCGAAGTTCGGACTGCCCGTCGGAGAGGTGATTTTAACCTTCGAGAAAGACACCTGAACGCCGCGGTAAGACATCCAGATTAGAAATTCTTAGAAACTTTTGAGTTATTTAAAAATTCTAATGTTTGGCGAAGGCGAATTTTTGGAGCCGCCGCGTTGCGCGCCAAG
The DNA here is from genome assembly GCF_049800835.1 of Tropicimonas sp. S265A. NCBI lineage: Bacteria > Pseudomonadati > Pseudomonadota > Alphaproteobacteria > Rhodobacterales > Roseobacteraceae > Tropicimonas > Tropicimonas sp. S265A. The sequence goes on from NZ_JBNAFU010000002.1 coordinate 38,978, forward strand.
GATGTTGCGCGAACGGCGGTGTAACGGAAAAGAACATCGGTTTCGGGGGCGTTGGCGAGACGCACCTTGCAGGCAGTGACGGCTATCCTGACCTGCCGCGATGGATGAGTTGTGCGTGGTTTGCGGGCTCGGGGGACGTCGGCGGCATCGGACCGCTTCGAGCGCATTTTGACGGATGCCGCAGAACGGGGCAGAGGCAACTTCGCCGAACTTGCGGGAACGTAACGGAAGTGGTCGTTCGAATTCTTCGAGACCGACGGACACTGTTCGAACCGCGATCGGCATCCGGGCACCGCCCCCAGATGAAACCTCTGGCGGATTGAGACTGCTCATGCTGATCGCCGCCACAAGAAGCCGCGTCGGCTACGGGTTGATCAGGTATTTGGCAATAAAGGATCGGTTGCGATCAAATGATACCAGTCGGCCCTATGGCCAAAGCAGGTTCAGGATAAACATCACCGCTGCGACGGCGAAAAACAACGGCCAGCTCCAACGCGGACCGCCGTCCCTGTGGGGGGTGTAGAGGCCAGCTTTCTGCATGCCGATGATCACGGCAAAGATCAGAACGCCGGAGACCAACGCGTGTGCCAAGTCGAATGTCATGATGTTTCCCCGGTGTTAAGGGTTACGGCGCCGCCTGACGGCGCGATGGCGGCAAACGATCCCAAGCAAGGTCAGGTTGATGAGTGGAACCAAGGCCGCTGCAAAAAGCAACGCCGCTTCAGGTAGCCCGTCCAACCAGAGCGACCAAGGCAAGCCGAGAGGCATCAGGAAGACACCCGCCAGCGGATCGCGTTCCTGACCGAAGAGACCGAAGGTTCCGATCAGGAGCAATACAAACGCGACAAGGTACAGGGCCGCGAACGCACGGGTCACCCACATACACATCATGCACCCGAATTATCATGGATGCAGCGTGTCGCGGCCGACCTTGTTGTCGGCCAGTAGGTCGTGCGGGCTGCCCACCCGCGCTTGACGTGCGTCAATTGCATGCAGGGTAGTTGGCACGGTCAGCCTCGGTGACGTCAACCGGGCATTCCGTGGCGCGATTTGCCTCTGAAATGTCTGCCTCCGTAGTGAAGGCTTCCTCCTGACTACATCCAGCCAAGGCGATCGTCGCTAGCGCTAGGGCAATATAAGTTTTCATGCGTTTTCCTTTTTCATTTCGTGTGACGCCAAAAACAGGAATTATCATACTTCTTTTCCTGGTCGTGGAATTACTCGATGCCGAAGATCACATTGTAGGATTGGGCGCCATTTGCCGTGTTGTAGACTTCCACAACATGGTCGCCCGACTGCCAGAGTTGCCCTCGGTACTCCTGCGACGCGTTCATCTCGTCCAAAAGGACCGACCCATCCGGGTTATAGATTACATAGGTCATTCCGGGTCCGTTGGCGGCTATGCGCACGTACAGAAACTGGCCGTCTTTTGCTCCCAAGATATAGCGGCGGCTTTCCTGCGGAAGCAGCGAGCCCGTCAGTTCCGCGCCCGAGGTTCCAGGTGTGAAGGCGACGCGTTCGGTCCCCGACCCGGACGTGCCCGAAGCGCCGGCCATGGCGCCGTTGCCATCGTCAGCGGCTTCGGCAACCGAGAGGTCGGCAACAACGCCATCGTTCGAAACAAGGCATCGCCAGATCGTGTTTCCACTGTCGCGGAACATCACGAGAGAGTTGGCTTCGGAATACTCCGATGAGAGCACCGTTCCGCTTTGACCATCAGGTCCCCCAATGGCCCGGATTTGGTCGATGCAGCCATCGATAGCATCCTGTCCCACGTTTGCGACTACAGGCGAAGCCAGCGACTGGAGAAGACTTGCAGCGAGCGCTGCTCCAACGATTTTCTTTAGCATCATGTAACCTGATCCAGCCTCACTGCATTTCCTCGACGCGAGAAATATAATCACGTTTGACAACCTACGTTAACCCGTCCTTTCACAGACAGTATTCGACCTGGAAGTATTGGCATTGCGTTTCCGGTTCTACGAAAGCTTGCCGAGGTCGCTAACCAGACCACCAAGCGCGGGGTGCGGGTTTCCGCCACGCGGCATCTTGTGAGTGGCAGAAGTGTCCGCAACGCGGAAATGCCTCTCCGCGATCAACGCTCCACGGTGCCGCTCCCCGATCCGTCCCATGGGTGGCCGCGCAAGGTGCGGCGTGCGGGCAGCGTGCCGCCTTTGAGCCCGCAGTGTTTGGCGGGGCCTCGGTGATGCGAGGATAACCGCGTGTGCAGACGAGACGTCAAAGACACCCGTTGTGCTTTTTCCACATCTCGGGATTGTGGCCGTCCGGAATGTTGGCGCACGGGTCAGACGTGTAGCCTCTGAGGACTTGATACTGCTGTATCTGGTGTTGCGTCAGAAGGGGCACGGTTGCCAAGTGGCGTGACAGGTGAATGAAGCGCAGCTCGGCTCTCGCGGTTTCGGCGGCCTCTATCAGGCGTTCGAGCTCCGCTGCGCCCAGACTGTCGTTTTCGAACGCCGTGCTGAGGGCGGCTTCGGCGGAAATCAAGCGCTCGCCCACGACCATCGCCTCGCGGCGCATGTCCTCGAAAAGCCTCGTGATCTGCTGGACCTGTTCGTCGGAGAGGTCCATCTCCGCCTGCAGTTCGAGCAGGTGGGCCGGTCCGGGTTTGCCGTTCAACTCCGCCGGGAGCGCCAGACCCCATCCGCCGCCCCGGCGCAGTTCCTCGATGTCGCTGTCAGACAGGCTCTTGATGTCCCGCGTCTCCAGTCCGGCATAGGGCGTCGCAGGGGCGTCGGTGCCGCCGTGCTGCGCGCCGGCAGCGGTGGGGCCGAGACATGTGAGCGCGAGCAGAATGCAAAGTCTCTTCATCTGAAAACCTCGATCTTCGGTTGGTGGCGCACGCCCTGTCTTATTGGTGTGGCGGGTTCCGCATGGACTGAATCTCCTTGACCCGGTCCGGCCACGTGGACCGGATATACGCGAGGACATTCCAGATGTCGTCGTCGGTCATGACGTCCGAGAACCCGGGCATGCCGCTTTTGACACTGTCGACGCCGAGCGCGGTGAGAACCTCCTGGCCGCCCATGCGCGTGTAGTCAAACAGCAACTGATTGTCGTGGTGCCACGTGTGCCCGGTTTCATCATGGGGCGGCGCGGGCATCGTTCCGTCGCTGTTGGGCGTTTGCCAGTTCGGCTGTCCCTCGAGGTCGACGCCATGGCAGGCGGCGCAATGCGTGCTGTAAAGGAGCTGCCCGGCGGAGATGTCCCGGTTCTCGAGTTCATGTCCGGCCAGTGCCGGAGATACGAAAAGGATCAGGGTCCACGGAAAGACGGTGACTCTCATGCGTGCTTGCCTCGTGTCATTTCCTGTAGGTTTCGTGGCAGGACTTGCAGGTCTCTCCGACCGCCGAGAGCGCCGACCGCAGGTCTTCGGGGGTCTCGATCGTTTCGGAGAAGCGCGTTGCCACCGCTTCGAGACGGCCGGCTTCCTTCGTGAAGTCGTCGAACGTGTCCCAGATCGCAGGCAGCGCCTCGGATTTCGGGTCGTCTTGCCGGGGCGTGAACAGGGCAGGGGTGCGCCCGGCACCCTCGGCCACCTTGCCCATCGCCGTGCGGGCCGCGGTGGCATCGAAGCGCGCCGTGCCCTTCGCCATGTCACCGACGATTTTCATGTTTCCGGCGATCGCCTTCATGTCATTCATGCGTGCCATCACGGCCGGATTCTTGACGCCTTCATGTGCGCCAACCTGAGTTCCCAGCAGGATCGCTACTGCGGCGGTGAGACATCTCATGTGTGTTTCTTTCGGTTCGCGCGTCTGTACCTGCCACAGATAAGGTTTCCAGCCGGGGGAAGGTCAAGCGTCTTTGGTCTGTGGGTCTTGTGCAAGCTGAAGAGCCATGCCGTATGCCCATGCGCGTACCACGCATCGCTGCTTCAATTGTCGGATTGCACCAAATCAAGGTGGGGTCGGTCTGCGTCTGGCACTGTGATCACATTGGAGGGGAGGACCAATCATGTATTCACGAATTCTGGTTCCGATTGATCTGGCCAACACGCCAAAGCTGACCCGAGCGCTGGAGGCTGCGGCGCGCCTTGCGCGGGATCATGATGCAAAGGTCATCTATCTGAACGTGGTCGATACCGCGCCGAGTATGCCGGGCGAAAGCGAAGGGCAGCGGACAAGGGATGCGATGGATGTCTTTGCCGCGGAGCAAGCCAATCTGCACGGGATCGAGACGGCGGATCACGTCGCCCTGCGCGGCGACCTGCATCTGCATGTCGGCAAGGAGATCATCGCGGCGGCGACCCAAAGCAAATGCGACCTGATCGTGATGGCTAGCCACATGCCTGGATTGATGGATCATGTCTTTTCATCGAACGCGGGTTACGTGGCCACGCACGCGCCGGTTTCGGTGTTCGTGGTGCGGTGAGGGTTCGCTCGGGCGCTATGGTTTTCTGGGCTGCGGCAAAGACCCTGAAACACTTCGGCCGTACGGTTGCCGAGACGGATTAGAGCTTGAAGAAGTCGGTCACTTGGAACGCAGCGAATGACCAGTTTGAGCCCATAACTACTGATTGCTGCAACCGGTAGTAACAGTAACAAAGCACCAAAAGCAGACATTGCTTTGGTGGACACGGTCAAACTGTATCGGCGCAACGCGACAACTATAGATCGAGTGTGACCACCCACTTGTGTTTGCCGATCTTGCGAGTGCGCTCGAATCCCTGTCGGTCAAACATATGCAGGGCACCGTTGAAGAGAAATGCAGGTGTTGCCTTACGGTCTTCGATGTCTTCCGGGTAACCTTCGACGCGCCCTCCGCCAAGTTCCTTTATCTGCGATACCGCTCCGCCAAGTGCCGCAGAAGCGACACCACCGCCTCTGTGGCCCTTTCCGGAAAAGAAACAGGTGATGCGCCAGTCTGGTAGCGCGACGAGGTCCTTCTGATAAGCGCGTGCGTTGTGGAGACGGGGAAGTTCTTTGGGTGGTCCAAACTGACACCAACCCACGCACTTGCCATTGTGGTAGACCAAGGCAGCATGCGCCTCGCCAGACCTTACGCGGGCTTCTTTCATCGCGCGTTTTTGCTCAAGCGGTGCCTTCTCTTCCGCCTTGCCATGATACCAGAGGCACCAGCAACCACCCCAGACGCCGTTATTCTCTTCGACAAGATCGGCGAAGTCATCCCAGGTATCTGCGCTGAGTGCTTTGGTTTCGTATTCGATCAAGAGAACGCTCTTCAACTGTTGCGACGCGCAAGTTTAACCTGCACCTTTGATTACAGAAAGCTGGTAAAGCGGTCGTTGAATGCAAACCCGGATATGGCAGCTCCGTCCGCAAAGCGGACACGTCTTCCCCGCTTCAATCCGGGACGTTGTCGATCCCCGAGCCGCCCCACGGGTGGCAGCGGAGGATGCGGCGGAGGGTGAGGTAGCCGCCTTTGAGGCCACCGTGCTTGCGGAGCGCCTCCAGCGCGTAGGCGGAGCATGTCGGGTGGTAGCGGCAGTTATGGCCGACCCAAGGCGAGAACACCGCCCGGTAGGCGCGCACGGGCAGCGACAGGGTCCAGGCGAGCGGGGTCATTTGCGGCTCTTGTGGATCTGGCGCAGGGCGGTGGCCAGATCGGCGCGCAGGGCCTCGAACGGCCGCGTCGCGGTGGCGTCCTTGCGCCCGATCAGCACGTAGTCCCACCCGGGCTGGCCGTGGGTTGCGAGGTCCATCCGGGCGATCTCGCGCAGGCGGCGTTTGGCGCGGTTGCGGGCCACGGCGTTGCCGACCTTTTTCGAGCAGGTGAAGCCGACGCGGATCAGGTCGGCAGGCGCCTCGTCTGGTTTGCGGCGGCGGGCCTGTAGCAGGAAGGCGGGCGCCGATTGGCGGCGGGCGCGGGCGGCGGCCAGGAAATCGGCGCGTTTCGATAAAACGACAAGCGCCGCCTGCGCAGGGGCGGGCGGCGTGACGGACAGGTCGGTGTCCGGTGTGTCAGGTGCTGTCACGGCCCGGACCATGCGGTCAGGGGCAGACGGCTTATGCGCTCAGCGACTTGCGGCCGCGGGCACGACGGGCGTTCAGGATCTTGCGGCCGGCCTTGGTGGCCATGCGCGCGCGAAATCCGTGACGGCGCTTGCGAACAAGGTTCGACGGCTGAAAGGTGCGCTTCATCGCTTCTCTCCTTCGGTTGGTGCGGCACCCGGATGGCGGTCGCACCAGTGCATCTCAGAGCCCGTCCAATAGGCGCACGGGCCGGTCAAGTCAACGCAGTTTGGTGCGTTTTCCCCCTGACCGCGGGCCTTTGCAGGTCACCGGACCGGTGGGAGAGTGGCGCGCTGGGGAGGATTCGAACCCCCGACCCCTTGATTCGTAGTCAAGTACTCTATCCAACTGAGCTACCAGCGCGTGGAGGTGGTGACTAACGCCCCGCCTGACCCAATGCAAGTGGGTTTTTTGCCGTTTCGGCCTATTCGGCGACCGCGTCGAGGAGGGCAGTGTTGCGGGGCAGGCGGATGCGGAACTCCGTGCCGGTCTCATCGGAGCGTTTCAGCTCCAGATGGCCGCCGTGGCCGCGCACCAGTTCGGAGGCGATCACGAGGCCGAGGCCTGTGCCGCCCTTGCGCGCGCCGCCCTGAAACGCGGTGAAGAGGTTCTCTTTCGCCTTTGGGGGCAGGCCGGGGCCTGTGTCGGCGACGCAGATGACCCAGTGGTCGTCTTCCTCGCGGGCGGTGATGCAGATCTGCGCGGGCGTGCCCGAGGTTTCAATCGCCTGCCTGGCATTTCGGACGAGGTTCGTGAGCACGCGGTAGAGCTGTTCGTTGTCCGCGCGCAGGCTGAGGCCCGGGGGGATGTCGCTGACGAAGGTGACCATGTCGGGCTGGCAGGACAGTTCCTCGCTGCCCAGCACGTCATCGACGAGGGGGCCCAACTGGAAGACCGTGAGGGCGGGCGCGCGTTCCTCGGCCTTGCCGAATGCGAGTGTGCTTTCGCACAGGGTCACGGCGCGGCTGATGGCGTTCACGAGCTTGGGGGCGGCGCGTTTGACGGTCGGATCCTCGGAGGTCTCCATCCGGTCGGCGAGAAGTTGCGCCACGGTCAGCACGTTGCGCAGGTCATGGCTGATCTTCGCCACGGCGCTGCCAAGCTGGGCGAGGCGGTCTTTCTGCTTGAGCGCCTGGGTCAGCTGGGTCTGCAGGGACATCAGCGCGTCTTCGGCGTCGCGCAGTTCGGCCACCCCGGCATCGGGCGAAATGATGCGACGCGCATCCTCGGGAGCCTCGGCATAAGAGGTCATGTGGTTCACGACGCGGCGCATTGGCTTCACCAGAAACCGGCGGACGGCAAGAAACAGCAGCGTGGCGGTGAAGATCGAGATCGCCGCCGACAGGATCAGGATGGTGATGCCGTAATCGATAAGTGCCGCGCGCAGCGGGGCGGTGGGCATCGTGATCTCGATCACCTCGCCCGCGCCGCGCACCGGGGTGCCGATGACACGGATCACGTGATCCTCGGTGTCGACGATCCCGGCCAACGCATCGCGGATCAGTTCGAAGGCAGACGGGTCGCGCAGATCGTAGGTGGCATAGATCGACGCCGGCATCGGTTGCGACAACACCAGTTGGCGCACCTCGTCCCGGCGCAGGACCACGTTGAACACCTCGGCATTGGCGAGAAGCTCTGTCTCAAGCTCGGGGTCGATCATGTCATCGGGGGTGGTCAGGAGCGCGAGCGAGGCAATTTGCGCGCGCTCCAGACGGTTGAGCAGGTAATCCTCGCGAAACCGCGCCACGGACGGCACGAAGATCAGAACCTCGGCCAACATGACGAAGACCACGGTCAGGATCAGGAAGCGTCCGGACAGCGAATTCAAATGGGCAGCTCCTTGGTGCGTGGGGCAGACATAACCCCCTCAGAACTTTTGAACAATGCGTACGATGCGTTTGACCAAATCGCTTTGGAACAGACGCGGGCTGAAATAGGCTCCGGCGGCCCGTTTGTTGACCTCGCCCAGTGTGGGATAGGGCGCGACCATGTTGGCCACGGCCGATATCTTGTGGCCGTTCGCAATGGCGTAGGCCCAGAGCCCGATCAATTCCCCGGCATCGGCCCCGACGATCGACGCGCCAATTGGCTTGCCCTTGACGATCATGACCTTGATCAAGCCCGTGGTGCGACCGCTGGCAATGGCGCGGTCGTTTTCGTCGAACGCGAACCGGGCAACTTCGAGCTTGGGGCCATGCGCCTTGCGGGCCTGGTCTTCGGTCAGCCCGACCTGCGCGATCTCCGGATCGGTATAGGTAGCCCACGGGATATGTTCAGTGCGGGCCTTGGCGGGCAGACCCAGCACAAGCTGCCGGATCAGAACGCCTGCGTGGTAGCCCGCGACATGGGTGAATTGCAGCCCGCCTGCGACGTCGCCGGCGGCATAGACCTTCTTGTTGGTCGTGCGCAGGGACGCGTCGACCTTCACGCCGCGGCGGTCGTAATCTACCCCAGCAGCTTCGAGGTTCAGCTTGTCCACGTTCACCGCGCGGCCCACGGCCATCAGCAGGTGCGATCCGGCAAAGCTGCGCCCGTCTTCGGTCTTGACGGTGATATCGCCAGCAGTTCCCGAAACTTCGGAAACCTGCGCGCCTTCGACAATCTCGATCCCTTCGCCGCGCAGGCGTTCAAGCGCGATGGCGGCGAGTTCGGGGTCGTCCTTGCCAAGCGCTTGCGCGCCCTCCAGCACGGTCACTTTCGACCCCAGCCGCACATGGGCCTGTGCCATTTCCATCCCGATCGGGCCCCCGCCGATGACGATCAGGTGGTCCGGGCGGTCGCGCAGGTCAAACAGGCTTTCGTTGGTCAGATAGGGCACGCTGTCGATGCCCGGGATGGGTGGCACGAAGGGGCGTGAGCCGGTGGCGATGACGAAGCGGCGGGCGGTGATGGTGGTGTCGCCTGCCTTGACCTCTGTCGGGGAGACAAATTCGCCGAACTCGCGGATCACATGCACGCCCAGGCCTTCGAACCGTTCCTGGCTGTCGACGGGTTCGATGGTGGCGATCACGTCATGCACGTGGTCCTTGGCCGCCGCGTAGTCGATCACCGGTTCCGCCGGGGCGATGCCGAAGCCGCCCTTGCGCACGGTGTGGGCCTGCTTGGCCGCCGCGATCAGCGCCTTGGAGGGGACACAGCCGTAATTTAGGCAGTCGCCGCCCATCTTGTGGCCTTCGAGCAGCACGACGCGCGCGCCCATCTGGACCGCCCCGGCTGCAACGGACAGCCCTCCGGAGCCTGCGCCGATGACGCAGATGTCAGTCTCAATTCGGTTTGTCATGGGATCAGGCGCTTTCGGTCTTGCGGAATTTCTTCAGGAGGATGGGCAGAAGCGCCAGCGCGCTGAGGCCCAGGATCGGGCCGAGGATGTGCGGCTCGAAGATGATGCCGAGGTTGGGCGTCTCGCCCCGGGCGAACACCTCGCCCAGACCTGCGCCGACCCAGGTGTAGACGGCGGTGCCGGGGATGATGCCGAAAAAGGTCGTGATGATGAAGTTGCGGAGTTTCACCCCGACAAGCGCGGGCAACAGGTTGGCCACAAAGAACGGGATCGCCGGAACAAGGCGCATCAGGAACAGCACCGAGATCTCGTTTTCCGCCAACCCTTGCTTGAGCTGTTTGATCTTGCCTTCGGAGGCGTCCATTTTCGCAGCAAGTTTTTCACCCAGCCCCCAGCGGGCGGCGAGGAAGATCACCGTGGCCCCGATGGTGGCGGCAAACACGGTCACGACCGTGCCGGTGGCGAGGCCGAACAGGAACCCGCCCGTCAGCGTCGCAATCGTCGCACCGGGAAGGGAGAAGGACACGATGGCGATATACAGCGCGAGATAGACGGCGATAGTGGCGATGAAATTCGCGTCGCGGAAGGCCAGGAGCGCCTCGCGGTTCGCGGCCAGCGCCTCGAAACTGAGGGTGTCTTTCAGGGTGAATGCCCCGATTGCGGCGACAAGGCCGATGGCGGCCAGTGGCACCCATTTGGGCAGGCGCGTCTTGGGGTGTGCGCGCGGTTTCTCTTCCATGATCGACATTCCGGGGTTCCTTTTGGGTGTCTCTGTTGTCCCATGAAATCGTGCGGAATGCGCGGGTGTGTTAGCCTGATCACGCCCGGTTGATGGCAGGTGATGTCCAGCGGGGCTTTTGCAACATCGCCACGGTGTTTCTGTAACCTTGCACGGGGACGCGCAGGCGATTGTTACAGGCTGGACCCGGGCCAGTGCTTGCGCATAGGGTTCTGCAACCGGAAAGAGAAGGAGCCGTCATGCTGCGAGCGGGATTAGTCGGGATGGTCATGCTGGGCGTTGCGGGTGTGCAGGCGGCCCAGGCGCAGACCGCCATGCGCGAGGATACGTTCGATATCCAGACCGCGCTGCATTTCTATGGGTTCATGGATGGCCCGGTCGATGGCGAGGTGGGCCCGGATACCGTGCGGGGCCTGTCGCGTCTGGGGACGTATCTGCGTCTGGGCGGGTTGTCTGTCGATGTGCTGGACGCCGACCCGCGCCCGTTGCCGCTGCGTGCCTTGATGGATGCCTATGCGGCCAAGGATGATGTCGAGGCGTTTGACCTGGACGAACGGGATCTGGCGCGCCTGCGCCGCGAGGGGGAGCGGTTCTGGGTGCGCAAGCAGTTGCAGGCCGACCCGGCGACTTGGGGCGTCGACATTTCGGTCGAGAGCGACACATGCGGGGCCTGGGCGAACGAGGCGCTGATCGGCGAGGTGATCAACCCGGACGAATTGCCCGAGCTGGAAGGCGCGGGATCGGTGCGGGTGCTGTATTTCGGGCCGATGACCACGGATTTTCGACCCGACCGCCTGAACGCGCTGGTCGATCCGTGGAACATGGTGACAAACCTGAACTGTGGCTAGGCCGGTGCGCAGTGGTCTGGCCATGCTCGGCCTAACCATCGCACTTGCGCTCGGGGCCCCGCAGGTCATCGCGTCCGAGACTGACAGCGGTGCGCTGACGATCGGCAAACTGCTTGCCGGACGCAAACCGCTGACGGACGAAGAGCGGGCCGCACGGGCCGAGACGGTGCGCGCGAACACGGCGGCGTTGCAAGAAGCCCTTGGATTTTTCGGCTTTGACGCCGGGCCTGCGGACGGGGTGTGGGGTGCGCGCACGGAAGCGGCGGTCGCGGCTTATTCGGATTATGCGTTCACCTCTGTGGCGCGCTTCGAGCTGACGAAACCGGATTTGCAATCAAGGACGGCGGGGGGCATCGGGCTGCTGTTCCGTGTGCGCGCAGATTTCGACACCTACGACGCGGAGGCGCTATCGCCGAAGTTTCGCGCACGGCTGGAGGCGGAGGGGCGCAGGTTCTGGCTGCGCTATGCCAGCCGCGCCACCCCGCGCGGGGTGGTTCCGACCCCGGAGCAGGACACCTGCGGTGCGCAGTCGAATGCCGCAATGCTCGGCACGCAGATCGATCCGAGCGCGCCGTTGCAGGTTGCGATGGGTGGACGGGCACGCATAGTCGGACGCGGGCCGGTCACGATGGACTTTCGCCGTGATCGGCTGAACGTTGAAGTGGACCCCTGGGGCGAAGTGATCACGCTGAGTTGCGGCTAGGGCTGCTTAGAAGTCGATCTCGACACCGGGCAGGTTCAGTTCCCGCATCAGGTCGCGCAGTTCCTGCCGGGCCGCGAGGTTCGACATGTTCATCTTCTCGATCCCGATATCCCTGAGGTCGAGCAGCGTCATGCCGCGCGGGAACAGTTCGCGAAAGATCACGCGTTCGGAAAAGCCGGGTGCGATCCGGCAGCCGATCCGTTTTTGCAGATCCTTGAGCGCGTCGCCGATCTTTTTCTTGTTGTGCATGTACTGCGTGCCGAGCCGGTTGCGCACGACGATCCAGTCGATGGGCTGCAACCCCGCGCGGGCGCGCAGTTGTCGTGCGCTCCAGACCATTTCGGAATAGACCGACGGCCCCAGCACCTTGTTGGTCAACGGATCGACGCGCGCGAGCATGTCGAAGTCGACATAGCTGTCGTTCAGCGGCGTGATCAGCGTATCGGCCAGCGAGTGGGCCACCTGGCTGAGCCGTGTGTGCGAGCCGGGGCAGTCGATCACGATGAAATCGTGCGTCTCCTCCGCGCTGGCGATGGCCGCGGTCAGGCGACGGTCCCAGATGTTCTCCCCCGGGTCGAGATCGGCCTGATCCACGCTCGGCAATTCGATCAGACGCGGGCTTGCCAGCGCCACGCCCTCGCGTTCCGAGGTCGTGGCGCGGTTTTCGAGGTAGCGCCCGAAGCTGCGCTGGCGCAGATCGAGGTCGATCCCGCCGACAGTCTTGCCCGCCCGCGCGAGCGCGGTGGCCACATGCATGCAGGTGGTCGATTTGCCCGACCCGCCCTTTTCGTTCCCGAAGACGATGATATGCGCCAAAGCCCGATCCATTCTTGTCAGCGGCGGCTCGTACGGCCGCCTTTGCCCCAATCTACCTAGGTGATTCGCAGTTTGGAATCGTAAAAAGGCAGTTTTTTGGTGGTGTGATCGGATCGCGGACATGACAAACGGGCTGCCCCGCCGAGGGACAGCCCGTGTCGGTCCGCAGGTTGCACGACGCGCGCAGGTCAGCCTTCGGCGGGCGTGTACCAGATCGGCGAGGAATAGGCGCGTTCCTGATGCGTCAGTTGTGCGTCCGCGGGCAATTCCGCGCCAAAGCGCACTTTGTCATAGAGAACCCAGCGCGGTGTCGGAATCTCCAGCGCGCGCAGATAGTAGAACGCGCGTTCCGACGGATCGAATTCCGGGTCTGTCCAGATTGTCAAAAGCTCTGCCGTGCCGATCGAGTTCGACCAGCTTGCGTTTTCCACATCAACGGTGCTTCCGACGGGCGGCAGCTTGCCGTTGGCGTCCGGTTGCCGGTCATCGGACCACGCCACGTCGAAGACTTTTTCCTGCAACGTGCCCTCGGCATCCAGCCAGCCCTTGACCACCTGAACCCGGTCCAGATTGGCCCCGATCGGGTCCCGCAGCGCGGCGATCAGGAAACTGGGCGCGGCGTCGCCTTCGCGCGGGCGCAAATCCCCGCCCATCGGCACGCCCTTGGTATAGCCGACATCGGCGATCAGGCGACTTTCGAGGTCATCCTCGGTGAACTCCCACCCGCCAAAGAACCGCAGCCCGATCCGAGGGCCGGTCGTGGCATAGGTCTCGCGCCGCTTGAAGGCGTCGAAGATCGCGGACCGGGTGTTGTCCGTCGCCCAAACCGCCGTGTAGCCCGAGGCGACGAGCATGTGCCCGGGAATCTCGCCGAGGTCATTGGCAATGAAGGGGTGCTCTATCCGGGTGGGGGAGGGTTCCACGCTGACGGATTTGCCGAAAAAATTCTCTTCCTCGGCGGTCGCCAGTGAAGTGTGGCTGTCCGTTGCGCCACCCATGCCGAATTTGTACGGGTTCACGCCGAACTTTTCCTCAAGCAGGAGGCCCCGCTTCAGGGCCTCGCGCGCGTATTCCCCGGCAAGCATGTCTTCGGTCTTGAGTTCGGTGATATCGAGGTTGCCGACATCCCAATTCTCGTAATCGGCAAAGTCGTCCTCGGGGCTGAGGAACGGGTGGGCCTCGCCATCGCCCTTGATCTGGGTCACTTCGTAGTGGGGTTCCCATTTCGCGCGCTTTGCCACGTAGTCGGCATCGACCGTGCCGCCGTGATAGGTACCCTCTGTCGGGAACATCCAACCGTTGGACAGGTTGCCGTTATGGGCAAAGGCAATGGCGCGTCCGCCGGTCTCTGCCTGGTAGGTTTCGAGCCAGTCATAGAGGAAATTCGGATCGGTCGAGCCCAGGGGGGCTTCCGTCGTTGGTGGAACCATTTGCAGCGCGCGGATCGCCCCGTCGCGAAGCATCACGTTGCGGTGCAGGTTGAAGCCACCGGGCACCGACGTCCACTCAAAGCCGATAAAGGCGGTGAAATTACCGGGGTCGTTATGGGCTTCTGCAGCCATGACGATTTGCTCCCACGTGAAGGCAAATGCGTCCGAGCCGGGTTGATAGCTGGCGAATAGTTCCTCTGGCAGTGTCCCCTGCGAAAAATTTGTGATCAGGTCGAACGCCGCGCGCGCAGCAGCATCGCCGCCCTCATTGAAGCCCTGATACCATTCCAGCCCCTTTGGGTCGGCAAGGATGTTGGGTTTGCCGGCCTGCAGGTCCGTCGCAAACCCCATCGAATCTGTGTGATCGGTCAGAACCATCCAGTCGAGCGGGCGGGCAAGGCGCACCGGCTGCCCGGTTGATGAGACCACCTGTTCGCCCTTGGCAAAGCGCCATGCCGTATCGGGCGGGAGTGTGTTTCCGAACAGTCCCGCATCGAGCGAGAGGCTGGTATGCAAGTGGGTGTCGCCCCACAAGGGGCGCTCGGGGAAGGTTCGATTTGCATAAGGGGAAAACGGGCGGTCTGGAAACGTGCCTTCGGCGGCGGCCTTGCTGGGTACGGCTTCATTTGCATGGGATGCGCTTGAAAGCACCGCGCAAAGGGACATCGCGACAAGAATATGTCGTATCATTGGGTCCTCCGGGGTCTGTCATCGAGAGTGAATCGATGTGCAAGCAGCGTAACACAGCTTGGCGACAAGGCAATTCTCGGCTTTTGCGCCCTAGCTGCTTTGCGTCGCCGCAATGAGCGCGCGACCCAGATGCGTTGCAGCGCTGTGGCGGTGTCCGCGTCGCGCGTAGACCGAGACGGACACCTGCCCGAGCGGCGGCAGCCCAAGCCGTGCGCCAACATCCGCAAGTGGCGCAACCACGGCCATGCAGGGCAGGACCGAGACCGCCAGCCCGCCCGCCAGCACCGCGCGCAGGCCGACCGGGTCAGGGTGCGTTTGCAGGGATGTGGCGACCGCGCCATGTGAATCGAGGGCGGCAAACGCGTGCCTGCGCAGGTCGCGCGCGTCCTCCAGAAAGGCGAGGGGAAGGGGGCCATCAACCGGCGGGGCGACGTTTGCGCAAGCCACCCAGACCAGTTCGGTCTGGGTTGTTGCCACCCGCATCGGATGCGGCCCCTGGTCGAACAGAAAAGCGAGGTCGATGCGGTCGGTTTCGAGCAGGTCGAGCAAGGCATGGGACCGGGCCGTCCGGACGGTGACGCGGGACGTGTCGGGTGCCTGTGCACAGGCGGACAAGGCCGGGGGGACGACCGACAGCGCAAAGGTCACGGTGGTCCCGAGACGCAGGGGTGGTGCGCCGTCGCCAGCGCCCGGGTGCCTGGCCATTTCCTCGGCCAGGGCGAGCAAGCGGCGGGCTTGCGCGAGGAACGCGATGCCGTCTGGCGTAAGGGCAACGGGCTGGCCCCGCCCGCGTGTGACCAGCGCGCGACCGACCTGGTGTTCCAACTGCTTGATATGGGCACTGATGGCCGACTGGACGGTGTTGGTCCGCGCCGCCGCGACCGAGAAATTGCGCGCCTCGGCCACCGCGATGAAGCTTTCGATATGCTTGAGGTCGAAGGGCATGAGATCGCAATATCAGATTTTAATGATCACAAGAAATCGTTTTACGGATTTATGGGCGCGGCATATCTGCGAGGAATGACGACTGACGCTTATCTTGTTGCGGCCCTGGCGGTTGCTCTGACCGGCATTTCGAAGAGCGGTTTTGCCGGTGGGCTCGGGATTCTCGGTGTGCCGCTGGTGGCGCTGACCATGCCGGTCCAGGAGGCGGCGGTGTTGCTGTTGCCGGTTCTGGTCGGGATCGATCTGCTGTCGGTCTGGCGGTATCGCCGGGCGTGGCAAGCGCGGCTGGTGCTGGTTCTGCTGCCGGGCGCCGCGCTCGGGATCGTCCTTGGCATGGTGGGGTTTTCGCAGGTGGACCCGGACGGGCTGCGTTTGGCGATCGGGGTGATGGCGCTGGTTTTCGTGGCGCGGTTTGTCTGGCGGGGCCCGGATACCGCCCCCGTCACCGCCGCGCCGCGCGCTGTGGTGTTCCTTGCGAGCCTGCTGTCGGGGTTCGCGGGGTTCGTGGCGCATGCCGGGGGGCCGCCGATCAAGGGGACGTTCTTGCGGATGAATCTCGATAAGTCTGCCTTTGTCGGCACCAACGCGGTTTTCTTTTTCGTGCTGAACATGGCCAAGGGGTTTGGGTATGGCGCACTTGGACTGTTAACCACCGAGGGGCTTTGGGCGTCTGCCTTACTCGTGCCCTTCCTGCTGATCGGTGTGGGGCTCGGGATGGCCCTGCATGACCGCATCCCGCAGGCGCTGTTCGTGCGGCTCGCCTACGGCCTTCTGGCGCTTGCGGGTCTGAATCTCGTGGTTCTGGGGGGCGCGTCGCTGTGGGCGGGGGCGAGCTAGCGAAGACCTGCGGACCTGCATTGAAAACGGCTCCCCCATTTCGTCCCCGAGGATCCGATCCGAACTTGTGCTGGCGGCTCCAGCGATAGCCTTTGCAGCTTGGACTCGTAAATCGGCGAATCTGGGGGTGACGGCTATCCGAGCCAGGTGGGGGCACGGGTTCGGTCAGGCGCAAATGGCGTTTAGGCGTGTGCGGCTAAGGTCAGCTTCGAGCCTTCTTTGTAGGCTGCTGCACTCTGCACCAATGTCTGCTCCTTGAGCGCCGGTCAAGAACGTGGAAAAACAAAAGGCGGTTTTGCCAAGGGCTTGTGGCACAAGATTTCTCAACCATTCCGGCGTGAGCAACGCCTGTGACAAAAACGACCGTTTTTGGCACATAAGGAGCCACTTTGGAGACTTGAACGCATGTTAGGCGCGCGGCATGCTTCCTGCGGGCTTTGCTGAAAAGGACAATCTCGTGACCACAGCAACAAATCTATTTCGACTAAATATTTTCCTAATCCTAATCATAGTCGTTTCTGCGGTCGCCTACTCCACACCGTACCTAAACCAATCATATCGAGAGCGTGTAACAGACGGCTTTAAGAACAGGCTGAACGAAAACCTATCTCTTAGAGCAAGCAGAAGCTTCATTACTTGTTCGGGAGTGGAGACTGACTTGCCGCCCGCTGCATTATTTAAGGAAGGCTTTGAGGATTGTAGGGCAGAATACGGTTTAGGTGAGGAACAGGGCATCTTCCTAACAGTCGAGCACCCTGAAGTCATTTTCATTGGAGACGAAGACGTCGTTCGCGTTTCCATAGACAGGATCGAAGAGCCAAAAAGTCAGGTCATTGAAATTGAAATCAGCAGCTTCACAGAGGGTGTCTCTGTTATTCCTGACACAGCCCAAACGCTCAAAGTCCGCGAAGGGGAAGATACAACCTTCATAGTAACTACCGGTTCTGACGTATCGCAGGGTGACAAGCTCTTGTCATTTTACGTTTCGTCTATGCTTGGCTCTCAATCGGCTGAACTGAGGTATGCCATATCGCAGCCGCCCAACTTGTTTTCCCTATCCCAAGATGACTTCAAATCGATTTCTCAGATTGCACAGATCATAGGTCTTCCCGCACTTCTACTATTGATAGCCAAGACTCTTGTTGACTGGAGGAAGCCAAAAAAAACGACTGATACGAAAAATCAAAGGTGACTATTGCTCAGGCTTTGTGCCGTCGGCACAAACGACCGTTTTTGACCCCTTCCGATTTCCGATAGCGGCTGTCGGCGCATCCGCAGCGAAATGGCGCTTTGTCCCGCTAAGCCGACATCTGTTTTATGCGGCGTTGGGTGCGACCTGGTTCCGCCATTCAACGGGCAAGAAAAAAGCCGCCCCGAGGGACGGCTTTTTGTCTCCGGTACGGCAGGGGCTTTAGAAGCCCAGACCTGCGTACTTGTTCTTGAACTTCGACACGCGGCCGCCGGTGTCGAGCAGGCGGGTGCCGCCGCCAGTCCAGGCCGGGTGCGAGGACGGGTCGATGTCGAGCGCGAGCTGGTCGCCTTCTGCGCCGTAGGTGGAGCGCATCTGGATCACGGTGCCATCGGTCAGCTTGACGTCGATGATGTGATAATCGGGATGGATGTCTTTTTTCATCGTGCGTCCCCTTATGCGCCGGATTTGGGCTTGTAGTTGGTCTGCTCTGCGATACGGGCGGACTTGCCGCGACGCTCGCGCAGGTAATACAGCTTCGCGCGGCGGACACGGCCACGGCGGACCACCTCGATGCTGTCGATGTTCGTGGAGTAGAGGGGGAACACACGTTCCACGCCCTCGCCGAAGCTGATCTTGCGCACGGTGAACGCGGCGGCAATGCCGTCGCCGCCCTTGCGTGCAATGCAGACACCTTCGTAGTTCTGCACACGGGTGCGCGTGCCTTCGGTCACCTTGTACCCGACACGGACCGTGTCGCCCGCCTTGAAATCGGGGATCTCTTTGCCAAGCGCTGCGATCTGCTCGGCTTCAAGCTGTGCGATCAGGTTCATCTGAACGCTCCTTCATTGATGCTTGCGGTTAGTCCGCAAAGTTTCTCGCGCCCCAGAGCTCCGTGTCTTCTATCGGGTCCGCGCGTATCGCGCCCGCCGGAGGTTCGGTCGTCCTTACCTATGTGTGTGCAGGGGCAGGGCCGTGGAGCGTCGGGAGAAGAACCCGCGCCAGATCGATCCTGTCCGATGCCGTGTCGTACCGGGTCGCGGAGAGGACGCTGACTGCCAAAAGCAAAAAGCGCCCGGTGATCCCACGGGGCCCGAGCACGCGCCGTATAGACCCGGACGGGCTGTCGATCAAGCCTTTATCGCGCGGCGTGTGCGCGGGCGTCTGCTTCAGTCTTTCCGGGGGGTTTTGGCGTTCAGATAGGCCTGCCAGAGATCCGGGCGGCGGTCCTTGGTCAGGGCCTCCGCCCTCTCGCGGCGCCAGTCGGCGATGCGTTCGTGGTGGCCCGAGAGCAGGACCTCGGGAATCGCGCGCCCGCGCCAGACCGGGGGGCGGGTGTAGTGGGGGTGTTCCAGCAATCCGCCGGAGAACGATTCCTCCTCCGTGGAGGCGTGGTTGCCCAGCACATTCGGGATCAGGCGGACGGTGGCGTCGATCATGGCCT
Source organism: Tropicimonas sp. S265A (assembly GCF_049800835.1). NCBI lineage: Bacteria > Pseudomonadati > Pseudomonadota > Alphaproteobacteria > Rhodobacterales > Roseobacteraceae > Tropicimonas > Tropicimonas sp. S265A. The sequence goes on from NZ_JBNAFU010000002.1 coordinate 57,895, forward strand.
GTGCCGCGATTTCGCCGCCGGTCAGGACGAAATCCCCCAGCGACACCTCTTCGACATCAAACTCGTCCAGCACGCGTTGGTCGACGCCCTCGAACCGGCCGCACAGCATCGTTATCCCGTCGGCCTTGGCCCACGCGGCCGCCCTGGCCTGGGTGAACGGCAGGCCGCGCGGGCTGAGGTAGACCACTGGCCACTTGCCACGGTCGGAAGGGGTGTTGTCAGCGGCTGTTTTGAGCGCCTGCCCCAGAACGTCCGCGCGCAGCACCATGCCCGCGCCGCCGCCCGCAGGTGTATCATCGACATTTCGGTGCCTGCCGTCGCCAAAGGGGCGCAGGTCGATCGTCTCAAGCGCCCAGAGACCCTGATCGAGCGCCTTGCCGGTCAGGCTTTCGCCAAGCACGCCGGGGAAGGCCCCGGGGAACAGGGTGATGACCTTCGCGGTCCAGGCCCCCTTGAGGCGGGGGCGCGGGGTCATCAACTCCTTGGGTTGGAGTGTCACCGAAATGCTTTTGCGGCCGTGGGATTTCAAAGGCGGTGTTTTCGTCATGACGGGCGGTTTAACCGAAGATTGAGGCCTTGCAAGGTATTTGGGGGGACACCCACGGAGAGTCCCATGGCCCAGACCCGAGATCCCCTGCTGCGCGCTGCCCTTGCGGATTGGCGCAGGCTTGCGCCGTTCGCCGGGTTGGACCCGGCTGCCCATTTGCCCGAACCGCTGGGGCGTCGGCAGGCCAGGGGTGTGGCGCGGATCGTGCTGCGGATGCGGGCGGAGGGGCGGTCTGATGTCGTGTTCAAGCGGGTGTTTCGCCCGCGGGTCGATCCCGGCTGGGCCGCGGGGCTGCAGACCCAGCGCGCGGTACGGGCGCTGCTGCCCGGGCCCGCGCGGCCCGCGCCGGTGATGCTGGAAGACGCGGACGCACAAGCGGCGATTTTCGGGTGGGTGCCGGGCAAATCGCTGAACGCGCATCTGCTGTTGAAATACGACCAGCCGGTGCAACGCGCCGATGCGTTGCGGCGTGCGGGTGACTGGCTCGCGCAGTTCCATGCCGCCACCGATGCGGGCCCGGTGGCGTTTCACGCCAGCCCGGTCCAGTTGCGCCTGTCGCGTCTGATGGCGCGGGCTGAGGCGGACCCGGCGGCAATTGTCGATGCGGATTTATTCATCGTGCTGGCCCAGGGCATGGCCCGGTTCGCCCGCGCAGCGCAGGGTGCGCCGGTGCAATGCGCGGCGCTCCATGGGGACCTGACGGCGAACAACATGGTGCTTGGGGTCAAGGCGACAACCGCGATTGATTTCTGCACGGCGGTGACAGGACCTGTGCTGCACGAGGTGGCAAAATTACTGGCCGACATCGCGGCGCGGTTCGGCGTGGACGGTGTGCCGCGCGCGGATGTCCAGGCTTTCGAAGAGGGTTATGGCGCGCGCGTGCGCCACGACCCGGTCTTCGATTACCTGCTGCGTGCGCAGCTCTTGTTTCAGTGGGCCGCACTTGGACCGATGGGGCGTCCGCAGACCGCCTTCACCGCGACGCGCATCGAAAAGGTCCAGGGTGTGGCGAAAAAGTTGATGCGCCCGCAGGCTGCCTGATGGCGGGGGTGCCGCGGGCGGGATCGGTCATGCGGCGAACCGCGCCCGCGTGCGGTTGGCAAGTGCGACGAGGGTCAGCATCACCGGGACCTCCACCAGAACACCGACGACCGTCGCGAGGGCCGCGCCGGAATTCAGGCCGAACAGGCTGATCGCGACAGCCACGGCCAGTTCGAAGAAGTTCGACGTGCCGATGAGCGCGCAGGGCGCGGCGATACGGTGGGGCACCTCGAGCGCGTAGGCCGCCACGTAGGCGAGCGCGAAGATGGAATAGCTTTGCAGGATGATCGGCACGGCGATCAGCAGAATCACGAACGGGTTCGATACGATGGTCTGACCCTGCAATCCGAACAGGATCGCAACCGTCGTGATCAGGCCCAGCACCGAGTAGGGCTTGGCGCGGGCCTGAAACGCTTTGATTGCAGCGTCGGTCCCGAGCTTTTTGCGGGTCACAATCCCTGCGATCAGGGGCAGGGCGATAAAGAGCAGAACCGACAGCACGAGGGTCTCCCACGGCACTGCGATATCGCTGACACCCAGCAGGAAGGCCACGATGGGCGCAAAGGCGATGACCATGATCAGGTCGTTCACCGAGACCTGCAAAAGTGTATAGGTCTCATCCCCGCGGGTGAGTTGCGACCAGACAAAGACCATCGCGGTGCACGGTGCCGCCCCCAGAAGGATCAGGCCCGCGATGTATTGCGCGGCGTCCTCGGGTTCGATGAAGGGCGTAAAGACATGCTCGAAGAACAGCACCGCAAGCGCCGCCATGGTGAAGGGCTTGATCAGCCAGTTGACCACCAACGTGATGAACAGCCCCTTCGGCTGGCGCGCCACATCGCGCAGCGAACCTGGGTCGACGCCGACCATCATCGGGTAGACCATCGCCCAGATCAGCACCGCGACCACTAGGTTCACGCTGGCAAGTTCCGCCGCCGCAATGGCTTCGACGAGGCCGGGGGCAGCGAGCCCGATGAGGATGCCTGCCATCATCGCCAGCCCGATCCAGACCGAGAGGTATCTTTCGAAAATGCCCATGCGCGGTCGTCGGGTTCTCTATCAGGCGGAGGCTGTGCCGGTCCGTGTCATTTCCGGCTGCAAACCCGGCATGCGGCCGAAAGACTAAAGGGAGGGCGACGTCGATGGCAATGCCGACAGAGCGCCAAATTCAAAGGTGTTGCGACCCTGCCTTGTCGCATCGAAATCCGGGAGCGAGATGCGGGCCACGGGCCGGGGGCGCGCCGTTGGAACGGCGAGTTGGGGGCGGGGTCTAGTCTTGTTTAAACGTGAACACCCCATCGGGCGGGTCGGTGACGATGCGGCCTGTGGTCAGATCTACCGTGGGCACAGCCTCGCGGGTGAAGGGCAGAAGGGCAGAGCCCTTGAGTGCTGCGCCGCGCACCTCCAGCAGGTCGCCCGCGCCGTGATTGTGAACGGCGGCGACCTTGCCCAGCACCATGCCGCCGGTATCGACCACCTCCAGCCCCATCAGGTCCGTGTGGTAGAACTCGTCATCGGGCAGGTGCGGCAGGGCAGTGCGGTCCGCATAAAGCCGCGTGCCCTTGAGTGCCTCTGCCTGTTCCTTGGTGCGCGCAATATCGAGCCGTGCGGCGAGGCCGTTCTTGATCTGCCCGGTGAGTTTCAGCGTCACGGTGCCCCCGTCTTCGAGCGAGAGAGGGTTGTAACCGGCGATATCCTCCGGCTCGGCGCAGAAGCTCTTGAGTCGGATCTCTCCCTTCACGCCAAAGGAGCCCGCCACCGCGCCAACGCAGATCTTGTCTTTCATCCGATGTTTTCCCCTTCGGTGGGCTTAGCCATTCTGACACATCCTTTGAGCGATTTCCTGAAAATCGAGGGCACCGATCTCCAGTTGTCCGCGCTGGAACGTGCGGCCCCAATGGCGCGGCTCTGCCACGAAGCCCAGCCGTGACAGGAGCGGTCGGACCGGGGTCTCGGTGACAGACGCATAGTCGCAACTGCGCACCCACGAGGTGAAACCGATCCCGTCCCACTCCTTCTTCCAGGCGTCGCCTTCGCCGACGGTGCCAAGCGCGGTGAAGCATTCCAGCGGCTCGCCGCGGCGCGCTTCGTGGGGGGAGTAGTAGATCACGCCGTCGCCGGGGCTGACCTTGCGGATCGGGGCTTCCTTGCCACCCGAGAACAGGCAAAGGCCGTGGCGCACGGCGGCGTGCACGTAATCGCGTTCGGCCACGCCGATCCAGTAGCGCGGCATGGCTCAGCGCTCCTCAACCGCGAGGGTGGTGCTGCGCGTATCCCACCCGGCGGTTTCCAGTTCGGGCGTTTCGCTGTCCAGTTGCGGCCATCCGAGGCAGAGGTAGCCCACCAGATGCCAGCTTTCGGGGACGTCGAGCGCCTGGGTGAGCGCGTGCGGATCAAGGATCGAGACCCAGCCGAGCCCGAGCCCTTCGGCGCGGGCCGCCAGCCACATCAGCGTGATGGCGGAGACCACCGAGTAGCTGCGCATCTCGGGCATGCTGGCGGCCCCGAGGCCCGCGCCCTTGTTGGTGCCGTCATCGCAGAAAAACGCAAGTTGTTCCGGCGCGTCGCGCATGCCCGAGAGTTTCAGGCCCGCATAGACCTTGGCCTTGTCGCCCTGGTACCCTGAGAGCGCCCGGGCATTGGCAGCCTCGAAGTTCTGCAAGGCCGCGGCGCGCGCGGCGGCAGACGTGACGCGCACAACGCGCCACGGTTCCGAAAGCCCCACAGACGGCGCAAGGCGCACCGCCTCGAGGCAGCGCGCCAACGCCTCCGGCGGGACCGGATCGGTGCGAAAGCGGCGCACATCGCGCCGCCAGCGCATCAGGTTTGCCAGTTCGTCCCGAAACTCGGGCGAGAACGCGCGCAAGGGCCGGGGTCTGCGGCGGATTACTCCGCTGCAGCTTCCTCTGCCGCTTCTACTGCGGGCTCTTCCGCAGGCGCTTCGGTGGCTTCTGCGGCCTTGGCGGCTTTTTCTTCAGCGCGTTCCTGGGCCTTCTTGCCCGGCTTGGCTTTGTTGGGGTTGTTACGCTCTTTCTTTTCGAGCGTGCCCGCGGCTTCGAGGAAGCGGGAGACGCGGTCCGTTGGCTGCGCGCCCTGGTCGAGCCAGTACTGCACACGCTCCATATCGAGCTTCACGCGGTCCTCGCTGTCTTTGGGCAGCAGCGGATTGTAGGTGCCCAGCTTTTCGATGAAGCGGCCATCGCGCGGCATGCGGCTGTCAGCTGCGACAACGCGGTAGAACGGGCGCTTCTTGGAGCCGCCGCGGGCGAGACGAATTTTCATAGCCATTTTGTAGTTCTCCTTGGATGTTCTGAGCGGGGCCTGCGCCCCAAGTCTTTGTCAGGATTGATGTTTCTTGTGGTGTTGGATCACTTCCTGAATGATGAAATTCAGGAAGGCCTTGGCGAAATCGGGGTCAAGATCGGCCATGTCCGCCAGGTCTTCGAGCCGGTCGATCTGCGCGGCTTCGCGCGTGGGATCGGACGGGGGAAGGTCGTACTGCGCCTTGAGCCGCCCCACGGCCTGCGTGTGCTTGAACCGTTCGGCCAGCGTGAACACGAGGATCGCGTCCAGCCGATCGATACTGTCGCGGTGTTCGGCCAGCACTTCGGCCGCGCGGGTCACGGGATCGGTCGCGGTGTCAGTCAAGGGGGAAGCCTTTCGGTTTGAACAGGGGATCGGCGTAATGGCTGATCTCCATCTCGATGCCGTGGGCCAACTGGCTGTCGGCGAGCGCCGCCGGGGCCGGGTGGCGGTAGACAACGTCACTGCCATCAACGGTCGTGGCAGTCTTGTCCTTGGTGGCGCCCAGCCGTTCGGCCAGTCGAATGCTGTCGAGGTCCTTGGGGTCGAGGTAGCTGACCGCACCTTCCCAGCCTCGGGTGTCGTAGAAATATCGCCGGCAGGCATGGGTTGCCTCCAGCGCGAAGCCATGGCCGGACTTCTCGGGCCAGATGATCCAGGCAATCTCGCGCTCGGGCCATTTCGCTGGCTGCCAGCCGCCCGCCATGCCGTAGGTTTCATCCGTCGCCTTGTCGTGGATCATCCACATGCCGAAGCCGCGAATTTCCCAATGCCCGATTTCAGCCGCGTACAGCATCCAGGTTTCATACGCGTTTAGTGGCCCGCCCATGAAGCGCGAGCGATAAGAGGCAAAGGTCGCCTTGAAGTTCGGATAATCCTCGGGGTCGGGGCCGCGCAAGACCAGACGCCGGGTTTCCAGCACGGGGATGTCGCGGTGGCCCATCAGACGGCCTCCGGGGCGGGGTGGCGCCAGATCGTCATGGGTCCGAACGCGGCATGGTCGAACATGCCGTCGGGATAGCAACCGAGGCGGTCTGCCAGTTTTTCCGACCGGGTGTTGCCGGGGATGATCAGGCTGATCACCGTGTCCCAGTCGAGCACGTCATAGACGTATTTGCGCGACGCAAACGCGGCCTCCTCGGCGTAGCCGTGGCCTTCGGCACCCTCGAACAGGGACCACGCAATCTCGGGCTCGGGCCAGCTTTCGGGCATATAGGGGCCAGCAAGGCCAAGCGGCGCGTCGGTTGCCTTGTCGGCGATGATCCAGCGGCCATAGCCACGCAAGTGCCAATGCCCGACGGTCATCGTCATGCGGTCAAACGCGTCCGAGGCCTTGAATGGTCCGCCCACCCCGGCAGATCGCGGGCTTTCCAGAAACGCGCCATAGGCGTCCGCGTCACTGGGTTGCGGTGCGCGCAGGCGCAGGCGGGCTGTTTCCAGCGTGGGGATTTTGACGAGGGTGGCCATCTACTTCTTCTTGCCGAACCCGCTCAGCCCCGGGGGCAGGCTGCCGCCGCCCAGACCGGGCAGGCCACCGCCGGGCATCTTGCCCATCGCCTTGGCCGCTTTTTCCAGATCGGCCGGGTTCATGCCGCCCATGTCGCCGCCGGGCATTCCGCCGGGCATCCCGCCCTTGCCGCCCATCAGCGCGCCAAGGTTCCGCATCATGCCCTTCTTGCCCATTTTACCCATCTTTTTCATGGCGTCGGCCATCTGCCGGTGCATTTTCAGCAGTTTGTTGAGGTCGCTGACCTCCATGCCCGCGCCCTTGGCGATGCGTTTCTTGCGCGAGGCTTGCAGCAGGGCAGGATTGGCGCGTTCCTTCTTGGTCATCGACTGGATCAGGGCGATCTGGCGGCGGATGACCTTGTCGTCGAACCCGGCCTCGTCGAGCTTGCCCTTCATCTTGGACATGCCGGGCATCATACCCATCAGCCCTTCGACGCCGCCCATCTTTTCCATCTGCTCCAGCTGGCCGCGCAGGTCGTTCATGTTGAACTGGCCTTTCTGGAAGCGCTTCATCATGCGCTCGGCCTGTTCGGCCTCGATCGTTTCCTGCGCTTTTTCCACCAGCGCCACGATGTCGCCCATGCCGAGGATGCGGCCCGCGACGCGGTCGGGTTCGAAGGTTTCGAGCGCGTCCATCTTCTCGCCCAGGCCCACGAAGCGGATCGGGCGGCCGGTGATTGCGCGCATTGACAGGGCCGCGCCGCCGCGCCCGTCGCCGTCCATCCGGGTCAGGACGACGCCGGTGATGCCGATTCGGTCGTCGAAGTTTTCGGCCGTGTGCACGGCGTCCTGACCGGTCAGACCATCGACGACCAGCAGCGTCTCGCGCGGGTTCGCGACGTCGCGCACCGCTTCGACCTGCGCCATCAGTTCCTCGTCGATCGACAGACGACCAGCGGTGTCGAGCAGGTAGACATCATAGCCGCCGAGGGCCGCTTGCGTCTTGGTACGCTTGGCGATGGCGACCGGGTCTTCACCCTTGACGATGGGCAGCGTGTCAACGCCGATCTGGACGCCGAGGATTTGCAGTTGCTCCATCGCCGCCGGGCGGTTCACGTCGAGCGAGGCCATCAGGACCTTCTTGCCCTCGCGCTCTTTCAGGCGTTTGGCGATCTTGGCGGTGGTGGTGGTTTTGCCGCCGCCCTGCAGGCCGACCATCAGGATCGGGGCAGGCGGGTTGTCGATCTTCAGCGCGCCCGGATCTTCGTCACCTTTCAGGACATGGACAAGCTCGTCATGGACGATCTTGACGACCTGCTGGCCCGGGGTGACGGATTTCGTCACCGCCTGTCCGGTGGCCTTTTCCTGCACGGCCTTGATGAAGTCGCGCGCCACGGGCAGCGAGACGTCGGCTTCCAGCAGGGCCACGCGCACCTCGCGCAGGGCGGTGGCGACGTCGGCCTCCGACAGCGCGCCCTGTTTGGTCAGCCGGTCGAAGACACCCGAGAGGCGGTCAGAGAGATTTTCGAACATGTCGTCTTCCTTGTCGGTTCTCTCGGGTCAGATAAGCCCAGTTGCTGCGAAACCCCATGGCCCAAAGCAGAAAAGCACCCGTGGGCGCAACGCGCTGACGGGTGGCGATCCCTGCACTGAGGCATGGGACCGGAGGGCGATGGCTCTCCGGAAGTTGGGGGCGTATCGCGCAAGCGGGGGCGCGAGTCAAGTCTGGCAGGGCTTTGGAGCCTCGGGCGAGGTATTTTCAGACTTGCATGGGGACCGCTGCGCCCCGGTGGCCGGGGCGCGGTGGTCTGGCATTACGCGGCGAGCGCGTCGATGGCGGCGGTGGCTTTGGCCATGGACGCGTCGGCATCGACCATCATGCGGTCTGCGGCGACCACTTCGACCTCATGGATCCCGATGAAGCCAAGTACGTGTTTCATGTAGTCGGTGGCAAAGTCGATGGCGCTGCCCACTTCGGTGCCGCCCGAGGCGATGACGAGAATGGCGCGTTTGCCTTCGAGCAGACCCACCGGGCCTTCGGCGCTGTATTTGAAGGTTAGGCCCGCGCGGGCGACCAGATCGATCCAGGCCTTAAGGGTGGAGGGGATGCCGAAATTCCAGATCGGCAGGGAAATCACGATCGTGTCGGCCGCTTGCAGTTCGGCCACGAGGGTGTCGGACAGGCCGAGTTTGGCGCGCTGGTCGTCGGTGCGGTCCGTTGCCGGGGTGAAGTTTGCGCCGATCCACTCGGCGTCCACTGCGGGCAGGCCACCGGTGATGTCGCGCGCGACGACTTCCGGGGCGCCGAGTTGGGCGATCACCTTGTCGGCGAGGTCGCGGGAGATGGACTGGTCCTTGCGGGGGGAACTGTCGATGCGCAAAACGGCGGTCATGGTTGGTGTCCTTTTCAAAGGGATGTGATTGTGCGTCTGGGGAGCAAGTTAGCCCTTGCAAAATTTCACACAATTGCGAAGATCAAACAAAGAGTGTTGATGGATGCACAATTATGCCGATTGAAAACTGGGATGAAATTCGAACCGCCTATCAGGTGGCGCGTCTGGGCACGGTCAGTGGCGCGGCGGATGTTCTGGGCGTACACCACGCGACCGTGATCCGTCATATCGACAGTCTGGAACAGCGGCTGGGGGTCAAGCTCTTCCAGCGCCACGCGCGCGGCTACACTGCGACAGATGCCGGGCAGGACCTGTTGCAGGTGGCCAAGGTCACGGCGGACCAGTTCGACCAGTTGTCAGGTCGGTTGCATGGGCACGGAGCCAAGGTCACCGGGGAGTTGATCATCACGTCGCTTGATCTGTTGTCGCCGTTGCTGGCGCCGATCATCGCCGGGTTTCAGGCAGAGCATGACGATCTGGTGGTCAAGTTCCTGACCGACAACCGGGTGTTCCGGCTGGAATACGGGGAGGCGCATATAGCGATCCGGGCAGGCAACAAGCCCGAGGATCCCGACAATGTCGTCCAGACACTCGACCGGCAGGCAACGGCGATCTATGCCACGAAGGCTTACCTGGATGCGCATGGACCCATTGATTGCGACGGCGATTTCGAGGGCCATCGCATCGTGGGGTATGCGGATGACAATCCGCGTGCGCCGTTCTCGAAATGGATGCGGGATCACGTGCCGTCAGAGCGAATTGTGTACCGTGCGTCGAACATCCGGTCGGCCTGCGATGCGGTCATTGCCGGGGTCGGCGCAGGGTTTCTGCCGGTGTGGCAGGCGGAATTGCATGACCATCTGGTCCCGGTATGCGACGCGCGCGAGGAGTGGGCGTCGCGCATCTGGCTGATCACGCACGTGGACCTTCATCGCACCGCGAAGGTTCAGAGTTTTACCACCTATCTCAAAGAACACGCGAAAGGCTGGCCGCAGGGGGCTAACTCTGCGGCGGGGACTCGGGTTCAAGTTCCGTAGCGAGAAACCGTTCGAAGGCATCGAGATTGACTGCTTCGAACTGGCCGAAGCTTTGCATCCAGATGCTGGCATCGCGCAGCGCGTCCGGCTCCAGCTTGCACCATTTCACGCGCCCGCGCTTTTCCTGGCTGATCAGTCCGGCGCGGGTCAGGATGGTGAGGTGCTTGGAAATTGCCGCCAGCGACATCTCGAACGGGTCGGCCACGTCGGTGACGGCCATGTCATCCTCCAGCAGCATCATCAGGATTGCGCGCCGGGTCGGGTCGGCAAGAGCGGAAAAAACCGTGTCGAGGGGCTGAGCCATACCCCCTGCGCTAGCGGTCATGTCGCCAATCGTCAACTGAATGGTTGAATATGGAAAATCCCCCCTTGGCCCGCCTGGTGGCGCTAACGCATGGCGGTACAGGCTGTCGCACCTTATGAAAATATAATAAAAACAGGTATTTGACGGAGTGCTGTTTGCATGTGCAGCGCGTTGACTCCGGGGGCGCCCGACCCTAGCGTGCGCTCAAATCCATCGGAGGGGCATTTGCCTTGGCGGACGATCCGCACCGCGAAAAGCTCAGGGCGCTTGAGGAGCGGATCGACGCGCTCAAGGGCGCACAGGCACCGGCCCCGGCGAAGGAAGAGCACTACAGCCTCGCTCAGCATGCGTGGCGGATGGTGATCGAACTTGTGGCCGGTCTTGGGATCGGCTTTGGCATCGGGGTCGGGCTGGACGCAGTGTTCGGGACCAAACCCTACCTTCTGGTGCTGTTTACATTGCTGGGCTTTGCCGCCGGGGTCAAAACGATGATCCGCACGGCGCAGGAGCTTCAGGAAGAGCGCATACAGGCGGCCGCGGCCGCAACGGACGAAGAGGAAACACATCGTGGCGACTGAAGAAGGCGGAAAGCTCGAATTCCATCCGATGGATCAGTTCATCGTCAAGCCGCTGTTCGGCGAGGCGGGCGACCCGGTCCACTTCTACACGATTACCAACGTCACGTTGTGGATGGCGCTGGCCGTCGTGGCGATCGTTCTGCTGCTGGTGGTGGGCACCCGTGGACGCGCGATCATCCCGAGCCGCGCCCAGTCCATCGCCGAGCTGATCTACGGCTTCGTCTACAAGATGGTCGAGGACGTGACCGGCAAGGACGGGATCAAGTACTTCCCCTATATCTTCACCCTGTTCCTGTTCATCCTGTGTTCGAACTTCCTCGGGCTGATCCCGATGAGCTTTACCACAACGTCCCACATTGCCGTCACGGCGATCATGGCGATGGCGGTGTTCCTGACAGTGACCATTCTGGGCTTCGTCAAGAATGGCGCAGGGTTCCTGAGCCTGTTCTGGGTGTCGTCCGCGCCGCTGGCGTTGCGCCCGATCCTCGCGGTGATCGAGGTGATCTCGTATTTCGTGCGCCCGGTCAGCCACTCCATTCGTCTGGCAGGCAACATGATGGCCGGTCACGCCGTTCTGAAAGTTTTCGCAGGCTTTGCGCAGGTCGCCGCGGTCGCGCCCATCGCGATCCTCGGCGTGGTGGCGATCTACGGGCTCGAAGTGCTCGTGTCCGCCATCCAGGCCTACGTCTTTACCATCCTCACTTGCGTGTATCTGAAAGACGCACTGCACCCGCATCACTAACACCCCGGGCGGGGCAGGTGCCCCGGTCGACCCCTGAATTCCAATTCCATCGTAAGGAGAGACGATCATGGAAGGCGATATCGCACAACTCGGTCAGTTCATCGGCGCAGGCCTCGCAGCAATCGGTTCCGGCGCAGCCGCAATCGGTGTGGGCCACGTTGCCGGCAACTTCCTCGCAGGCGCCCTGCGCAACCCGTCGGCCGCCGCCGGTCAGACCGCGACGCTGTTCATCGGCATCGCGTTCGCAGAAGCGCTGGGGATCTTCGCATTCCTCGTCGCTCTGCTGCTGATGTTCGCCGTCTAAGCACCTCTTGCGATCCTTACGGTCGGGTTGGCCCCGTGCGGGCCGATCCGATGTGACCGAAGGCCAAGGAGGGAAACATGGCAACAGACGCAACAGACGCTGCCGCGTCCGCACCGGGCATGCCGCAGCTCGATTTTTCGACGTTCCCGAACCAGATCTTCTGGCTCGTGATCACGCTCGTGGTGATCTACCTCGTGCTGACGAAGGTTGCTTTGCCCCGGGTCGCCTCGGTTCTGGCCGAACGCAGTGGTACGATCACCAATGATCTGGCCGCCGCCGAAGAGCTCAAGCTGAAGGCGGTCGAGGCGGAAGAGGCCTACAACAAGGCTCTGGCCGACGCGCGCGCGGAAGCCCAGAAGATCGTGGCGGAAGCCAAGGCCGAGATACAGGCCGATCTGGATGTGGCCACACAGAAGGCCGATGCGGAGATTGCTGCGAAGGCGGCTGAGTCCGAGAAAGCCATCGCCGAGATCCGCGAAAACGCGGTTCAGAGCGTGACCGAGGTGGCGAACGAAACAGCCGGTGCACTGGTCGGGGCGCTGTTGCCGCAAGCTGCGGGCACAGACGTGACCGCCGCCGTGGCCGCAAAGCTGAAAGGATGAGCAGGATGCGCATGCTGACACTCGCCCTTGCGGGAGCCTCGCTGGCTGCAACGCCTGCGTTTGCCGCCAAGGGGCCATTCTTTTCACTGGCCAACACCGATTTCATCGTTCTGATCTCGTTCCTGATTTTCGTCGGCATACTGGTCTACTTCAAGATCCCGGGAATGCTGAGCGGGATGCTGGACAAGCGCGCCGAGAGCATCAAGTCCGAGCTGGACGAGGCCAAGGCCCTGCGCGAGGAGGCCCAGACCATTCTGGCGTCCTATGAGCGCAAGCAGGCCGAGGTTGCCCAACAGGCGGAGGCGATCGTCAAGACCGCCCGCGAAGATGCCGAAGCGGCAGCGGCCCAGGCCAAAATCGATCTGGAAACCTCCATTGCGCGCCGTCTGGCCGCTGCGGAGGATCAGATCGCCTCTGCCGAAGCCTCTGCGGTGAAGCAGGTGAAGGACCAGGCAGTGGCCGTCGCCGTGGCAGCGGCTGCGGATGTGATCCGCGACAAGCTGACGGACAAGGACCGGACGGACATGATGGCCGCCGCGATCAAGGAAGTGCAGGCCAAGCTGCACTGATCTCAGGCTGATACAAGCAAAAGAAACCCGGGCATTCGCTCGGGTTTTTTCTTGCCGTCAGAGGGTCTGCGCGTGCTCGTAGCGCTGGCGGGCGATATCCTCGTTGCGCTCCATCTCGCGCCAGTCGGACAGGGAGCCCTCGACGAAGTCCAGATGCCGTTCGACCGCCTTGCGGGCCGCTTCCGGATCGCGGGCCTGGAGCGCATCGTTGATGGCGCGGTGCTGATTCAGAAGCTCGTCGCGTGTGGCGCGCTGTTTGAACATGATCTGGCGATTGTAGAACACGCCTTCCTGCAACAGTTGGAACATCGAGCGCATCATGTGCAGCATGATGATGTTGTGGCTCGCCTCGATGATCGACAGGTGGAACTCGGCATCGAGCTTTGCCTCCTCCGCCGGGTTCCGCTTGGCATGGGCGGCCTCCATCTTGCGGAAAACCGTGTCGACAACCTTCAGATCGGTTTCCGAGCCCAGTCGCGCGGCGCGGTCGGCGGCCATGGATTCCAGATCGCGGCGGAAGGCGAGGTAGTCGGACACCGCCTCGTCATGGGTGGCAAACAGGGTGATCAGCGCATCCGAAAACGCGGACCCCAGCACCTCGGCCACAAAGACACCCGCACCCGCGCGTGTCTCAAGCAATCCTCTGTCCTGAAGGTCTGCCAGCGCTTCGCGCAGCGACGGGCGTGAGACACCCAGCTTGTCCGCCAGTTCCCGTTCTGCGGGCAAACGTTCGCCGGGGCGCAGGATGCCGCGCAGGATCAGCTTCTCGATCTGGCGTACCACGGCATGGGAGAGTTTTTCGGACTGGATACGTTGGAATGGCATGCGACCTCCGGAATTGGTCAAATGATATGACCAACCTGGAGGCATGGCAAGGCGCGGTCAAACCGTGGGTGTGATCACAATCTCGACCCGCCGGTTTTGTGCGCGGCCCGCCTCGTCGAGGTTGGAGGCAACCGGGCGGTCCTCCCCCGCGCCGATGGCCACGATCCGGCCAGAGGGCACGCCGTTTTGCGTCAGCACGCTGGAGACAGAGGCCGCGCGGCGCTTGGACAGATCGAGATTGTAGGAGGCCGCGCCCGTGTTGTCGGTATGGCCGATGACCTGCACGGTGGTGTCTGGATAGGCCTGCAGGTTTTGAGCCAAGGCTGCGAGGTCCGATTGCAGCGTCGGTTGCAGCACGGCACTGTCCACGGGGAACAGGATGTCCTGCGGCATGGTCACGATCAACTCGCTGCCGGTATTGGTGATCTGGACCTGATCATTGCCCAGGGACTGGCGCAGCGCGGCTTCCTGCGCGTCCAGCTTGTCGCCGATGATCGCCCCGACCCCTGCGCCCACGGCGGCCCCGATCAGCGCTGTTTCCCGGTTGTTGGTCGCGCCCAGCAGGCCGCCGATGGCGGCCCCTGCGGCGGCGCCGGTGGCAGTTCTCTGGCGGTCTTCCGGAACAGCACACGCCGACAGCGCAACTGCACTGGCACTGAGGAAAATAAGAGGAAAACGCATACTCATGGGCCTGTGGCCTCCTTGCTCGATGTTTTTGAGCATAAAGGTATTGCCCCCCCGGTTATGCAATAGCAAAGGCGATTTTCGGAGGTTTTAGGCCGAGGCGCGCGCAGGGGCCGGGGTGTTGGCAGCTTGCTCGGCGGCCTCGTGGGCGAGCATGGCGCGTTTGACCGGCAGGCCCCAGTGATAGCCGCCCAGGCCGCCCGACTTGCGCAGGGCGCGGTGGCAGGGGATGAGCCAGCTGATCGGATTGCGCCCGACAGCGGTGCCCACGGCGCGTACCGCTTTGGGACTGCCGATGGCCTGCGCGATCTCTGAATAGGTCGTGACATGACCCGAGGGGATGCGCAGCAGGGCTTCCCACACCTTGATCTGGAAGGGCGCACCGGTCAGGAACAAGGGCGCTTTCGACAGGTGCGCAGCGTCCGCGCCGAAGGCGGTTTCCACCCAAGGGCGCAGGACTGTCGGATCCTCCACAAAATCAGCATTTGGCCAGCGGGAGACCATGTCTTCCATCGCGGCTTCCTCGCCGGTCTCAGCGGCAAAGGCCATGCCGCAGATGCCCTTGTCAGTGCCCATGACCAGCGTCAGGCCGAAGGGGCTGTCGAACCAGCCCCAGCGGATCGTCATGCCACCGCCCTTGCGGGCAAACGCGCCGGGGCTCATCGCCTCCCACGTCAGGAACAGGTCGTGCAGGCGTCCGGAGCCGGACAAGCCGACCTCGTGGGCAGCACTCAGGGTCGTGAAATTCTCAGACAGCAGGGATTTCGCGTGATCGAGCGTCAGGTATTGCTGATACCGTTTGGGCGAGACCCCCACATGCGCCGAAAACGTGCGCTGCAGATGCGCCGGGCTGAGGCCGGTGATGTCCGCCAACTCCTCCAGCGACAGAGGTGTGCCGCCCGCCGCATCGATTGCGTCGATGGCGCGGCGAATGACGTTGTAGTGGTAGCTTGTCTGCGGGTCGGACATGGCGGCTCTCCTTCGTCATTCAAGCTAGAGTGTTGCGGGCGTGCTCGCGACCCGGAATTTGCGGGAAAGCAACGCTTGCCCAGCCTGCGGGTGCGGGGCATACGGAGGGCCATGGCCAAGCAACTGCCCTATCACACGATCCGCGAGATTTTCACCCGGTTTCAGGCCGGTGATCCTGCCCCGAAAGGCGAGTTGGATCACGTGAACGCCTATACGCTGGTCGTGGCCGTGGCGCTGTCGGCCCAGGCGACCGACCTGGGGGTCAACAAGGCCACCAAGGAGCTGTTCAAGATCGCCGATACGCCGGAGAAGATGCTCGCATTGGGCGAAGAGGGCGTGATCGCGCATATCAAGACGATCGGGCTCTATCGCAACAAGGCCAAGAACGTCATCAAGCTGAGCCGCATCCTTGTGGAGGAGTACGGGGGCGAGGTGCCGAATTCGCGTGCCGCGCTGGAAAGCCTGCCAGGTGTCGGGCGCAAGACCGCCAATGTGGTGTTGAACATGTGGTGGGGGCATCCTGCGCAGGCGGTCGATACCCATATCTTTCGCGTCGGGAACCGGACCGGGATCTGCCCCGGCAAGGATGTGGTGGCTGTAGAGCGCGCAATCGAGGATCATATCCCGGTCGATTTCCAGCATCATGCGCATCACTGGCTGATCCTGCACGGGCGGTACATCTGCAAGGCGCGCAAGCCTGCCTGCGGCGTCTGCCCGATCAAAGACCTTTGCCAATTCGAGGACAAAAGTGAATGACCCAACCGTATCAGGTGGTGGGCATCGGCAATGCGATTGTCGATGTGCTCGCCCAGACCGATGACAGCTTTCTGGACCATATGGGGATAGAAAAGGGCATCATGCAGCTGGTCGACAAGCCGCGGGCGGAGACGCTCTATGGCGCGATGTCGGACCGGGTTCAGGCACCGGGCGGGTCGGTTGCCAACACGCTGGCGGGGCTGGGCGAGCTTGGTTTGCGCTGCGCGTTCATCGGGCGGGTCAAAGACGATGCGCTTGGCCGGTTCTATGCCGAGGGCATGGTCGCCGAGGGCACCGCGTTTCCCAACCCGCCCATGGCCGGGCTGGAGGCACCGACGTCGCGTTCGATGATCTTCGTGACCCCGGATGGGGAGCGGTCGATGAACACCTATCTTGGCGCGGGAGCCGATCTGGGACCCGAGGACGTGGCCGAGGAGGTGTTCGAGAGTGTCGGCCTGCTGTTCCTGGAGGGGTATCTGTTCGACAAGGTGCCCGGCAAGGCGGCGTTTGAGGCGGCCGCGCGCTATGCGCGGGCGGCGGGTGGGCACGCGGGGATTACTCTGTCCGACCCGTTCTGCGTGGATCGGCACCGGGCGGATTTCCAGAAACTGGTGGCGGATGACTTGAATTTCGTGATCGGCAACGAGCATGAGTTCAGGGCGCTGTACGAGGTAGACGATCTGGAGGCGGCGCTCGCGCAAGCGGCGGCGGTTTGCGACCTGGTCGTGTGCACGCAGTCGGGCGATCCGGTGATCCTGATCCGGGGCGACGAGCGGGCGGAAGTGCCGGTGCACAAGGTCGTGCCTGTGGATGCGACTGGGGCAGGCGACCAGTTCGCGAGCGGGTTCCTGTACGGGCTGGTGACAGGGCAGAGCCTTGAGACCTGCGGGCGCATGGGATGTGTCGCAGCGGCCGAAGTGATCAGCCATTTCGGCGCCCGACCAAAGACGGACGTGCGTGCGCGGTTTGTGGCCGAAGGCCTGATCTGAAGGAGCGGCCCTGCCGGGCCGCGTTCCCTTTGCCTCGCGCGCGGGGCGCGCTCAGGTGGCCTGCGCGAGGATGTTTCCCGGACTGACAGGCGTTTCAGCCGTGATGGGTGGCGACGGTCTTGAGCTGGGAAAAGCCGTAAAGCGCCTCGAACCCCTTTTCGCGCCCGTGGCCGGATTTGCCGACGCCGCCGAACGGCAGTTCCACCCCGCCGCCCGCACCGTAGTTGTTGACGAAGACCTGCCCGGCGCGGAGGCGTTTGGCGAGCCGCATCTGGCGCGCGCCGTTTTCTGTCCAGAGGCCCGCGACGAGGCCGTAATCCGTGCTGTTGGCGATGCGGACGGCGTCCTCTTCGGTTTCAAAAGGCAGGATGACCTGTACGGGGCCGAAGATCTCGTCCCGGGCAAGGGGGTGGTCGGGGGCAAGACCGCCGAGCAGGGTGGGGCGGACGTAATGACCTGAGCCCGGGGCATCCTCGACAACCTCGCCACGGGCGAGGACGGAGGTTTCGGGTGCGTCTGCCAGAAACCCCTCGATGATCTCTTTCTGACGGGCGGAGATGACGGGGCCGACATGCAGGTCTGCGCGCGCCGGGCCGACACGCAAGGCCTGGTAAGCCGCGGTCGTGGCGGCCTGCACTTCGGCCATGCGGGAGGTATGCACAAGGATGCGTGAGGCGGCAGAGCAGGTCTGTCCGGCATTCTGAATGCCCGCGTTGACAAGGAATGGCATGGCCCGGTCGAGATCGGCATCCTCGAACACGATCTGGGGGGATTTGCCGCCCAACTCCAGTGTGACGGGGACGATGTTCTGCGCCGCCGCTGTCTGAACGAGCGTGCCCACGGGGACCGAGCCGGTGAAGCTGAGGTGATCGACATCCGGGTGTGCCGACAGGGCGGCCCCGGCCTCTGCCCCAAGGCCCGGCACCACGTTCAACGCACCTGCGGGAAAGCCGACGTCATTGGCAAATCGCGCGAAGGCGAGTGCGGTCAGACAGGCTTCCTCGGCGGGTTTCAGCACGCAGGCGTTGCCCATCGCCAGGGCCGCGCCAACAGAGCGCCCGATGATCTGCATCGGGTAGTTCCACGGGACGATATGGCCGGTTACGCCGTGGGGTTCGCGCAAGGTGTAGACGGTGTAGCCCTGTTGATAAGGGATCGTTTCGCCCATTACCTTGTCGGCCGCCCCGCCGTAGAATTCCAGATACCGGGCCAGCGCCAGTGCGTCGGCCCGGGCTTGCGAAAGCGGTTTGCCGACGTCGCGGGCCTCCATCTCTGCCAGCCAGTCGGCTTTCTCGGCCACGCGCGCGCCAAGTCTGGCGAGCAGGCGGCCGCGCTCCGTCGCCGTCAGCGCCCCCCATGTCCCATCAAGGGCCGCGCGCGCGGCGCTGACCGCCGCGTCGATGTCCTGCGCCTGCCCACGAGCGATCCTTGCAAGGTCGGACGCGTCCGACGGGTCGATCAGGTCAAGCGTTGCCGTCGGTTTCCGCCACGTGCCGCCGATCAGCATCTCGTCCGTGGCAAAGCCTGTGGTGTAGCGCGGTGTCTGAAGCATCCCGGTGTCCTCCCCGTCGGAGAGGTTACGGGGCGGGCGACGGGCTCACAAGCAACTCTTGCAGGGTCAGGGCCATCACGCGCGCGCTGTCGAGCATATCGTCGACCCCGACCCATTCGTCGGGCTGATGTGCCAGGTCGAGGATGCCCGGACCATAGGCGATGCAGTTTTTCAGCCGTCCGATCCGGTCGATGTGTTTCTGGTCATAGGTGCCGGGGCTGACCACGTAATCGGGTTGCCGGGCCAGCACGCGTTCGATCGCGGCGGCGACGGTGCGGACGATCGGCGCGTCGCGGTCTGCCATGGTCGGGGCAACCTCAAACAGCTCGCGCACCTCGTACTCGAACCCGGGGCGGTCGGTCTTGACCCGCTCCAAGAGGGAGGTGACCTCTGCCTTTACCTCGGTGATGTTTTCTTCGATCAGGAACCGGCGGTCGAGGATGATGCGGCAGCGGTCAGCCACGCAGGGCGCTGGCAGGCCGGTATAGTCCGGATCCTGTTCGGGCTCGCCACCATGGATGGAGTTGATGTTAAGCGTGGATTGCCGCGCGCCTTCGGGCACCACCGGCATCTCTGTCCGCTTGGTGGCCAGATGCGGATAGAGCACCGTTTCGATCTCATGCAGGACGGCGCCCATGTGGCGGATCGCGCTGTCGCCCAGAAACGGCATGGAGCCATGGGCAATACGGCCCTTGGTTTCAATCTCGGCCCACCAGACGCCGCGATGGCCAAGACAGATGCGGTCCTTGTTGAGCGGTTCCGGGATGATCACGTGCTGGACGCGGGCGGGGTCGAAGTAGCCTTTCTCTGCCAGATAGGCGACGCCGCCGAACCCGCCGGACTCCTCGTCCGCCGTTGCCGATATCTCGACCGCGCCGGCGAAGTCGGGATGCACGTCGAGAAACGCCTCTGCCGCGATGACGGAGGCGGCAAGCCCGCCCTTCATGTCGCACGCGCCGCGCCCGTAGATGCGCCCGTCGTCCAGTTCGCCGCCGAATGGGTCGCGGGTCCAGCCATGACCGACCTCCACCACGTCGTGGTGCGAGTTGAAATGCACGCAGTCGCCGGGCTTTGAGCCGCTGCGTCGGGCCACGAGGTTCCAGCGCGGGTGGGTGTCGCTGTCGGCCGGCGCGCCGGTTGCGCGGATCATCTCGCACACGAACCCGTTTTCCGCGAGGCGCGCGCCCAGATACTCGCATACCTCAAGGTAGTTGCGCCCGGGGGGGTTCAGCGTTGGAATGCGGATCAGGTCCCGGGTCAGCGCGATCAGGTCGTCGCGCCGGGCCAGAACGGCGGCGTGCAGGCGGGTATCATCCATACCGTGACGGTAGGCGGGGGCAGGCGGGCCGGCAATCCCCCGTGATTGCCCCTTTTCAGCGCGCCCTGTGCGACCCATCTGTTCAGGGTGAACTCAGGAGGGGTAAATGGCGTTTCTTCGTATCAGCCTGTTCGTTTTTCTGGCTGTGGCCGTGGTGCATATCCTGTTGGCCATGTTACAAAGATGGCGTAAGTCGCAGGAGTTGGAGCAGGACTGGCTGGACGCTGGCCAGCCCGGCCCGTTGAAGGACTACGTGACAGCCGGGATGGCCCCGCTGGAAAAGGATTTGAAACGGCGGTTGGTTTGGGGCGTTTACGTATTTCCCGCTCTTCTGACCGTGGCGCTGGCGGTGCTGACCAACTGGGACTGACCACTGCTGTCAGAGACAGCGAAAGGACATGGCAATGACGTATCTGCGTTGGGGTTTCAAACTGGTGCTGATCCTGCTGATCGGTGGCTTTCTGCATTACGTGCTGCCCAGCCATGACGTGGTGCGGATCGTGGACGCCTATGAACGCCGCGTGGATTTCACTGCCAACAATCGGATTTTCTGGTCCCGTCCCGACAGTGGCGCGCCGGATGTGGATAGCCGGGACGTGCGGTTCATCGATGCGGTCAAGACCAATGGACGTGAGATCGTTTACCGGAACGAGGACACCAGCTGGGGCTGGCCATTTTATTTCAAGTTTGATTCCAGTGATCTGAACGCGCGTGCCAAGGATCTGGTATCGCCCAGTTCCGATCCGCAATGGGTGGTCATCCGGAACTATGGCTGGCGGTCGAATTTCTTTTCCATCTTCCCAAATGCAACGAGCCTGCGCGTTGTGGACACGCCCGACCCGACCATAATTCCGTGGTTCAACATTGCCTTCTTTGCTGTTCTGGCGCTGATCGCCCTGCGCATCTGGCGTTGGTGGAGCCGGTTCGAAGAGGACAGGATCGAGCCGGTCATGGATGAGATTGCGATTTCATGGGGGCGCGAGAATGTCCGCCCGAACACGTTTCTCGGCCGGATCGGGCGCGCACTGGACTGGGTGCGCGGCAAGAAAAGCGCATGATCACGCGCCGTAAGGCACCCAGATTGTCTTGATTTCCGTTGCGGCCTCAAGCCATGTCCGCGCGTCCCTTTCCACCCCTGCCCAGTCATGGGACCGGCCGTAATTCACCCAGCTGCGCTTGAGGTTCCCGGCGGAGGCTTCCTCGATCTGTGCCGACAGGGGGCTGGAAGAAAATGACCAGACAGCGTCCACGCCCAGATGCGAAGCGAGTGGGCCCGCAAGATCGTTGTGGCACCCCGGCACGATGTTGACCACACCCGCGGGTACGTCCGAGGTGTCGAGCACCTGGTAGAAATCCGTGGCCGCAAGCGGGGCCGGTTCCGAGGGCACCAGCACCACGCGATTGCCCATGGCCAGCGCCGCGCCCATGATCGTGACAAGACCCAGCAGCGGCGCATCATCCGGGCACAGCGCGCCTATGACGCCGACGGGTTCGTGCATGGCCAGCGCCACGCCGCGCATCGGCACCGACTTGGCGGCTCCGTCGTACTTGTCGGCCCAGGCGGCCCAGGTAAAGAGGCGCGCGATGGACGCCTCGACCTCTGCCGCAGCCGTGCGGGCCTGCACACCCGTCAGCCCGCGCAGACGCTCGGTGAACTCGTCGTGACGGGCGCTGAGGTTTTCGGCAATGTAGTAGAGGATCTGGGCGCGCAGATGCGCCGTGGTCGTGCCCCATCCTTTCGCGGCTGTTGCGGCCTCCACCGCGTTGCGGATGTCCTTGCGGTTGCCGATCGGCGCGTGGCCCAGCAACCGGCCACGCGGGGACCAGATTGCCGTGGAATACCCCCCGTCGGGCCGCGCCTGCTTGCCGCCGATATACATCTTGGCGGTGCGGTCCACTCCGCCGTCCAATTCGGCCTCTTTCGGTGCAGGTTCAGGTTTGATCGGTTTCAGCGCCGGCCCGGGGGCGCTTGCGGGTTTGGTATAGGCGCGCAGGCCTTCCCACCCGCCTTCGCGGCCAAAGCCGCTGTCGCGAACTCCGCCAAATCCGGCGGCCGCATCGAACATGTTCGTGCCGTTCACCCACACAACGCCCGCGGCAAGTCTTGGCGCAATGTCGAGGGCGGTGTTCACGTTCTCCGTCCAGATGCTGGCGGCAAGGCCGTAGCGGGTGTTGTTGGCGACCTCAACGGCCTCTGCCGGGGTGCGGAAGGTGGTGGAAACCAGTACGGGCCCGAAAATCTCGTCCTTCATCAGTGGATCGGCGGGGGAAAGACCCGTGATCAGCGTCGGTGGGTAGTAACAGCCTGTCTCTGGCAGGGCTGCGGGGGCCGTGTGAATGGTTCCGGCAGTGTCAGTGACCATGCTGGCCACCCGGTCCAGCTGCACCGGGTCGATCATCGCGCCGACATCGATGCATTTGTCCATCGGGTCGCCCACGCGCAGTCCGGCCATGCGGGCGCGCAGCTTTTTCTCGAACCGGTCGGCGACACCCTCCTGGACCAATAGCCGTGATCCGGCACAGCAGACCTGACCCTGGTTGAACCAGATCGCATCAACCAGTCCCTCGACCGCCGAGTCGAGATCCGCATCCTCGAACACGATGTAGGGGGATTTGCCGCCCAACTCCAGCGTGAGCGCCTTGCCAGAGCCCGCTGTCACACGGCGGATCTCGCGGCCCACCTGGGTGGAGCCGGTGAAGGCCACCTTGTCCACGCCAGGGTGTGCGACCAGGGCCGCCCCTGTTTCGCCATTGCCGGTGACGATGTTCAGCACGCCTTTGGGCAGGCCCGCCTGCACCGACAGCTCCGCAAAAAGCAGGGCGGTCAGCGGGGTCCATTCCGCGGGTTTCAGCACCACGGTGTTGCCCGCAGCCAGCGCCGGTGCGACCTTCCAGGCCAGCATCAGGAGCGGGAAGTTCCACGGGATCACCTGAGCGCACACGCCATGCGGCGCGCGGTCCGGCAGGGCGCTGTCCATAAGCTGCGCCAGCCCGGCGTGGTAATAGAAATGCCGCTGCGCCAGCGGGATATCGATGTCGCGGCTTTCCCGAATGGGCTTGCCGGTGTCCAGCGTTTCCAGTGTCGCAAAGAGCCGGGCATGTTTCTGCAAGAGCCTCGCGAGCGCATACAGCACCTTTGCCCGCCGATGTCCGGGCAGTTTCGCCCACCGGGGCTGCGCGCGCCGCGCCGCCGAAACGGCAGCATCCACATCCTCCGCTGTGCCCTGGCTCAGCGTCGCAAGTGTCTCTGCCCGCGCAGGGTTTCGCGTTTCGAAATCCGCGCGGGGCGCGGCAAACGCACCGCCGATGAAATGCCCGAACGCGGCCCTGTGCCCGGCCAACCAAGCCCGCGCCGCGCTGTCGTCTTCAGGCGCAGGGCCATAGTCCGGAGCTTCGAAAATTTCTTTGACACCCATGCCCGCCCTCCTGGTTTCTTTTGTGCTCAAATACCTGACCTCCGACCTAGCCAAGCGCGTGCCGGTAGGAGGTCGAATACGCGCCGCTCACGTGATGGTCCAACTGGCGTTCGATATCGCCGAGCAACGACGATGCGCCGAAACGAAATAGATCGGGGTATAGCCAGCGCGGACCCAATTCCTCGTTCAGCAACATCAGATAGACCAGCGCATCTTTCGCTTTGGAAATCCCGCCTGCGGGTTTGTAGCCAACGCGGTGGCCGGTGATCTCGAAATACTCGCGGATCGTACGGATCATCACGAGGCTGACGGGCAGGGTCGCGTTGACGCTTTCCTTCCCGGTGGAGGTCTTGATGAAATCGGCTCCCGCCATCATCGCCACGATCGAAGCTTTCGCGACGTTGCGCAACGTGCCCAGTTCGCCGGTGGCAAGGATGGCCTTCAGGTGCGCCGCGCCACAGGCTTCGCGGAACGCTTTGACCTCATCGTAGAGCGCGCGCCAGTTCCCTTGCAACACGTGACGGCGGGAGATGACGATGTCGATCTCTTCGGCCCCGGCCTTGACGCTTTCGCGGATTTCCTTGACCCGCAGCTTGAACGGGCTGAGCCCAGCCGGAAAGCCGGTCGATACGGCGGCGACCGGAATGCCGGTGCCCTGCGAGGCCTCCACTGCCGTGGGCACCATTTCGTGGTAGACGCAGACTGCGCCGGTCGTGATCGGTGGCATGCCGAGGGCCTCCAGGATCGCAGGGGATACCGGCTGCCGGGCCTTTGCACACAGGCGTTTCACACGCCCTTCCGTATCGTCGCCGGACAAAGTGGTCAGGTCGATCATCGTGACCGCCTTCAGCAACCACGCGGCTTGCCAATCCTTCTTGAGACTGCGGCGGCCGGGCAGGGTTGCTGTCCGCCGTTCGATCGCGGAGGTGTTCGCGGTCATCGCTTCGACCCAGGACAGATCGAATGCGCCGCCGGGGTTTCTGGCGTTCGTTGTCTGCGGCAGGCCAACCACCGATGGGGCAGGTTCCGGTGCGGTTTTTGCCGTTGGTTTTCTGGCGGAGGATTTCGCAGCGCTCACGCGGGGCTCCCTTGGTCGTGCGGGTCGCAGGCTGACACGGGCGCGCGGTCCGCGCAAGCGCGCCGCCGGGTCAGATCGTCAGAACCGCGACAGAACAAGGCCCGCGGCCACAAGCATCACCGCTCCGATGCGCTGCGGCGTGATCTCACGTGAGGCCATGCCAAACGCGCCCATGGCATCGAGGACCAGCGCCGCAAGCAACTGGCCGAACACCAGTGCCGCGACCAAGCTGACCACGCCGATCTTGTCGACGCTCCAGGCGGCAGCCCAGACATAGATGGCGCCGAGCGCGCCACCGGTCCATGCCCACCACGGCAACGGCGCCAGCGCTGACAGGCTGGGGACCGTGCCGCGGGCCAGCACGATCGCACTGAGCACGACAAATCCGACCCCGAAGGAAATCGCGGCCGCCGAAACCGGATCGGCCGTTTGCCGGGCCAGCGTTGCATTTATGGGGGCCTGCGTGGCGATCCCCGCGCCGCCGAGGGCGACGGCCCCAAGGGCCAGCCAGTAGGTCAAGCTCATCATGATCCTCCGATTTGCGGTCTGAGCAGATCACGCGCCGCGCCCGGGGGCCAGAGCAATTGCACCCCCGGCCCGTGCAGGCTAAAGGGACGGCCAATCCACACAGGAGCCTGCGCCATGAGCTTTGACCGTTCCATCAAGATCGCGCCGTCGATCCTCGCCTCGGATTTCGCCAACTTCGGTGCGGAATGTGCCGCGGTCGAGGCGCAGGGCGCGGACTGGGTCCATGTGGACGTGATGGACGGGCATTTCGTACCTAATATCACGTTCGGCCCCGAGACCTGCAAAGCCATTCGCCCGCATATCAAGGGCATAATGGATGTGCACCTGATGATCGCGCCGGTCGATCCGTATATCGAGGCGTTCGCGGGCGCGGGCGCAGACGTGATCACCGCGCATCTGGAAGCCGGGCCGCACATTCACCGGACGCTGCAGGCGATCCGGGGGGCCGGGGCCAAGGCGGGTCTGGCGCTGAACCCGGGCACCGGGATCGACGCGGTTGCGCACCTGCTCGACATGATCGACCTTGTCTGCGTTATGACCGTGACCCCCGGCTTCGGAGGACAGAAGTTCATCCATAGCCAGATCGAGAAGGTCACAGCGCTGCGCCAGATGATCGGCGAACGTCCGATCCATATCGAGATCGACGGTGGGGTGACGCCCGAGACGGCGCCACTGGTGTCCGCTGCTGGCGCGGATGTTCTGGTTGCGGGATCGGCAGTTTTCAAGGGCGGATCGGTACAGAACCCGGCGCCCTATGGCGACAACATCGCCAATATCCGCGCTGCGGCAGAGGCGGCGGCCTAGGGGGCCTCGTCCGCCCAGAGCGCCGCGAGGACCCGCCCATCGGGCATCGGGTCGCCGCGCATCTCAAACGCGAAAAGGTCGGCGGATACCATCGCTGCAAGCCGGTAGAGCGCGGGGACACGGCTGTCCGGGGCGAAATCCTCTAGACCGTTCGCTGCGGAGGTCAGGGCAAACACCAGCGACAGGCCGGACGCATCCGGAAAGGCCTCGGCGATCGCGCGGGCGAAGGCGAAGTCGATGCGCTCCGCCCGGGCCGCGTCTTCGAGGACGCGCGCGATGATTGAATCGGTGAACAGTTCGGGCATGGGACTCACAAAACTCGTAAATAGGCGTCTGCGGTGACGCAATAGAGCCTGAGCTATACGCGGAATTTCGCGCGAGAATGAGGCTAAAAGTAGAATTCGAGGTTAATTGTGCGAAAGACGCACCGCAGTTCTGGATCAGCGCGGCCTTTGTCGCGCGATCTTATTCGGCGACCGATTTCAGCCCGGCCAGCAAATGGTGAAACTTCTCACCCTGCACGGCCACATGATCGCGCAAGAGATGGGCCACACCGTCCGCGTCCCCGGCTTCAAGCGCGTCGAGGATGCGGTGATGCTCCTCCATCGATTGGGCCAGGCGCCCCCTGAGTTGCAATTGCATTTTCCGAAAGGGCCGCAGACGTTTTTGCAGCCTGCGCACATCTGCTTCAAGAAAGGCATTGCCGGCCTGGGCATAGATCAGGCGGTGAAACCGCTCGTTTTCGCGGTAATAGGCATCGCTGTCACTTGAGGTAACTGCCGCCTCGCACGTTTCGTTCGCCAGCTTGAGCTCCGCGAGGGCGGCATCGGTGATGCGGGCCGCTGCCAGTCGCGCGCAGGCGGCTTCCAACTCGGCCATGTATTCGAACAGCGACAGCAGTTCGACCGGTCCCGGGTGGCGCACGAAGACGCCGCGCCGCGGAATTTGCTCGACCAGCCCTGCCATGGAGAGTTTGTGAAAAGCCTCCCGGATCGGCGTGCGCGAGACGCCGAAATGCTCTGACAGCTTGATCTCGTTCAACCTGTCGCCGTCATTGAACTGACCTGTCAGGATCATCTGCTCCAAGTCTTCTGCAATTGTGTCAGCGCGGCGGTTTTGCATGTCAGCACCTTCCCGCAGATAACCTCTAAATGCAATAGCGTTTAAATTGTATACAATTCTGTTGACATGGCGTGCAATCTGCCTAACCTTGTCAGCATAGCCGACATACTAAGTGCGGCAGTTTTGGGAGGAATCAAATGAAAACGTCTTTGTTCGCCGTCGTTGCGGCGGTTTCTTTGGGTGTGGCTGGTGCCGTCAGCGCGCAGGAACTGCGTTTGTCGCACCAGTGGTCGACGGCCGATATCCGCCACCAGGTTGCACAGATCGTCGCTGACGAAGTGGCCGCAGCCGACGTCGGGCTGGACATCAAAATCTACCCCTCGGGCTCGCTGTTCAAGGCACGCGAGCAATACAAGCCCCTGTCGCGCGGTCAGCTCGATATGACGGTGTTCCCGCTCAGCTATGCAGGCGGCCAGCAGCCCGCTTTCAACCTGACCCTGATGCCGGGGCTGGTGAAGAACCACGACCACGCTGCACGCTTGAACGAAAGCCCGTTCATGGAAGAGATCGAAGCCAAGATGGCCGAAGACGACGTGATGGTTCTGGTGCATGGCTATCTGGCAGGTGGATTTGCAGGCAAGGACAAGTGCATCACCTCCCCCGAGGACGTGCAGGGCCTGCAGACGCGCGCAGCCGGAAAGGCTTTCGAACAGATGCTGGCAGGCGCGGGTGCCTCCATCGCATCGATGGGGTCGGGTGAGATTTACAACGCGATGCAGACCGGCGTTCTGAACGCAGCGAACACGTCGTCCTCGTCCTTCGTGTCGTTCCGCATCTACGAACAGGTCGCGTGCTACACTCCGGCTGCGGATTTTGCACTTTGGTTCATGTATCAGCCGCTTTTGATGAACAAATCCACCTTTGAGGGCCTGAGCGCCGAGCAGCAGGAAGCGCTGATGGCCGGTGCGGCGAAGGCCGAGGCGTTCTATCTGGAAGAAGCCAAGAAGCAGGACGCCGCCTCTGCCGAGGTCTTCGCTAAGGCGGGCGTCGAGATCGCGTCCATGACGCAGGAAGAGTTCAACGCATGGCGTGCGCTGGCGCAGGAAACCTCCTACGCGCAGTTCATCGAAGACACCCCCGGCGGTGCGGAACTGCTTGAAAAGGCGCTGGCGGTCGAGTGATCGACACCGCGGCATGAAACACTGACCGGCGCGTCTGCCCCTTGCGGGTGCGCCGGTCCCGTCCCCGAAGACCACATCAAAACCTGAGGTTTCCATGGCTGGGCAAAGTTCCGTCGCCGTGGCCCGGACCGGGAACAATCCGTTCCTGAAGGCCGTGGCTGCGCTCTCTACACTTGCGGGTTGGATATCCGCGGCAATGATCGTCGCCGCCGTGATCCTGACCTGTCAGATGATCTTCGTCCGGTTCGTGCTGAACGGCTCGACCGTCTGGCAAACCGAAGCGGTCATCTATCTGGCCGTGGGCGCTACGCTGATCGGTCTGCCCTATGTGCAGTACCTGCGCGGGCACGTGAACGTCGACCTGATCCCGCTGATGATGCCCAAGGGCCTGCGCCGGGTGGCGGCCATGTTCACCTTGTCGATCTCCATCGCGATCATCGGTGTGATGTTGTTCTACGGCTTTGAATACTGGCACTTCGCATGGGAGCGCGGCTGGAGGTCCGACACGGTCTGGGGGCCCAAGTTGTGGGTGCCATATCTGGTCCTGCCGGTCGGTTTCGGTCTGCTGATGCTGCAACTGATTGCCGATCTGGTCGCCGTGGTCCTGAGGATCGACACGCCGTTCAGCCTGCCTGAGGAGGACGCGTAATGGATCCGCTTTCACTTGGCGCGCTGGTCGCCGTCGGAACCATCCTCGTGCTGTTCTCCGGCGTGTCGGTGGCCGTTGGACTGCTGATCGTTTCCGCCGGGTTCCTGGTCATCTTCGACGGCATGCGGTCGCTGGAACTGATGCCCGAGATTTTCTTCGGCAAGCTCAACAATTTTGCACTGCTGTCGATCCCCATGTTCATCATAATGGGCGCTTCGATCGCCTCAACCCGGGCAGGCGCGGACCTCTATGAGGCGCTGGAGCGCTGGTTGACCCGCGTTCCCGGCGGTCTGGTTATCTCCAACCTCGGGGCATGTGCACTGTTTTCGGCAATGTCTGGCTCCAGCCCCGCGACCTGCGCGGCCATCGGCAAGATGGGCATCCCCGAGATGCGCAAGCGTGGCTATTCTGACGAGGTCGCGTCCGGCTCTATCGCAGCGGGCGGCACGCTGGGCATCCTGATCCCCCCATCCGTTACGATGATTGTCTACGGGATCGCCACGGAAACCTCTATCGGGCGGCTGTTTCTGGCGGGCGTCTTTCCGGGGCTGATGCTGGTCGGACTGTTCATGGCCTGGTCGCTCTATTCCACTTGGGCGTCGGGCAACGCGCAGGTTCTGACCAAGACCGTCTACACGTGGAAGCAGAAGTTCGAGATCCTGCCCCGCGTGGTCCCGTTCATCGTCATCATCATCGGGGTGCTCTACGCCATGTACGGCGGCATCGCGACCCCGTCCGAGACGGCGGCTGTGGGCGCGCTGATGTGCTTGCTGATTGCCGTGATCATCTACAAGCTCTGGTCCCCGCAAAAGCTGTGGCACATCCTGCGCGACAGCACCAAGGAGTCTGTGATGATCCTGTTCATCATCGGGGCAGCGGGTGTGTTCAGCTATATGCTCAGCTCTCTTTTCATCACGCAGGCGATTGCCGAGTGGATCGGGACGCTGGATGTGAACCGCTGGGTGCTGATGTTCGCGGTCAATATCTTCCTGCTGATTGCCGGGTTCTTCCTGCCGCCGGTCGCCGTGATCCTGATGGCGGCGCCGATCCTGCTGCCGATCATCATCGCTGCGGATTTCGATCCGATCTGGTTTGCCGTGATCCTGACGATCAACATGGAGATCGGCCTGATCTCCCCACCTGTGGGACTCAACCTGTATGTCATCAACGGGATCGCACCGGACATCAAACTGAAGACAATCCTGAAAGGCTCCTTGCCGTTTGTGGCCTGCATGGTCATTGCGATCCTGCTCTTGTGCTTCTTTCCGGGCATTGCGACATGGTTGCCTGACACAGTCATGGGGCCACGGTCATGAGCTTGATGGCGGATCTTCTCGGCACGGTTTTTGAACGGCGCTATCGCCCCGGGGCCCCGGACGGGCGGTCCCTCGTGGAGCTGTCGCAGGCCTTGCTGTCCAACTCGGGGGAGGTGTCGGGCGGTGCGCTGGCGCGCGCCTTGCTGGACCGGTACGAGGTCGCGGAGACGTCCGAGCGGGAGGCCTGGTTTGCCTTTCTCACGGATGAACTGGACCTCGACGTGCCGACCCTGATGACACGGTTGCAGTCTTACGTGGAGACGCGTGATCCGTTGGAATACCGCAACCTGATGGCGGTTGCCGAACCACCCCGGCAGGAGCTGATCCGGCGCCTGAACCAGGTGCCGGGGGCGACGGCGCGGTTGGTGGGCCTGCGAGCCGAATTGCTGGCCCTTTTGCCTGACTGGCCGGCGCTGGCGCGCTTGGATACCGACATGCGGCACCTGTTTCGAAGCTGGTTCAATCGCGGGTTTCTGGTGCTGCGACCAATCACCTGGGAAAGCCCTGCGCATATTCTGGAAAAGATCATCGCCTATGAGGCCGTGCATGCAATCGACAGCTGGTCTGACTTGCGCGCCAGACTTGAACCAGATGACCGGCGGTGTTTTGCGTTCTTCCACCCTTCCATGCCGGACGAGCCGTTGATTTTTGTCGAAGTGGCGCTGACCAAGGGCGTGCCGGGTTCGGTACAGGGGCTGTTGTCGGATGATCGCGACCAACTGGCGGGCCGCGATGCCGATACGGCGGTCTTCTATTCTATTTCCAACTGCCAGGAAGGGCTTGCCGGGATCAGTTTCGGCAATTCCCTGATCAAGCAGGTTGCCCGCGATCTTGCGCGGGACCTGCCGAACCTCGGGCGGTTTGTGACCCTGTCGCCTATCCCCGGGTTGATGAAATGGGTGTCGGAGGCACAGGTCACATGGCCCGAGGAGGCCGATGCGCAGCGCGCTCTGGTGGCGCACTACCTGATCGGGGAAAAGGCGCGCGCGGGGCGTCCGCGCGATCCGGTGGCCCGGTTCCATCTGGGCAATGGTGCGCTTGTCCATCAAGTCCATGCAGCGGCGGATACATCAGAAAACGGGCTGCGCCAGTCCGGCGGGATGATGGTCAATTATCTGTATGATCTGGACCGTGTGTCCGACAATCACGAGGCGTTTGTCAGCCGGGGGGAGGTTGCGGCCTCCAAGGAGGTGACAACGCTGGCGCGCAAGGCGGCGCCCCTCGTGAGCAAGACGTGAAGGAGGATTTCGATGGTAAACCCCTTGTTTGATTCACTGTTCGGACGCCATTCCGGCAAACAGACGGCTTTTCTGTACCTGCCGGACGGGTCCGTGCTGACCCACGATGCGTTTCTGAAGCTGACGGCGCGATTTGCCCATGCCATCAAGGCCGCCGGGGTTGCGCCGGGGGATCGGGTGGCCGTGCAGATCGCAAAGTCCCCCGAGGCTTTGGCGGTCTATGCCGCCTGCGTGCAATCGGGGGTGATTTTCCTGCCCTTGAACACGGCATACACACCCGCAGAGCTTGAGTATTTCATCGGGAACTCCGGCGCGAAACTGGTTCTGTGCGACCCCCGCAACCTTGAGGCGCTGACGCCGGTCGCGACATCGCATGATGCCCGGCTGATGACTTTGGATGCCAATGGTGACGGAAGCTTCGCGACCGTGGCCATCGCCATGCCGGAGGTGTTCCCGACAGTTGCGCGGAGCACCGATGACCTGGCTGCATTCCTGTACACATCCGGCACGACGGGGCGGTCAAAAGGCGCGATGCTGAGCCAGGGAAACCTGCTGTCCAATGCCGAGGTGCTGGTGGAGCATTGGCGGTTCACGCCTGAAGATGTGTTGCTGCATGCGTTGCCGATCTTCCATAC
Source organism: Tropicimonas sp. S265A (assembly GCF_049800835.1). Classification (NCBI taxonomy): domain Bacteria; kingdom Pseudomonadati; phylum Pseudomonadota; class Alphaproteobacteria; order Rhodobacterales; family Roseobacteraceae; genus Tropicimonas; species Tropicimonas sp. S265A. The sequence continues at coordinate 89,764 of NZ_JBNAFU010000002.1, forward strand.
GCACGGTCTGTTCGTCGCCACCAACATCATGCTGTTGGCCGGCGGTGCCATGATTTTCCTGCCGAAGTTCGACACCGATACAGTGATTGCCCGTTTGCCAGAAGCCACCGCGATGATGGGGGTGCCGACCTTCTACACGCGACTTCTGGACGACCCGCGTTTCGACCGGGATCTGACGGCGCATATGCGGCTGTTCGTGTCCGGCTCGGCCCCGCTGCTGGCCGAGACCCACCGCCTCTTCGAGGCGCGGACAGGACACCGGATTCTTGAGCGCTACGGGATGACGGAAACCAACATGAACACCTCAAACCCCTACGACGGGGCGCGGCGGGCCGGGACGGTTGGGTTCCCCTTGCCGGGCGTCGAGTTGAAGGTCACCGATCCCGAAAGCGGCGCCGCGCTGGCGCAGGGCGAGGTCGGCATGATCGAAGTGCGCGGGCCGAACGTGTTTCAGGGCTACTGGCAGATGCCCCAGAAGACCGCCGAAGAACTGCGGGCTGACGGGTTCTTCATTACCGGAGATCTGGGGCTGATCGACGATCAGGGCTACGTTCAGATCGTCGGGCGCGGCAAGGACCTGATCATCTCGGGCGGGTACAACATCTACCCCAAGGAGGTTGAACTGGCGCTGGACGACCAACCCGGTGTGCTCGAATCCGCCGTGATCGGCGCACCGCACCCGGATTTCGGGGAAAGCGTGGTTGCGGTTCTGGTGCCCGAGCCCGGACAGGCCGTGGATACCGCCGCGATCGAGACCGATCTGCGCGGCAAGCTGGCCCGGTTCAAGCAACCCAAGAAGCTCGTGGTGATGGAAGCTCTGCCGCGCAACACGATGGGCAAGGTCCAGAAAAACGTGCTGCGTGACCAGTTCGCCGGTGTCTTTGACCCCTCCGCCGTGGGCTGACGCGGGCCCTTAGGCCTGCGTTGGACTATCGGGCACGTCGTTCTCCGAGGGCGGCGTATCCAGTTCGACTGGTTTTGCCGTGGGCTCCGTGACGGGGGTTGTCTTGGACGTTTCGGGCTCCGACGTGTGGAGCACGACCTGAACCGGCGGGGCGTTGCCGCTGCGATCCTCGCCGAAATAGAGGGTCTGGTGCGGGAACGGAATTTCGATGCCGCGCGCGTCGAAGATGACCTTGAGGTTGGCGTTATAGGCGCGGCCAATCCCCCATTGCTGTCCCGGCACGGTCTTGATCCGCGCGCGCAGAACGATGGCGCTGGCGTCAAACGAGTTGAGGCCGAACCACTCCAGATCGCCGAGGATGTGGCGCGAAAGTTCTTCGTCCTGCTGAAGCTGTTCGAACGCGTCGAACATCGCGATTTTCACCTCTTCGATGTCTTCGCGGTAGGCCACGCCCATATCGCAGACATAGTAGGAGAACTCGCGCATGTAGTTCGAGATCATGGCCGCGGACGAGAACGGGATCATGTGCACGACGCCCTTGAGGTCGCGCAACGTGACCGAGCGAACGGTCAGTTTTTCCACCGTGCCCACAACGCCGCCGACATCCACGACATCGCCCACGTTCATCGCGTTTTCGAGCTGGATGAACACGCCGGTGATAATGTCTTCGACCATCTTCTGCGCACCAAAGGAAATCGCGAGGCCAAGCACACCGGCGGAGGCAAGGAGCGGGCCGATATCCAGCCCCAGCTGGCTGAGCGACAGCATCAGCGCAATGACCACGATCACGATGGTGAGCGCGTTGCGCAGCAGCGTAAGCAGGGTAATCGTGCGGGGTGTAGGCGCGCCGCCGACAAACGGGTTGAGTTGATAGTCCACCCAAGATGACAAGCTGAGATAGATCGCGATTGCGATCGCCGCAATGACACCCACGCCAAAGAGCGCTGAAAGAAAGGCCGCCCCGGCATCGCTGCCGAAAATCCGGTATGGCGCAAAAAAGTCGAATGAGCTGATCAACGCCAGGACAACCACCACGACAATGAGTACGCGAATGACCCCGAAAAACGCTGGAACAAGACGGTTCACACGCATTTCCAGCATAGGGAGGCTGGACGTGATGAAGCCGGGCAGTTTCAACCTTCGTTGAGACGCAGAGCGCGCAAAAGACGTGGCAAGGAACCCTAGGAACAGGATGGTCGCGAACTCGAGGGTCGAGTTCAGCATCGGCAAAAGTACGTTGCCGGTGTGGGTGCTGACGATAGCAAAAAGGATGAACAGGTAGATCAGGATGGGCACATGCCAGCGTTGTGCGATTGCGCCCATCGCTTGATCAAAGGCGCTTTCACCTTCGTTCTGGCGCAGCCAGTCCGCCACGTCTTTGCGCTTCAGGTAAACGACCACTATGGCGTAGAGGACGCTTATGCTGCCCAGCAAAGATGACAGGGCGCGACCAACGAAGATCGAGGTTTCTTCGGAGACCGCGGGAACGACAACGAGCTGCGCATAGCCAAGAAACAGGATCGAGATGGTCGCGAACCGTTGAAAACTGCGCGCACCGCGATCCGGCATGGGCAAGAGGCGCAATTCTGGCGTGGCGGGTGATGTAAAGAACCGCACCGCCGTTCGGATGAGTTCCACCACCACGAAGGCGCCAAGGTAGTTGGCCTGCATCTGGCTGGCTTCGGCCTCAGGATTGGTTGCAACGAAATAGGAGATCGTCGCGAAGCTCGCGATGAATATTGGCGTAACCTGAAGAAGCGTCACGAGTGACCGTCGCCAAAGCTTGCCTAGCCACTGCTTTTCTCTTCCGGTTCTTGCAGCAATCCGGACAAGCGGAAAGACAGCAAACCGGACGGCGTAAAAGACCCCGTAGCTGACCAGAAAAATAACGGTCAATTCGGAAATGATGCGCCCGATGAAATTCCCGTCGAACGCCCTGAGTGCGAGCTGCGTATTGTATGGGATACGCTCCATCCTCGTGAAGAACCCTTGCACTTCATCAACGACGTTTTCGCGGAGCCCGCGCAGAATCGTGAGGCCTATGTTGATCTCGGCCGGGTCGGTCTCGGGTTCCGCCGCTGGCGCTTGTGCTGGTGGTACGGCAGGCGGCGTGGCTGCGCGTTCAAGATCACGAATGAGCGCCTCGCGCGCTTCGGGGTCGCGCAGGATGTTCGCGAGGTCCTGCGCGGCTTGTGACGGGGTGGCCTCGTTCGTGTCGGGCGGTGCGCCTGCCTCAGGTGCGGGTTCGGATGACGTGCCGGGCACGCCCGGGATCGGGAAAGTTGACTGCGCGTTCAACGATGGCGCTAGCATGACCATCACAAAGAAGATGCCCAGGAACCAGATGGTGCATCCGCGCAGAGAAAAACCGTATGCCTTCATGTCGGGTGTCACGCTTACCGATACCTCTGGTCTACACAAGCAAAAAGCTGGTGCCCGGCCAGCCACGATGCCGTGCGGCGTCCGGACGGAACAACAGAGAACGACGGAGGTTTTGGTGGAGCCTAGCGGGATCGAACCGCTGACCTCCTGCATGCCATGCAGGCGCTCTCCCAGCTGAGCTAAGGCCCCGAACCGTGACGCGGCTTTTAGGGAAGGGGCGGAGCGGATGCAAGGGGATTCTCCTGCCCGATCCGCCCGTTCAAATCAGTCGTCGTCCTTGTCGCTGGCGACATCCGTGATGTCATCCAGCGAGACGTCATCATTGTCATCGTCGTCATCCAGCACGTCATCACCGAGATCGACATCTGCATCGGTGTCGTCCTCCAGGATCACGTCATCGTCGTCATCCGTGTCGGGCTTGGCCTTGGCGGCGGCCTTCGACGCTTTGGCCGATTGCGCCAAAGCGACAGTCGACTTGCGACCGGTCTCAATTTCGACAACGTCGCCCGTGTAGGGGCTGACGATCGGGGAGCGGTTCATGTCATAGAACCGCTTGCCGGTTGTGGGGCACAGGCGTTTGACGCCCCAATCTTCCTTGGGCATTCAGAAATCCTCTCGCTTGGGCATGGGCCTCAAGATCGGGGTCGGTTGCCACAATGGCAAGGGCATGTCAAAGCCTTTCGAAGGGCAAAAGCAGGGAACAGCGCCTATGACCGAGATCGAACTGCCCGGCGACCCGAAGCTGCGCGTTCTACTGCGCGTCTCGGCACGGGCGCGGCGGTTCACGCTGCGGGTTTCGCGACTGGACGGACAGGTGACGCTGACCATGCCGAAAGGTGCGGCGCGGCAGGATGCGGTTGCATTTGCTGAGGCCCAATCCGGCTGGATCGCAAGGCAGTTGGCGCGGCACACCCCCTCCGAAAAGGTCGGATTCGGTGTTCAGGTGCCGGTGGAAGGGCGACTTGCGCGGGTTGTGCCCACGGATGCCAGGCGCGGCGACCTGGCCGGTGACCTGATCGAAGTGCCCCGCAAGGCCCCGGCTGCCGGTGCACATGTGGAGGCTTTGCTCAAAGCGTATGCCCGGGATCGCCTGCAGGCCGCCAGCACCCGCTATGCCGAAACGTTGGGGCGGCGGTATGCCTCGCTTACGTTGCGGGACACACGCTCGCGCTGGGGGTCGTGTTCCTCCGAGGGCAAACTGATGTATTCATGGCGGCTGATCATGGCGCCGCCGGAAGTTCTGGAATATGTCGCGGCGCACGAGGTCGCGCATCTGGCGGAAATGAACCATTCGCCTGCGTTCTGGGGAACGGTGGACCGGCTTTATCCCAACTACGAAGCACCGCGGGCCTGGCTGCGGCGTGAAGGCGCGGGGCTGCATCGCTATCGCTTCCGGGATTGACCTGCGCGGTGCAGCGGGCTTCCCTGTGCACATGCTTCTCAATCAGAAACCGACTGCGGACCAGAGCCCGACGCTACAGGCCGCGCATGACCGCGTCTATCGCACGCTGCGCACGCGGATCATGCACGGGGAACTCGAACCGGGCGAGGCGCTGACCCTGCGCGGTATCGGGAAGGAGTACGGGGTATCAATGACCCCCGCGCGCGAGGCCGTGCGCCGCCTGGCGGCCGAAGGTGCGCTGACATTGTCCAGTTCAGGCCGGGTCTCAACGCCCGAGTTAAATGCTGACCGGATCGAGGAACTGGCCGCTTTGCGCGCCTTGCTCGAGCCGGAGTTGTCGGCGCGCGCGATGCCCCGGGCGCACATGGCCCTGATCGAGCGGCTGGAGATGATCCAGACCTCCATTGGGCAGGTCATCGCACGTGAGGATGCCGTTGGATATTTGCGGACCAATCTGGAATTTCACCGCACGCTCTACCTGCGCGCGCAGGCCCCGGCCATTCTGGCCATGGCCGAGACGGTCTGGCTGCAACTCGGTCCGACGATGCGGAAACTCTATGGCCGTCTGCGCCGGACCGAGCCGCCGCATTACCACAAGCTGATCATCGCAGCGCTGAAGGCGGGCGACGAACCCGGCCTGCGTCTGTCCGTGCGTATGGACGTCACGCAGGGGCTCAAGCTCCTGACGACATGAGGCGTTCCGGGAAGTCGATGTGGACATAGGCGCGTCTGTACGCCTCCTGCGGGCTATCCTCCAGTCCGCGGGCGCGCCAAGCCAGAAAGTTCGGCTCGGCAAGATGCGCATTGATGTAGGCCACACCGGCCTCCGACACCGGCAGGCTGTATCCTGCGATCCGCATCGCGACCGGCGCATAGAACACATCCGCAAGGCTGTAGGCGCCGAACAGCCACGGGCCGTCCGCCGCGTGCTGGCGTGCAAGCCCCCAGAGCAATTCGATCCGGTTCAGATCGGCCTGCACGGCGTCACTGACCGGCACGCCGGAATAAGCCGTGCGCAGGTTCATCGGGCACGCCTCGCGCAGGGCGGAAAACCCGCTGTGCATCTCTGCGACGAGTGACCGTGCCAATGCGCGCGCGGTGGGGTCCTCGGGCCAGAACCCGGCCTTTGGATGTCGGGTGGCGAGTTCTTCGGCGATGGCAAGACTGTCGGTCAGGATACCACCTTCGGGCATCCGCGCCGCGGGCACGGTTCTGGCGGGGGCGTAGCGTTTCAGATCCTCGGTGAAACCGGGCTGATAGAGGCGCGTGTCCTCTACCGTGACGGGGACATCGAACGCGGCAAAACACAGCCAGCCACGCAGCGACCATGAAGAATAGGATCTGTCAGCGATCAGGAGAGAATAGGACATGCGTGCAGCCTAGGCCCATAGAACGCAGGAACAAAACCAAAGCTTTTGAAGGTGTCCATCACGGATGGTGATTGATCGTCCTGACATGCCAGACGTCGCCTGCGTCGCGGTGCAGATGCGTGACCGAAAGATTGTCGATCTTGTAGGCAAAGGCCTCTCGTGCCGGCAGGCTCAGGGCGCGTTGAATCTGGCTGACGATCACGCCGAGATGCGCAACGGCGACCACGGGCCCGGGTGTGCGCCAGCTATCAACGAACCCGTCGACGCGGGCGCGCAGGGTATTCCAACTTTCGCCGTCAGGCGGGGCGATATCGCCGGGCTGATCCCAAAACGCGAAGATATGGTCGCGGGCCTCTGCCTCTACATCGGCATGGCTGCGGGCTTCCCACGCGCCGAAATGGATCTCCCGCAGGGTCGGGCTGATCGTGTCGTGAACCCTGTCTCCGGCGATGGCTGCCGCGGTGTCTTTGGCGCGGCTGAGGTCGGACGAGACCAGCGGTGCGGTGCCGGGCAAGTGATCGCGCACCCGTGCGATCTGCGCGGTATCGCTCAGATCCGCTGGCAGATCGGTCCAGCCGATCATGGTTTTCGCATGGGTCGGCCCGTGGCGCACCCAGTACCAGTCCTGCATCAAAACGCGCCTTTAAGGGCCAGTGGCAAGCCAGCCACGATCAACGCCACGCGATCCGCCTGTGCCGCAAGGCGCTGGTTCAGAGCACCTTGCGCGTTGCGAAAATCGCGCCCGAGCCGGTGTTCCGGCACGATGCCCATCCCGGTTTCGTTCGAGACCACAACCACCGGCACCGGGCACGCCGCCAAGGTGGTAAGAAAAGCATCTGCTTCCGCTTCCCAGTCCTTCTCGGCCAACATCACGTTGGACAGCCAAAGCGTTGCGCAATCCAGCAGGACGATTTCGGTTTCGCGCACGGATGCAAGCGCGGCCGCCGGGTCGAGCGGGGATTCCAATGTGCGCCAGAGGGAGCCCCGGTCGGACTTGTGTTTTTTGATCTTGGCAGCCATTTCCGCGTCAAACGCCTGAGCCGTGGCGATATAGACGCGATCGCGGTCGGTCTCCGTGACCAGAGCTTCCGCGAAGCGTGACTTGCCCGACGCTGCGCCGCCCAAAATCACCGTGAGATGGGGCACACACCGCCCTCCGTCAAAACTTTTTTGAAACTTTTTTCCATTCCGGGTGATCCAGACAACGTTTCGCCGCGTAACCCCTATGCCAAACGACGAAATGGGACGCGAATTCCAGCAGGGGGTTGATATGGCATTAGATGGCTACTCGGGTGAAATGAGCCTGTCACGGCGTGCGATGCAAGCGGAATTGCTCGACGCGGAAACCGAACTGAAACTTGCCTATGCATGGCGCGACGAGCGCGATGAAGAGGCGCTGCACCGCCTGATCACGGCTTACATGCGGCTCGCGATCTCGATGGCGGCAAAGTTCAAGCGCTATGGTGCGCCGATGAACGACCTGATCCAGGAAGCCGGACTTGGGTTGATGAAAGCTGCCGACAAGTTCGACCCGGACCGCGGCGTGCGTTTTTCCACCTATGCCGTGTGGTGGATCAAGGCATCGATCCAAGATTACGTCATGCGCAACTGGTCCATGGTGCGCACCGGGTCAACCTCCTCTCAAAAGTCGCTGTTCTTCAACATGCGTCGTGTTCAGGCCCGGCTGGAGCGCGAAGCTGCTGCCTCCGGCGAGACACTGGACAAGCACCAGCTGCGCCAGATGATCGCGACCGAAGTTGGCGTGCCCCTGCACGACGTGGAGATGATGGAAGGCCGCCTTGCGGGGTCGGACTATTCGCTGAACGCAACCCAGTCGACGGAAGACGAGGGCCGCGAGTGGATTGACACGCTTGAGGACGCATCGCCCCAGGCCGCCGAAATGGTGGAAGAGGATCACGACCTCGAAACGCTGCGCGGCTGGCTCGTCACGGCCATGGACGGTTTGAACGAGCGGGAACGGTTCATCGTGCGGGAACGCAAACTGCGCGACGACGCGCGGACGCTCGAGAGCCTTGGGCAGGAGCTTGGGTTGTCGAAAGAGCGCGTGCGCCAGCTTGAGGCCGCTGCGTTCGGAAAGATGCGCAAAAGCCTTGTGAACCAGTCCTCCGAGGTTCGCCAATTCTTCGCCTGACCCACTTCCTCCCGGTCATTTTGGCGATACTTGCCCGCCCCGTTGGGGCGGGCGAAGTCATGGCCGGCGATCTGGACGTGCCGCCCTCTGCCGATGTGGTCATACTTGGCGAATTGCATGACAACCCGATCCATCACGAGAATCAGGCGCGCGCCGTGGCGGCCATAATGCCTAAGGCGCTGGTGTTCGAGATGCTGACACCGGATCAGGCCGCAGCTGCGACGCCAGAGGCCCGTTCCGATGCCGCGCGTCTTGAGGCTGCGCTGCGGTGGTCGGACGGTGGCTGGCCCGCGTTTTCAATGTATTGGCCGATCTTTGCAGCTGCTCCGGACGCCGCCGTGCTCGGGGCGGCGTTGCCGCGCGATCTGGTGCGCCAGTCGGTTATGGACGGGGCGGTCGCCGTGTTTGAACAGACGGGCAATGATCCGGCGCAATTCGGTCTTGATCAGCCCTTGCCCGAGGCTGAGCAGACCGCACGCGAAGAGATGCAGCAGGAGGCGCATTGCAACGCACTGCCGCCGCAGATGTTGCCGGGAATGGTCGATGCGCAGCGGTTGCGGGACGCTGCCTTTGCCAATGCTGTTGCGCGGGCGGTCGAGACGTATGGCACACCGGTCGTTCTGATCACCGGAAACGGGCATGCACGCCGAGACTGGGGTGTTCCGGTTTACCTGAGCGCGGTCGCGCCGGAGCTTTCGACCTACGTCCTGGGGCAATTCGAAGACGCACCCGACGCGGACTATGCCGAGCAGTTCGACGCGTGGATCGTCAGTGCTCCGGCAGAACGTGAAGATCCCTGTGCCGTCTTCCGCAGTTGAGTTCCCGCGCACAGGTGCTTACACCTTCGAGAGACAGGCTTTTTTCGGATGGCACAATGCTTGCGGGCAAACGCGTACTCCTGATTATCGGTGGCGGCATTGCGGCCTTCAAATCGCTTGACCTGATCCGCCAGATCCGCCGGGCAGGGGGCACGGTCGTGCCGGTTCTGACCCGCGCCGCCGAGGAGTTCGTGACCCCGTTGTCAGCCTCGGCGCTGGCGGCGGAAAAGGTGTATCGCGACCTCTTCGATCTGACCGACGAGGCCGAAATGGGCCATATCGAGTTGAGCCGTGCCGCCGATCTGGTGGTTGTTGCACCCGCGACGGCGGACTTGATGGCCAAGATGGCGCACGGTTTGGCGAACGATCTGGCCTCCACGCTTCTGATGGCGACCGACAAGCGGGTTCTGATCGCGCCGGCGATGAACGTCCGAATGTGGGACCACCCGGCGACGCAGCGCAATCTGGCGGTGTTGAAAGCGGATGGCGTGCTAGTGGCCGGCCCCGATGAGGGGGAAATGGCATGCGGCGAGTTCGGACCGGGCCGCATGTCCGAACCGGATCGCATTCTCGGGGCAATTGCAGAGGCGTTGCGCGACGGACCGCTGACTGGCCGCCATGTTCTGGTGACATCCGGCCCGACGCACGAACCGATCGATCCGGTGCGCTACATCGCCAACCGTTCCTCTGGCGCACAAGGGACCGCTTTGGCGGAAGCCCTGCGCGATCTGGGGGCGAAAGTGAGTTTCGTCACCGGTCCCGCCACGGTCCCCGCGCCGCAGGGCGTTTCGGTGTATCCTGTTGAAACGGCAAAGGACATGCTGGCGGCGGTCCGGCGCGCGTTGCCTGCGGATGCGGCCGTCTTTGCCGCGGCCGTCGCCGATTGGCGGGTGGAGAATGCGGCGACATCGAAGATGAAGAAAGATGGCTCTGGCGCGGCGCCGGCACTGGAGTTTGCAGAAAACCCCGACATTCTGGCGACCATCGCCAAGGCAAAGAAACGGCCCAGGCTGGTTGTCGGGTTTGCCGCCGAGACCAACGATGTTCTGGAGCACGCGACGGCCAAGCGCGCCCGCAAGGGCTGCGACTGGATCGTGGCCAACGATGTCAGTCCCGCGACGGGGATCATGGGCGGCTCGGAAAACGCAGTGACCCTGATTACCGAAGACGGGGCCGAGGTCTGGCCGCGCATGGGCAAGGATGCCGTTGCTGCGAAACTGGCGGCCCGGATTGCCGAGGCGCTGGCATGACCCAGCCGGTCTTGCGCGTGCTGCGGGAAGAATGGGCCGACCCGAGCGTTCCGCTGCCCAGCTACGAGACCGCCGGGGCCGCGGGAGCCGATCTGCGCGCAAACCTGCTGGCTGAGGACCGGGAAGAAGGCATTGAAATTCAACCGCTTCACCGAGTTATCGTGCCGACGGGCCTGCGCGTGGAAATCCCTGAAGGGTTCGAAATGCAGATCCGTCCCCGGTCTGGCCTTGCGTTGAAACACGGGCTGAGCCTGCCCAATACGCCGGGCACGATCGACAGCGATTATCGTGGCCCCCTTGGGGTGCTCCTGACCGTTATCGGTACGGATCCGGTGACGATCCGGCATGGCGAGCGGATTGCGCAGGCGATTGTTGCGCCGGTCGTGCAGGCCCGGTTCCAACAGGCGGCGACCTTGTCGGACACTGTGCGCGGCACGGGTGGTTTCGGGTCCACCGGGCGGGGGTAGGCGTGTTTCTGGTATTCGCCATGGCGCTGACGATCTGGCTGATCGGGCGCAGGATGCAGGCCCCGGCGCAAGCGCGCTGGCTGATGATCGGCATCCTTTATGTTGTTGTATTGGCTATCCAAATAGCGTTGCCCGAGGGCGCTCCATTGCGCGAGGTGACGGGCGGGTCCCCGGCCTTGTGGCTGATCCTTGGGGGGGCGGTCGCGCTGGTTCTGGCCTATGGGGAGGTCTTGCGGCGTGTGAAGGCGCGGGTTCAGGACCCGCCTGCTTCGACCGCTGCGTCCACGCAGTCAGGGCCCTTTTCGGATGTGGAACTGGACCGGTATGCCCGCCACATCGTGATGCGCGAGATAGGCGGCCTTGGCCAAAAAAGAATGAAGGATTCCAAAGTCTTGGTGGTCGGTGCCGGTGGGCTTGGCAGCCCGGCGCTGCTGTATCTGGCGGGCGCCGGGATCGGTACCATCGGGGTTGTGGATGACGACACGGTCAGCTTGTCGAACCTGCAACGGCAGGTGATCCACACGGATGCGCGGTCGGGCATGCCCAAGGTGTTTTCAGCCGAGATCGCGATGAAGGCCCTGAACCCGCATATCGAGGTGCGCCCATACAACCGACGCCTGACCGACGCCATCGCCGAAGACCTGTTCGCCGATTACGATCTGATCCTGGACGGCAACGACAATTACGGGACGCGCGCGCTGGTCAACAGGGCGGCAGTCGCAACCGGCAAGCCTCTGATTTCAGGTGCTATTTCGCAATGGGAAGGGCAGATCAGCCTGTTCGATCCAGTGCGCGGTGCCCCGTGTTATGCCTGCATATTTCCGACTGCGCCCGCAGACGGACTGGCCCCGTCTTGCGCCGAAGCCGGGGTTGCCGGGCCGCTGCCGGGGGTGATCGGAACGATGATGGCGCTTGAGGCGATGAAGGACATCACCAAGGCGGGCGATGGGCTGGCCGGGCGGATGCTCTTGTACGATGCGCTGTCGGCGGAGACGCGGACGGTCAAGCTCAAGCGCCGGGCGGATTGTGCGGTCTGCGGGCACCTGTAGCTGGTTTTGTACGTTTTGTAGCACGCTCCAGAAGGCGTTTTTGCAAATTGTAGCAATCCGGAGGCTCGCGGATCCAGGCCAACTGCGGGTTAGCCCACCCGCGTTGAGCGCCCCGTGGTCGGAACTGGCTACCCCAAACCAAGAACCTCTACGGGTTTCGCGCCAGGGATGAGGACACCAGCAAGAGCGGCCCGGTTTGCCCGTTGCGACCGTCGCTGACGATGCGTGCTGCTGGACGGATGATTTCGTGGTCGCCAACGGCAATATCTTGAAGGCGCAGGTGGGCGGACAGGTGCTGGTGATTGCGTGGGACCCGGTTTTCGAGAGTCTGAACATCTGGGTCAATGACACCGGTGCACCGGTGAAGCAGATCGATCTTTTCTGCAAGACGCCGGACGGCAGCTTGCAGCGGTTCGCGGATGTGAAGGCGGGGCTGTTCTGGCACGTCTGGTCGGAGTTCTTTCCTCATACTGACATCAACCGGAGGCCCGGTGCCGAGGCCTAGTGCCTGGGGCACCCATCGGGTCGATATGCCGGGCCAGATTGGTTGTTGCGGTGTCCTGCACGCCCTAGATGTGAGGGAAAGGAGACCGCGCCCATGACCAACCCGCTCTTGTCCGACTGGACCACCCCGCAGCAAATGCCGCCATTCGACCAGATCGAGGATGCGCATTTCAAACCCGCGCTTGAGGCGGCCTTGACGCAGGCGCGGGCGGATATCGCGGCGATCGCGGGCAACCCCGAGCCACCGACTTTCGACAACACCATTCGCGCGATGGAGGCGGCGGGCCCGACGCTGAACAAGGTGTTGCGCGTGTTCTTTCACATTGCAGCGATCGACAGCACGCCAGAGCGCGAGGCGTTGCAAAAGGATTTCGTTACGGCACTGAGTGCGTACAACGCCGAAGTGACCGGGAACGAGGCGCTGTTTGCCCGGATCGCGCAGGTGTGGGAGGCGCGCGCCGCCCTTGGCGATCAGGAAGCCCGTGTGGCGGACCTGACCTACAAGAGTTTCACGCGCGGGGGTGCTGCGCTGAAGGGGGCCGAGAAGGACCGGATGACCGAGATCAAGGCGCGTCTTGCGATGCTGGGCACCGAGTTCACGCAGAACATTCTGGCCGACGAGCGTGACTGGGTGATGCCGCTGGCGGAGGCCGATCTGGAGGGGTTGCCGGAGTTCGTCATCGCCACCGCGCGGTCGGCCGCTGAGGAACGCGGTCTGGAGGGGCACGTCGTGACCCTGTCGCGGTCGCTGATCGTGCCGTTTTTGCAGTTCAGCCCGCGCCGGGACCTGCGCGAGAAGGCTTATGAGGCATGGACCGCGCGCGGTGCCAACGGCGGGGAGACAGACAACCGCGGCAATGCCGCCGAGATACTGGCTCTGCGGGAAGAACGCGCCAGGCTGCTCGGTTATGAAAGCTTCGCCGCCTACAAGTTGGAGCCCGAGATGGCCAAGACACCCGACGCGGTGCGCGATCTGCTGATGCAGGTCTGGGCCCCGGCGCGGGCGCAGGCCGAAGCGGATGCCGAGGTGCTGACGCAGATGATGCAGGCCGACGGGATCAACGGCGATCTGGAAGCATGGGACTGGCGGTATTACTCCGAGAAACGGCGGCAGGCCGAGCACGATCTGGACGAGGCGGAACTGAAGCCGTACCTGCAACTCGACCGGATGATCGAGGCGGCGTTCGATTGCGCGAACAAGCTGTTCGGGCTGGAGTTCAGGCCGCTGGACGTGGCGCTGCCGCATCCCGATGCACGCGCCTGGGAAATCTGGCGCGGTCCTCGGCTGATGGCGGTGTTTGTCGGCGATTACTTCGCGCGCGGCGGAAAACGCTCCGGCGCGTGGTGCGGGTCGCTGCGCAGTCAGGACAAGCTGGAGGGCGACACGCGGGCGATCATCACCAATGTGTGCAATTTCGCCAAACCCGCCGCCGGGCAGCCCGCGCTGCTGAGCTTCGACGATGCGCGCACGCTGTTTCACGAGTTCGGCCACGCGCTGCATCATATCCTGTCGGATGTGACCTATCCGACGATTTCAGGCACCTCCGTGGCGCGCGATTTCGTGGAACTGCCGAGCCAGTTGTATGAGCATTGGCTGGAGGTGCCGGAGGTTCTTAGCCGGTACGCCACCCATGCCGAGACCGGTGCGCCAATGCCCAAGGCCCTGCTGGACCGCATGTTGGGGGCGGCGACCTATGACATGGGGTTCCAGACAGTGGAATATGTGGCGTCCGCCATTGTGGACCTCGCGTTTCACGACGGCGCGGCGCCAGCGGATCCGATGGCCCGTCAGGCCGAGGTTCTGGCCGATCTGGGCCTGCCGCACGCGATCCGGATGCGCCATGCGACCCCGCATTTCGCCCATGTGTTTGCGGGCGACGGGTATTCGTCGGGCTATTACAGCTACATGTGGTCCGAGGTGATGGACGCGGACGCATTCGCGGCCTTCGAGGAGGCGGGTGATCCGTTCGACCGGGAGGTTGCGAGCCGTCTTGAGGCCTACATCCTGTCCACCGGCGGGTCGGTCGAGGCGGATCGCCTGTACACGGAGTTCCGGGGCCGTTTGCCCGGGGTCGAGGCGCTGCTCAAGGGGCGCGGGCTGGACAAGGCGGCCTAGCGCAAATCGGCGCGGCGGGTCTGAACGCCAAGGTCGGTGTCAAGACCCCAGAGCGTTCCGGCCTCCACCCAGCCGCGCGTACGGCCCTGTTTGACCCGGCACCACCCGGCGCGGCAGCCGTCGAGATTGACGATTGCCCCCGCCTCGGCGCGCGCGCGGATCTGGGAGGTTGACGTCGGCTTGGCGTGGATCGGGGTCAGGTCGTGTTTGACGATGACGGTCCGCACCCCCGAGAGCAGCGCGTAGTGCATCCAGCCGCCCGCGCCCTCGCGGTCGACGACGCGGCGCCAGTGGCCGTATTCGCCGACGATCATCAGCGGCATGTTCTGGTGCTGGAATACCCAGTCGATGCGGTGGGTCAGGCTGGGGCCGCGGCGCACATTGCCGGTTTCAGCCTTCATCGACACGAAACGCGGCAGCGGCAGGTTGGTGACCGGCCCGGTCTGCGGCGCCACCGGGTTGATCACTGTCGCTGCTGTTGCCGGAGGTGTGGGGCGCGGTTGTGGCTTCACCTCTGCCGTCGCGATGCTTGAGGTCAGCGCGAGGATCAGCCCGCCAATCAGAAACCGGGACCGGACAGCGGCCAGTGCCTGCAACAGGCGGCGGAATGGGTGCATCAGTGTGCCCTGCTCTTGTCTGCTCTGCCGGGCTTTCGCGGAATCGCACGATGCCCGGGTAATTTTATTTCGTTTCAAGCCTCGATCAGGGGTCTATCGGGTTGCCCCTGCTTCTGACTTATTGCCAGTATAGCGCGTGATTTGGAAGCGGGGAGGGGTCGTGCATGCCCGGTGAACGCCTGAGTGTTGTCGTCACGCGACGGTTGCCCGACGTGGTTGAAGCGCGTCTGAAAGAGCTTTTCGATGTCGAGCTGAACGAGACGGATGTCCCGATGGATCGCGCCGCCCTCGTGGAGGCGATGCGGCGCGCGGATATCCTGGTGCCGACGCTGACCGACACGATCGACGGTGCGATGCTGGCCGCGGCTGGGGACCGTTTGAAGCTGATTGCGAATTACGGGGCCGGCGTGGACCATATCGACGTGGCCACGGCGCGGCAGCGGGGCGTGCATGTGTCCAACACCCCCGGGGTGCTGACCGACGACACTGCGGACATGACCATGGCGCTGATCCTCGCGGTTACGCGGCGCATCCCCGAGGGTCTGGCGCGGATGCAGGGCAGTGATTGGAACGGCTGGAGCCCGACGGCGATGCTGGGCGGGCGGATTGCCGGGCGTCGGCTGGGCATTCTGGGCATGGGGCGCATCGGGCAGGCGGTGGCGCGGCGCGCGGCGGCATTCGGGATGCAGGTGCACTATCATAACCGGCGGCGGCTGCACCGCGGGATCGAGGAAGATCTGGGCGCCACTTGGTGGGACAGTCTGGACCAGATGGTCAGCCGGATGGATATCCTGTCGGTCAACTGCCCGCACACGCCGTCCACCTTTCACCTGATGAACGCGCGGCGGCTGAAGCTGATGAAGCCGTCCGCAGTGATCGTGAACACCTCGCGCGGGGAGGTGATCGACGAGAACGCGCTCACGCGGATGCTGCGGGCGGGCGAGATCGCCGGGGCCGGGCTGGATGTGTTCGAAAACGGCGAGGTAAACCCGCGCCTGCGCGAGTTGGAGAATGTCGTGCTGCTGCCGCACATGGGGTCTGCCACGGTGGAGGGCCGGGTCGAGATGGGCGAGAAGGTCATCATCAATATCAAGACCTTCGATGACGGGCACCGGCCGCCTGATCTGGTCGTCCCCTCGATGCTCTGACCCATTTGACCCCGATCAAGGCGCGGGCACGCGGTTGGGCGCATATCCGACCTGAATATATTCAGGAAGGAGAATGTGATGGATTGGCCGGGGTTCATGGATGGTATGCGCGACGAGTTGAAATCTCTGAACGCGGCGATGCCGGAGACAGCCAAGGGGTTCGGGGCGCTTACCAAGGCCGCCAAGGAAAGCGGGGCGCTGGATCTGAAGGCGCGGGAGTTCGTGGCGCTGGGCATCGCCGTGTCGCAGCGTTGCGCCCCGTGCATCGGGTTTCATGTGGAGGCGCTGGCAAAGGCCGGGGGCAGCCGTCAGGAACTGGTGGATGTGCTGGGCATGGCCGTGCAAATGGGCGGCGGGCCGTCCTATATGTATGCGGCGCAGGCCCTTGCGGCATGGGACGCCTTGGCCGAGGCTGCTTAGCCCGGATCAGTGCAGGGCAGCGGGGCGGTCTTCGTCGAGTTCCGGAAAGAGGCGGCGCAAGGCAGACTGCGTGTCGATATCGAGCGCGGTCAGGCTGGATTCGTCAGGTGCATAGCTTTCGACCAGAACACCGTTGACGGAAAACACCTGGGGCGTGTCGAAGACGAGGCTGTGATAGGTCACCCCGTCAGAGATGGTATCTCCGCCGAGGTCCACGAACGCATGTTCGAACGTGTCAAGCAGGTCAGATGCAGCCAGCTTCAGGGTCGGATCGCGGGCTTCCTGCGCCAGCAGGTAGGCGGGGACACGGACGCTGTGGTTCGGGGCAAGGGCCAATGTGCGCCCGGGCATCATGGGGCCGAGCGCGCGCGGCATCAGGCGAATGGGGGCGAGGCCCGGATTCTTGCGCAGGTCTTCGTGGCTGAGGGTGACACGGACGACGTGGCGCAAGACTTGCAACCCGTCTGAGCGTGTGACGATCAGATCGCCGGGGCGCAGGTTTTCCACCCGCCGTTCACCGCAGGGCGTTCGGACATTGGCGCCGCTGACCAGACCTGTCAGATGTGTGGCGCAATCCGGCACCAGCGCGGGTTCGACCCGTGTCATCACAGTCATGCGATTATCCTCTGTCCTATCTCCCCAGGCAGGTACCATCCTATTGGTAAATGTGACGGAAAAGCGCCGGTGTAGGGGCGAAGACAGGGATTGTTCGCCAACTGCGATCAGCGATTTGGGCGGGACTCTGCTGAAAATGCCTGCGAATTGGGCATTTGTGTTGGATTTGATGGAGAAATCGGTTGAGCGATGCGCCCGTGCGACTCAGCCATCCACTCGTATTGT
Organism: Tropicimonas sp. S265A; assembly: GCF_049800835.1. Lineage (NCBI taxonomy): Bacteria > Pseudomonadati > Pseudomonadota > Alphaproteobacteria > Rhodobacterales > Roseobacteraceae > Tropicimonas > Tropicimonas sp. S265A. Next base: position 107,203 of record NZ_JBNAFU010000002.1, read on the forward strand.
TTCGTTTTTGGAATCGAAGGGGCAGTCCTCGGCGACCGTGGCGGACCAGAGGCGATTCTGCATTTTCACCATCAGTTTTGTTCCGGGCGCGGCGTGCTTCGGTGTCACGTAGCCCATTCCGATGGATTGCCCGAAGGCGACCGAGTAGCCGCCGGAGGTGAGGCGCCCCACCTTGGTGTCCCCGGCATAGAGCGCCTCGCGCCCCCAGGGGTCCGCATCGTCCGGCCCGTCAATCAGCAGGGTCACGCAGGTTGAGCGGATGCCGGTTTCGACGCACGGTCGCTTGCCGCGAAACGCCTTTCCCAGATCGACGAAGCGGTCGAGCCCGGCCTCAAGCGGGGTGGCGTCACGCCCAAGTTCGGTCCCGAACGCGCGATAGGATTTCTCCTGCCGGAGCCAGTTCTGGGCGCGTGCGCCAACGAGTTTCAGGCCGTGAGGTTCGCCTGCTGCGAGCAGTTCATCCAACAGGTAGTTCTGCATCTCCATCGGGTGGTGCAACTCCCACCCCAGCGCGCCGGTGTAGGACACGCGCAGCGCCAGCGTCGGGCACATCTTCAGCTCGATGTCGCGGGCCGAGAGCCACGGGAAGCGTTTGTTCGACAGCGCCGTGGCCGGGTCCGCGTCGCGGATAAGCTCGGACAGGATATGCCGGGCATTGGGACCGGCCAGCGCAAAGACCCCGTATTGCGAGGTCACGTCCTGCAGGACCATCGGGCCGAACTCCGCCATCTTGTCGGCCATGGCCTTGCGCAGGTAGTCGGCGTCGTAGTCCTGCCACGCGCCTGCGGAGACCAGATAGAACTGATCCTCGGCTTGCCGCAGGATGGTATATTCGGACCGTACCGTGCCGGCGTCGGTCAGCGCGTAGGTCAGGTTGATCCGCCCCACCTTGGGCAGCTTGTTGGTCGTAAACCAATCCAGGAACGCTGCCGCCCCCGGGCCCGACAAGATATGCTTGGCAAAGGGTGTCACCTCGATCAGCCCGGCGGTTTCGCGAATGGCTTTGGCCTCGGATACGGCATGGTCCCACCAGCCGCCGCGCCGGAAGGAGCGCGCGTCATGGTCGAAACTGTCGGGCGCATCCAGCGGGCCATAGTAATTGGGCCGTTCCCATCCGTTGACTTGCCCGAACTGCGCGCCGCGCGCCTTCAGCCGGTCATAGGAGGGGGCGGTTTTCAGCGGGCGGCAGGCTTCGCGTTCCTCATCGGGGTGATGCAGGATGAAGACGTGGGAATAACATTCCTCGTTCTTGCGCGTCGCGTATTCAGTGGTCATCCAGCTGCCGTAACGCTTGGGATCGAGGCTCGCCATGTCGATCTCGGCCTCGCCTTGCGTCATCATCTGGGCAAGGTAGTGGCCGGTCCCGCCCGCGGCGGTGATGCCGAAGCTGAAGCCCTCGGCCAGCCACATGTTGCGCAGGCCCGGTGCGGGTCCGACCAGCGGATTGCCGTCGGGCGTGTAGCAGATCGGGCCGTTGTAATCGTCCTTCAGGCCTGCGGTTTCCGAGCTGGGGATGCGGTGGAGCATGGAGAGGTATTCCGCCTCGATCCGTTCGAGATCGAGCGGGAAGAGATCCGCACGGAAGCTGTCGGGCACGGCGTATTCGAACCGTGCGGGCGCACCCTGTTCGTAAGGCCCGAGGATCCAGCCGCCGCGTTCCTCGCGCACGTACCATTTGGCGTCCGCGTCGCGCAGAACCGGGTGTTCGGGGTTGTTCGCGCGCCATTCGACGAGGGCCGGGTCCGGCTCGGTCACGATATACTGGTGTTCGACGGGGATGGCGGGAATCTTGAGGCCCAGAAGCTGTGCCGTGCGCTGGGCATGGTTGCCGGTGGCGGTGACGACATGTTCGGCGTGGATCACCATCTGTTCGTCCGAGGGGACAAGGTTGCCGCCCTTTTCCACCATCCTGGTGACGGTGACGTTCCAGTGATCGCCGGTCCAGCGGTAGGCATCGACCTGCCATTTCCGCTCGATCGTCACGCCGTGCTGGCGCGCGCCCTTGGCCATGGCTTGCGTGACATCCGCCGGGTTGATGTAGCCATCGGTCGGATGCAGGATCGCGCCTTTCAGATCGTCGGTGCGCACCAGCGGGTAGCGGTCCTTGATGTCCGAAGGGCTGAGCCATTCATACGGGATGCCCACGGTTTCGGCGGTGGAGGCATAGAGCATGTATTCGTCCATGCGGTCCTGCGTTTGTGCCATGCGCAGGTTGCCGACAACGGCAAAGCCGGGGTTGAGGCCCGTCTCGGCCTCCAGCGCCTTGTAGAACTTCACCGAGTAGTCGTGGATGTGGGAGGTCGCGTAGCCCATGTTGAAAAGCGGCAGGAGGCCTGCGGCGTGCCATGTGGAGCCGGAGGTCAGCTCGTCCCGTTCCAGCAAAAGTACATCCCACCCGGCCTTGCCGAGGTGATAGGCGATGCCTGCGCCAACCGCGCCGCCGCCGACGACCAGAGCTTGAACATGGGTTTTCATCGGCGAGTCCTCCGCGTTCTGCACTTGTATTCTAGCCGAACCGCGCAAGCGCGGCGGGGGGTTCCGACCGCTCAGGCGCAAAAAACGACCTGCGCCCTTTGGACCGGTTGCAGGGATCGTGGGGCTTGGGGAAGCTGGCGGAACCTGGAAGAAGGATCAGTCCCATGTCCGCACAAGCGCCTCTCCGCCGGATCAACGTGCCCCAGATCGCCGCCCGCAAGGGGGCCGAGCCGATCGTGGCGCTGACCGCCAGCCATGTGCAGTTCGCGCAGATTCTGGACGCGCATTGTGACGTTTTGCTGGTGGGGGACAGTCTGGGGATGGTCACGCATGGGTTTGACAACACGCTTCCGGTGAGCGTGGAGTTGATGATCGCGCACGGTGCGGCGGTGGTCCGGGGGACCCAGCGTGCGCTGGTCGTGGTGGACATGCCGTTCGGGTCCTACGAGGAAAGCCCGCAGGTGGCGTTCCGCAATGCCGCCCGGATCATGGCCGAGACGGGCGCGAGTGCGGTGAAGCTCGAAGGCGGGGCGCGGATGGCCGAGACCATCGGGTTTCTGACCGCGCGCGGTATACCGGTGATGGCGCATATCGGCCTTACGCCGCAAAGCTCCAACACGATGGGCGGGTTCAAGACGCAAGGACGCAACGCGGACAGCTGGCCGCTGCACCACGCCGATGCGGCGGCGGTGGCCGAGGCCGGGGCGTTTTCGGTCGTGCTGGAGGGGATGGTGGAGCCGCTGGCGGCTGAGGTGACGGCGGCCTGCCCGATCCCGACCATCGGCATCGGCGCATCAAGGACCTGCGACGGGCAGATCCTCGTGATGGAGGATATGCTGGGTCTGGGCGACTGGGCCCCGAAATTTGTGCGTAAGTTCGCTGATCTGCGCACAGAGGTGGACCGCGCCGTGGGGGCCTATGCCGAGGCCGTGCGCGACCGCAGTTTCCCCGGCGAGGACGAGATCTACACCTAGCCGGTTCGTGGACTTGTGGGCGCTGCCCCCGGCGCCTGCGGCGCCTCCCCCGAGGTATTTCGACACAAAAGAAAAGGGGCGCCGGTTCGGAGCGCCCCCTGGTCATGGAGTCTGGAGTACGTCCCGCCGGAGGCACGCGCCCGTGGGCGCGTGTCCGGCCCGTGCGGATCAGTTCGGGATATCGCCGGTGATACCCTGGATGTAGAAATCCATCGACAGAAGCTGCCCGTCCTCGGCGACCTCACCATCGGCGAGGAAGACGCTGCCGTCCTGCTTCATGATCGGTCCGGTGAACGGGTGATACTCCCCCGCAGTGATCGCGGCGATCATCGCTTCGGCCTCGGCCTTCACATCGGCGGGCACCTCGTCGGTGATCTCGCCGATCACGACCTCGCCCTCGGGCATGCCGCCCCAGCTTGACTTGCTTTCCCATGTGCCGTCGATGACGGCGCCGACCCGCTCGATGTAGTAGGGGTTCCAGTTGTCGATGATCGAGGCGATGCGCGGCTTGGGCGCATAGGGCAGCATGTCGGAGGCCTGACCGAAGGTGAAGACGCGCTTGCCTTCGTTGTTGGCCTCTTCCGCGGCGGCCTGGGGGGCTGTGGAGTCGGTGTGCTGGGTGATCACGTCCACGCCCTGTTCGATCATGGCGCGGGCGGCGTCGGCTTCCTTGGCCGGGTCAAACCACGAATAGACCCAGATCACCGTCAGTTCGACATCCGGGTTCACCTTCTGCGCGTGCAGGAAGAAGGAGTTGATGCCCATGATCACTTCGGGGATCGGGTAGGAGGCGATGTAGCCGATCTTGTTGGTCTCGGTCATCTTGCCGGCGATGTGGCCCACCACGGCGCGGCCTTCATAGAAGCGCGAGTTGTAGGTGGTGACATTCGGATGCTCGCGCTTGTAGCCGGTCGCGTGCTCGAACTTCACGTCCGGGAAGCGGGCTGCGACGTTGTTGGTGGCATCCATGAAGCCGAAGGAGGTGGCGAAGATGATGTCCGCGCCCGAGAGCGCCATCTGGGTCATCACGCGTTCCGCGTCCGCGCCTTCGGCGACGCTTTCCTGAAAGATGGTTTCGACCTTGTCGCCATATTCCTCTTCGATGGCGAGGCGGCCCACGTCGTGCTGGTAGCTCCAGCCGAGGTCGCCGATTGGGCAGCAATAGACGAAACCGACCTTGACGGGTTCGTCCTGTGCCGCCGCCATGCCAGCGAGGCCGCTGGCCGCGGCAAAGACGAGGCCCTTGAGTGCTGTCGTGAGATTCATACGCGTGTTCCCTGTAATCCGGTTATGGTCTTGCGCCCCCGGGCGAGCGCGGTGGATGCCCGCATCCTACAGCGCGCCCGGGTGGCGGCAAGGGGGGCACCGCGTTGCGACGCCCCGGAACTGTGCGGGTGCCCAAGGATTAGGCGGTTGCGTGAAAGCTCCGGCCCAGATCGGCGGGGGCGTTCAGGGCGGCGCGCGACTTCGATTGCGACATCAGCACCAGCACGAGGATGGTCATGAGGTACGGAGAGGCCGCCAGCAGGTCGACCGGCACCTTGACCCCGGCGGCTTGCAGGTTCAGCTCCAGCACGGCGACCCCGCCAAAGAGATACGCCCCGAGCAATACGTACCACGGTCGCCAGCTGGCAAAGACCACGATGGCAAGCGCGATCCAGCCTGCACCTGCGGTCATGCCTTCGGTCCATTGCGGCACGCGGATCAGGCTCAGATACGCCCCGCCCAGCCCCGCACAGGCTCCGCCAAACGCAATCGCCATCAGACGCACGCGGATCACCTTGTAGCCAAGCGCGTGGGCGGCATCGTGGCTTTCGCCCACCGCGCGCAGCACGAGCCCGCCGCGCGTGCGGGTCAGGAACAGCCATACGCAGGCGACAAGCGCGATCGACAGATAAAGCATGGCGTCATGGGAGAACAGGATCGGGCCCAGAACCGGCAGGTCAGAGAGGACCGGCAGGTCGAGCTTTGGCGTGTCCGGGGCCTTGAGCCCGACATAGCCCTGACCAATCAGGGCCGAAAGGCCCAGTCCGAACAGGGTCAGTGCAAGTCCGGTGGCGACCTGATTGGACAGGAAGAACTGCGTCAGCACGCCGAAAATCAGCGAGAAGGCCGCGCCGCCAAGCGCGCCTGCGGCAAACCCTAGCATCGGGCTGCCGGTTTCCACCGCAACGGCAAAGCCGCAGATCGCGCCGAGGATCATCATGCCTTCGACCCCGAGGTTCAGGACGCCCGCCTTTTCCACCACAAGCTCGCCAATGGCGGCCAGCAGGATCGGGGTGGAGGCGACCATGAGGGACGCAACGAGGACGACCGGATCAATTCCACCCATCAGGAAGCTCCTTTTGCCGCCGCACCAGCTAACCGGATGCGGTAGTTGGACAGCACGTCGAGGCCCAGAAGGAAGAACAGCAGCATCCCTTGAAACGCCTGAATGGCCGAGGCGGGGATGCCGAGCATGAATTGCGCAAGCTCCCCGCCGATATAGGTGAGCGCCATCAGCAGACCCGCCAGCAGAATACCGATCGGGTGCAGCCGCCCGAGGAAGGCCACGATGATCGCGGTGAAGCCGTAGCCCGAGTTGAAATCGATGGAGATCTGCCCGGCGGGTCCCGACACCTCGAACAGGCCCGCAAGCCCTGCGAGCACGCCCGAGAGACCAAGGCAGACCACCACCAGCAGGTTCGGGTTCACGCCGGCAAAGCGCGCGGCGCGCGGGGCTTGCCCGGTCAGTTTGATCTGGTAGCCCAGCATGTGCCGGTTGAGCAGGACATAGGCGAGGATCACGGCGATGAAGGCCGCCGCCACACCCCAGTGCATCCCGGTGCCCGCGATCAGTTCGGGATTGTCGGTCCCGGGGTGTTGCGAGAGGTTGCGCGAGCCGGGAAAGCCGCCGCCCTCGGGATTGCGCAGCGCGCCGAGCGCCATGGAGGCGAGCAGTTTTTCGGCCACATAGACCAGCATGAGTGAGACGAGGATCTCATTGGTGCCGAACTTGATCTTCAGGAGCGCCGGGATCATCGCCCAGGCCCAGCCGCCAAGCGCCCCGGCGAGCACCATGAGCGGGAAGATCAGCGGGCTTTCAGACGGGTAGAACGCGAGCCCGACGGCTGCGCCACAGATCGCGCCGAGGATATACTGCCCCTCGGCCCCGATGTTCCAGATGCCCGCGCGGAACCCGAGGCTGAGCCCGATGGCGATCAGGATCAGCGGCCCGGCCTTGACCAGAAGCTGCGGGCGCGAAAAGGCCGCGAATTGCTCATTGAAGAGCGGATCCCAGAAGATCGTGCGGATCGCCTCGAACGGGTCCTTGCCGAGAATGGCAAACAACATGCCGCCCGCGACCATTGTCATGAGCACCGCGACGATCGGGGTCAGGGCGGTCCAGAGGCGGGACGGGTTGGGGCGGCGTTCGAGGCGGATCATCGCGCCGCCCCTCGCGGTTTCGGGCCTCCGGCCGGGATATTCGCGGACGTGGATGAGCGGGCAGGTCTAGGCATGCAGTGCGGCCTCCGGTGGTGTTTCAGCGGGGGCTTCCATGTCGTGGGCGCCGCCCAGCATCAGGCCGATCTGGTCCACCGTGAGGCCGGCAGCGGGGACCTTGGCGCTGAGCTTGCCGCCGTTGAGGGCGGCAAACGTGTCTGAGATTTCCATCAATTCGTCGAGGTCCTGACTGATCACCACCACGGCGGTGCCTTGCGCGGCCAGATCCAGCAGCGCCTGCCGGATCGCGGCGGCAGCGGAGGCATCGACACCCCAGGTGGGCTGGTTCACCACGAGCACTTCGGGGCGTTGCAGAACCTCGCGCCCGATGACGAACTTTTGCAGGTTGCCGCCGGAGAGCGCGCGCGCGGCGGCCTGGGCGTTCGGGGTGCGCACGTCAAAGGTCTCGATGATCTTTTCGGCAAAGGCGCGGGTCCGGGGCCAGTCGAGAAACCCGTTTCTGGCCAGTCCTTCACGGATCGACCCGGTCAGCAGGGCGTTTTCGATCAGGCTCATATCCGGGGCGGCGGCATGGCCGAGCCGTTCTTCGGGACCCGACAGGATGCCCATGCGGCGGCGTTGGCTTGGTCCAAGGCGGCTGATCGGGGTGCCGTTCAGGAACACGTGATCGCCCGAGCGCCGTTCGCCGGAGAGCGCGCCGAGCAATTCGTCCTGCCCGTTGCCGGCCACCCCGCCAATCCCCAGCACCTCGCCCGCGCGGACCTCGAACGAGATGTCGGTCAGCGGCGTGCCGAAGGCAGACGCAGGCGGCAGCGACAGGCCCGAGACGGTCAGGACCGGCGCTCCCATCTCGTTTCCGGCGGATTTGGTTTGCTGGAGGGTCTTGCCCACCATCATCTCTGCCAACTCGCGCGCGGATTTCTCGCGCGGGTTGCAGGTGGCGACCACCTTGCCAAGCCGCAGGATCGTGGCCGCATCGCAGAGCGCGCGGATTTCTTCGAGCTTGTGCGAGATATACAGGATTGCCGTGCCCTCATCGCGCAGCTTGCGCAGGGTGGCGAACAGGATGTCGACCTCCTGCGGGGTAAGGACCGAGGTGGGTTCATCCATGATCAGGAGCTTGGGGTCCTGCAAAAGGCAACGGATGATTTCGACCCGCTGGCGTTCGCCCGCGCTGAGCGTACCGACGAGGCGCGCAGGGTCCAAAGGCAGGCCATAGGCGTTGGACACCTCGGTGATGCGCGCGGCCAGATCACCCATCCTGGGCGGGTCTTCCATCCCCAGCGCGATGTTTTCGGCGACACTCAGCGCCTCGAACAGGGAAAAGTGCTGGAACACCATCGCCACGCCGCTGGCGCGCGCGGCCCGGGGTTCAGCCGGAGCGAAGGGGGCACCCGACAGGGTCATGCCGCCTGCGTCGGGACGCACGAGCCCGTAGATCATCTTGACCAGTGTCGACTTGCCCGCACCGTTTTCGCCCAGCAGCGCGTGTACCTCGCCGGGGTCGATGGAGAACGACACATCGTCATTGGCCACCACGCCGGGATAGGCCTTGGTCAGCCCTGCGACCGTCAGCAGCGTTGTCATCCGCGTGTCCCCTTTTGCGCGGGCGCGTGGCTTTGCGCGCCGGTCTTTTGCCCAGATAGTAGGCGGGATGCCACGGAGATCGCAATGGCCTGGGGGTGTTTGCCAAGGCGCGGATCACCGATGGGGCAGGTGATGCGCGCGATTTGGGCGGGGGCGTGGCCCAGCTGCGCAAGGCGCTTGCGGAAACGGGCCCATTTCGTCGCCGACCCGATCAGACCGATGGCGGCGGCAGGCTGCCCAAGCAGCCGGTGGCACAAGTCGAGATCCAGCGCGTGGGAATAGGTGAGGATCAGATGGTGCGCATCGGGCGGCGCGGTTGTGGCGGCCGCAGCCGGATCGGGGGCGGGCAGGGCCGTGACCTGTGGCGGCACGATGGGCGGAAACCTCTCCAGCCCGGTATCGACCCATGTGAGCGCGAGATCGGGCAATGGCGAGAGTGTATGCACCAGGGCGCGCCCGACATGGCCAGCGCCGTAAATCCAGACCGGCGTGCTGGGATGCAGTGTTGGCTCGATGAACCAGCCGTCCCGCAGGGTGGGCGTGATCGGAACGCCGCGGTCCCGGGCCTGCGACAGCAGCCGGTGCATGCTGAGTGGCATCGTCCCGTCAGCGCCGGGCGTGGCGCGGGCCACGGGGCCGTCGGGCAACCGGTCAAGACGGGCAGTATCCCAAACCTCTGTCAACACGGCGACCGCGCCACCGCAGCACTGGGCAAGCGCAGGGCCAAGCGGGGTCTGGTCGAACCGGTCACTGCCGGTACTGAGGGCCGCGCGCGCCCTTCTGGCGGCCTCGAACTCCAGCGCCCCGCCGCCGATGGTGCCGGCTTGGCCGTCCGGCCAGACGAGCATGGCGGCCCCCACCTCGCGCGGGACGGAGCCTTTGATGTCCGCCACGACGACCCGCGCCACGGGGCCATGTTCGGCGATGGCCTCAGCCAGAGCGGCGCGGTCAAAACTCATGCGCGCACCCGGTCAATGGCCCAGAGCAGACGCTCGGGCGTGGCCGGCGCGTCAAGTGCGGGGTAGACCGTGCCATCGCCGCAGGCCGCGACCGCATCGCTGAGCGCCATCAGGGCCGAGATGCCCAGCATCAGGGGCGGCTCGCCCACGGCCTTGGAGCGATAGATCGTATCTTCGCGGTTGACCCCGTCCCACAGGGCCACGTTGAACACGGACGGCGTGTCGCCCGCAGCGGGGATTTTGTAGGTGGAGGGGGCATGGGTGCGCAGCGCGCCGCGCGCGTCCCAGACCAACTCCTCCATCGTCAGCCAGCCTGCCCCCTGAACATAGCCGCCCTCGATCTGTCCGATATCGAGCGCGGGGTTCAGCGAGGCGCCGCAATCATGCAGGATGTCGGTGCGCACGATGCGGTTTTCGCCGGTCAGCGTGTCCAGGATCACTTCCGTCACCGACACGCCGTAGGCGAAGTAGAAAAACGGGCGACCCGTACCCCGGATTCGGTCCCACACGATCTTGGGCGTCTTGTAGAACCCCGTGGCCGACAGGCTGACGCGCGCCATGTAGGCCTTGTGCACGGCCTCCTCGAACGCATAGTCCGCACCGCCCACATGCACGCGCCCGCCTTCGAAGCGGACGGAGGCCGGATCGGCCTGATGCTCCTCGGCCAGAAACTCGGCGATGCGGTCACGGATGGTGTCGCACGCAGCTTTCACCGCCATGCCGTTCAGGTCCGATCCGCTGGAGGCCGCGGTGGCAGACGTGTTGGGCACCTTTGCCGTGTCGGTTGCGGTGATCTTCACCCGGTCCAGCCCGACGCCGAAGCGGCTGGCGGCCACTTGCGCCACCTTCTGGAACAGACCCTGCCCCATCTCGGTGCCGCCATGGTTCATGTGGATGGAGCCGTCCTGGTAGACATGCACGAGCGCGCCGGCCTGATTGAGGTGGGTCAGCGTGAACGAGATGCCGAACTTCACCGGTGTCAGCGCGATCCCGCGTTTCAGGATCGGGTTCTCGGCGTTCCAGCGGGCGATTTCCGCGCGGCGCGCGGTGTAGTCGGACGAGGCGAGCAACGCGTTCGTCATCTCGTGCAGCACGAAGTCCTCGACCTCCATATGATAGGGTGTGGTCTGTTTCTTTTGTGCTGAAATACCTCCGCCGGAGGCTCCCGCAGGTGCGGCCGACGCGGCATAGTAGTTGAGGCGCCGCACCTCCAGCGGGTCGCGGCCGACCGCATGGGCGACATGATCCAGCACCCGTTCGATGCCGACCATGCCCTGCGGGCCGCCAAAGCCCCGGAACGCGGTGTTGGACTGGGTGTTGGTCCGCAGCCGGTGCGAGCGGATCGAGACATGCTCAAGATGGTAGGCATTGTCGGCATGCAGCATCGCGCGGTCGGCCACCGGCAGGCTGAGGTCCAGCGACCAGCCGCAGCGGCAGTATTGTTCGAAGATCAGGCCCAGAATACGCCCTTCGGGTGTGATCCCGACCTTGTAGTCGATGCGGAACTCGTGGCGCTTGCCGGTGATCGTCATGTCGTCATCGCGGTCATAGCGCATCTTGGCCGGGCGGCCGGTCATCTGCGCGGCAATCGCACAGGAACAGGCCAGCGCGTTGCCCTGGCTTTCCTTGCCCCCGAACCCGCCGCCCATGCGCCGGACCTCGACCCGCACGGCGTTCATGGGAAGCCCCAGCGCTTCGGCCACCTTGTGTTGGATCTCTGTCGGATGCTGGGAGGAGGAATGGACGATCATGTCGCCGCCTTCCTGCGGCAATGCGAGGGCGGCCTGCCCTTCGAGGTAGAAATGCTCCTGCCCGCCAATCTCCATTCGGCCATCGATTACCTGCGGCGCGCTGGCGAGCGCCGCGGCGGCGTCCCCCTTGGTATAGTGGCGCGGGGCGTCTTCGAAAATCTCGCCTGCGGCCAGGGCGTCGTCGATGGTCAGGAGCGCGGGTTTCTCCGCATAGCTGATTTCGGCCAGCCGCGCGGCCCTGCGCGCGGCCAGATGGGTTTCCGCGATGACAAGGAAGATGGGTTGGCCGAGATATTTAACCTCCCCTTCTGCGAGCATCGGTTCTGCTTCCAGCGGGGTTGGGGAGACGTCGTTGTGATGGGGCAGATCCTCGGCGGTCAGGACCGCGAGCACCCCCGGGGCCGCGCGCACGGGCGCAAGGTCCATCGCAGTGATCGTGCCATGCGCGATCTCGCTCAGCCCGAAGGCCAGGTGCACCGCGTTTGCGGGTGTTGGAATATCGTCGACGTAACGGGCCTGGCCCGTGACATGCAGCGGCGCCGCGTCATGGGCGAGGGGTTTGTGCACGCTCACGGGGTCACCTCCAGCACCGAAACCGGCATCCCGGACAGGTCATGCACGTACCGGAGTGTCATGTTCTGCGCCGTGCGCAGCCGGTAGGCCGCCGAGGCGCGCATGTCCGACAGGGGCGAGAAATCCTCGGCCAGATGGGTGAGTTTGGGCTGGACATCCGCAACCGTGAACGCAGAGCCCTGCAGGGCGGTTTCTGTTGCTTTTGCGCGTTTCGGTGTGCCAGCCATGCCGCCAAAGGCGATGCGGGCGTCTGTGATCACACCGTCTGCGACCGTAAGGTTGAACGCGCCGCAGACGGCGGAGATGTCCTGGTCGAACCGTTTGGAGAGTTTATAGACCCGGAGAGCAGTCTGGCCGCGCGGAATCGTCACCGCCTCCACGAACTCGCCGGGCGCGCGGTCTTGCTTGCCGTAGTCGAGAAAGAAGTCCTCCAGTGGCAGGTCGCGGCGCGTATCTCCGTGGCGCAGGTGCAGGGTCGCGCCAAGGGCGATGAGCGGCGGCGGGCTGTCCCCGATGGGCGAGCCATTGGCGATGTTGCCGCCGAGCGTGGCGGCATTGCGCACCTGCACGGAGCCGTAACGGCGGAGCATCTCGGCAAGGCTTGGGTAGTCGTCGCGCACGAGATCCAGAAGGTCGGTGATGGAGGTCATCGCGCCGACGCGCCAGTGCGTGTCGGTGGTCTCGATCGATGTGAGATCTTCGCAACCGTTGAGAAAGGCGACGGGCGCGAGGTCCCGCAGGGATTTCGTGACCCAGAGCCCGACATCGGTCGCGCCCGCGATCAGGGTCGCGTCGGGGTTGGCGGCATACCATGTGGCAAGCGCGTCGGAGGAGCGTGGCCGGGCCACGCCCGCCTCCTCACTTGCTGTCGTGTCCTCCCCCGCATCCGGCAAGACTGGCTCTGCCATCCAGTCGGGGACCGGCTGGCTGGCGGCGGCTTCGGCGGCGCGCAGAATGGGCGCGTAGCCGGTGCAGCGGCAGAGATTGCCAGCGACCTGATCGGCGTGATCCGTGGCCCCGTTAAGATGGGCGCAGGCCATGGTGGTGATAAAGCCCGGCGTGCAGAACCCGCATTGGGAGCCGTGATGGTCCACCATCGCAGCTTGCACCGGGTGAAGTGTGCCATCGGGGCCGGACACACCTTCGACGGTGCGCACGGCCTTGCCCGCCAGTTGCGGCAGAAACAGAATGCAGGCGTTGTAGCTACGCGCGCCCTCGGCATCGGTGACAATGACCGTGCACGCCCCGCAATCGCCTTCGTTGCAGCCTTCTTTTGTGCCGGTGAGGCCGCGTGTCTCGCGCAACCAGTCAAGCAGGGTTCGTGTGGGCGGCGCGTCTGTCACGCGCACGGTCTCTCCGTTCAGAAGAAACGTTACATCCATCTAAAATGCCTGCCGCGTTACCAGTGTCCGGTTTTGAGCCGGTGGCGCAGTCGATGCGGCGTAGACTGCGCGGCTCCTGTCGCAACGCTCAGGAAAGCGGCTCTTTTTCGCTTTGGCAAGGCACTTGTCGCCGATTTCTGCCCGGCTTGGGGCAGGTGCTTGGTTTTTGGGCGTTGGGGCTGCGCGCCGAAGGGCCGCGTCAGAGGTCTTCGACGAAGCTCACGCCTTGCAGGCTTTTGATCGCGCCTTTGATTTGGGGGCTGACCGGAAGGCGGTCTCCAAGGGCAATGTCGACCTCTCCCGGCAAGTCCGGCGCGCGCAGGGAGACAAGGATCGGCCCGCGCGCCTTCTGGCTCGGATCATTGGCTAACTGGTCGAGCAAGCCTTTGAGGGACGGCACTGCGCCGGGTTCTTCGAGGAAAATTCGCAGCCCGCCCCCTCCGCCATTCGGATCGGCCACCGCTGTGTCCACCGGCGCTGCCCCACGGCAGAGCAATTTGAGCTGATCGGACTCGAGCGTCGCCTCTACGGTCAGGACCACATTCGTGCCGGGTTCGAGATGGGCGCGCGCGGCCTCCAGCGTGTCGGAGAAAACCGTGACCTCGTAAAGCCCTGTCGGGTCGGAGGCCTGCACGAACGCAAAACGGTTGCCGCGGGCAGATTTACGCTCCTGCCGTCCGGCGACCGCCCCGGCGAGCTTTGCGACGACCGGGCCGTCTTCGACGCGTTTGCGCAAATCTTCCAGCGTGGTAACCCCGCGCCGTTTCAGCGCCACCATGTAGTCGTCCAGCGGATGGCCCGACAGGTAAAAGCCGATGGCCTTATGTTCTTCGCCGAGCCGTTCGGCGGGCAACCAATCCTCTGCCTTCGAGAGGCGCGGCTCGGGCAAATCCTCCCCGGCTTCCCCAAAGAGAGACACCTGCGCCGAAGCGCGCTGGTCGTGGATGGCGGCGGAGTAGGCCACAAGCGCATCGAGGCTGTCGAAAACACGGCGGCGGTTCGGATCGAGCTGATCAAAGGCGCCCGCGCGGGCCAGCATTTCCAACGGGCGCTTGCCCACGCGTTTCAGGTCCACCCGGCGGGCCACATCGAAGAGGGTCGCGAAGGGCTTGTCGCCGCGCCCGTCGACCACGAGCCGCATCGCCTCCACCCCGACATTCTTGAGGGCCCCGAGCGCGTAGACGACCTTGCCCTTGTCGACGCTGAAGGTCGCCTGCGAGCGGTTCACGCAAGGGGGCACAATCTCGATCCCAAGGCCGCGGCGAACCTCCTCAGCGTAGACAGCGAGCTTGTCGGTGAGGTGCAGGTCGCAGTTCATGACACCCGCCATGAATTCCACCGGGTGATTTGCCTTCAGCCAGGCCGTCTGGTAGCTGACCACGGCGTAGGCCGCTGCGTGAGATTTGTTGAAGCCGTAGTTTGCAAATTTCTCAAGAAGGTCAAAGACTTCCTTTGCCTTGGCGTCATCGACGCCATTTTTCTTGGCGCCCTCGGTAAATTTTGGACGCTCTGCGTCCATCGCTTCCTTGATTTTTTTGCCCATCGCGCGGCGCAGAAGGTCGGCGCCTCCAAGGCTGTACCCCGCCATGACCTGCGCGATCTGCATCACCTGCTCCTGATAGACGATGATGCCTTGGGTTTCCTCGAGGATGTCGTCGATCAGCGGGTGGATCGAAGCGCGCTCCTTGAGCCCGTTTTTCACCTCGCAATAGGTCGGAATGTTCTCCATCGGGCCGGGACGGTAAAGCGCGACGAGGGCCACGATATCTTCGATGCAGGTGGGTTTCATGCGCCGCAGCGCGTCCATCATGCCCGTGGATTCCACCTGAAACACCGCAACGGTCTGGGCCGAGGCGTAAAGTTTGTAGGTGCCTTCATCATCGAGCGGGATGGCGTTGATATCGTTTTCCGTGCCCGTTGCGGGCACATAAAGCTCGGTCCCGTCAGGCCCGGTGTGCAGGTCGCGCCCGCCTGCCCGGATCAGATCAACGGCGTTCTGGATCACGGTCAGGGTCTTCAGACCCAGAAAGTCGAATTTCACCAGCCCCGCCTGTTCGACCCATTTCATATTGAACTGGGTGGCGGGCATGTCGGACCGCGGGTCCTGATACAGCGGGACGAGCGCGTCGAGCGGGCGATCTCCGATCACCACACCGGCGGCGTGGGTGGAGGCGTTGCGCAGGAGCCCTTCGACCTGCATGCCGTATTTGAGAAGGCGGTCGACGACTTCCTCGGACTTTGCCTCCTCCCGCAGGCGCGGTTCGTCTGCCAGCGCCTTTTCGATGGAGACCGGTTTGACGCCTTCGACCGGGATCATCTTGCTGAGCCGGTCGACCTGCCCATAGGGCATCTGCAGGACGCGGCCCACGTCGCGCACGGCGGCCTTGGACAGAAGTGCGCCGAAGGTGATGATCTGACCGACCTTGTCGCGCCCGTATTTTTCCTGAACGTAGCGGATCACCTCTTCGCGGCGGTCCATGCAGAAGTCGATGTCGAAGTCGGGCATGGAGACCCGTTCCGGGTTCAGGAAGCGTTCGAACAGAAGCTGGTAGCGCAGCGGGTCCAGATCGGTGATCGTCAGCGCGTAGGCGACAAGGCTGCCCGCCCCGGAACCGCGCCCGGGGCCCACGGGGATGTCATGGTCCTTGGCCCATTTGATGAAGTCGGCCACGATCAGGAAGTAGCCGGGAAAGCCCATGCCCTCGATTATGTCGAGTTCGAAATCGAGGCGCTTCTGGTATTCTTCGACACTGGCGGCGTGCGGGATGACCTTGAGCCGCGCCTGCAGGCCTTCATTGGCCTGACGGCGCAATTCCTGCACCTCGTCATCCGCGAATTTCGGCAGGATCGGGTCGCGCTTGTAGGCTTTGAAGGCGCAGCGACGGGCGACCTCGACTGTGTTTTCGACCGCTTCGGGCAAGTCGGCAAAGAGCGTGACCATCTCGGATTGCGACTTGAAACAGTGCTGGGCGGTCAGGCGGCGGCGGGGTTGTGACTGGTCTACATAGGCGCCATCGGCGATGCAGATCAGCGCATCATGCGCCTCGTACATGTCCGATTTCGGGAAATAGACGTCATTGGTGGCCACGAGCGGGAGGTCCATCTCGTAGGCGAGGTCGAGGAACGCAGGTTCTGTGATCGCTTCGGCCTCGGGCAGGCCGGCATCGCCGTGGTGGCGCTGCAATTCCACGTAGAGCCGATCGGCAAAGGCTTGCGACAGCGTTTGCAGCAAGTCGCGCGCCTTGGGCATTTGCCCTGCCCGGATCAGGCGCCCCAGCGGGCCGTCAGGGCCTCCGGTCAGGCAGATCAGATCGCCACTATGGGCGACCAGTTCGTCCATCGTGACCTGTGGAAGCTGCCCGCCCTTGTCGACATAAAGGCAGGTGTTGAGCTTCATCAGGTTTTCGTACCCGGCCTCGGTCTGGGCCAGCAGAACCAGCGGGGCAGGGTCGCGCGGTTTTTCCCCCGGTGCAGGCGGGTCATAGGCGATATCCACCTGACATCCGAGGATGGGCTGGATACCGGCCTTGGACAGTCCTTCGGAAAATTCCAGCGCGGCGTACATGTTGTTGGTGTCGGTCAGGGCCACAGCGGGCATGTCGGCCTTGGCCACGAGGTCCGGCATTTTCTTCAGCCGAACCGCCCCTTCGAGAAGCGAGTATTCCGAGTGGACGCGCAGGTGAACGAATTTTGGTGAGCTGCTCATGACCCGAACGATAGGATGGTCGGTGGCGACGGAAAACCGGCCATCCGATTTATCCACAGAAATCTGGCGTGATCAGTAATGGGGCGGGCGTTCATCGCCGAGGATGACGCCGCCTGTGCCCTCGGCATCGCGTTCGGCCTCACGCGCCATCAGGCGAGTGACGCGGGCTTGAAGCTGGTCGATCTCAACCCCGCGGGCCGCCAGCATCGCCGACAGCTCATCCACGGTTTTTTCCAGATGCGCGATGCGTTCTTCGAGCGCCTGATCTGCCATCGTCTCTTTCCTCCGATCCGGAACACCGGCTGCACCTTGCCCCCTTTGGCCCGGCGCGGTAAAGGCTGCGCCAACTGACCCGAGAGGCCCGCAAGATGGCAAAACCCAAGAAAACGCCGCGTCCCAAGGCGGTCACGCCCAAGGGGTTTCGCGACTATTTCGGCGCAGATGTGACCGAACGCAAGATCATGCTGGATGGGATTGCCGAGGTGTATCATCGCTACGGGTTTGATCCGCTGGAAACCTCTGCCGTAGAGACGGTCGAGGCGCTGGGCAAGTTCCTGCCGGATGTCGACCGCCCGAACGAAGGGGTCTTTGCCTGGCAGGAAGAAGACGCCGATTGGCTGGCGCTACGCTATGACCTGACCGCGCCGCTGGCGCGGGTGGCAGCCCAGTTTCGCAATGATCTGCCGAGCCCTTACCGGCGCTATGCGATGGGGCCTGTCTGGCGCAACGAGAAACCGGGACCGGGGCGGTTTCGGCAGTTTTATCAGTGCGATGCGGACACGGTGGGCGCGCCTTCAGTGGCAGCGGATGCCGAGGTGTGCGCGATGCTGTCGGACGCTTTGGAGGCCGTTGGGATCGAGCGTGGCGACTACATCGTGCGGATCAACAACCGCAAGGTTCTGAATGGCGTGATGGAGGTTGCGGGCGTGCTCGACCCCGCTGACCCGTCGAAGTTCGAAGCGGAACGCGGGATCGTCCTGCGCGCCATCGACAAGCTGGACCGGCTGGGAGAGGGCGGCGTGCGTGCGCTGCTTGGCGGCGGGCGCGAGGATGAAAGCGGCGATTTCACCAAAGGCGCGGGCCTGTCCGATGATCAGGCCGGCCGCGTGATGGCGTTCATGGCAGCCCGGCGGGACACCGGGGCGCAGACCTGCGCCGTTCTGAGTGATCTGGTGCGCGGGTCGGAGACGGGCGAAGCGGGCGTGTCCGAGTTGGAGACCATCGCGGACCTGATGGACGCGCAAGGCTATGGGGCGGACCGCGCAGTGATCGACCCATCCGTCGTGCGCGGGCTGGGATATTACACTGGCCCCGTCTTCGAGGCCGAGCTGACCTTCGAGATCCTTGACGAAAAGGGGCGTCCGCGCCAGTTCGGCTCGGTCGCGGGGGGCGGGCGCTATGACGGTCTGGTCAGGCGTTTTACCGGGCAGGCGGTGCCCGCGACGGGTATCTCCATCGGGGTGGACCGCTTGCTCGCGGCACTGCGGATGAAGGGGCGCTTGGGGGGCGCTGAGGCGGGGCCAGTGATCGTCACCGTGATGGATCGCGACCGGCTCCCGGCCTATCAATCCATGGTGTCGGAGTTGCGCAATGCAGGCATCCGGGCCGAGATGTATCTGGGCAACCCCAAGAACTTCGGCAACCAGTTGAAATACGCCGACAAGCGCAACGCGCCGGTGGCCATCATTCAGGGCTCGGACGAGGCGGAGAGCGGCGTTGTTCAGATCAAGGACCTGATCCTGGGCGCCAAGATTGCCGAAAGCGCCAGTCTGGATGAATGGAAAGCGCAGCCTGCGCAGCGCGAGATCGCGCGGAACGATCTGGTGGCGGAAGTGCGCAAGATCCTGAACGGGGACGCCTGAGCCATGACCGTGACTCTGGCCCATCGCAAAGTCGCGGCGCGGCTGCTGGAGGCGCTTGTCGCTGGCGGCGCGCAGCCGGTGGAGGCGGACGTGCTGCAACCGGCGGAAACGTTGCTGGACCTTTATGGCGAGAATATCCGCCACCGGGCCTACGTGACCAATGATCCGATCAAGGGCGAACAGATGCTGCGCCCAGATTTCACGGTGCCGGTCGTTCAGATGCACATGACCGGCGGTGCGGAGCCTGCGCGCTATGCCTATGCGGGCGAGGTGTTTCGCAAGCAGTTGGCGGGGACGGACCGGCCCAACGAGTTCCTGCAGGTGGGCTACGAGGTGTTTGATGGCACCGACCCGGCGGCCGCGGATGCCGAGGTCTTCACGACCATCCGGGGGCTGCTGGGCACGCTCGACCTGCGCGCGACGATCGGGGATATCGGGATCTTGCAGGCGGCGGTCGCAGGGTTGGAGACGACGGAGCGCCGCAAGGTGGCGCTGGCCCGGCACATCTGGCGGCCCCGGCGGTTCCGGGCCTTGCTGGACCGGTTTGGCGGGCGCGCGCCTCAGCCTTCGGGACGGGCAGAGCTGGTCGCCGCAGTCGAGACGGAGGGCGCGGATGCCATGATTGCCGCCGCGGGCCCCGTGCAGGGCGTGCGCGCAGCAACCGAGATTGCCGCACGGCTTGAAGCACTGCGAGAGGATGTGCACGCTGCTCCGATCCCGCCCGCACAGGTGCAGGTGGTCGAGGATATCACCCGCCTGCGCGAAACCGCACCGAATGCGCTGGAGCATCTGCGGGACCTGGCGGTGGACCTGCCGGCCGTGGGACCGGCGCTGGACCGGATGGAGGCGCGGCTGGAGGCGTTGAGGGCGCAGGGCGTGGATGTGTCCACGCTGGAGTTCGATGGCACCTATGGGCGTGCCTCGCTGGAGTATTACGACGGGTTCGTTTTCGGCCTGTACGCGCCACGGCGGCCGCACATGCCGCCACTGGCCTCTGGAGGGCGCTACGACGCGCTGACGGCTGTGCTGGGGCAGGGGCGGGCCATTCCGGCGGTGGGCGGGATCATCCGTGCCGGGCTGGTCGCCGATCTGGAGGGCGCCTCATGAGCCTGAAGCTTGGTGTGCCGTCCAAGGGGCGGCTGATGGACAAGACTTTCGACTGGTTCGGCAAACGTGGCCTGCACCTGAGCCGGGCCGGGTCCGACCGGGAATATGCCGGCGCTGTGGAAGGGGTCGACGGTATCTCGCTCGTGCTGCTGTCAGCCGGGGAGATCCCGCGCGAGCTGGCGGCGGGTCGGATTCACATGGGCGTGACCGGCACCGACCTGGTGCAGGAGAAGATCGCCGACTGGCGGATGCGGATCACCCGGATCGACGAGATGGGGTTTGGCCATGCCGACCTGGTGCTTGCCGTGCCGAAATCCTGGGTCGACGTCGAAACACTGGATGATCTGGACGCGGTGGCAGCGCAGTTTCGGCGCACCCATGGGCACCGGCTGCGGATCGCAACGAAATACCATGCGCTCGTGCACGCCCACCTGCGCGGCTACGGCGTGGCCGATTACCAACTGGTTGACAGTCAGGGGGCGACCGAAGGTACCGTGGCCAACCTTACGGCCGAGGCAATCGCAGACATTACCTCGACGGGCGAGACATTGCGCGCCAACCATCTTAAGGTCCTCAAGGGCGCGCCGGTCCTGCGTTCGCAGGCAACGCTGTTTGCCTCGCGCACAGCGGAGTGGGGCGCTGCGGAGCAGGCCGCGCTGCGAGCGCTTGGCACGCTCCTGGAACGGGACTTGACGGAAGGGGTCATCCATGAGGGCGACCGATGACTGAAGTGATCCGCGATGTGGCGACACTGCGCATGTTGCAGGGCACGTGGCGGCGGGCGGGCGAAAGCATCGGGTTGGTCCCGACCATGGGCGCGCTGCATGCCGGGCACATGGCGCTGGTTCAGGCCGCGCGCGAGGAATGTGCCCACGTCATTGCAACGGTGTTCGTGAATCCAACGCAGTTTTCGCCATCCGAAGACCTGGATGCGTATCCGGACGTGTTCGATGCGGACCTGCAATTGCTGCGCGACAATCGGGTGGATGTCTGCTTCGCGCCAACGCGCGACATCATGTATCCGGACGGGTTTGCGACCACTGTCCGGGTGTCGGGGCTGACCGACCATTTGTGCGGGGCCACCCGTCCGGGGCATTTCGACGGGGTGACGCAGGTTGTGGCGAAGTTGCTGAATCTCGGGGCGGCGGACCGCGCGTATTTCGGCCAGAAAGACTGGCAGCAACTGGCTGTCGTGCGCCAGATGGCGCGCGATCTGAACTTCCCGACAGAGATCGTGGGCGTGCCGACCGTGCGGGCTGCCGACGGGCTGGCCCTGAGTTCGCGCAATGTCTACCTGACCGAGGCTGAGCGCGAGATCGCGCCTGTTCTGAACCGGACGCTGCGCAATGCGGCCGCCCAGATCGCGCGCGGGCACGGGGCTGCAGGCGTGTGCGAGGCATCCGCGCGCGCGCTGATCGAGGCGGGGTTTTCATCCGTCGATTATCTGGAATGTCGGGACGCGCAAACCCTTGCTGCGCAGGAACGCCCGAACCCGGGAACCGCTCGCGTTTTCGCAGCGGCCAAGCTGGGCAAGGCGCGGCTGATCGACAACGTTGCGGTGGGCTAGCAGAAGACCGCAACCACCGGCGTCAACTGCCGTGTCGCGGCAGGCGCCGCGTCCTTGCGAAGAAACGCGTTGAGACCGCTTGACCTGCGGTACGCGGCGTTAGCTGCCGCAGGTGATTGGCTCGGGCGTCATCAGAAACCCGGCGCTCGTGTATTCGGCATACTGGCGCTGGAATTCGAGGCTGACGAGCGCCAGTCCGTCCGGCGACCATTCGTACCGAAGGCGACCGCCTGCGACCTCCCCTTCGGTGAGCCGCAGAATGACGAGATGCTCTTCGAGGTCGTTGCCGAGGGCAGCGATGCGCCATGCGCTCCCGCCATTGAAAATGGGGGAGGATACAAGCGCTTCGAGGCTTTGGGACGCCGACGAGCGCCGTTCTGCCGAGAAGTTCGGCGCGATGTCATCCAGCATGGCAGACACGCTTGCGCCATCGTTCGATCCGATCACTTCGAGAAACCGGCAGGTCTTGTCCGTGGTGTCCGCAACTGCGGGCAGGGCGAAACAGGAACTCGCAAGGACAACGGACAGGAGGGCTGGCAGGCGCATGGTGTGGTCTTCTTCTTGTCGCTTCGTGTTGAAAAAAAGGGCGCTCTGACGAACGCCCCCTTCGTGTATCAGATGTCGATATGTCTTACGACTTCTTGCGGCGGCGCATAAGGCCCAGTGCCCCAAGACCCGCAAGGATCAGCGGCGCAGAGGCCGGCAGTGGAACGACGCCCGGGTTCGGAGTGGGCGGCTGACCACCGAAGGTACCGCCTTGAATGAATACGGCCGAATCGAACGCAGAGTCGCCAGTGTCGGAGACGATCATTTCAAGCGTGTAAGTTTCGCCGATGGTCAGGCCGGTTGCCGAGGCCAGCAGCACATCGGTGAACCCGTCATATTCGATGTCGAACGGCGGGTTGCCGCCGAAATCGCCGAAATCGTTGTCGTTGTAGAACTGCGAGTTCACGTTGTTGTTCACAGTGTCGATCTCAACCGGCTGGTTGGTGCCGGGGATTAGCGCGATGTTCTCTGTCCCGGTGATGCCCGGACCGCTGAGCAGGAAGTCGAACGTGTCGTTGAACGAGGAGTTCACGAACTCGTTGTACTCTTCCGACGCCCACACGTAGTTGAAGAACAGGTCCCCTGTCTGAGTTTCAAACTCGATCTTGAGCGATGACTGGCTGCCCGGGCCAGAGGTGTTGTCCGCCGAGTTCGGTCCGACAGCAGATGCCGCCGTGCCAGAGGTGATGATGATCCCGTCGCTGATGCCGATCACGCCGCCATCCGAGAACCCACCAGCGGAGAGGTTGTTCACCCCGTCGTTGCTGGTGTAGGTCGCGCTCGAGATTGTTACACCTGTTCCGAGGATAGAGTTCGCGAGTGTCGTCGCGTCTTCGGTTGGGGTCACAGTCAGCGCGTTTGCGCCTGTTGCGACCATGACCGCCAAGGCGGAGGTCGCAAGTGTTCTATAGAGCATGTTGAATGCCTCCAGAAAAAAAGCCCGACTGAGTGGGCAACTTGAAAAAGGGCACCGACAAAAAGGCACCACTGCTAACGTTAATAAGATATCAACTTTTGTTGAATCGAGTCAACGAAAACGACCCTTGTCATCTGATTTTCATACTCGGTTTCTGCAGCCGGACGCGCGGGAAAAACCCCAAAGAAAGGGGGTTTTTGGTCAGCGCACGCCAATCTCGGCCAGGGCCATCTCCAGTTTTGCGGGCAGTGCCTCTTCACGGCGGGATTGGCTGCGCAAATCGGCGGGGGCGTCCGAGACAGGCAAATAGCGCCAGCCTTGGAAGGGGCGTTTCGGGGCGGCCTCGGTCCGGGTGACGCTCGGGTCCAGCACAATCGCGCAGCGGCGGATGCCATCGGCGCCCGTCACCTCATCCAGGCGCAGGATCGGCTGGCGCGCCAGGACCACGCCCTTGAACACCCAGTAGAGCGAGCCGCCGTTGAGGATCTCGGCCTCGCGTTTTGGCCACATGCGGGTGACGTGGACGGGCAACCCTTCGGCGTTCTTGGCGCGGTTTTGCTGTTGCCAGTGCAGCAGGTCTTCGACCTTTTCGGCGCCGACGCAAAGCTTGATCAGATGTACCGTCTTGTCCACCGCGCTTCCCCGCACTTATCCACAGATTCGCCCACAGCGGGCATGTCGACTACACCGTATATCGTAGTTTTCTGAGCTTGCGCTGCAACCTGTTGTGGAAAACCGGTGTTTCGAACTAGACTATAGACCGGTCGACTCGCTTGAAATTTGTCGACCGGTCTTATGCGAGCTAGCTCAGTAGGATAGAGCACTCCGCTTCCTAGTACGGTACCTCTGTGGACGCAGGGACAGCGTACGGCGGAGAGGACGCAGGTTCAAGTCCTGCTCTCGCACCAAATTCCTCAAAGGACCTGCTGCCATGACACGCTTTGCCGCGCCCATCTCCGAGGCCATCTGGGACATGAAATACCGTCTGAAAGAGGCGGATGGGACGCCGGTGGATACCTCGGTCGAGGATACGTGGCGGCGGATCGCCCGCGCGCTGGCGTCGGTGGAGAAAGACCCAGCCGCGTGGGAAGGTGAGTTCTACAACGCGTTGGCGGATTTCAAATACCTGCCTGCCGGGCGGATTACCGCAGGCGCGGGTACGGACCGCAGCGTGACGCTGTTCAACTGCTTTGTCATGGGAACGGTGCCGGATGACATGGGCGGCATTTTCGAGATGCTGAAAGAGGCCGCGTTGACCATGCAACAGGGCGGCGGGATCGGGTATGATTTCTCGACCATCCGGCCAAAGGGCGCGGAGGTGCGCGGGGTGGCGGCCGATGCGTCGGGCCCGCTGAGCTTCATGGATGTATGGGACGCGATGTGCCGCACGATCATGTCCGCAGGCTCGCGGCGCGGGGCCATGATGGCCACGATGCGTTGTGATCACCCGGACATCGAAGATTTCATCGACGCGAAGTCCGACGCCGCGCGGCTGCGGATGTTCAATGTCAGCGTGCTGGTCACGGACGCGTTCATGGAGGCGGTGAAGGCGGATGGGTCGTGGGACCTGGTCTTTGGTGACAAGGTCTACAAGACCGTGCAGGCACGGGACTTGTGGAACCGGATCATGCGCGCGACCTTCGAGTACGCCGAACCGGGCGTCATTTTCATCGATCGGATCAATGCTGCAAACAACCTGAATTACTGCGAGACGATCGCCGCGACCAACCCTTGCGGGGAGCAGCCGCTGCCGCCTTACGGTGCGTGTTTGCTGGGGTCGGTGAACCTCGCGCGCTTGGTCAGCGCCCCGTTTGAGGAGAGCGCCGCACTCGATGAGGCGGCACTGGATGATCTGGTGCGCACGGCGGTCCGGATGATGGACAACGTTGTCGATGCGTCGCGCTTCCCGCTGGAGACGCAGGCGGCCGAGGCGCAGGCCAAGCGGCGGATCGGGCTTGGCGTGACGGGGCTGGCCGATGCACTGCTGATGCTCGGGTTGCGCTATGGGTCTGAGGAGGCGGCGCGTCAGACCGAGCGCTGGTTGCACGCGATCGCCCGCGCCGCGTATCTGGCGTCGGTCGATCTGGCACGCGAGAAAGGTGCCTTCCCGCTCTTTGACGCGGATGCGTATCTGGCCAGTGGGACGATGCGGGGCATGGATGACGATGTGCGGGAGGCCATTCGCGAACATGGCATCCGCAATGCGCTGCTGACATCCATCGCGCCGACGGGGACGATCAGCCTTTATGCTGGCAACGTTTCCTCAGGCATCGAGCCGGTCTTTGCCTATGCCTACACCCGCAAGGTCCTGCAGAAGGATGGCTCGCGCACCGAGGAAGAGGTGGTCGATTATGCCGTGAACCTGTGGCGGGAGAAGTTCGGCGATGCGGAGTTGCCGGAGTATTTCGTCAACGCCCAGACGCTTGCGCCGCTTGACCATGTGCGCATGCAGGCGGCGGCGCAGAAATGGGTCGACTCTAGTATTTCCAAAACCATCAACTGCCCCGAAGACATCAGCTTCGAGGACTTCAAGACCGTCTATATGGAGGCGTGGGACACCGGGTGCAAAGGCTGCACCACCTACCGCCCAAATGCGGTGACCGGATCGGTATTGAGTATTTCGAGCAAAGAAGAAGACAAATCTGCGCAGGCGGGGGAAGTCAAAGCCGTTTCCGACGCGGATCTGGACGGAGACGTGGTCTATATCTCGGAGCCTTTGAACCGTCCGCAAGCTCTCGAAGGTCAGACCTACAAGGTGAAGTGGCCGCTGACCGATCATGCGATCTACATCACGATCAACGATGTGGTGATGAATGGCCACCGGCGGCCGTTCGAGGTGTTCATCAACTCCAAGAACATGGAGCATTTCGCCTGGACCGTGGCGCTGACACGGATGATCTCGGCAGTGTTTCGGCGCGGGGGCGATGTGTCCTTCGTGGTTGAAGAACTCAAGGCCGTGTTCGATCCGCGCGGTGGGGCGTGGATGGAGGGCAAGTATGTGCCGTCCATTCTGGCGGCCATTGGCGGCGTGATAGAGCGGCACATGATTGATATCGGCTTTATCGAAGGCGAGGGGATGGGGCTGAAAACCGATCCGCAAGCCGAGGTGATGGCCGTGGGCGAGGCTCCGCGCGGTGCGGCCTGCCCTAGCTGCGGGAGCTATGCCCTGCAGATGGTCGAAGGCTGCAAGACCTGCATGGACTGCGGGCATTCCAAATGCGGGTGAGTCGCAGCTTCGGCCTGCGATAACCCGAATGCCTCCAACAATTTGACGCGTGGCTGACGGCGGTTTTGCGAAACTGCCGTCACGTATTTCAAGCACGTGTCTTATTTGAGGAGGTACAAACAATGCCGACAGGACGTTTTTCGTTCGACCTGGTTCGCGACATGCTGAAACCAGCGCGCCGGATTGATCTGGCCCGCCCCGAGATTGCCGAGGCCCTGCGCCCCGAAATCGGCGGGCTTGCAATTCCGGAGGACAACCCCGAGCCGACCCCGGACCGCCGCAGCGGATTTGTCGTGGTTTACGTGGAAACCGATGTGTCCACCGAAGAGGCGCTGAAGGCGCAAACGCTGGTCGATCTGGCGCGGATCACCGGGATGGACCAGCTTCTGACCGCGATTGACGCGCTGGACCTCGATGAGGGGCGTCGGATGATCACCTCTGTCTCGCCGGCGCAGTTGCTGGAGATGGAGGCCAAGGCCGCGCAGAGCCCGTTTCCGCCACTGCGCAGTCTGACCGGATACTGGTTGCTGGACGCGCGCAAGGGTGACCGCGGTCTGGACGAAGTCGTCAAGACGCTGAGCGTGGTCCCGGGGGTGCGTCGGGCCTATCCGCACATTCGCCCGGACGATCCGGCTGCAAATCCCAACAACGATCCCTATGCCGTCCAGCAGGGCTACCTGGATGCCGCGCCCGAGGGGTTGGATGCCCGCTGGGCCTGGACCCAGCCGGACAGTTGCGGTGCCGGAGTGGCAGTGACCGATCTGGAACAGGGGTGGCTGCTGACCCATGAGGATCTGCAGAACGCGGCCCCCACTTTGATCTTCAACGACAACCTTGCATCAAGCTTTGACCACGGCTGTGCGGTTTTGGGTGTCATGGTGGCCACGGACAATACGGTTGGCGTGATCGGCATGGCACCGGATGCCGGTCCGGTCCGTTGCACCAGCCATTGGGATTCGGCACTGGGTAGCGGGTTTATCGCGGACGCGGCACTGGCAGCCGTTGCGGTGATGAACCCCGGCGACGTGATGCTGCTGGAGGTGCAGACAAATTTCCGCCCTTCCGAACTGGTTGATGATGTGTTCGACGCTGTGCGTCTTGCCTCTGCACTGGGGATTATCGTGTGTTCGGCGGCGGGCAATGGCAATGCCAACCTCGATACGGCAACCTCCGGCGGGCAGACGGTGTTGAACCCGACCTCGCCTGCGTTCCGAGACAGCGGGGCGATCATGGTGGGCGCAGCCGAGAGCGCGCTGCCCCACGACCGTGACCCCAATTCGTGCTTTGGCGCGCGGGTGGATTGCTATGCCTGGGGCGACGGGGTCGTGACGACCGGGTATGGCACGCTGGATCCGGGTACGGGTGTGGACTCGGAGTATGCCAATGACTTCCAGAACACCTCCGCTGCGACACCGCAGGTTGCGGGGGCGGCGCTGATCCTTCAGGGGATGCACGAGGCCACGACAGGCGGGCGGCTGAGCCCCAGCCAGATGCGCGCGATCCTGTCCAACCCGGCGACCGGCACGCCGCAGGGGCCGGGGCTGGCTGGCAATATCGGGGTGATGCCCGATTTGCGCGCGATCATCGAGGATACCATGGGCATGAGCCCGGATGTCTATCTGCGTGACAATGTCGGCGATGACGGCACCGTCCCGACAAGCGGCGGCATCAGCGCCAGCCCAGACATCATCACCCGGCCCTTTGAGCTTGCCGATGGGGATGCCGCCTTTGGCGAAGGCTCTGGGACCGAAAACTCCAGCAGCCTTGGTTACGCCGTTGAGGCCGGGCAGGACAACTTCATCTATGTCCGGATGAAGAACCGCGGACTGTCCAACGCGAACGCCGTCACGGCGGATGTCTACTGGTCGGAGGTCTCGACCCTCGTGACGCCGGACATGTGGACGCTGATCGGCACGACCGATCCGGTGGATGTGCCGATGGGCGACACGCTGGTGGTGGCCGACCCGCTGACCTGGGCGGAGGCGGATATCCCCGGTGAGGGGCATTATTGCTACGTGGGCGTGCTGAACCATGCCGCCGATCCCGCGCCGGTTCTGCCCTCGCCCACCGACTGGGACGGGTTCCGCAGCTTCATCCGCAATCAGAACAACGTCACGTGGCGGAATTTCAACGTGGTCGATGACATCGAAGATCCGTCTGCGGACCCTGCGGCCTTGCCGTTCCTTATCGCGAACTTCCCCGACCGGCGCCGGGCTTTCGACTTCGTGATCGATCGTCGGCTCCCCCGCGAGGTGGAGGTCACGCTGGAGCTGCCACGCGCGGTTGCGAAGTTCTTTGCCGATGCGCTGAATGTCGATCCGATCCAGATCGACGATGATGCGCTGATGCATCTGCCACTGCCCACCGGGGGGCGGATGGTCATTCCGGATGTGCTGATGCCCGCCAAGGCGCGAATGCAGTGCCGGTTCATCGTCAAGAACCTGGGCAAGGCGCGACCGGGCAACATGATCTCCATCGGTCAGTTCTTTGCCGAACAGGAGATGGGGCGCGTCACGTGGCGTTTTGACCGCAAGCGCGACCCGAAACAGGTCTGCCGGATCCTCTGACACCGAAGGCCTGACAGAGACGCCCCGCGATCCTTCCTGCGCGGGGCGTTTTTCTTGGTCGGCGTCACGCAGCGAGGTCGCGCATCACCGCGATCAGGTCCGATTTGCCCTCGAACCCGATGCCGGGCAGGTCGGGCATGGTGATATGGCCGTCCTCGACCGCCACGCCATCCGGGAAGCCGCCGTAGGGCTGGAAGAGGTCGGGATAGCTTTCGTTACCGCCCAAGCCCAACCCGGCGGCGATGTTCAGCGACATCTGGTGCCCGCCATGGGGAATGCAGCGGGACTGGGACCACCCCATCTCCGCCAGAACATCCAGCGTGCGCATGTACTCCACAAGCCCGTAGGACAGCGCGCAGTCGAATTGCAGCCAGTCGCGGTCCGGGCGCATGCCGCCATAGCGCAGCAGGTTGCGGGCGTCCTGATGCGAGAACAGGTTCTCGCCCGTCGCCATCGGGGCCGGGTAGAACTCCGCCAGTGCCGCCTGAAGCTGGAAATCGAGCGGATCGCCGGCCTCCTCGTACCAGAAGAGCGGATACTCCCGCAGCATCTTGGCGTAGGCGATCGCGGTTTCCAGATCGAACCGTCCGTTGGCATCGACGGCCAGTTGCGCCTCGCTGCCGATCTCGGACAGAACGGCCTCGATCCTGCGCTGATCGTCGGCCAGCGATGCTCCGCCGATCTTCATCTTCACCACCGTGTAGCCGCGGTCGAGATAGCTGCGCATCTCCTGCCGGAGCGCGCTGTCATCCTTGCCGGGGTAGTAGTAGCCACCCGCCGCGTAAACGAAGACGCGCGGATTTGCGGTGACGCCCTTGCGCTCGGCCAGCAGCCGGAACAGCGGCTGGCCCGCAATCTTGGCCACCGCATCCCAGACGGCCATGTCGATGGTGCCAACGGCGACGGAGCGTTCGCCATGCCCGCCTGGTTTCTCGTTCAGCATCATCGCGGCCCAGACCCTGTGCGGGTCGAGGTTTGTCCCCGCGTCATCGATCAGCGATGCCGGGTCCGCGCTCAGAACCCGGTTGCGGAACCGTTCCCGGATCAGCCCACCCTGACCATAGCGGCCATTGGAATTGAAACCGTAGCCCACCACCCGGCGTCCGTCCCGTTCCACGTCCGTGACCACGGCGACAAGGCTCGCAGTCATCCCGGAGAAATCGATGTAGGCGTTGCGAATGGGCGACGAGATCGGCTTGGTAACTTCGCAAATATCAACGATGCGCATCAGGGGACGTCCTCGGGTTGGGTCGCGGTTCAGGCATCTGACCATGCTCGCGAAGCAGGTGCAAAAGGCAAACCCGCGAAAGCCTATCGTCCATCCGGTCCCGGGTGCCGACGAGGCCGTGCGCGGGACAGCGCCCGGGCAGCGTTTCCGCAGTATCGGGCGCTGGGGCGTTGACACTGTTCGGCGCATGCGTATAAGCGCGCCATTCATTGGTGTTGGTGGCCCCCGCGAGGGGATGCCTGTCGGGGTGGAAACACCCAAAGGACAACGCCCTTCATCGCGTGCCTGTGGCGCGCCACTCAGAAGGAGAACAGCCGTGACCAAACGCACGTCTGCCAAGTACAAAATCGACCGCCGGATGGGCGAGAACATCTGGGGCCGTCCGAAATCGCCCCTCAACCGCCGCGAATACGGGCCCGGCCAGCATGGCCAGCGCCGCAAGCAGAAGATGTCCGACTTCGGCCTTCAGTTGCGCGCCAAGCAGAAGCTCAAGGGCTACTATGGCGACCTGACCGAAAAGCAGTTCCGCCGCATCTTTGCCGAAGCAGAGCGGATCAAGGGCGACACGGGCGAGAACTTGGTGGGCCTGCTGGAGCGCCGTCTGGACGCCGTGGTCTACCGCGCCAAGTTCGTCGCGACGATCTTTGCCGCACGTCAGTTCGTGAACCACGGCCACGTCACCGTGAACGGCGAGCGGGTCAACATCCCGTCCTACCGCGTCAAGGAAGGCGACGTTGTTGAGGTTCGTGACAGCTCCAAGCAGTTGGCCGTGTTGCTCGAAGCGACACAGCTGCCCGAGCGTGACGTGCCGGAATACATCGAAGCGGACCATTCGAAGATGAAAGCCACCTTCGTGCGTACGCCCGGGTTCTCGGATGTTCCGTACCCTGTGATGATGGAACCGAACCTCGTCATCGAATATTACGCGCAGAACTAACCGGTTTCGCGCAATCGCTGATATTTGGGCCGCGCGAGGAATTGCGCGGCCTTTTTTGTGCCCTTACAACAGCCTGAAATATGGCAGGACCAGACATGACCCGCATCAAGCCACAACCCGGCATCATGAACATCGCGCTCTATCAGGGCGGGGCGAGCCATGTGGACGGGGTGGAGAAGGTTCTGAAACTCAGCTCGAACGAGAACCCGTTGGGGCCAAGCCCGGCTGCGGTCGCGGCCTATCGCGATGCGGCGGGCGCACTGCACCGGTATCCGTCGTCCGACCATGCAAGGCTGCGCGGCGCGATTGCCGAGGTCTACGGGCTGGACGCCGATCGGGTGATCTGTGGGGCAGGATCGGACGAGATCATCGCGTTTCTGTGTCAGGCCTATGCGGGCCCGGGCGATGAGGTGATCCACACCGAACACGGGTTCGCGATGTATCGGATCAGCACGCTGGCCGCCGGGGCGACCCCGGTGGAGGTGCCCGAGCGTGACCGCGCAACGGATGTGGATGCGATCCTTGCGGGCTGCACCGACCGCACCAAGCTGGTGTTCGTCGCCAATCCGAACAACCCCACCGGCACAATGATCGGCGGGAACGAACTCGCACGGCTCGCCGACGGGTTGCCCGAGGGCGCGATCCTTGTCCTGGATGGCGCCTATGCGGAATACGTGCCGGGCTACGATGCTGGCCATGCCCTGATCGAGGCGCGCGAGAACGTGGTGATGACGCGGACCTTTTCCAAGATCTACGGGCTTGGCGCGCTGCGCGTGGGCTGGGGCTACGGCCCGCGCGAGATCATCGATGTATTGAACCGGGTGCGCGGGCCATTCAACCTGTCCACAGGTGCGCTGGCAGCGGCGGAGGCCGCGGTGCGCGACACCGGCTACACTGCCAAATGCGGGGCCGAGAATGCCAAATGGCGCGCGTGGCTTGCGAGCGAGCTGGCGCAGCTTGGCGTGCCATCGGACACCTCATCGGCGAACTTCGTGTTGGCCCGGTTCGGGTCCCAAGCCGAAGCCGAGGCGTGTGACGAGTTCCTGAAGGCGCGCGGGATCATCGTGCGCCGCGTGGCGGGTTACAAGCTGCCGACGGCGCTGCGCATGACGGTCGGAGATCCCGACGGCTGCCGCGCGTTGGTTTCTGGCGTGGCGGCGTTCAAGGCGCAGGCGGCATGAGCGGCGTGATTTATTCCAAGGTGGCGTTGATCGGGCTGGGGCTGATCGCAGGCTCGATGGCCCACGCGATGCGCCGCGCCGGGCTGGCAGAGACGATCAGCGGATACGCGCGCTCCGCCGAGACGCGGGCCGTCGCCGAAGAGATCGGCTTGGTCGACCAGGTGTGCGACAGCGCCGCTGTGGCTTGCGCCGATGCCGATCTGGTGGTGCTGGCCGTGCCCGTTGGGGCCATGGCGGCCGTGGCTGCCGAGATTGCGCCGGCATTGAAGCCGGGTGCAGTGGTCACCGACGTCGGGTCGGTCAAGCAGGCGGTGATCGCCGATGTCGCGCCGCACCTGCCGGACAACGTGCATTTCATTCCGGGTCATCCGCTGGCCGGGACCGAGCATTCGGGACCTAGGTCGGGTTTCGCGGAGCTGTTCGACAACAAGTGGTGCATCCTTGTGCCTGTGGACGGCAGCGCCCCGGAGGAGGTTGAAAAGCTGACCCGGTTCTGGCGCGGCCTTGGGTCAAACGTCGATGTCATGGACCCTGCACATCACGACCTCGTGCTGGCGGTGACCAGTCATGCCCCGCACCTGATCGCCTATACAATGGTTGGCGTGGCCGATGACCTGCGCCGGGTGACCGATAGCGAGGTCATCAAGTATTCGGCCGCAGGTTTCCGTGATTTCACGCGGATCGCGGCCTCGGATCCGACGATGTGGCGCGATGTGTTCCTGAGCAACAAGGCGGCAACGTTGGAAATCCTGGGGCGCTTTACCGAGGAACTGTTCGCCCTGCAGCGGGCGATCCGGACCGAGGATGGCGATCATCTGCATGATTACTTCACCCGCACGCGCGGCATCCGGCGCGGCATCATCGATGCGGGGCAGGATACGGATGCCCCGGATTTCGGGCGGGTCAAGGCGAAGGCCGGGTCGTGATCCGGGCCGGTGTCGCACTGGTTCTGGCGACACTTCTGGCCGCGCCGCTGAACGCGGCGCCTGACCGCTCCCCGCGACCGGAGCCGCGTCCAACGCCCACCGCCATCGTCAAGACACCGGAAGGGTTCGTGCAGTTTGTACCTTCGGCGCGCACACCGTCGGGGCGCATCGCGGTGTTTTTTGGCGGGGGCACCCGACCCGAGCCGCGTCCCGCCAGACGTGTGCCGCGCGACACGGCGGCCACGCAGATCACCCGCCCCCCTGCGACGCCAGCACAGATGGGTGCAGTCTGTGGGCGCCGCGACATTCGTGGACGCGCCATAGCGCGCATCCCAGGGCGTCTGCCGGGGTGCGGCGTGCGTAACCCGGTCCAGATCACAGAAGTGGCCGGTGTGCGCCTGAGCCAGGGCGCCTCGATCACCTGCGAAACCGCGCAAGCCCTGTCCACATGGGTGGAACGCGGGCTCAAACCCGCGGTCGGCCATATGGGCGGCGGGGTGGAAAGCCTGCGGGTTGTCGCTCATTACAGTTGCCGGACGCGGAACAACAAGACCGGCGCGCGCATCTCTGAGCATGGCAAGGGCAAGGCGATTGATATCGCCGCGATCCGGCTCAAGAACGGCGACAGCCTGAGCGTGCTCGATGACTGGAACACGCGCCGCAAGGGTCGTGTTCTGAAACAGGCGCACAAGGCTGCGTGCGGACCTTTCGGCACGGTGCTTGGCCCGAACGCCGACCGGTATCACCGCGACCATTTCCATTTTGACACGGCAAGCTATCGGTCCGGGCCCTATTGCCGCTAGCGCAGGCGGATCGGTCCTGTCTGGCCAAGGGGGATGAAGCCGATCCGCACCGACCCCCGGTCGAAGGTCAACGGCACGTCCAGAGTGTCGGACCGGCCCGAGAGGCGCGACAAGCCCTCCAGCCCGCGCTCCATCAGGTCGGCGACGCTTTCGGGCAGTGCACCGCTGCGTCTGGCGACGGCCAGCATGGTGCGCCAGTTGGCAGCTTTCACATCGATCTTGCCGGTGGGCATGCCGCGCGCGTCCATCTCAAGCGTTCCGGTAGCGCGCAGCATCACGTCGCCCCATTGCCCACGGGCCTCGCGCAGGGCGATCCGGGTGGGCTGGGGGCGCGCTGTTTCCAACGCGCCGATATCCCATTGCGCGTCGAACGCCACCTGCGCGTCGAGACGCAGGACATCGAGCGCGGCGGGCAGCAGGTCGGCAGGATCCACCCGTGCCTGGAGGGCTTCGGGCAGAACAAGGGCGGTCATTTCAAGCCCCAGATCGTAGGTGTTCACACCCCCTTCGGTTTCGTACATGGCCATGCGGTAGGTATCTGCCTGGGCCTGCCAGTCATCGGCCCGCAGAACCGGGGCCTGCGCAACAAGGGTCGTGCGGT
Organism: Tropicimonas sp. S265A; assembly: GCF_049800835.1. Classification (NCBI taxonomy): domain Bacteria; kingdom Pseudomonadati; phylum Pseudomonadota; class Alphaproteobacteria; order Rhodobacterales; family Roseobacteraceae; genus Tropicimonas; species Tropicimonas sp. S265A. Next base: position 141,521 of record NZ_JBNAFU010000002.1, read on the forward strand.
GCAGCGGCAGGCGCGTGCTTGCCCCCAGAAACAGTGACGCCTGCATCTCGGTCGTCTCCAGCGTGTAGTCGCCCACCGGCGTCAGGACGGTCTGGGTTTGCGGGAATGCGGCAATGACCTGTGTGGGGCGATAGCTGAGGGATAGAAACTGAAGGAACGGCGCCTGCCATCCGAGCCCTGTTCCCGGGTCCGCCAGGCGCGGTTCGGTCAGCACCGTGTCGAACCGGTTCGGAAACCCGTTGACCTCCAGGGCGCTGACCTCGGCCTGCCAGCCCTCGGCCTCGCGCGCGTCGAACCAGCCTGTAAACGCGGCCTCCATCCCACGCGCGCCGATCCACCAGTACCCGGCCCATGCCAGCGCCGCCACCAGCGCAAACCCTATGATAAACCGCATCGGTTTTCCCTTTCCCCCGCGTGTCGGGTCGTGTTTAACCCCGCCGATGATTGAGAACCAGCACTTGCCAGACCCCCTTTGGGTTTTCGGATACGGATCGCTGATCTGGAACCCGGAGTTTCCGGTCGCCGAGCGGGCAGTCGCCCGCCTGCTGGGGTTTCACCGGTCGTTCTGCATGCGATCGATCCACCATCGGGGCACCGAGACGGACCCGGGGCTGGTCTTGGCGCTGGATGCGGCCGAGACGCTGCATTGCGATGGCGTGGCCTTTCGTGTGGAACCGGGGCAGGAAGCTGCGACCATCGCCGCCCTGCGGGAGCGGGAGCTTGTCTCCTCCGCCTATCTGGAGGCCGCGCACGAGGTGGACCTGCGGGATGGGCGGCGGGTTGCGGCGGTAACCTACGTGGTGGACCGCGCCCATGTGCAATATTGCGGGAACCTGCCGCTGGAAGAACAGGCACAGATCATCGCCCGGGCGATTGGCGGGCGTGGCCCGAACACCGAGTACCTGTGGAACACCGAAAGCCATCTGCGCGAGATCGGACTTGAGGATGCCGATCTGGCATGGCTTGCGGCGCGCGTGCGAGCGCTGACGACCTGACACCGCGCACACGATGCTTTGCAAGGTCCTCATAAGCCCCTATCGTGACCACGAAAACGCGACAAGAGGCGCACAGGCATGAGCAGAACCGCCCAACATATCAGGCCGTCTTTCGCGCGGCCCGTCCAGCAGGTGATCATGATGATCGTTGTGCTGGCGCTGGTCGGTGTCGGTGCCTGGCTTGCCTATCCGCGTGTCGCGCCGATCTTTGCGGCGAACCCCTATCTGAACGGCGTGATCGGCGCGGTTTTCGTCGCGGGCGTGCTGGCCTGCGTCTGGCAGATCGTGTCGCTGATCGCCGCCGTGCGCTGGATCGAGGGCTTTGCCAATGGCGACCCGGCGCGCACGCGGGAAACGGCCCCGCGACTGGTTGCCTCTCTCGCCGGTTTGCTCGGGTCCCGCAAGGCGCGGATGCAGCTGAGCGCCAATTCGTCCCGCTCCATCCTCGACTCGGTCGCGGCGAGACTGGACGAGGCGCGCGATATCACCCGCTACATCGTCAACCTGCTGATCTTTCTGGGCCTGCTGGGCACGTTCTACGGTCTGGCCACGACGGTTCCCGCGGTGGTGGAAACCATTCGCTCGCTCGATCCGGCCGAAGGCGAGGCGGGCGTGGATGTGTTCAGCCGCCTGATGGGTGGGCTAGAGACGCAGCTCGGCGGCATGGGCACGGCGTTCGCTTCCTCTCTTCTCGGTCTTGCGGGGTCGCTTGTCGTCGGACTGCTGGAGCTCTTTGTGGGCCACGGTCAGAACCGGTTCTACCGCGAGTTGGAGGAATGGCTTTCGACCATCACAAAGGTCGGGTTCGCCAGTTCCGAGGTCGAAGGTGGCGGCTTTGACATGGATGTGGTTGCGCAGGTGCTGGATCACATGGTGGCCCAGATCGAGTCCTTGCAGGACCTGTTCGTACAGGCTGACGAGCGGGCCGAGCGATTGGATGTCCGATTGACCGGTGTGGCCCAGTCGGTGACCGCGCTGACCGGGCAACTGCAACGCAACGATGCGGCGGTGGAGGCTTTGGGGCAGGTCGCCGCCGGCCAAACGCGGATCATCGAAGGGCAGGCGCGCAGTGCCGAGGTGCAGGAGCGTGTGGCCGCCCTGCTGGAACGGCAGATCACGGCTGGCGCAACGGCCGATCACGGGATCGATGCCGAAAGCAAGATGCGCCTGCGGTCCATCGATGTGCAACTGCTCCGCATTCTTGAGGATATGGCCGCCGGGCGGCAGGAGGCTATTTCGGAGCTCCGCGGCGATCTGGCTGCCTTGAACATGACAATCAAGCAGGCTGCGCGCGCCGGGGCGACGGACCCCGCGGCCATCGCCGCCGAAGCGCTGCGCACGGTCATGCATGACGATTTCGATCCCGCCACGGGCAGCATGCAAAGCCAGCGCCGCGAGCCGGAGTAAACCATGGCCTTGTCGCGCAGGTTCACCCAACGGGCGACGGGCAATATCTGGCCCGGCTTCGTCGATGCCATGACCGCGCTGTTGCTGGTGCTGATGTTCGTGCTGACGATCTTCATGGTGGTGCAGTCCGTTCTGGCTGAACGCATCCTCGATCAGGACACGGAACTGGACAGTCTGACCGGGCAGTTGTCGGATCTGGCCAATGCGCTGGGACTGGAGCGCGTGCGGTCCGCAGAGTTGGCCGAGAATCTGGGCCAGGTCACCGCGACGCTGGAGGATGCCGAAGCGCAGGCTCTGGCGCAGTCCGCGTTGATTGCAACGCTGACCCAGCGCATCGATACCGCGGAGGCGACGCTTGCCGCGCGGGACGCGGAGATCACCGCTTTCGAGGACCGGGTGGCGGCTTTGCTGTCACAGAACGCCGATCTGAGCGCCGGCTTGTCCAGCGCAGAGGGCGAAGCTGCCGGCCTGCGCGCCACACTGGCCGAGGTGGAGGCGGCGCGTGACCAAGCGCTGAGTGAGGCAGAGGCACTGAACCTGACCCTTGCCACGCTGCGTGAAGAGATTGATGTCCAGACCGAAACGGCCCGGCTGGCGGCGGCCCGCGCCGATGCGCTGGACGCGCTGGTGGCGGATTTGCGCACCGAAGGGGCGGCACAGGAGACCCGGCTTGCCGATCTGCTCGCGTCGCTGGAGCGCGCGCAGGTGGCGGAAACCGAATTGTCGGAGACGCTTGCGGAGCGCGAGGCTGCGCTTGAGGATCTGGAGGCCACACGCTTGGCCGAGCTGGCCGCTGCCGAAGCACTGCGCGCGCGTCTGGCTGACACGGAAGGCGCGTTGAGCGAGGCGGAGGTGGCGCGCCTTGCCGAACTGGCGGCAGCCGAGGCCTTGCGAACCCGGCTCGAGAACGCCGATGCGGAACTCACGGCCATGACGCTGGCACTGGAGGAGCGCCGCCGCGAGGCCGAAGAAACCCTGACGCTCTTGGCGGCGGCAGAGGCTGCCGTGGCGGAGCGCGATGCCGAGCTTGAAACCCTGTCCGCCGAGTTGACCGAAGCGGAGCGCGATCGCGCGTTGTTGGCCGTCGCGGAAACCGAACTCAGCGCGGCGCAAGCGCAGACCGCAGCGGAGGCCCGGCGCGTTGCACTGCTGAATGAACAGGTGGCGGCGTTGCGCCAGCAACTCGGATCGCTCGAAGGATTGCTGGCCGCTGCTGAGGCGCGCGACGAGGAAGCCCAGATCCAGTTGCAGTCGCTTGGCAACAGGCTCAACACCGCGCTGGCGCAGGTGGCGTCCGAACAGCGCCGCCGGGCCGACCTCGAAGAAGCCGAGCGCCTGCGCCTTGAGGAAGAAGCCCGGCGTCTTGAGGCGGAGGCGCAGGACCTTGCGCAGTACCAGTCTGAGTTCTTCCGCCAGTTGCGCGACTTGTTGGGAGACCAGGAAGGCGTTCGGATCGAGGGGGACAGGTTTGTCTTTGCCTCCTCCGTGCTGTTCGAAACGGGAGCGGTCGCGCTGAGCCCGCAGGGGCAGGAGGAGGTCGCGAAAGTGGCCGAGATCCTGATCTCCGTCGCGGATCAGATCCCGGATGGTATTGACTGGGTGTTGCGCGTGGACGGGCACACGGACAACGTACCTGTCACGGCGGGGGGCAAGTATTCCAACAACTGGGAACTGAGCCAGGGCCGGGCGCTGTCTGTGGTGGAGTTCATGATCGACGATCTTGGCCTGCCACCGGATCGGTTGGCCCCCACGGGCTTTGGGGAATTCCAGCCTGTCAATACCGCCGACACACCCGAAGCCCGCGCGCAGAATCGACGGATCGAATTGAAGTTCACCGAGAAGTAGCGCGCAAAAGAAAACGCCCGCCGGTGGGGCGGGCGTCTGATACTCGTTTTTGGGGCCGATCAGTCGGCTGTCAGAAGCGGTGGCTTCTTGGTACTGATGCGCGGCGCGCCCATGCTTTCGATCTGCAGGTCGATGTCGCCGTCCTTGACCGCTACCCGGACCACGCCGCCCTTTGCGAGCTTGCCGAACAGCAGTTCCTCGGCCAGTGGCTTCTTGATCCGCTCCTGAATGACGCGCCCAAGTGGGCGGGCGCCCATCTTGTCGTCGTACCCCAGATCGCCCAGCAATTCGGCCGCTTCGGGGGTCAGTTCGATGGTCACGTTGCGATCCAGAAGCTGAGCTTCGAGTTGCAGTACGAACTTCTCGACCACCTGGTTGATGACCTCTTTGGGCAGCGGCGCGAAACTGATCACCGCGTCCAGACGGTTGCGGAACTCCGGCGTGAACGTCCGCTCGATCGCGGCGGTGTCCTCGCCTTCGCGGCGGTCGCGCCCGAAGCCGATTGCGGCTTTGGCCTGTTCGGCAGCCCCGGCGTTGGATGTCATGATCAGGATCACGTTGCGGAAATCCACCGTACGCCCGTTGTGGTCGGTCAGCGTGCCGTGGTCCATCACCTGCAGCAGGATGTTGTAGACATCCGGGTGCGCTTTTTCCATCTCGTCGAGAAGCAACACGCAATGCGGGTGCTGGTCCACGCCATCGGTCAGAAGACCGCCCTGGTCAAAGCCGACATAGCCCGGAGGTGCGCCAATCAGACGGCTTACTGCGTGCTTTTCCATGTACTCGGACATGTCGAAGCGCAGCAGCTCCACACCCAGTGTGCTGGCAAGCTGCTTGGCCACTTCGGTTTTACCGACACCGGTCGGGCCCGCGAACAGGTAGTTGCCGATGGGTTTCTCGGGCTCCCGCAGGCCAGCACGTGCCAGCTTGATCGCAGACGACAAGGCGTCGATGGCCGGGTCCTGGCCGAAGACGACGCGTTTGAGCGACTTCTCCAGATCCTTGAGCACCTCTGCATCGTCCTTGGAGACGTTCTTGGGCGGGATGCGGGCGATCTTGGCAACCACGGCCTCGATCTCCTTTGCGCCGATGGTTTTGCGGCGCTTGGATTCCGCAACCAGATGCTGGGCGGCGCCGGCCTCGTCGATCACGTCGATGGCCTTGTCCGGCAGTTTTCGGTCGTTGATGTAGCGCGCCGACAATTCCACCGCAGTCTTGATCGCGTCGGAGGTGTACTTGATGGCATGGTGATCCTCGAAATACGGCTTGAGCCCTTTGAGGATCTTGACGGCGTCTTCGACGGTCGGTTCGCTCACGTCTATTTTCTGGAACCGGCGGCTCAGCGCGCGGTCCTTCTCGAAGTGCTGGCGGAACTCCTTGTAGGTCGTGGAGCCCATGCAGCGCAGCTTACCGCCCTGAAGCGCGGGCTTCAGAAGGTTGGACGCATCCATCGCGCCGCCCGAAGTCGCACCGGCACCGATGACCGTGTGAATCTCGTCGATAAACAGAACCGCATCCGGGTGATCTTCGAGTTCGGTCACGACGGCCTTGAGGCGTTCCTCAAAATCACCGCGATACCGCGTGCCTGCCAGAAGTGCGCCCATGTCCAGGCTGTAGATCGTGGCACCGGACAGAACCTCGGGCGTCTCACCATCGACAATCTTGCGCGCAAGACCCTCGGCAATTGCCGTTTTGCCCACGCCCGGATCACCCACCAGAAGCGGGTTGTTCTTGCGACGGCGGCAGAGCACTTGGATACAGCGTTCCACCTCGCCGTCGCGCCCGATCAGCGGGTCGACGTCGCCCTTGCGCGACTTCGCGTTCAGATCGACGCAGTATTTTGCCAGTGCGGACTCTTTCTCGTCGCCGCCCGCGTCCGTCCCAGCGCTCTGCTCTTCTTCCGCGTCGCTTGCGCCGGTGACGGGCCGCGTTTCGCCAAACGATGGGTTCTTTGCGACGCCGTGCGCGATGAAGTTCACGGCGTCATACCGGGTCATGTCCTGTTCCTGCAGGAAGTAGGCTGCGTTGGACTCGCGCTCGGCGAAAATCGCGACAAGCACATTTGCCCCGGTCACTTCCTGCCGTCCAGAAGACTGCACATGGATCGCAGCGCGCTGGATCACGCGCTGGAAGGCCGCTGTGGGCACGGCTTCGGAGCCTTCGACATCGGTGACGAGGGTCGACAGGTCATCCTCGATAAAGGCCTCAAGTGTCTGGCGCAGGGCGTCCAGATCGACATTGCAGGCTTTCATCACCTTCGCGGCATCCGGCTCGTCGAGAAGAGCCAGCAGCAGATGCTCAAGAGTTGCAAGCTCATGCCGACGGGCATTTGCCTGGGCGAGCGCGGTGTGAATTGCCTGTTCCAGAGTGTTTGAAAACGAAGGCACCCGGGAGCTCCTTATTTTTGGGGTCGGCGAGGGCGGGGCGCCCACAACAACCATTTCCCTTGTTCAATAGAGTTCGGTGTTATTTGCGTCGCTTCAAGAGTTTTTTGGTTAAATCCGACGAAGATCGCCCTGCGACCTGTGCCTGCCTAGCCGTGCAGCATGGTGCAATTTCCCGGCATTTGACGCAAAGCGCGGCAGCGTTCCATCAAGGTGTCGATACGCGGCTCCCGGGTTTTCGTGAGTGTTTACAGGTGCCTGGCGCAGGCATTGCTTAAATCTCATGGCCGCTATGCTACGTGTTGCCGTTTAGTCTTAGTGCTTAAAAAATGTGCACAAAAGGTCTGATCACCGCCGCGTGTTGAAAGTTCGCACCCGTTGCACAATGTGTCATGGGGCGGACGGCGAAACGCTCCGACCGGCAACAAAAATGCGCCATCGGGGCGGGTTGGTTTCACGTCGGGCCTCCGCTAGGACTATCGTAGCCGCGTCATGGGAGGCCCACGGATGCACCTCGATGTGCTGGATCTGAGGCAATTCTACTACCGAACGCGCCTGGGGCGCGCTGCGCAGGATGCTGTCCGGCAGGCGCTGTTGCAGTTATGGCCGGACGCTGCCTCCGAAACGGTTCTCGGTTTTGGCTTCGCTGTGCCACTGATGCGGCCTTACCTGGCCGAGGCACGCCGCGTTGTCAGTCTTATGCCCGGGCCGCAGGGGGTGATGCACTGGCCTGCGGGCATGCCTAATGTGTCCGTCTTGTGCAGTGAGATGGATTGGCCGGTGGAAACCGGATCGGTCGACAAACTGGTTGTCCTGCACGGGCTGGAAACCTCGGAAAACCCCACGGCCGTTCTGGAGGAAGCGCACCGGGTGTTGCGTCCGGGCGGGCGAGGGGTGTTCATCGTTCCTAATCGTGCGGGTCTGTGGGCCCGGCGGGACGGTACACCGTTTGGCTATGGCAGGCCCTATTCGCTCAGCCAACTGGAGGCGCAGGTCAAGCGGCAGGGCTTCGTGCCCGAACGTCATGCTTCGGCGCTTTATGCGCCGCCTTCCGAGAAAAGGTTCTGGTTGCGATCGCACGGGATGTGGGAACGATCGGGACAAAAGATGTCTGCCGTCATGTCCGGCGGCGTGTTTCTGTTGGAGGTTTCGAAGCAGGTCTACAAACCGACGCGCGCCGGGACCCCGGAAGTCGTGCGCAGACCGCTGCGTGTCTTGGAAGGTATACAGACGCCAGGCGCCAAGCCCGTCACCGGACGCACTGTGCGTCGCTCCGATTCACCGCTCTAGCGCTAACGGGGCGTAAATAATCGCTCAACACCAAGCTTCAAAGTGTCGCGCTCAGACGGCGTTCCGGACAAGCACCTGTAATCGCGGTATTTTTCTTAGTGATCACAGACTTTAAGGTTGTTGCGGCGGTGGGGGCTGTCTGCTAAATCCGCCGAGAATTTTGGGAATTTGCGAAAGCAGGCTCCTGTGGGTGCCGAAGCCAAAGACCTCCTTTGGCTCGGCTAAACTGCGGAAGGGTGGACGTGTCAGACTCAGTTTCGATCTCCTCCGGTATCGCTGATCGTTATGCTACAGCGATTTTTGAACTGGCCAACGAAGACAAAAAGCTAGCCGAGCTTGAAACCGGCACCGACCTGCTGGAGGCCGCGCTGGCCGACAGTGCCGACTTCCGGGACCTGATCTCGTCCCCTGTCTATTCCCGCGAAGAGCAAGCCGGCGCGATCAAGGCCGTGGCTGCGAAGCTGGGCCTGATGCCAGCGTTCGCAAACGCGCTGGAACTGATGGCGCAAAAACGTCGCCTGTTCGTACTGCCGCAACTGGTGTCGAGCCTGCGCGCCCGCATCGCGGACGCCAAGGGCGAAGTGACAGCGGACGTCGTCTCCGCCAAGCCGCTCAGCGATGCGCAGCTCAAAGAGTTGACCACAGTGCTGGGCGAGAGCGCCAAGAAAACCGTGAAAGTCAAAGCGACCGTCGATGAAAGCCTCATTGGCGGTCTTGTCGTTAAAATGGGCTCGAAAATGATCGACACGTCGATCCGTTCGAAGCTCGATGCACTCCAGAACACTATGAAAGAGGTCGGGTAATGGGTATCCAAGCAGCCGAAATCTCTGCGATCCTCAAGGAGCAGATCAAGAACTTTGGCCAGGAGGCTGAAGTTGCCGAGGTGGGCCGTGTGCTCAGCGTCGGGGACGGCATTGCCCGTGTGCATGGCCTGGACAATGTGCAGGCTGGCGAGATGGTTGAATTCCCCGGTGGCGTCCGGGGCATGGCGCTGAACCTCGAAGTCGACAACGTCGGTGTCGTGATCTTCGGCTCCGACCGCGACATCAAGGAAGGCGACACGGTCAAGCGCACCAACGCGATCGTGGACGTGCCGGTTGGCAACGGTCTGCTGGGCCGCGTTGTCGATGGTCTGGGCAACCCGCTCGACGGCAAGGGCCCGATCGAGGCGACCGAGCGCAGTGTTGCGGACGTGAAGGCGCCGGGCATCATCCCGCGTAAATCCGTTCACGAGCCGATGGCCACAGGCCTGAAATCAGTGGACGCGATGATCCCGATCGGCCGTGGCCAGCGGGAACTGATCATCGGTGACCGTCAGACCGGCAAGACCGCCGTGGCGCTGGACGCGATCCTGAACCAGAAGGCCTACAACGACGCGGCGGGCGACGATGAGAGCAAGAAGCTCTACTGCGTGTACGTGGCTGTTGGTCAGAAGCGCTCCACCGTGGCGCAGCTGGTCAAGAAGCTCGAAGAAACCGGCGCGATCGAATACTCGATCGTCGTGGCCGCAACCGCGTCCGACCCCGCACCGATGCAGTTCCTGGCACCTTATGCCGCGACCTCCATGGCGGAGTTCTTCCGCGACAACGGCCGCCATGCGCTGATCATTTACGATGACCTGTCCAAGCAGGCCGTGTCCTATCGCCAGATGTCGCTGCTGCTGCGCCGTCCGCCCGGCCGCGAAGCGTACCCGGGTGACGTTTTCTACCTGCACTCGCGTCTGCTGGAGCGGTCCGCGAAGCTGGGCGACGATGCCGGCAACGGCTCGCTGACAGCACTCCCGATCATCGAAACGCAAGGCGGCGACGTGTCTGCGTTTATTCCGACCAACGTGATCTCGATCACCGACGGCCAGATCTTCCTTGAAACCGAACTGTTCTACCAGGGCATCCGCCCGGCCGTGAACACCGGTCTGTCCGTGTCGCGCGTGGGCTCTTCTGCCCAGACCAACGCGATGAAGTCTGTCGCCGGCCCGGTGAAGCTGGAACTGGCCCAGTACCGCGAGATGGCTGCATTCGCGCAGTTCGGATCCGACCTTGACGCCGCGACCCAGCAGTTGCTGAACCGTGGTGCCCGTCTGACCGAACTGATGAAACAGCCGCAATACGCGCCACTGACCAACGCCGAGATTGTCTGTGTCATCTTCGCAGGCACCAAGGGCTACCTCGACAAGATCGACGTCAAGGACGTGGGACGCTACGAACAAGGCCTGCTGGCGCATCTGCGCGGCAAGCACAAGGACGTGCTGGACTACATCACCAAGGAAGATCCCAAGATCAAGGGTGAGGCCGAAGACAAGATCCGCGCAGCGCTCGACGAATTCGCCGCGACCTTCGCGTAAGGGGCCCTGAGCATGCCAAATCTCAAGGACCTCAAGAATCGGATCGAGAGTGTCAAAAGCACACGCAAGATCACGAAGGCCATGCAGATGGTGGCCGCCGCGAAATTGCGGCGGGCCCAGGATGCGGCCGAGGCCTCGCGCCCCTATACCGAGCGGTTCAACGCCGTGATGGCGGGGCTTGCGGCGTCGGTAGGCGACAGTGACAGCGGACCGAAACTGCTGGTTGGTACCGGCAGCGACCAAGTTCAGCTGTTAGTGGTGATGACTGCCGAGCGGGGCCTGTGCGGCGGGTTCAACTCGTCGATTGCCAAGCTCGCCCGCGCCCATGCCGAGAAGCTTCTCGCCGAGGGCAAGACGGTCAAGATCCTGACTGTCGGCAAGAAGGGGCGCGAACAGCTCAAGCGCGATCTGAGCGAACACTTCATCGGCCACGTAGACCTCTCGGAGGTCAAGCGCGTGGGCTATGATAACGCCGCAGACATCGCGACGGACGTTCTGAGCCGCTTTGACGCGGAAGAGTTCGACGTGGCGACGATCTTCTTCAACCGCTTCCAGTCGGTGATCAGCCAGATTCCGACGGCACAGCAGATCATCCCGGCCTCTTTCGAAGCGAGTGAGGATGCGGATGCGACGCTGTACGACTACGAGCCGTCCGAAGAGGCCATTCTGGCCGACCTGCTGCCGCGCGGAGTAGCCACGCAAATCTTTGCAGCTCTGTTGGAAAACGGTGCCTCCGAGCAAGGGGCACGGATGTCCGCGATGGACAACGCAACGCGGAACGCGGGCGACATGATCGACAGGCTGACGATCGAGTTCAACCGCTCACGTCAGGCCGTCATCACCAACGAGCTTATCGAAATCATTTCGGGCGCTGAAGCGCTCTAGGGAACCGGAGAAACAACATGGCAAATGCAAAGGGCAAAGTGACCCAGGTCATCGGCGCCGTTGTGGACGTGCAGTTCGAAGATCACCTGCCGGAGATCTTGAATGCGCTGGACACATCGAACAATGGAAAGAAACTGGTTCTCGAAGTGGCCCAGCACCTCGGTGAGAACACGGTGCGCTGCATCGCGATGGACGCCACCGAAGGTTTGGTGCGTGGCGAAGTCGTGACCGACACTGGCGGCCCGATCACCATCCCGGTGGGCAACGCAACGCTTGGCCGGATCCTGAACGTCATCGGAGAGCCGGTGGACGAAAAGGGACCTGTCACCGCGACGGACAGCCGCGCGATCCACCAGGACGCACCGGAATTCAATGAACAGGCCACCGAGTCCGAGATCCTCGTGACCGGGATCAAGGTGATCGACCTGCTCGCGCCGTATTCGAAGGGTGGTAAAATTGGCCTCTTCGGCGGTGCCGGTGTGGGCAAGACGGTTCTTATCATGGAACTGATCAACAACATCGCAAAGGTGCACTCCGGGTACTCGGTCTTCGCCGGTGTTGGCGAGCGGACGCGTGAAGGCAACGACCTCTATCACGAGATGATCGAATCCAACGTGATCAAGCCCGACAATCTCGAGGAATCTCAGGTGGCGCTGGTCTATGGCCAGATGAACGAGCCTCCCGGGGCGCGTGCCCGTGTGGCGCTGACCGGTCTGACACTGGCCGAGCAGTTCCGCGACCAGTCCGGGACCGATGTTCTGTTCTTTGTCGACAACATCTTCCGCTTCACGCAAGCGGGCTCCGAGGTCTCGGCGCTTCTGGGTCGTATCCCCTCCGCTGTGGGCTACCAGCCGACGCTGGCCACCGACATGGGTGCGATGCAGGAACGGATCACCTCGACCAAGTCCGGCTCGATCACATCGATCCAGGCCGTGTACGTGCCTGCGGACGACTTGACCGACCCTGCACCGGCCACGACTTTTGCGCACCTCGACGCCACGACCGTTCTGTCGCGTGCGATCTCCGAGCTGGGCATCTATCCGGCCGTGGACCCGCTCGACAGCTCCAGCCGTATCCTTGATCCGGGCATCGTGGGCGAAGAACACTACCAGGTGGCCCGCGATGTGCAGGGGATCCTGCAGCGCTACAAGTCGCTTCAGGACATCATCGCGATCCTCGGGATGGACGAACTGAGCGAAGAGGACAAGTTGACCGTGGCCCGCGCCCGGAAAATCCAGCGTTTCCTCAGCCAGCCGTTCGACGTGGCGAAGGTCTTCACCGGTTCTGACGGTGTTCAGGTGCCGATCGAAGACACGATCTCGTCCTTCAAGGCGGTTGTTGCGGGTGAATACGATCACCTGCCGGAAGGTGCCTTCTACATGGTTGGTGGCATCGACGAAGTGCTTGCCAAGGCCGAGCGCATGGCCGCAGACGCGGCCTAAGGGGGCATCATGGCAAACACCCTGCAATTCGATCTGGTCAGCCCCGAGCGGAGCCTTGCTTCGCTTGAGGTGACGGAGGTGCAGATCCCCGGCGCGGACGGGGACATGACGGCGATGGCCGATCATGCACCAACGATCACCACGCTGCGCCCGGGTATCCTGCGGGTGAACGGCCCGAGCGGGTCGGAGGCCTACGCGGTGACCGGTGGGTTTGCCGAGATCGGTCCGAAAGGCACCACCGTGCTGGCAGAGCGCGCCTATCCGGCGGCCGCCGAGTCGCGCGAAGCGCTTGAGGCGCACCTCGAAGAGGCGCGCGCGAAGGCGACAGGTGTCGAGGGCGAGCACAAGGACGTCGCCGAGAAACTGGTCGCAGACATCGTCAAGCTGCTGGAAGACATGGTCTGAGGCACTTAGCCTCCGAGATAAAGCAAAGCCCCGGGTTCGCGTCCGGGGCTTTTTCTTTGGTCACCGATCACTGGCAGATCTTGCGATTGCCCAAAACACCAGAGCGCGGCAAAAGGTGCACAATCACACATTCCGCTGCCGCGACCGGTGTGGTGTCGCGCCACCGCTCGCCCAATAGGAACTTCAGCAATTGATGGATTGGACCAAACTCGTTGTGGTTCGCACGGCCCGATCGAATGTCATTTCTGGAAGCGAGATGGCCTTGCCGTTCGCCAGAATTGCCCCCGATCCGGTTACGAGCGTAACCCGGCCCGGTAACTTTGGGCCGGTGCCGAATTCCAGAGACAGGGACGACCCCGACAGCAAGTCCGTATATCGACTGACAGATGTGTTGGCTGGTTTGCGGGCGACGCCGTCCAGCATGACCTTAATTTTCGCAGAGTCGAACGCGACAGACTTCCGGTCACGGATCGACTAGGCTGAGAAAATGACTTTCAGGGTGCCATCTTCGGGCAGCACGCGCACCTCGATCCGTTCCTTCTCTGCGCGCCATCTGGAATACGGGGCCCGAGGGTTATCGAGGCGGTAGGCATAATACGAGTAGGCCACATTCCCGCAGCTTGCGCCCGATCCAGAGAACGCGTTTTCGCCGTGTGCTTCGAAAACGAGTGTAGTGGTTCGCGCCGGCACCGGGACACAGCCACTCGCCACAAGCGCAGCCATCAATGCCATGGCGATCGTCTTTTTCATCCCAAGCCGACCTGAAAGTTAAGGTGCCCGTAGTTTCGGATGTGGATCGAGTCTATCTGCGGCTTTTCGGACCGTTGATGATCTGCATCAAGGGGGTCCGATCGCCAACCCACGCGCTGTAACCCTCCCAACTTGGATAGGGTCAGGTCTGTCCCATGGCTGTGAGAGGCCGCCCGGCGAACTCCTAGCTCGCGTTGGTGTACATGCCCACTTAGATCGAGGTCAGCGTATCTTTGTCTAACAGCGATGGGACGCTGGTACCTTTCCAGACGTTCAGAGTCGCTTGTGCAACGACCGGCGCGGTACAGAGGTTGTCGACGGGGATGTCGAAGCCCCTCCGGATCTGAGCAGCGCACGGATTGGCGACGGATCAGGCGGGTGCATCGATCGCGCGGGTTCAGGCGTTCGCGATCAGGCCGTACAGCCTAACGAAGAACATGAACGGCACACTTTGCGTACCGGACCACCCGGCTTGCCGTCGAGCCTATGAAGAAATCCTGAAGCCCCGGGCGGTGAGAGGCGATCACGATGCAGTCGGCCCCCTGCTGCGTTGCGTATTCGATAATCGCCCGTCCCGCATGGCCGCTGACAACCACAGGCGTGACGCCCTTGACCCCGCCAAGTTCGGCTTTCAGTTCGGCTTTAGCCTCGGGAAGACGGCTGGCGAGGTGCGTTTGCGGTATATGGTTCGCGGCGTATGTGGGTATGTCCTCAATGACGTTGAGGGCCGTGATGCTTGCACCGTCCGCCGCCAGCAGCTTGGCTACATTCAGCGCTTTCCCCGTGTCCGGTGAATGATCAAGCGCGATCGCCACAATTATGTTTTTATACATCTGAAATCCCCTCCCGCGTGGGAGTATTCCAGAGACCGGGGCAGAATTTATTGATGCATCTCAAAAAGCATCACTGACCTTTTGCTGCAACCAAATGCGCAGGGCGAAAAGCAGACCAAAACACCGTCGCGTTTCCGGGAAACTGGCCTTGGTACCTCTGAAAACGTCCATCCCGGCGCTTTGACCGAGGAGTTCGTCACTCCAGCAGGAAAGCGCGAAGTCTTTCGAGATCTGCAGGAGACTGGTTCAGACCTTCTGAAATGTACGCATCAAGACTTCCGAACCTTTGCGCGGCTTTCGTGCGCGACGCATCGATGTATTCAGGCTCAAGAACGTAAAACGCCTCTATTGAGGCGGAATTCCTTGCGCGCTCTTCTGGCGACATCTCGAACGCGGTCGCCAGCGTCTTGAGGTCTTCGATGCGCGGGGCGACTTCGTCGGCGCGGGTCACGTTCGACCGCAAGTAGTCCTCGCGGACAACGTCCCAAGACACACCAAGAGCCGTGAGAACCAGCGCAGCCGCGGTACCCGTTCTGTGAATCCCGTGGGAGCAGTGAAAGACGATCGGGTAATTCGCTTCGTCGGCAAGAACCTCGAACAGGGCTGTGTATTGGTCATCGGCCAGCCCGCTCACCAGCTCTTCGTGAACGAGCGGATTGAATTCCGGGGGGAAGTTGCGAAAGTCTCCGGTCTTCCGGGCCTCGACAAGCATGTTCGCGGCGTCGGGAATACCACCGACATCGCCTGTGATCGGCAGGCTGATTTCGCGCACCCCCTCGGGCAAGCGATCGGGGCCGCGAAACTCGGTTTCGCCATCCGTGAGGAAATTGACGACTGTGCGCACACCAAGTCTTTTGAGGGTTTCAAGGTCGGCGTCCGTTGTCCGGGGCAGTTCGCCAGAGCGATAGACAAGTCCGGTTCTAATAGTGCGCCCGTCCGTCGTCTGATAACCGCCGAGGTCCCTGAAATTGGGTTGGCCTTCCAAGCCCTCAAATCGCTCGGTTTCTGCAACTGTGGCCAATGCGGCGACAGATGCGATGAATAGGGTACCAAGCATAAGTCGTAGGTGCTGCATTCATAACTCCCGGCTCAGGGTTGATCTTGAACGGGCTCATGCGCAGGGGCGCAGTCTTCGGTTAGCTCGCGTTCGCGTACATGCCTTCGTAAATCGGGGTCAGCGTGTCCTTGTCGAACAGGGACGACACACTGGTTCCGTTCCAGATGTTCAGGATGGCTTGAGCAAACACAGGTGCGGTGGGCACGATCCGAATGTTCGGCGCAGCCTTGACGGCGTCCGTGGCGGCGATCGAGTCGGTGATCACCAGGCTCTTCATCTTGGACTTGGTGATCCGCTCCACGGCGGGGCCGGACAGCACACCGTGGGTGATATAGGAATGCACTTCCGTCGCGCCTTGTTCGATCAACAGGTCGGCGGCTTTGCAAAGCGTTCCGGCCGTATCGCAGATGTCGTCCACGATGATACAGGTTTGCCCTTCGACCTCGCCGATGACGGTCATTTCCTCGATCACACCGGGTTTGGACCGACGCTTGTCGACGATCGCCAACCCGCAGCCGATCCGCTGCGCCAGTTCCCGTGCGCGGGCCACCCCGCCGACATCCGGGCTGACCACGGTGACATTGTCGAGCCGGCCGGTGAAATGGTGCAGCACGTCCAGCGCAAAGATTGGCGCGGCATAGAGGTTGTCCACCGGAATATCGAAGAAGCCCTGAATCTGCGCGGCGTGCAGGTCCATCGTCAGAATCCGTTCCACTCCGGCCTCGACCATCATGTTGGCGACCAGCTTGGCGGTGATCGGGGTGCGCGCCTTGGTCCTGCGGTCCTGCCGGGCATAGCCGAAATACGGGATGATTGCCGTGATGCGGCTGGCCGAGGATCTGCGCAGAGCGTCGGAAATGATCAGCAATTCCATCAGATTGTCATTGGCCGGGTTCGATGTCGACTGGATCACGAACATGTCTTCGCCCCGGACATTCTCGAACACTTCGACGAAAATCTCACCGTCATTGAACCGCTCGACCCGCGCATCGACCAGCCCCACCTGCATGCCACGATGCATCGACATCCGACGGGAAATGGAGTTTGCGAGCGGCAGGTTTGCCGTGCCGGAAATCAACTTGGGTTCTTGCTGAAGAGGCATAACGGGGGGTCCTGTTCGAGTTGAGTGTGCCGCGGGACTCGGCCCATGGGGCGCGGTTGACACCGCTTACCAACTCCATACGGTCTTGCCTAGGAAAAGGCGCATCTCGGGTCGCCTGTTCAAAGACGCTCTGGGAGGGGCGCGACACTCATGGCCAAAATCGATTACTATTTCGCGACCTTGTCGCCGTTCACCTATCTGGCGGGCACCCGGCTGGAGGAGATTGCCGCGAAACACGGGGCAGAGATTTCCTACAAACCGCTCGACATCATGACGCTGTTCTCTCGCACCGGGGGAACCCCGCCCAAAGACCGGCATCCGAACCGGCAGGCGTACCGCGCCCAGGATCTGGTCCGGCAGGCCAAGCGCGCAGGCCTGCCCTTCAACATCAAACCTGCCTTCTGGCCAACCAACCCCGCGCCCAGTTCCTATGCGGTGATCAACGCCGCGCAGGCAGATGGCGGCGATATGGGAAACCTCGTGCATGCCATCACCGGGGCATGCTGGGCTGGCGAGCGGAACATCGCCGAGGACGACGTGATACGCGACTGTCTGTCAAAAGCGGGCTTTGATCCTGACCTCGCAGAGGCCAATATGTTGGGGGCGGCAGAGACCTATGCCCGGAATTTGGAAGAAGCGATTGAAAAAGGTGCCTTCGGTGCGCCGTTCTACATCACCGACACGGATCAAAGGTTCTGGGGACAGGACCGTCTTGGGGACCTCGATGCGTATCTGAGCGGAGATTTGTAATGCCACAGACCGCGCTGGCGGACACGCCAACGCATTGGACCGAAATCGGAGAGGGGCCTTGTGCCGTGCTGGTGCATGCTGCCCTTGGCTCTGCGGGCACGTGGCTACCGCTGATGCGCACGATTACCGGGCACAGGCTTGTGGCCTTTGATCTGCCAGGACACGGTCAATCTGGTCCGTTGGACCCTGCACGCGGTACGCACACCCAGGCCACGGAGGCCTTGGCCGAATTGTGCAAACGTCAGGACAGTGGCCCGGTTGACGTGATCGGGCATGGCTTTGGCGCAACCGTCGCGCTGCGTCTGGCGATCGAGGCGCCCACGCTCGTGCGCAGCCTCGTGCTGATCGAACCGGTCCTGTTTGCAGTGGCACGCCGAACAGCTCCGGACGTCTTCTCGGCCTTTGAACTCGACAGCGCGTCTGAGGTTGCTGCCTTTGCCGCAAAGGATGCGCAGGGCGCTGCCCGGGCATTCTATGCGATTTGGGGGGGCGAAACCTCGTGGGAGGATCTTACGGCGGACGCCCGGCGGTACTTTACCGCGCGCATCCACCTGATCGAGGAAAGCGAGCCTGCGCTCTATGATGATGCGCATGGTTTGCTGGCGGAAACAGACATGGGCGTCGGGGTGGCTCGTGTGCTCTGTCCGGTCTTGCTGGTGTCAGGGACCGAGAGTCCCCCTGTGATCGAAGCCATCATGGAGGGATTGGCGCAAGACCTGCCTGTGGCAGAGCGCATGGTGCTTGCCGGGGCTGGTCACATGGCCCCTCTGTCCCACGCGGAAACACTCGGCCCTGCGATCAGCCGGTTCCTTGCAAGCGTCGGCACATTTGCCCGGCTTCAACCGCCTTCCGGCTCGATGAGATAGTCTTCAAGCTCGTCTTCATCGACCTCGAACTCGGGAACCACCCAGCCTGCGACAGAGACGCCAGCCTCCTGAACAGACGCAGCGCGCCCTGAAATCAAGGGATGCCAGTCATACAGCCGATCGCCTTGGTGGAGCAGCCTGTAGGCACAGGTTTCGGGCATCCAGTACCCGATCTCATCCAGGTTCTTCGGTGTCAGTACCACGCAGTCGGGCACCAGTTGTTTGCGGATCTCGTAGTTCCCGCAACGACAGGACTCGGTGTCCAGCAGGCGGCATGACACGCGTGTGAAGGCGACCTCGGCGGTGTCGGCATCCTCAAGCTTGAGCAGGCAGCAGCGTCCGCAGCCATCGCACAGCGCCTCCCACTCGGCCTGCGTCATTTCGGTCAGTGGGACGGTTTCCCAGAATTTCGGGCGCAGCTTGGTTGGCACCGGTCCGGTGCGTTTTCGCTTGCGGCTCACGATGTCGCGTCCGCCAGGCGGTGTCTGGCCTCTTCACTGTCCTTGTCCATCTGGGCGATCAGCGCTTGCAGACCTTCGAATTTCACTTCCGGACGGATATAGGACACCAGAGCGACCGATATCTGCGTCCCGTACAAATCGCCCGAGAAGTCGAAGAGAAAGGTTTCAAGGTTTGGGCGGTTCTCTCCGAACATCGGGCGGACGCCCATCGAGGCCACACCGCGATAGCGCCCCTGAAACCGGCCTTCGAGCACATCGACCAGAACGGCGTATACGCCAAATCGTGGAGGGTGCAGCCCGTCAATGGACATGTTCGCGGTGGGGTAGCCCAATTCGCGACCGCGCTTTTCACCATGCACCACGGGGCCTTCGATCCGGTGCCAGTGTCCCAGCATCCGTGCGGCGTCTTCCGGGCGTCCTTCGGTCAGAGCGGTACGGATGGAAGTCGACGATACGGTCTGGTCGGTGTCGCGCAGAAGTTCCGCCACCGTGACGCCAAAGCCCATGGCCTGACCGAATTCCTGCAACATCCGTGCAGTGCCGGTACGGCCCTTGCCAAAGCAGAAGTCGCTGCCGACGATCACATGGCGCAACCCGAGTTTGTCGGCGAGGATGGCTTGCGCGAATTCCTCCGCGCTGAGGCTGGCCAAGGCTTGATTGAAACTGAGTTGGTACAGGATATCGACGCCCAGCTTTTCAAGGCGATGCGCTTTCGCCTCCGCAGACATCAGTCGAAACGGTGGTGCATCCGGGGCAAAGAACTCTCTCGGATGGGGCTCGAACGTCAGCACGCCGAGCGGCGCATGCAGACGGCGCGCTGCGGCGCCTGTCTGGTCGATGACGCTGCGATGGCCCAGATGGACCCCATCGAAATTGCCTATCGCGGCGGCAGCCCCCCGGTCGGAAGAGCGCACGAAATCCGCATCCCGGACGATCGTAATCATGGCGCTGAGGTAACGCCCCGTGCGGGGCGTGGCAAGCGGTGGCGGTGCCTAGTCGAACTTGCGGCTCGGGGCCAGCACCATCGCATCCCCCTTCAGAACGATCTGGTCATCCACATAGCACTTGGTTTCAAGCGAGACCCGGCGACGGGAATGGTCGATGTCGGCCACTGTAACCTCGGCCAAAACCATGTCGCCCGGGCGCACGGGGGCCATGAACTTGAGGTTCTGCCCCAGATATACGGTGCCATGGCCCGGCAGTTGTTCTCCGATCACGGCAGAGATCAGACCTGCGGTCAGCATCCCGTGGGCGATACGCCCGTGAAACATCGTCTCCTTGGCGTAGTCGTCATCCAGATGGACCGGATTCCGGTCGGTCGACACTTCGGCAAACAATTCGATGTCACGGTCCGTGACAACCTTGCGCAGGGATCGCGACATCCCGACCTCAAGGTCTTCGATACAGATTGTTCCGCGTGGTGCGTTGTCCAACATGATGTCCTCCGGGGGCAGGTGAGCTTTCCATACGGGAAAAACACCTATGCTGCAACTGCGAAGGTAAGATTGCGACAAAAGTAGGCATGGATTTTGAAACAATGTTACGCAGCGGGTGGTGCTAACGCAGCTACCGCAGCTTTCCGATGGCGTATGTGGGTGTCACCATCTTGTCGCTCAGGAAGCTGTCCAGCTTGGCCGGATCGGGCTGCCGGTCGGTTCCGGTTTCCGCAGCAGCAAGGCCGCCGGTAATGAAGAGCGAGTCGATATCCTCGCCCTGCGCGCCCTGGATATCGGTTGCGATCCCGTCGCCGATGGCCAACAGGCGGTCGGTCGCGGGCACCTTGCCCAGTTCCGCCAGACGCGCCCGCGCCAGGTCGTAAATTGGCGGGTGAGGTTTGCCGAAATAGAGGCTTTCACCGCCCATCTCGGTATAGAGCTGCGCAAGCGCGCCTGCGCACCACTCGCGGCGTTCGCCCCGGTCCACGACGATATCCGGGTTCGCGCACAGGAGTTTCATGCCCTTCTGCTTGGCGTAGAGAAAAGTCGCGCGGTTCTCGGATGGATCCGCCATCGGATCGAAAGGGCCGGTGCAGACGATCCCGTCGGCTTGATCCAGTGGTACTCGGGTAATCTCCACCGGATCGCCCATCAGTTTCAGGGGCTCGAAGAACCGTTCATCATGGTCCTCGCCGATGAAATAAACCTTCTGTCCGACAACGCCGCGAAACATCGCCATGCGCGCACTGTCTCCGGATGTGGCAATCGTGTGCCATGCGTTTTCGGGCACCCCCATCTCGATCAGTTGCTTGGTCACGCCGGCGCGCGGGCGCGGCGAGTTGGTCAGGAGCAGGATCGTCCCCCCGGACGCGCGATACCGTTCCAATGCGGCAACGGCCTCGGGATAGGGTTCCAGCCCGTTGTGCACGCAACCCCACAGATCGACGAGCAACGCGTCATACTGATGCGAAATCTCGTCGAGGCGTTCAATGATGCGGGTCATGTGGGGCTCCTCAAACAGGCGCTGAGTTTTGCAAAGCAGTGCGGTTCTGGTGACCTTGTGGAATGCGTAAGTTTGCAACACAAGAGCAGAGTTTGCCTGCGATCCTGCTCAGGCGAGGCCGAGTTTCCGCGCCACGCCAGCCCGATATGCAGCCAGCAGCAAAACGATGGGGCCTGCGATTCCGATACCGAGACCCAAAATCATGTGGAGCGCGGCCGACTCTATTCCAAAACCCATCAAGACGATGCGCATGGCTGCGGAAAACACGGTGTGGGCGACAAAGATCGCAAGACTGGCTTTGCCAAACGTCAGAAGCGCCTGGCCAAGAAACAGCGGCGCGAGGTACGGCGCCACCGTCTTCGCGCTGATGCAAAGCGACCAGAGGAGAATGATGAGGATGATGGAGGACAGAAACGAAAGATCGGACCAGACCTGCCAACACAACGGGATGGACAGCGACAATGCCAACGCCACACCCGGTATGCCCATGGGGACGCGCAGCATGTTGGATTGGGCGAGCGCGATACCCAGAAAGAAAAACGCAGCGTTCTGAAGCGTGCCGGAGCAATAGGGCGCCCAGCCCGGTGGCAAAGGTACGCCACCGTGGCGCAAAAACACCCCGATTGCGATCAAAACGAGGGCAAGCTTCAAATCTGAAACAGCAAACCGGTTTGCGCAGGCTTTCAGAAGGATCCAGACCACGGACAGGACAATCAATGCCCATAGGAACCACATGTGGAGGACCGGGGGCAGGGGCAGTCGCGCCACTTCCTCCCATGCAACTGGTGTATTTGTCGCCTGGCCTGCGGATGCCTTGAGGATCAGGAACATGTAAGTCCAGATCACCATCGGCACCGCAAGCCGCCATACCCGAGTGGCAATCTGCTGGCCTATTGAACCCGATCCCGGCGCGTAGCCGACGACATATCCCGACAACGCAAAGAAAAACGGCATGTGAAAGCTGTAGATCGCGCTGTCGATCCACGCCCATGGTCCGTCCGACCCCAATATCCCAGCCGACATGAGGCCGCGATTGGTATGGCCGACGACGACAAGAAAAATCGCCAGACCCTTTGCCATGTCCAGCCAGTCGAGCCGTTGACGGGGGGCGTCAGAAAACGAAATATCCGGGGTCGTCAAAACAGCCATCATCACAAAACCAAGCACGCTCGGCATTGCTTGGCTCTTCTGAGGGTGTCAACGTTTCGCTGACGAAGTAGACGCGCGGCCCGCCAAACCATGTCCGAAGGGCCACAAAATTATGCAATTCTCCGGCGAATGCGGAGTTCCCGGGCTCAAACTGCCAGGTTCGGGATGATCTGCTTTTTGCGGCTCACGATGCCGGGCAGAACGACGCTGTCTCCGGTTGCATCGGCCCCAAAGCTCTTCCGGGCAACGCCCTTCACCAGATCGTTCGGCACGAGCAGCGTGGCCTCCTCGTTCAGGATATCCACCACGAAAAGCAGAACCTGATCCACCCCATCTTCTGAGGCAACCGCTGGCATCGTTTCGATCAGCGATGCTTTGCGGTTGAGAACGGTGGCAGGCGATGTCGTCTCCAGTACAGAAACGCGGAATTTCGTGCCGTCCACCTCGTAGGCCTTGCTGTCCATGCGGATCAGTTCTGCGTCGGAGAATGCGGAAACATCGGATTTTGCGGCAAACATCTCTGTCGCGTAATCAGTCACGTTCACGCCCAGGTCCGCGGCGAGTGCGGCGACCACTTCGCGGTCGCGGTCTGTCGTTGTGGGCGAGCGAAATTCCAGCGTGTCGGAGATGATGCAGGACAGCGCCGCACCCTTGATCGCCTCGGGCATCTTGGCGGCATCGTCGCCCATCAGGTCGTACATGATTGTCGCGGTACAGGCGACAGGACGGATCGTGATGTCGATCGGGCCTTTGGTTTCCAGCCCGCCGACGAGCTTGTGATGGTCGATGATCTGTTGAATGTCCGCGCCGTTGATGCCGTCAGGCAACTCTGCGGGGTTGTTCGTGTCGACGATGATCACGGCCTCATCTTCGGACACATCGTCGATGATGGCGGGTTGGGTGAACCCCCACCGTTCCAACATGAACGCGGCTTCGGTGTTCGGTGTGCCGAGCAGAACCGCTTCGGCAGGGGTGCCTTTGACCTCTGACAGATACCAAGCCCAGATCAACGGGGATCCAGTGGAATCGGTGTCGGGGGATTTGTGGCCGAAAACTTTGATCGTCATATCACTCATGTCCATTCGGGGAGGCATTCGCGCGCGTTATAGGGGGCGTGCCGGGCCCTGTCACCGGGGCGCATGGGCGGCATTTGGACGCCGCGCGGGCAGGGGTGGTGTTCAGATCGCATCCCGTTAGGGTCGATGTATGACAAAGCCACGCGAGACGGACCTCTACCGCCCGATCAAGGCCTTGCTGGAGAGGCAGGGGTACGAGGTGAAAGGCGAAGTGGGCGCAGTCGACGTGATGGGCCTGCGCGACGGCGACGATCCCGTGATCGTGGAACTGAAGGTCGGGTTTTCCCTAGCACTTTACCATCAGGCGCTGGCGCGGTTGGCGGTCACGGATGCTGTCTACATTGCTGTGCCTCGCCCCAAGGGACGCATGGCCAAGCGCATCCTGAACGACAACACGGCCATGTGCCGACGTCTTGGGCTGGGTCTGATCACGGTGCGCCCGGACGGGTTTGCGGAGGTGCTGTGCGACCCGGGGTCCTATCGCCCACGCAGGTCGCCGATGCGCAAAGCGCGGTTGCTGCGAGAGTTTCAGCGTTTGCAGGGGGATCCCAACGATGGCGGCGCGACCCGCCACGGGATTGTCACCGGCTACCGCCAGGATGCACTGCGCTGTGCGGCGTATCTGGTTGAGTTCGGCCCGAGCCGCGGCCGCGATGTGGCCGCGGGCACGGGCGTACAGGTCGCTACACGCCTGATGGCGGACAACCACTATGGTTGGTTCGAGCGCGTCGAGAAAGGCGTGTACGCGATCACGCATGCGGGGCGTCAGGGGCTTGTCGACTGGGCTTACAGCTGGGATCCGGCGCGGCTCTGACCCGACCCGCCGCGCCCTGTGCTGCGTGGGTTCAAAGCACGCCTGGATTTTTGTCGGGTGAGGGGCGGATCCGGATCAGACCGCGCGCCTGCGCCAAGAGCACCCGCTAAATTGCACTACGGGTCTGTCTGCCTCGCGTAAAAGGCGCGTGACCAGGCAAAACCCGTCTCCGGATCCATGTCGGGAAAGTCACACTCCGCCGGCGGAGGTGTTGGTACGACATCGTCAAAAGCGGAGTCCGCCATGCCAACCCAGAACGGTTGCAGGTTCGTGGCAAGTGTCAGACCACGCCAGTGCGCGTAGAAGGCGGTGTCTGCAAGCACGTCCTCAACCCAGTGGCAGGGGCGCGGCATGCCCTCGGGCAGCGTGACGCTGCCATCGCCGAAAGTGTAGGCCAGCGCATCCGGCCCGTCGAAGATAGCCTGGCTCATATCGGCATTCCGAAAGGCCACCCACTCCAGCTGAGCGTTCGTGAAATCGGTTCTTCCGAACCAGAATGCACCGTCGTGGTCGAGCAAGACACCCGTAAGATACGCGCCAACAAATTGCGCGTTTGAAATCGTTGCACGTCCGATCCGCGTCCGGCCAAGCCACGCGCCAGACAGATCGGTCTGCACCAGATCCGCGCCTGTCAGGGTGGCCTCGCGCAGATCGGTGTCCACGAGCGTGGCGCGGTGAAACAAGGCGCCACGAAGGTTGGCCCCGTTGAGGTTGGCAGAGGTCATGTCAGCGACGTTGAGAAGCGCGTGGGAAAGGTTCGCGTCCGTAAGGTCGGCGCTGCGCATCCGTGCCGAGACGAAATCCGCGCCCGGGGCCGCGATCTGGTACATGTTCGCGCCGTTCAGCGTGGCCCGCCTGAAGTCGGCCATCGCGGCATCGGCAGACGCAAGGACGGCGTTGGTCAGGTCTGCGCGTTGGGCCACCACGCCTTCGATCACCGCGCTGTGGAAATCCGCGCGGCGCAGTTTCGCACGATTCATCCAGACACCGGGCAGAAATGCGAAAACGAAATCCGCGTGGTCCATGTGCCGGTCGCTCAGGTCGGGCTTCTCAAATATCGCCAGGGCACGGTCGCGTCGGTCGCGATAGGCGCCAAGGAATGCCGGATCTGCCAGACCAATGGCGCGGCATGCAACCGGGTCCGCCTGATCGGGACACCAGTCGCGGCCAAAGTCAGCGACGGCCTCGACATGGGGCACCCAGTCCCTGGAGAGCTGGGTGATGCGCGCAAAGCGCAAATCCGCAATCGCGGGGCGAAACCACTGCGCCGTCCGTTCAAAGGTACCGGGGTCTTCTGGGTGGCGCGTCACCAGCGCCCCCATCGGGTCCCATTCGGTGCGCGCGAGTGAGACACACGCGACAAGACCCCCGAAGGCTAGCGTGACCATCCCGAGAAGCCGGGCCCGCGACGGTGCCCTGTGCTGCACGCGACGGATCAGTGTGCTGAAACTCATAGCGCTTATTGCAGCAGCGATCGTCGCCAACAGACCCACGATAAGGGTCAACCAAGCTTCATGCGCAGGTTGAGAGACCAGCCAAAGCCACGCTAACAAAACGGGACCGGCCAGAAACAAAAGGGCAAAAGACACCAGCGCCCCGAGCAGCCCGAGGGGCGAGGCCTGGATCGGCGCCTGCGCCTCCGTATTGATCCGCGCGCGCAGGTGAAGCGCGAAGCCCGTCACGAGCCAGGGTGGCAGCGCCGAGGACAGGGGGCGCCCATCGCTCAGGACGGCAGGGGCATCCGCCACGGCGGACCAGAACTCCTCCAGCACGACATGCAGATAGCCGTTTATGGCGGCGACCAGAAATGCGCTCGCCATGATGAAGATGGTGACAGGTACCGTCACGCCAACGAGGGGCAGTTGGATTCCGGACCCGCTGTCGAAGAAATCGGTGTGGCGTACATTCAGGAGCGTGACAGCGACGAACAGCAAAATGCCGAGGTAAGTAAACCAGGTCGCCCTGGACGATGTCGTAAGCGTTGCGATCCGTGCGACCAGTGCGTCGGGGGTCACGTTTGCCATAGCCCAAGTCTCCGTTCAGGAGTGCTGCCCAACCGTGCGCGTTCCTCTCCAACCGGTCAAGCCAGCCGGATGCCGTCGGCTTGCGAAGGGCCGTGATAACGCGATCGGTGGCTGGCATGTGTTCAAGGTGCAAGGCATGCCCAGACCCGCACGTTGCGATTGTCTGTCACCGCCAATTCTTCGAAGTCCGAAGGCGTGCGCCTCTCGGTCCGCGACGGGTGCTAGGGAACGGAGGTCATCGCAAACGCCTCGTCCAAAACGTCGTTTTCTCGCGACGCCGGATGCCAATCCGAAAGTTCGCGGCACGTGTGTTGCCGTGAATGTCAAAGACAGGCAAGCCGCGTGAAAGGCCAGATTTTGGCAGCACTTACCTGCATGACGACCGGGTCCGGCTCTTGGGCGCCATATCGGAACCGTGCCGGTCCGTTCGGAGTCGTGAGAAACACTCAGCCGACGATGCAACCGTGATCCGTGGTGCATCCTTGTTTCATTCGACAGCAGATGTGACCGTGCAGGCGCAATCAACTCACGCTTCGAAGGCCGCAAGTCCGCAAGAGCAAAGAGGCGAAAAACCAGCATCGCGCCCCCCCCAAATTTTCCCCAAATGCCCGTTGACAGCTTGTCGCGGCATCTCTAACTACGCTGCGTTAGCACTCAAATTGCGTGAGTGCTAATGGCCTCTCGGGGACCCGGGGGGCGACGGAGAAACACTGAGCGAAGGAGCCTCAGAAAATGGCATTCAAACCGCTTCATGACCGTGTACTGGTTCGTCGCGTCGAGAGCGAAGAGAAAACCGCCGGCGGCCTGATCATCCCGGACAGCGCCAAGGAAAAGCCCGCTGAGGGCGTTGTCGTGGCGTGTGGCGAAGGCGCCCGCAAGGACAGCGGCGAGCTGATCCCGATGGCGATCTCCGAAGGCGACACGATCCTGTTCGGCAAGTGGTCCGGCACGGAAGTGACCGTTGATGGCGAAGAACTGCTGATCATGAAAGAGAGCGACATCCTCGGGATCATTACCGATGGTGCAGCGGCCAAAGCCGCCTGAACGCCTCAACTGATCATCAACAAAGACTTACAGGAGCGAACATAATGGCTGCTAAGGACGTCAAATTTGACACCGATGCCCGTAACCGCATGCTGACTGGCGTGAACATCCTCGCCGATGCGGTCAAAGTGACCCTCGGCCCCAAAGGCCGCAACGTGGTCCTCGACAAATCCTTCGGCGCACCGCGCATCACCAAGGACGGCGTGTCCGTGGCGAAGGAGATCGAACTGGAAGACAAGTTCGAGAACATGGGCGCCCAGATGGTGAAGGAAGTTGCTTCCCGCACCAATGACGAAGCTGGCGACGGCACCACCACCGCGACGGTTCTGGCGCAAGCCATCGTCAAGGAAGGCATGAAGTCGGTTGCCGCAGGCATGAACCCGATGGACCTCAAGCGGGGTATCGATCTGGCGACCTCCAAGGTTGTCGAGGCGATCAAGGCCGCATCGCGCGAAGTGAAGGACAGCGCAGAAGTCGCGCAGGTCGGCACCATCTCCGCCAATGGCGAAGAAGAGATCGGCAACCAGATCGCGGACGCGATGCAGAAGGTCGGTAACGAGGGTGTGATCACCGTCGAAGAGAACAAGGGCCTCGAGACCGAAACCGACGTTGTCGAAGGCATGCAGTTCGATCGCGGCTATCTCAGCCCCTACTTCGTCACCAACCCCGACAAGATGACCACCGAGCTGGAAGACGCGATCATCCTGCTGCATGAGAAGAAGCTTTCTTCGCTGCAGCCGATGGTCCCGCTGCTCGAGTCCGTGATCCAGTCCGGTAAGCCGCTGCTGATCATCGCGGAAGACGTCGAGGGCGAAGCGCTGGCGACCCTGGTGGTCAACAAGCTGCGCGGCGGTCTGAAAATCGCAGCTGTCAAGGCGCCGGGCTTCGGCGACCGTCGCAAGGCCATGCTGCAGGACATCGCGATCCTCACCGGCGGTCAGGTCATCTCCGAAGATCTGGGCATGAAGCTCGAAAACGTCACCATCGACATGCTGGGCTCCGCCAAGCGCGTGTCGATCACCAAGGACGAAACCACCATCGTCGACGGTGCGGGTGAGAAGGCCGAGATCGAAGCGCGTGTCAGCCAAATCCGCACGCAGATCGAAGAGACCACCTCCGACTATGACCGTGAGAAGCTGCAGGAACGTGTGGCCAAGCTCGCCGGTGGCGTGGCAGTCATCCGCGTTGGCGGCATGACCGAGGTCGAAGTCAAAGAGCGTAAGGACCGTGTCGACGACGCGCTGAACGCAACCCGCGCAGCCGTGCAGGAAGGCATCGTCGTAGGCGGCGGTGTGGCCCTGATCCAGGCGGCGAAGACCCTCGAAGGTCTGACGGGTGCGAACAACGATCAGAACATCGGTGTGAACATCGTGCGTAAGGCGCTCGAGGCACCGCTGCGCCAGATCGCCGAGAACGCAGGCGTCGATGGCTCCGTTGTGGCCGGCAAGATTCGCGAAAGCGATGATCTGTCCTTCGGCTTCAACGCGCAGACCGAAGAATATGGCGACATGTTCTCGTTCGGTGTCATCGACCCTGCCAAGGTTGTGCGCACGGCCCTGCAGGACGCTGCGTCGATCGCAGGCCTGCTGATCACCACCGAAGCGATGGTCGCCGACAAACCCGCCAAGGAAGGCGCGGCTGCTGGCGGCGGCATGCCCGACATGGGCGGCATGGGCGGCATGATGTAATCAGCCCCGCTGATGTGAATTCGGAAAGGGCGCCTGCGGGCGCCCTTTCTTTTTGTCAGATGTTCAGATCACGCCAAAGTGCCTCAACCCGCCGACGCAGCTCCGATCCGTCCTGTGCGCGGTAGCATTCGTTGAAATGCGTCTCGAACGCCCCGTGCATCTGCGGATTTGCGTTGTAGACGCTGTTGTCGAGAATCTTGAGGCTTTCATAAAGGTCCAGGTCACCAATGCTGCGGGCGGCGTGTTCCTGACAGAAGCAGATCTGCGCAAGACCACGTTCGCCAGCATTCAGACCGCGTGCAGCCATTGCCTGCTGTTGCAACGGAAAGCAGGAGGCGACAAAGGCACTTGCGTCGCTCGGGAGTCCGCCTTGTTGCGTGTCACCCGCCGTGTCCGGGAGCGAGACGCCCATCACCGCGGCAAGCCCAGCCTCCAACTGCTTGAATCCAGATCCTGCGCACCCTTCCACTGAAATCAGGTCCAGAACAGCGCTGCGCACGGTCGAAATCGGTTGCGGCGGATACACGTTGATATTGGACCGTGCCCATTGGGCAAACTCCGGGCGGACCCGAAACTCCTGCGTGTATTGCTCAGTCTCCGTGCCCCGGATCGTGCCGAACCCGTTGCGCGTGGTGGTTGTGGTGGTGACGGTCACCGGGATGTCCACCGCGTTCGGCCCACTGCAGTTTTTGACGTGCATGGAAATTGCCTGTAACGCCAGCATCGCGTCGTAGGCGATATCGTAGGGGTCCGACAGGGACGGGTCGCCTTGCAGGATCGCCATGAGGCCCTTGTGCGATGTGACCGCGCCACGCAAGGTCGGCGGGATGCGTGCCGCTTGGGCTCCGGGCGCGGCAGCAGTCAGCTGGTACTCGCGTTGCCACCCACTGTCCGCATCAAAGACATACAGCAGAAGCGTCGGTGGTTCCTGCCGTCTCGCGGCCCCTTCGAATGCGTGCAATATACCCTGCAGATCCCTGCGCGCCCCCATCAGATCGGAGCCGCGCAAGACATCCCCGACCTTGGCACCTTGCTGCGCGGCGGCCCCGTTCGGGTCAAGCGCGGCAACGAATGCGGTGAGGTCATGCTCTTCGAAATAAATGCCGAAGCGATCCCAAGCAATCTGCCGCCCCGCTTCGGCGCGCGGGTTCCCCAATGGACGGCCAAGGTCGGGCGTCACACCGTAAAGGCCGGCTGCACGAGCGGCCTCCACCGGGTTGGATTGCGACATTGCTGGGGTCGAAAGTCCGCCTGCAACAGAGAGAGTCAAAAACAGAAACACAACACAGCGCAGCATGAAAACCCTTTCAAATTCCAATTGAAATCAATCGAGCCTAAACCCGTCCTCGCGACCCGGGCAAGCATGCAAACCACAACTCCGGTGCCCTGGTGGCCAGCGCGACGTGATCACGATCAAGATGAGCGCGCCGGGACCTGAGAAAAACTGTTACCTTTAGCGGTAACATCCGCGAAAAGCTCTTTACGCTTGCGCAATGCTTCGGCCATCGTTGCGGCACATCCGGGGTGTGTGTTTCATGGTATCCTATTCAATCAGGCAAGCGACCGCACGGGACCACCTGGCGATCTCTATCCTGCTCAACACGAACTTCGAAGGACCGTCCGAGGGACGGCTCGTTCAGGACCTGCGTAGCCAGGGCGTTCTGACGTTGGAGGCCGTGGCAGTGGACGGCGATGCATTGGTTGGTCATATCGCGTTTTCCAACCTCGAAGCGCCTGAAGGCTGGGCGGCGCTGTCTCCGGTTTCAGTGCGGTGGGACCGGCGCGAGACCGGGATCGGGTCCGCGCTGGTGCAGTATGGGCTCGACCAGTTGCGCCAGCAGCATGTTCCCGGAATTGTGGTTCTGGGCGACCCGCAGTTCTATCGGCGCTTCGGATTCTCGCTGGCTGCCGCGCGCAATCTCAAGACCCCTTACCCGGCCGACAACTTCATGCTTTTCCCGATTGGCCCGGATGTGTCCGGCAGCACCCATGAGGTGATCTACCCCCGCGCCTTTCGCTATTTGTGAAGGGCAGGGCTTGCCCGGCGCAGGCGGGTCAGCCATGAGGTGCAGGTGCCTGATCTGCTTTTTGACAACGCCGCTCCGTTCGGAGCCGATGCGCCGCCACTGGCCATGCAAGACGGTCGGCTGTGTGCGCCTGCCAGTGGCATGCGGCGGGTCGATTGTGACGGGTTCATGGTCCTGCCCGGAATCGTCGATCTGCACGGTGACGGGTTCGAACGACATCTTGCGCCACGGCGCGGAGCCGTCGCCGATCTGGGCGAAGGGCTGCGCGCCGTCGATGCGGAACTGGCGGCCAACGGCATCACCACCGCCGTACTCGCCCAGTTCTGGAGTTGGGAGGGCGGGATGCGCGGCCCGGCTTTTGCGCGCGCCCTGGCGGAGGCCCTGCAGATCCACGGGGCAAGGCTGAAAACCCGGATGATCCTGCAATTGCGCCTTGAAACCCATACCGAAGACGGGTTCGCGGCGGCGGAGGCTTTTGTAGCAGAGGCGGGTATCGACTACGTCGTCCTGAACGATCACCTTCCGCATCGGGCTTTGGCGGCAGGCAAGCGCCCTCCGCGTCTGACAGGGCAGGCTTTGAAATCCGGTCGCTCGCCCGAGGCGCATCTGGCGCTCTTGCAACAGTTGCACCGCGCTCAGCCGCACGTCGAGGCGGCCTTGCCCGGCCTGTGTGCCCGGCTGCGCGCGCGGGGTGTTCGGCTCGGCTCCCACGATGATCCAACGCCCGAGCGCCGCGCGACCCTGCGTGCGATGGGTGTCCGGATTGCGGAGTTTCCCGAGACCGAAGCCGCCGCCCGCGCTGCGCATGACGCAGGCGATGCAGTCATTCTGGGGGCTCCCAACGTGATGCGCGGCGGTAGTCACAAGGACAACCTGCGCGCGCAGGACATGGTGACAACCGGTGTCTGTGACGCGCTGGTTTCAGATTATCACTATCCGTCTGTCCGGCAGGCTGTGTTCCGGTTGGTCCGCGAAGGTTTCCCCAGATCAACGGCGTGGTCCCTCGTGTCTGCCAATCCGGCCAAGATCCTGGGGCTCTGCGACAGGGGGGGCTTGCACGCGGGTCAACGGGCAGACCTTGTTGTTCTGGACGCGCAAACCCATGACGTCGGCGCAACGTTTGTCGGTGGCAGGGTCAGCTACGCGGCGGGGGTCTTCGCCGAACGTCTGATGGAGGCCGTATGAGCGCCCCTTATCGCGCCGTGTTGCTCGGGCTGACACTGATCGCCTTCGCTGCCAACTCGCTCCTGAACCGGGCCGCCCTCGTGGAGAACGCGATCGGGCCTGCGACTTTTGCCACGATACGGGTTGCGGCGGGGGCGGGCGTGCTGCTGGCGCTTGTGGCGCTGCAAGGGCGCGTACCACGCCCGGACGCCCGCAATCTGCGCAGCGCAGCGGCGCTGAGCGTGTACATGCTCGGCTTCTCCTATGCGTATCTGAGCCTTGATGCGGGGTTCGGGGCACTGTTGCTGTTCGGCGCGGTGCAGGTGACGATGTTCGCAGGCGCGCTCGTTCTGCGGGAACCTGTGCCGCCTCGGCGCTGGGTTGGTGCGCTCATTGCTCTGGGCGGTCTTGTAATCTTGCTCAGACCCGACGCCAGCGGCAGCGTCGGCGGGCTTGCCGGGGCTGTCCTCATGGTCAGCGCCGCGATTGGTTGGGGCGTGTATTCGCTGATTGGCCGGGGCAGCACCGCGCCGTTGATCGACACGGCGCTGGCCTTCGCGCTGTGCCTTCCGGTGATGGTGGTTGCGCTGTTGGCCCTGCCCGATCAGAATCCGGCCAGTTTTCAGGGGGTCGTGCTGGCAATCGTTTGCGGTGCGTTGACCTCCGGCGGTGGTTACGCGCTGTGGTATGCCGTGCTGCCCGGCCTTGGGGCGAGCCGGGCGGCGGTCGCCCAACTCAGCGTGCCCGTGATTGCGGCGCTCGGTGGTGTCCTGATCTTGTCAGAGACGTTGACGGTGACGATGGTGCTGTCTGCCGCATTGGTCGTTGCGGGCGTGACCGTGTCGCTCGGGCGCGGGCGTCAGGTGGGCTGACGCGATTTCCGCCTTGCCCGGCGTCCCAGTACCCCGAACGCGCCCAACCCGATCAGCAGCAAGATGCCCGAGGCTGACAGTGGCATGACCACAAGCGGCACGGCTTGCGATGCCGCAACCGGTGTGCCGGAAAATCCGCCCGCCTGCGTGCGGATGCTGAACTCGTTGACAGTGTATACGTCGTCGACAAATCCGAATGCGGCGAACACCGTGTCCGCCGCTGCGGGCAGGTGTACGGCTGGGGAAGTGGCCACATTGCCGGACGCGTTGTTGATGGCGACCGTCCGCAGGTTCACGAAATCCCGCGTGCCTAATTCGTCTCCTCCCGGGGTCAGGCCAAAGGAAATCCGCAATGTCGCCCCCGGTGCAAGGGTGCCTGCCGCGTCCTGACAGATCGGATCGAAGCTGCAACTGAACGCGGTTTGCTCAACCACAAGGTCCCCTGAACTTCGTATGTCGAACGAAAACAGGGACATGTTGAACGCATCCACCGTTGCGGACCGGGCCGTTGCGGACAGGGTGAAAAGGGCAGCAGCGACAGCCGCGGCTTTGACGAGGAACATCCGGTGTCTCCGTGGGTAAGGAACATGAGTGTCCCTGCACACTCACCGAGGCGTGGTTAAAAGAGCCTTAATCCCGAAGCCCGCACCTGTGCATGCGGCTCTGGGGGACTTGCGAAGAAACATCACCGACAAGCCGCATTGCGAGGCTGCTCTGCCCGTGGCATAGCGCTCGCGCGACACGTTCGGCTGCAGGACACGGCAATGCGCATAGCTTCTCTCTGGATCGGTCCGCAGATTCCGCGGCTTACCCGACTGGCGTTGAAATCGTGGTTGCGGCACGGCGAAGGCGTTGACCTTTACGTGGCGGACCCCGGTGCACCTCCTTCGGGGATCCCGGACGGCGTTGCCATCAAAAGCGCAGGCAAGGTCTTGCCGCTATCGCTCATGGATGATCTTGCACCGCTCGTGCTGACCCATCTGAGCCCGCGACAGGAACGGCTCAGCTATTCGGATATCTTTCGGATCATGCTCCAACAGCGCGGTCTGGGGTTCTGGATGGACACCGATGTCGTGCTTTTCCGGGACTTTTCGCCCGCCCCGGACACGGCTTACTTCGCTTTCGACAAACCCAACACCATTGGTGTCTCGGCGCTTTATTTCCCGCCTGATGATCCTTGCGTCACCGACTTCTTGAAGATTTTTGACACGCCGGACCTGTGGCCGCATTGGCTGGGCTTCAAGCGGGCGCGGCTGAAACCGCTTGTGTACAAGCTGCGCGGCAAGCCATTCCGCGCCACCGATCTCGGGATCACGGTGTATGGAAACGAAGCGATCACACGGATTCTGAAGAAGCAGAACCGTTACGGCGAGGCGCGCCCGATGGAGGAGTTCTATTATCTGCCCGGCTCCAGTTTTCATTTTTTCGAACCGGAATACGCGCAGGAACTTGTGGGAAATCCGAAGATCATCGGGCTCCACGTGCATCAGAAAGCCTTGTCGGAGGAGCCGCCCAAAAAGGGAAGCGTTTTCGACCTCCTTCTGGCGGAGTATGGCCTGTCAGGCGCTTCGGCACCGTAGATCTGCGCCTTGCTCCCGACGCCCCGCTGGCCTCAGCGCACAATCGGCTCAAGGGGGTCGTAGTAGACCGCAGTGTCCCACGCCACCTGCGCCAGCCCATCCGGCTTGAGCCTGATCCCTGCGAGGTCCGCCCGGCTGAAGAACTTCCGTTCTGTCACGACGCCTTCGGGATCCCGCCAGTCCGCGTCCAGCGCGCCCGTGATGATCTCGGCGCGAAAATAGATGTCCACTTGGTGAAAGCTGCCGTTTGGGTCGTGAAACTCGTTTACGAGACAGGGCGGCCCAACCGCGATGCCCAGTCCGGTTTCCTCGTGCACTTCGCGCTTGAGGTTGTCGGGCAGGGACGCGCCCCTTTCCACACCGCCACCGGGCGCAGTCCACAAGTCGCTTTTGACGCCGCCCCATGCATTGACCAGCAGCAGGCGGTCGTCCTTCAGAATGACAGCCCGAACGGCAAGGCGGGGGGCGATGGGACGGCTCATCGGCATGGGGGGACCGTGCCGCAGCCCTGCACAGGGTGCAAGCGCTACCATCGCGGATAAGAACGCCCTAGGATCGCACCCATGCACCGATTTGCCCTTGCCCTGATCGCGGGTCTCATGGCCAGCCCCGCTGCCGCGTCGGATCCGGCGCCGGATTGTATCGTTCTGCTGCACGGTCTTG
This sequence comes from Tropicimonas sp. S265A, assembly GCF_049800835.1. Taxonomy (NCBI): domain Bacteria; kingdom Pseudomonadati; phylum Pseudomonadota; class Alphaproteobacteria; order Rhodobacterales; family Roseobacteraceae; genus Tropicimonas; species Tropicimonas sp. S265A. Next base: position 176,874 of record NZ_JBNAFU010000002.1, read on the forward strand.
CGCGGACGGATGCGTCCTTCACGGTGATGGAGGTCGTGCTGCGGCGCCAGGGGTACCGTACGGTCGCGCCGGAGTACCCGTCGACCGAGGCGGAGGTGCGTCCCCTTGCACGGATGGTCGTGCCCGCTGCCCTCGCCGCGTGTGGCCCGGGCCCGGCCCATGTGATCACCCATTCCATGGGCGGTATCCTGATGCGCGTGGCCGAAGACGAAGGGTTTCTGCCGCCGATTGCGCGTGTGGTGATGCTCGGCCCGCCAAACCATGGCTCGGAACTCGTCGATGTGTTGTCCGATCTGACCCTGTTCGACTGGATAAATGGCCCCGCAGGTCGTCAATTGGGCACCGGGCCCAACGCCGTGCCCGCGTCGCTTGGACCGGTGGGGTTCGATGTCGGGGTGATCGCGGGGAACACGACGTTGAACCCTTTCTTTTCACAACTCATTCCCGGCGAGGATGACGGCAAGGTCTCCGTCGCCAGCACACGGGTGGCAGGGATGACCGACCATATCACGCTGCCGGCAACGCACACCTACATGATGAACGACTTACAGGTCATCGCGCAGGCCGTGACCTTTCTGGAGACAGGAGCGTTCGATCCCGATCTTGATGTCGCCGATGCCGCGCGGCGGTTGTTGAACGCCGAGGCCGAGGGCCAATAACCCCACCGGTCGGTCAGCCGCGCCTTATGGAATATGGCTTGAGCCGCGCACGACGAGGGTCGGGGCGGGCACGGTCACGGGCAAGTCGTTTGACCGGTCTTCGATAATCTCGGCCAGTTTCTGTGTCGCAAGGGTCGCAACCGTGTCGAGTTGCAAATTCATCGCGGTCAACGGCGGCGTTTCGGTGCGCGCGCGAACTCCGTCATAGCGCGTTACGACGCGCACCTGCCCGGGCACCGCCAGTCCGTTCAGGCGCAGGGCGCGCATGACGCCGGTGGCCATCGCGTCCGTGGGCACAAGCACCGCGTCGAAGCTCTGCGCCTGTTCGATCAGACCGGACACCGCCTCCGCCGCCCCGTCCTCGGCCCGGTCTTCGGGCACCTCGACGACGGTTGCCTGCATCCCGATCCGCGCCGCTCTTTCGTGATACACCTCCTTGAAGACAAGGTTGCTGGGGCGGGTGCTGGCACCAACGATCAGGGGAAATGCGCGCGCGCCGGTCGCCAGAAGATGATCGATCAGCGTGCGCGCCATCAGGGCGTAGTCAAGGTCGACATAGGCGGTCTCCACACCGGCAGGCTTTCCGATGCAGACTGTCGGAACACCGACACGGTCCAACAACGCCAGTACCGGGTCGTCCGCCTCGGGTTCCACCACGATCGCGCCGTCCATTGCCAGTGTTCTGAACGTTTCAGTCGGGGTTTCGATCGGCGGGACAAGGATCAGCGCAGTGTTGCGCGCCAGTGCCGCGACCGCGGCCGAGGCCGCAATTTCCATCAGGAAGCCCAGTTTCGACGGCCCCGCGGCCACGGCGGTCGGCATGGATGAGAAGATCGCAATTGTGTTGGTCTGGCCGGTTCGCATCCGCCGCGCCGCATGGTTGGGCCGGTAATCCAACGCTCGAATCGCGGCTTCGATGCGCTTGCGCGTCGTCTCGTCCACGTGGCGTTTCCCGCTGATCGCGTTCGACACAGTGCCGGGCGACACGCCGGCCGCCTGCGCGACATCGATGACGGTGGCGCGCTTTCCGGGCGGCAGGGGGAGGTCAGTCATCAGCAATCTGCCTTCGAAATCATCGAAACGAGTGGTCCTGTCCAATTTTCAGGCGGGCGCGGCCAGAGCATGCAACTGTAACCGTTAAAACGTTTTACCGGACCTTCGGCAACTGCTACGTCATATTAAAACGTTTTAACGCAATGCTCGGGAGATACCCGCCATGCCAGACGGACAGCACGACCTGCCGCAACAGATCACCTTGTGCCGACGCCGCCTCGGCCTGACTGCGCATGACCCGCGCGGGTCTGCCGGGGGATACACCCTGTTTGCCCGGCAAACCGGCGGCGGCGTTGTTGATCTGATCACCATCGAGGGACAAACCGCGCACCAGTGGACCTTGCCGGTGCGTCCCGGGCGTGATGCGGTGATCCTTGCCAACGGCAACCTTGGATACAATGGCAGCCACGCGACGTCTGCCGCGCTCTATCCGGCGTGGGATCTCTGGCATGGGGGCGATTTCTACGAGGTTACGCCGACTGGCGAGATCGTCTGGCAGCACGAAGATATCTACCACCATCACGATGCGCAGTGGCTGCCAAACGGCAACCTGCTCTACACCGTTGCGGCCGAGTTGCCCGCCGACAAGGCGAAGCGCATCACCGGCGGCGATCCGGCCAAGGATGGCGCGGATGGCATCGTGCAATCGGACATCGTGCGTGAAGTGAACCGCGCGGGTGACGTGGTCTGGGAATGGCGCATCTGGGACCATATCGACCCCTCCGCTTTGCCCGTCCATCCGAATTTCGACCGGCGCCACTGGCCGATGATCAACGGTGTGTCGCAGACCCGCGACGGGCTGGTCCTGATGAGCTTGCGCACGACGTCGGGCGTGATCGCGGTGGAGAAGGCGACAGGCAACATCGTCTGGCATGCAGGCCCGGACATCGTCGCGCAGCAACATACCCCGATCGAGATGGAGGGGGGCACGGTCCTGTGTTTTGACAATGGCAACCTGCGCCCCGGCATGTCCAACTCGTTCTCTCGTGCGCTGGAGTTCGACCCCAGGACGATGGAAACCACCTGGGCATATACGGACCCGACGCCGATCTCGTTCTTCTCGCCGTTCATGGGCAGTGCAGAACGGCTCTGGAACGGCAACACGCTGATCTGTGAAAGCGCGTTCGGGCGCCTGTTCGAGGTCACACCTGACTGCAAGCTCGTCTGGGAGTACGTCATTCCGGATTTTGCCGAGTATCCCAGCCCGCTGAACGAATTCATCACTGGGGCCACCAACAGTTGTTTTCGCGCGCATCGCTACAAGGCGGAGCAACTCCCATGGCTGTGACCGATCCCGCCACCGCAAAGTCCCGCCCGGCGATGTGGCGCAGCCCGCTGAGCGCCTTGGCCGAGGGCGGCGCGCCATTGATCTCTTTCGGATTTGTGCTGGCGATCTGGACAACCGTCTCGCTGCTGAAGGTTGTGCCCGAAACGATCTTTCCCTCCCCCTGGTCGGTGTGGTTCGCCACCGTGGAAATGTGGCAGAACGGCACCCTGCCGAACGACTTGCGAGTCTCCCTGTCGCGGGCAGCCATCGGGTTTTCTATCGGCGCGTCCCTTGGCGTTCTGCTGGGGCTGATGACCGGACGCGTGGTGCTGGTGCGGACCCTGCTGAACCCGTTTCTGAACCTGCTCAGACCCATTCCCGCGATCGCGCTGGTGCCCGTGGCCATTGTCTGGTTCGGCATAGGTGAGGGGTCGAAGTATTTCGTCGTGTCCTACACGGTGTTTCTGACCGTCTGGTTCAACACCCATCACGGCATGCAGTATGTTCCGGAAACGTACTTGCGCGCCGCGCGGTCACTGGGGGCGTCCAAGCTGCGCGAGTTCGTGACCGTGATCATTCCGGCTGCGGCCCCGCACATCTTTGCAGGCATTCGGCTGGGCGTTGCGCTGGCCTTCCTGAGCCTGATTGCCGCCGAACTGTCCGGGGCGTCGTCGGGTCTGGGGTTCCGGTTGCAGGAGGCGCGGCAGTACATCCGCACCGATCGCATGTTCTCGCTTCTGATCATCCTCGGGATACTGGGGGCGACGGTGGATTACGTCGTGCATCGGATCGGCCAGAGACTCGTACATTGGGAGCAGGGCTGATGACCGATCAACCGAATGTCGGTCGCGTGGGCATTGATGATGTCGTGATCCGGTTTCCCAGCAAACAGGCGGAAACGACTGCCCTGGATCGAACCAGCCTGACCCTGGAACCGGGGACGTTCACGGCCCTGATCGGCCCGTCGGGATGCGGCAAGTCCACCTTGATGAACGCCATCGCCGGTTTCGTGGCACCCTCCGAAGGCCGGTTGTCGCTGGATGGTGCGCCGATCACCGGGCCGTCCAATGATGTCGGCGTGATCTTTCAGCAATACGCGCTTTTTCCGTGGTTCACAGCGCTCGGCAATGTGCGCTTCGGCCTCAAGCAGATGGGCTTGCCGAAGGCCGAGGAAATCGGCCGCGCCCGCGCGGCCCTCGAAGAGGTCGGGTTGAGCGCTCACGCGGATAAATTTCCGCAACAACTTTCGGGCGGGATGAAACAACGGGTCGCGATTGCGCGCACCTTCGTTGTTGGCCCCAAGGTTCTGCTCATGGACGAGCCGTTTGGCGCGCTGGATGCGCAGACGCGGGTGTCGATGCACAGCCTGCTCATGGGCGTATGGCAAAAGCATCGCGCAACGGTTCTTTTCGTTACCCATGACGTCGACGAGGCGCTTTTGCTGGCCGACGACGTGCGCGTGATGAGCCAGGCCCCGGGGCGGATGATCCGCCACTACGCCCTGACGCAACAACGCCCCCGCGCCTTCAGCCGCTCGGGACCGGAGCTTCTGGAAATTCGCGAAGAAATTCTCGGCCTGCTGCGGCCGGAAGACGACCTGATTGCCACCTGAACCACCGATTGGAGACTGCCATGACATACCTCAAGCCATTGGCCCTCGCGGCCCTGATCAGCTTGCCCGGTGCGGCGCTGACCGAAGAACTGACCTTCGCCTGGACCCCGAACCCCCAGACCCCGCAGGTCGATATCGCGATCAAGAACGGGTACTTCGAAGAGGCCGGGCTCGACATCAACTTCGTTGCCTTCCGCACCGGGCGCGAGGGGTTCGAGGCGATGCTGGGCGGACAGGTCGATATCACGTTCATGGCGGAGTTTCCGGCCGCTGTTGGTGCATTGACCGGGCAGGATTTCGGGGTTGTGGCCGATCTGGCGCGCTTCACCGGTTCGCGTGTGATCGTCAATACGTCGAGCGGGGCCGTTGCCAGCCCGGCGGATCTTGCCGGCAAGAAAATCGGTACCACGCTGGGCACGAACGTGAATTTCTACCTCGACAAGATCCTGACCGATGCGGGGGTCGAAGCGGAACTGGTCAGCGCCTCACCGCCCGATCTGGTGCCTGCCGTGGCGCGCGGCGATGTCGACGCAATCGTCCCGTTCCCCAGCTTCTACAGCGCGGCGCGCACAACCCTTGGTGACGATTATGGCGAGTTGCGGGTGCCCGGGTATCAGGTCCACTACATCCTGTCCGCCTCGCCCGAGATGATCAATGAACGCGCTGACGTTCTGGAGGCGTTCATGGGTGCGCTCGCCAAGGCCGACGCGGATGTGAAGGCTGACCCCGGGGCTGCGATGGCAGCGGTCAGCGCGTCCATGAGCGGGGCCATGTCGCCAGAGGATCTCGGCACGATGTGGCAGGATGTCGACATCGGGTTGAGCCTTGATACCGGGTTGGCCGAGTTGCTGGTGGCCGAAGCAGACTGGATCCTTGCCCAGGGTGTCGTGAAGGGCGATCCGGTCTCGCTTGAGGACATGCTTGGCAATTTCGCACCGGCGGCGCTTGAGGCCGTGATGCCCGACGCAGTGGATCTTCCGTAACCCGGACCGGGCACCGCTCTGTCCGAGGGGTGCCCGCGCCCGGTGCACATGTCGGGATCACAAATGCGCGCTGCGCCAGAGCGGTGCGCGCTGTGCATCGCGCGCGTCGTACGCCGCAAGTGCCTCCGCCAGCCCAAGGTGATACCGGTCCTCGCGATCCTCACCAATCGCGGTCAGGCGCATCGTGTACCAGGCGGTGACACCGCCGGGTGTCGTTTCTTCAAACCTTGGGAACACGACATCATTTTGTTTCGCGCTCCAGCGCTTTGGCAGGTCCGGCGCCAAGACCAGCGCCCGTGCCAACCCGACCAGATCGATGTTGCCCTCCGCCAGCGCGGTGTCCGCCTCCGCCTGCTTTTTGAAGCCACCCGTGGCCATCAGGGGGATATCGGTCACCCGTCGCGCGGCTCGGGCGAAATCCAGAAAATAGGGGCCCGATGTCTGCCGGTCCGACGCGGCAGGGGCGCCGGGAAAATAGGTGCCGCCGCTGATATCGATCAGGTCGAGCCCTGATCCGTTCAGATCGCGCACGACCGCCAACGCATCGTCGGGACTGAACCCTCCGTCAAGCAGGTCACTGGCATTGAGTTTCAGGGCCACCGTGAACGTGGGCGACACCGCAGACCGGGCCGCGGCCACAACCTCCAGCAGCAGGCGCATCCTGTTGGCGATCGGACCACCATAGGGGTCGTCCCGGCGGTTGAAGAGCGGGGAGAGGAACTGGCTCAGCAAAAATCCATGCGCTGCGTGAACCTGCACGCCTGAAAACCCCAACTGCTCTGCCAGACGTGCGGTACCCGCAATCTGGTCCGGCAGGGCCTGTATCTCTGCACGGGTCAGGGCGCGGGTTTTCAGCCCTGGCACGTCAAGCGCGCTGGGGCCCGCGGCAGGGCCAATGGCTTGCGGCGTCAATGCACCTGCATGGCCCAGTTGCAGCCAGAGGTGTGATCCAGTCACCGCTCCGCGCCGCGCCAGGTGACGAAACGCGGGATGATCGGACCCATCCGTCAGCAGCAAATTACCGGGTTTCTCGGGATAGCGCGGGTCGCCCTGTACCTCTCCGACTATGGCGGCGCCGACCCCGCCTTTCGCCCATCGCTCATAGAGCCGCATCTGCACCTCGGTCGGGTTGCCCACGCCATCCCCCAGAGAGTCTGACATGGCCGACTTCACGATCCGGTTTCGCAGCGTAGTTCCGTTCGGCAATGTGAACGGCAGGAACAGGCGATCAATGTGCATGGCTGGCGTCCTTTGCCTATGGCGTCCTGACGTAATCGCGCAGGCGCCATCTGCAAGAGGCCGCTTGACGGTGAGGCTGCAACCGGGGCGCAAGACCGGTGCTGATCCGGCAAGCAAAAGCGCCGCGGCCGGAAGCCTGCGGCGCTTTGGTTACCTTAGCCCCCGCGTTTCAGGACAAGCGGGCTTGTTCAGGTGCCCGTTCAGGTCACCGTGAGCCTCAGGTCGCCAACACCGGCCACATGGCCATGCATGCGGTCGCCCTTGTGCACCGGACCCACGCCGGAGGGGGTTCCGGTCAGGATCACGTCGCCGGGCTGCAGGGTAAACAGCGTCGACAGGATCGAGATCATTTCCGGCGTCTTCCAGATCATCTGGTTCAGATCGCCCGACTGGCGCAGCTCGTCATTGATCTTCAGCCAGATATCCCCGGCATCGGGGTGTCCGACCGCCGAGACGGGCATGATCGGGCCGGCAGGCGCAGACATCTCGAACGCCTTGCCGATTTCCCACGGGCGCCCCATTTTCTTCATCTGCCCTTGCAGGTCGCGCCGCGTCATGTCGAGCGAGACGCCATAGCCGAACACGCAGTCCAGTGCGTCTTCGACGGCGATATCCTCGCCGCCCGATTTCAGCGCGACAAGCAGTTCGATCTCGTGATGCACGTCCTCGCTGGCCTTGGGGTAGGGGAACTCGGTTGCGTCGGGCACCAGGTTGTCAGGGTTCTTCTGAAAGAAGAACGGCGGTTCCTTGTCGGGATCATGCCCCATCTCGACGGCATGGGCGGCATAGTTGCGGCCCACGCAATAGACGCGGTGCACCGGGAATCGTTCTGCCGTGCCATGTATCGACAGGGTCGCCTGCGCGGGCGGGGTGAAGACATAGGCAGTCATATCGGCGGCATCGGGGACGGAGTTCATGTGTTTTTCTTCCTTGTTGGTATCGATTTGGTTCTGTGATCAGACGATGCCGCGCGCATCTGCAAGCCGCAGCCCTAGACGGGAAACGGATCGGGCAGCCCGACATCCGACGCGAGCGCCTGCAGATCCTTGCGGAGCGCCGGGTTCAGCGACAATCCGGCAGTGCGGCGCGCTTCCGCCGCAGCCGTCTTGCCATCGCCCGGCAGGCGTACAGGCGCGTGCCCGGGCAGGGGGGGCGAGCCCCGCAACTCGGCAAAGACGCGCGCGGCGGCGTCTGCGAACTGGTCCGGGCTTAGACCGAACGCGGTCACGTCCAGTGCCATAACGAACTGACCGGTGTTGGTTTCACTGGTGGTGTCGGATGTGAACTCCACCACGTCGGAGCCGAAGGCGGCCCCGTTGAGCACCCCGGCCAGAAGCCCGATGGCAACGGACAATCCGAACCCCTTGGCACCGCCAATCGGCAGCAGGAACCCGTCCGCGCGTTTGGCCGGGTCGGTCAGCGGCGCACCGTCGCGCCCGACCATCCAGCCCTCTGGCATCAGCTCGCCGCGCTGTGCGAGCACCTTGATCTTGCCCATCGCGGCCACGGTCGTCGCCATGTCCAGAACAAACGGGTCCGCATCCGCGCTGGGGGCGGAGATGGCAAACGGGTTGGTCCCCAGCAGCAGGTCGGTTCCGCCGAACGGCGGAACATGGTTGGCGCTGCCCACGACGGCCGCCATGCCGATCATGCCAGCCTCGGCCTGCGGGCGTACATAAATTGCAAGCGGCCCTGCGTGGTTGCCCCGGCGCACGCCGACCCAGCCGATCCCGGCTTCCCTGGCTTTGGTCATTGCCAGATCCCGGGCTGCTGACATGGCCAGGTGTCCCAGCCCATTGTCGCCGTCAATCACCGCGGTCGCCGACGTCTCGTGGGCAACCGTTACCTGCGGCGTGGGGTTGCATCCACCGTCGCGCAAGCGTGCCAGATACTGCCGCAGCCGGAACACCCCATGCGTCCCGTAGCCGAACACATCCGCCTCGACCATCAGCGCAGCGACCTTGGCTGCATCGTCCGCCGGTACGCCCTGGGTTCGGAACGCCTCGGCCACGAACCCTGACAGGGACGTGACCGAAACGGTGTCTTGCGCGCCGTCAGCCATCGAAGGCGCCCACGCGTTCCTTGTGCCAGAACACCAGCTTGCGTTGCGTCCACTGGACCAGCAGGTACAGCGCCAGCCCGACAAGGCTGAGATACAGGATCAACGAGAACACGCGCGGGGTGTTCAACTGCGATGCCGCCACCCGGATCAGTTCGCCGAAGCCCTTGCCACCGCCCAGAAACTCGCCGGTGATCGCACCGGCCATGACGCCAACCGCGCCGATCTTGAGGCCGGTGAAGATTTGCGGCAGGCCGGACGGCAGCTTCATCTTGATCAGCGTCTGCATCCGGCTGGCACCCATCGTCTTGAAGAGCATCCGCGCGTTCTCATCCGCGGCATGAAGCCCCGCGGCAGTGCCGACGACAATTGGGAAGGTCGCAATGAACGCGGCCAGCGCCACCTTGGATTCGATCCCGAACCCCAGCCACGCCACAAAGAGCGGCGCGAAAGCCACCTTTGGCATGGTGTCGATGGCCACCAGATACGGCATCACCGCCTTTTCGCCAAAAGCGGTCTCGCCGACCAGAACACCCAGTGAGAACCCGATGGCGATGGCCAGCGCGAAGCCGTAAATCACCTCTTTTACGGTGATCCACAGCGCGCCGAGCATGTAGCCGCCCGTCAGAAGGTTCTGCCCCACGAAGATCATGTCCTTCAGCGTTTCCCACGGCGTCGGCAGAATGATCGGCGAGACGAGGCCGAAGTAGGTCACGAATTGCCACGTCCCGATAAAGAGCAGGAACACGAAGGTCATCGCGATCCAGCGTGGGACGGAGTCGATGAACGCGACCTCCTGTTCCCAGACGGTATCCTCGAATGGTTCGTTCAAAGACTGGCTGTGCTGAATGTCGGTCACATGTCTTCTCCCTTGTCCAGAAGACCACGGATATGGTCGACGATTGCGCCGAATTTCGGCGTGGTCATCATGTCGAGCGTGCGGGGACGCGGCAGATCGACCTCGACAATCTCGGCGATGCGGCCCGGTCGCGGTTTCATCACCACGATCTCGTCGGACAGAATGACCGCCTCCTGGATCGAGTGGGTTACCAGAAACGCGGTGGCGTCCTGTTCGCGACAAATCCGCTGCAATTCCATATTCATCATGTCGCGCGACAGCTCGTCGAGCGCGCTGAACGGCTCGTCCAGAAGCAGAACAGCCGGTTCGGTGATCAGCATCCGACAGATAGAGGCGCGCTGCGCCATACCGCCCGAAAGCTCGTTGGGGTAAACGTTTTCGAAGCCTTTGAGGCCGACGATCTCCAGAAGCTCATAGGCTTTGTGCATCGCCGCCTTCGCGGCCGCCTTGCCATCGCGGATCTCGATCGGCAGGACGATGTTCTCTACCGCCGTTTTCCACGGAAAAAGCGTGGCTTGCTGGAACATCATGCCGATGTCCCGCCGCGCGCCCGTCACAGGCTGGCCTTGCAGGATCACGCGCCCCTTCGAAGGCGGGATCAGGCCCGCCATGATTTTCAGCAGGGTCGATTTTCCGCACCCGCTGGACCCGATCACGGATGTGAAGCTGCCCTTGCGTAGGGTCAGACTGACATCTTCGAGCGCTACGACACTGTTGCGCGCGTAGGTCTTGCTGACGCGGGCCAGTTCGTAGACCGGCGCGCGCAAGGGCGCGCCGGAAATCTGTTCTGCGACAGCGGAGGTCATCCGCCGACAGCCTCGTTGCCGATCTTGGCAAATTCGTTGGTCCAGATCGCACCCAGATCGTCCAGTGGTGCTGCGATCTCACCACCTGCAACCAGCGCTTCCTGCCACTCTTCCCAGACGGCTGCAGGGTACCAGCCCAGATGCTCTGCATCGTCGGTCGGGACGGTCTTGGAGCGAACCGCGTCGAACAGCGCGGACTGGAACTCCTTGTCCTCGCCTTCCTGTGGGTTGCCAGCGGCCAGATGCGCCAGAACCGCCTCGCGGTTTGCGTCGTCCAGGGCGAAGGCATGGCCCTTCGCGAAGGCACGGCTCCAGGCTTCGACCAGTTCGCGATCATTGGCGATGGTGTCGGCCATGGTTGCGATGCCATTGCCGAAGAAGCGTCCGAACTCCGCAGGCGTGATGTCGCGAACGGCCATCCCCCGCTGGTTCAGGATCGCCGTGTCGGCTGTGGATGCGGAATAGGCGTCGATCTCACCATTCAGGAACGCCGCCGTCGCCGGGCCGCCGTCTCCAACGGTCAGGAACTCGAAATCGGTGCCTTCGACCATGCCTGCGCCCGTCATCACGTTGCGGGCAAAGCCCACTTCGGCGCCATCGGCAGTGCCGGTGCCGATGACCTTGCCACGCAGGCCCTCGATGTTCTGGATATCGGAGCCTTCCTGCACCGCGATTCCGAAATTGCTGCGCGCTGCAACGTTATAGATATGTACCGCATCCACACCGCGCGACTTCGCCGCGATCAGGGGGCCGGGGCCGGGGCGACCGAAATGCGCCTGACCAGCCGACAGAGCCTGCAACACCGCACCGGAGCCGTTGATTGCCTCCACCGTGACGTTCAGCCCCTCCTCTTCGAAAAAGCCTTCGCCGATGGCGACGAACACCGGGAACGAGTTGATCGCGGACGGGCTGGGCTGCACGAATGTGATGTCACGCAGATCCTGGGCAACGGCCTGCGCCCCAAACACGCTGGCAAATGGCAGCGCCGCGACCAATGCGGCTGTGAATAGTCTTCTGGATGTCATGTTATGTTCCTCCTTGGTATTGAAATGGGGTGTTGTCCGCACCTCTGACGGGTGCGTTCCAGCAGGTCACGCGATGCGCACTGTGTTCTTGAGTTGCCCGATTTTCGCGATATCGCAGACGACCGTATCGCCTGCTTTCAGAAACTGCGGGGGGTCCATGGCATAGCCAACACCGGATGGCGTGCCGGTCGCCAAAATATCTCCGGGCTCCAGCGTCATGCCTTCGGAAAGGGACGCGATCAGCGTGGGAATATCGAAAATCATGTCCCCCGTCTGGCCGTTCTGGCGCAGTTCCCCATTCACGGTCAGGCGGATGGTCAGGTTCTGGGGGTCTTCGATCTCGTCTGCGGTGACGATCCACGGGCCAATCGGGCAAGACCCGTCCAATCCCTTGCCCTTGAAATACTGGCCACCATGTCGGCGTTGCACGTCACGCGCGGTGATGTCGTTCAGGATCGTGTACCCGAATATGTGGTCAAAGGCGTCTTCCTTCGCGATGTTGCGCCCCGCCTTGCCGATCACAACGGCGAGTTCAACCTCGTAGTCTATGGCCTCGGACACGGACGGAAACAGCAGCACATCACCTTCGTGCCCGACCACGGACGTCGCGGGCTTGGTAAAGTAGACCGGATGCTCTGTGATCCCGATCTTGGTGTTCTGCGCGCGCTCGCCTTCGGCAATGTGCTCGGCATAGTTGCGCCCGACACAAAAGATGTTCTTCCGGGGCGTGTGCAGCGGGGCCAGGAAGGGCGCATCGGCGGACATGATCGCATCCGCGTGGTGGCCCTGTTCCGCCGCACCGATCAGATCGCGCAGTGTCGCCCATGTTGCCGGCCCGCCATCGATGATCGCCTGAAGGTTGCCGGTGCGCAGGGCAGCGCCCTCCGCGCCGGGCACATCGCGCGCCGCCTGGGCGATGTTCAACTCGGAATTGTCTTGCAAAAGCGCGACAGCAATACCTCGGTCTGCCGCAGAAACGGTCGCTAGTCTCATCCCATTCTCCTCCCAAAGACCGGGTGCATGCCGTACGGACAACGGGGTGTGGCGCGATCGGATGTTCCCTCTGACATCCCTGACCAGTCCCGCGGATGCGCCCGCCGACAGCTATTTGTTGCCTTTAAGTAAAGGGCGGCTTAGTGCTTCAGGCAACCAACCAATGTGCTGATTGGGTGAACCTGATGACCGACTCTGCTGAACTCGTGGACCGCATACGCCAGCTCATCACCGACGAAGGCTACGTGCTGAGCGACCGGCTCCCGGCTGAACGGGATCTGTGCAAGACCCTTGGGGTGACCCGCCACCAGTTACGCAGTGCTCTGATTTGCCTTGAAAAAAACGGACTGATCTGGCGCCATGTCGGACGCGGCACGTTCGTCGGCCCCCGGCCGGTTCTGAACATCGAAGAGGTCGCCTACTTGCGGGAGCTGGTATCGCCCGCGCAGATGGTCGAGGTGCGCATTTCGATTGAACCGGAATTGGCTGGCCTGGCGGCGAGGAATGCGACCGCTGCCGATCTTGAGCAGATGAAGACCTGTGCAGAACGATGTGAGTCCGCCGTGGACTGGCGCGGGTACGAGGCGTGGGACACCAATTTGCACCACGCCATCGCGCGGGCGTCCCACAACAAACTGTACCTGTATTTCTTTGAAACGCTGAACGTCGTGCGCCGCAGTTTTTTCTGGGGGCAAACCCGCACCACGACCGGACCTGCAAAAGACTATTCCAGTTTTCTGCAACACAGGCAGGTTGTGGAGGCGATCGAGGCGCGCGATGCGACCGCCGCAGGCGATGCGATGCGCGATCACCTGAAATCGGTCTACTCGCGTCTCTTCCCAGTGGCAAACGTGGGGCATCCTGCGGGCGATGCGCGGCCACGGGCCTAGTCCGCCAGCGTTATCTCCACCTCGACGTCGGCATACCAGTCCGCCACCGCGCGGATCTCCGCGTCACTCAGACCTGCGGAGATCTCAGACATGATGTCATGCTTGCGCTTGCCGTTGCGGAACGCCTTGAGTTGCGTGTCGATGTAGATGTTCACTTCCCCGGCAAGGTTGGGCGCATCGAGCAGGACCGAGATCCCGTCCGCGCCGTGGCACGATACGCACGCACTTGGCGCGTCGCTTTCGCTGACCCCGGCAGGTAACGTCGCGACCACATTGGCGCTTGCATACCACGCAGCCACATCCGCGATCTGCTGCGCGGACAGGCTGGCGGTCACCACTGACATCATCTCGTGCGCGCGGGCCCCGGTCTTGAATGCCATCAACTGCGCCTCAAGGTAGTCTTTCGGCTCGCCGCCGATATGCGGAGCGATCGGGATGCGGGCATATCCGTCGAGCCCATGGCAGGTCTGGCACATGTTCGCGATCTTGCGCCCCGCCTCGGCATCGCCACTTGCCGCCGGCTGACCCGAGCCCCCGGCGAGCATGAGCCCGCCGAGAACGATTGCAAGTCCACGCCTCATTGTGCGGGCGCAGGGTTGTACGCGATCCGCCAGATTGCTCCGGCGAAGTCGTCGGACACCAGCATGGAGCCATCGGGCAGGAACTCGATATCCATCGGGCGGCCGCGATACTCGCCGGTCTCTTCGTTCAGCCAGCCATCGGCGAACACCTCGGCCCCGACGGCATCACCTGTTTCGGGATCAAGGGCGGTGAACATCACCCGTGCGCCAACCGGCGTGGTGCGGTTCCACGACCCGTGCTGCGCCCAGAAGATGCCGCCATGGTATTCTTCGGGGAAGCTGCTGTCGTGATAGAACCGCATACCCAGATCCGCCGCATGTGCGGTCAGTTCCAATTGCGGTTCGACAAAGGTCACGCCCTCGGGGCGGGGGAAATCCGCTTCGGACACGATCTCAACGCGGCTGTTGGTCCAGGGGAAGCCAAAATGTTGACCAGCCTCGGTCTGCCGGTTCAACTCGCCCGGCGGAATGTCATCGCCCATCCCGTCGACCTGGTTGTCGGTCCACCACAGTTCGCCGGTCGCCGGGTTGAAATCCTGACCCACCGAGTTGCGCACGCCCCGCGTGTAGACCTCGCGTTCGGACCCGTCGGTGTTCATGCGGATAATGCCGCCGATGCCGATCTCGTCATACAATTCGATTTTCTCTACCGGCTGAACGTTATGCGGCTGGCCGAGCGAGACATAGAGTTTGCCATCGGGCCCGATATCGCAAACCCGTGCGGAGTGGTTGAAGCTTTCTTCCTCGACCGGGATCAACTCGCCCTGAGCCACGACCGTGCCGACCGCAATATCGGGGCTCTCGAAGAAGAACTCGGCCGCCGGGAACACGAGAATGCGGTTCCGCTCGGCAATGTAGAGGAACCCGTCGGGCGAGAAGCACGGCCCGTTGGGAATGTCGAAGGTGACCGAGGGGGCGAAGTCCTTGACCTCGTCGGCGACCCGGTCGCGGTCGCGGTCGACGATGGACCAGACCTTGTCCTTGCGGGTTCCCGCAAACAGCACGGTCCCCTGCGGCGCCATCGACATGGACCGGGCGTCCGGCACGACCGCGTAGAGGCTGACCTCGAATCCGTCTGGCACGTTGATATGCTGGATGATGTTGCGCAGCGCCTCGGCCCGGTCGCCTTCCTGTTCGACGAACGTAAACGTCGCGTCGGTCTTCTGCATGTTGCTGAGTTTTTCCATGTTGTCCTGAGCCATAACCGGCCCTGCAAGCATGGTTCCGAGCAGCAGCCCGGACAAAGTACTTTTGTGGATCATTTCTTCCTCCCTAATCTCAGAGAGTGCCCTGACGCATGTGCGTCCGCGCCCCTCCCCGGGCTATCAGCATGACTTTACGCTTGGTAAGCTGTCAACTTCTTCGATCAGTTCGGGCGTAAGGCCGGGCGAGCCCCCTGACGGTCGGAGGGGTGTGTTGCGTCGGAAAAAGCACGCGCTTCAGCTTCTTGGCGAAACCCTGTTCACGTGTCCCATCTTGCGCCCCGCCCGAGCCTCGGCCTTGCCGTAAAGGTGCAATGCGGCGGTCGGGTCCGCGGCCAGTTCCGGCACCCGGGCCATGTCCGCGCCGATCAGGTTTTCCATCACCGCATCCGAATGGCGCGCACCATCGCCGAGCGGCCATCCGGCCACCGCGCGGATGTGCTGTTCGAACTGGTCGATCACGCAGGCGTTCTGGGTCCAGTGACCCGAGTTGTGCACGCGCGGGGCAATCTCGTTCACGATCAGCCCCTGCGGCGTCACGAACAACTCGACACCTAGAACACCGACATAGTCGAGCGCATTCAGGATGCGTCCCGCCAGCAACACGGCATCCGTGCGTTGCGCGCCACTCAGCCGCGCGGGTACGGTCGTGGTGGACAGGATGCCATCGACATGCACGTTCTCGCCGGGATCGAAGCACGCGACCGCCCCGTCAAGCCCGCGCGCGGCAATCACCGACACTTCGTGCGAGAACTCCACGAACCCTTCCAGCACCGCCGGCGCACCCGCCATCGCGGACAAGGCGGCCTCGGCATCGTCCACGGACGTCAGGCGCGCCTGGCCCTTGCCATCATACCCCAGTGTCCGCGTCTTCAGGATCGCGGGCGTGCCCACGGTTTCGAGTGCGGTAGCGAGGCTCGCAGCATCCGAAACATCCGCATAGGGCGCGGTGGTCAGGCCCAATCCGGTCAGAAAGTCCTTCTCCGTCAGGCGGTCCTGGCTGATGGCCAGCGCGCGCCGCCCGGGGCGTATCGGGCGTACCGCCTCCAGTGCGTCCAGCGCATCGGTGGGGACGTTTTCGAACTCGTAGGTGATGACATCCACACCCGCTGCAAAGTCGCGCAAGGCGTCCAGATCTGCGTATGGCGCTGTGACCACGTGCTCGGCCACTTGTCCGGCGGGCGGCTGCGCGCCCGGCTCGAAGACATGCGTGCGCAGACCCAGTCGGGACGCGGCGACAGACAGCATCCGGCCCAGTTGCCCGCCGCCCAGAATCCCGATCACCGCGCCGGGCGCTAGCGCGTCAGTCATTGCTGGGCATCTCGGGTATGGAGGCAGACAGGGCGTCGCGCCACGCGTCCAGCCGCGCGGCCAGTGCGCTGTCTTCGTTGGCCAGAATGGCCGCGGCCATCAAACCGGCATTGGCGGCCCCGGCGGTCCCGATGGCCATGGTGGCGACCGGATAGCCCTTGGGCATCTGCACGATCGAATAGAGGCTGTCGACCCCAGACAGCGCCTTTGTCTGCACCGGCACACCGATCACCGGCACGCGGGTCTTGGAGGCCGTCATGCCCGGCAGGTGCGCCGCCCCGCCAGCGCCTGCGATGATCGCCTTCAATCCCCGGTCCGCGGCGGTCTTGCCATAGTCCCACAACCGGTCCGGCGTCCGGTGGGCCGAGACGATCCGCGTCTCATAGGCCACGCCCAGTTCATCGAGGATGGCGGCAGCTTCGCGCATCGTCGGCCAGTCGGACTGACTGCCCATGATGATGCCAACTTTAGGGTCCATGCGGGGTCTCCGGCGGATATGAGCAGGCGCGCACTATATCGGCGCGCGGGGCGGGTGCAACGCGGCAGGCGCGCTCAGGCGATGATATCGGGGAACAGTTCGTCCTCGATCCGGGAAATCTTGTCCTTGATCGATAGTTTCTGCTTTTTCAGCCGCCGGATGGTCAGCATGTCGGCGCGGCCCTGTTCCTCCAGGGCGTGAATGGCCTCGTCAAGATCGCGGTGCTTGCGCTTGAGCACCTCCAACTCAACGGTCAGCACCTCTTCGCGGCTCATTTCCCCAGTTCCGTTCATGGCGCGCGCTGTGTCCCGTGGTCGTGATATCCCCGCCCTTGATTTAGGCGAGTTTTGCGCGCGGGGGAAGTGCCTGGCACGTCTGGGTTAACTTTACCGGCACGTGCTGCCTTGTATGGTGCGATATGCCCTCCCATATTGGTATCGTGGCCGCGTTGCCGTCCGGGGCGCTGCCGCACAGTCGCTTTTTGAAGGACACCGCATGACGAAGATGACTTTGGGCACCCATCCCTTTCTTCTGGGCTTTGACCAGCTTGAACGTCTGGTCGAACGAACGGCGAAAACCGGTAATGACGGGTATCCGCCGTATAATATCGAACACGCCTCCGAGAACCGCTTTCGCATCACGCTTGCCCTTGCCGGGTTTCGCGAGGAGGATCTCAGCATCACCGTGGAAGACCGCCAACTGGTCATCCGCGGGCGGCAGGCCGAAGACACCGGCGACCGGGTGTACCTGCACCGTGGCATCGCCACCCGACAGTTCCAGCGCAGTTTCGTGCTGGCCGACGGGGTGGAAGTCAGCGGTGCTACCATGGACCACGGGCTTTTGCACGTGGACCTGCAGCGCAACACCCCCAATGTCGTGGTCAAGACTATCCGGATCAATTCCCCCTCATCCCCCGAAGGAGGCGACGCATGACCGAAGAATTCGATCTCAAGGAACCTGGCGGAGAGCCGATCGTCTATGTTCGGCCCGTGGCCGTCTCGGATCTGCCGCATGATGTGCAGGAACAGGTCAAGGGCATGGACCAGCTTTACGCGGTGCATGCCGAGAACGGCGACCGGCTCGCGGTCGTGCAGGACCGCAAACTGGCCTTTGTGCTGGCGCGGCAGAACGACTTCACCCCGGTGAACGTGCACTGATCGGCCTACAAGGACCGCAGGTTCCCCTCTGCATCGACGAGAACAACCCGGCGCGCCTCTTTCAGGCGCGCCTTTGTTTTGGCGATCTCCGGTTTCGGCATCAGGCAGAACGCCGTCGACAGGGCGTCGGCCCAGACAGCGGTCGCGCCTTCCACGGTGACGCTGGACCAGAGGGGCAGGGCCGTGCCCCGGGGATGCAGAATATGGGACTGGCCCGGCCGGACAGACATCGCCCCCGGTCCAGACGTGGCAATCGCACCGTCCTTCAGCCTGCGCTGTCCCACAAGCCCGTGGAGCGGATCGGCGATCCCGATGGCATGGGTTGCGTCTGACCCGGCCCGGTATTCGCCGATGTTGACCAGCGTCTGGCTAAACCCGTGCGCAGCCAGAACGTCCGTGACTGCGTCGGTGGCAAATCCTTGCGCGATGCCATTGAAGCTGAGCCGCTGTCCCGCCCCCAGACGTATCCCCGGGCCGTTGCGCGCTACGCGCTGCCAGCCGGTCAGATCGTAGCGCGGGGGCAGGGCGCGGCGCAGCGCCTCCCACGCGGTCTGGATGGTGGGGTCGAACATGCCGCCGGTCACTGCGTGCACGCGGTCGGTGATCTGGCACAGGGTGATCAAGTCGTCCGAGGCGGCCGGCGTATGGCCCGCGCGGTTCAGGCGGCTCAGTTCCGAGGCCGGATCAAACAGGTTGAACGTCGCCTCTACTCTGCGCAGGCGGTCCAAGGCGGCTTGCAATGCCCGTTCCGCCTCTGCTCCGCCGGTCAGCGAGATCGCGGCCTCCGCCCCAAGGGCGCGACCCTTCCAGTGATGGGTGCGCGCCAATGCGCCCTTTGGCACGCTCAATGCGGCGGCGGTGATGGCAATGAAACGGCGGCGGCTCAGGGTCATTCGGCAGCCACCTCCGCCCGGCCTGGTCGCCGACCCGCACCACGTGCGGCAAGGACCAGAGGGACGCAGCGCTCCTCGGCCTCATAAATCTGGACGCAGTCGAGGCATCCGAAGCACTCGTCATAAGCGACCTTGCCCGTCGGCGCGATGGCCTTGTAGCGGCACTTGACCTTGCAGAGTTGACAGGGCGATCCGCACTCCGCGCGCCGGGCAATCCAGTCCCGCCCCCGGATCATGCCGCCGATCGCCATGACCGCGCCAAGCGGGCAGACATAGCGGCAGAAGCCCTTGAACAGGACCATACCCAACAGCAGCCAGAGCGCCGCGTAGGCCACGTAATACCATTCGCGGACGAAGTAGACGGTGATCGCCGTCTTGAACGGCTCGACCTCGGCGGCTTTGTCGATATGGTGCGGCGCCCAAAGAGCGACCGCGACCAGAGCCGCCAGCACACCATATTTCACGAGGCGCAAGTGCGCGTCCCAGGCGGCATTCGGCTCGATCTGTGGCAAACGCAGCAGACGTCCGATCCGGTCGGCAAATTCCTGCAAGGCCCCGAACGGGCAAAGCCAGCCGCAAAACAGCCCGCGCCCCCACAGTACGAACCCCACGATCGCCGCCGCCCAGACCAGCAAAGAGAACGGATCGTAGAGCAGAAACGCAAAGCTCGCCCCGTCCAGAGCAGTGCGAAGCGTTGCCAGAACCGTCACGATAGAGAGCTGGCCTTGCCCCCAGAACCCCACGAAAATCGTCATCGCGGCCAGAATCGCAAGCCGGGCGGACTGCATCGAGTTCGATCCTGCAAAACGCGACAAGCCGGGACCGAGCAAAACCCCCAGTCCGATCAGCCCCACCCCCAGAACCGCGAGGTCAGTGGCGCGCCCGCGCAGCGCTTCGGCCGCGGGCGATAGCTGCCTTGGCACCTCGGGCCGGGTGTAGAAGCGCTCCGGCGTGACGACGTCGGTGCTGAGTGTGACCGTGCCGATCTCGGGTTTGAGGATGCCGTGACTGCGTACCGCCTGCACGTTCAGCGTCCAATCTCGTGTCGGGTCAAACCCCAGCCGCCGGTCGGTACGCAGGATCAGCGCCGCGCCGAAATCCGCAGCGTCGTGCAGGGCATCGGGCAGGTCGGGGTGCAGGCGCAGGTCCAGATCGCTGTCGCGCAGGGCAACCGGCAGCCCGTCCTGGCTGGCCGAAAGCCAGTCGGGTGAGGTGTTGCGCACGAACTCTTCGGAGACGAGGCCATGGCGCGCGGTCTCGACCACCAGAATGGGGGCATCGTGATCGGCGATTTCCATGAACCGGGCCAATTCCGCCAGTCCGTCCTCGTCCAGCAGCGCACGCGCCAGTGCGGGCGGTCCCAGATCGGCAATCCACAGGTCCAGATACGGCGCGTCAGGCTCGGCGACGGCCTCCGGGTCGTCCCGCTCCCACAAGGTGCCGGTGAACTCCGCCTGGATCTCGGCATTGCTGACGGTCAGCCGGGTGATCAAGCCTTGCGCCAGCATCGTGTCGAAGGTCAGGTCCTCATCGTAGGCAGGGTCGGGGCGCGCGGGTGGTCCAGCAGAGACGCCCTGCATCTTCTCGCGCGCGACCTGCAAAGTGGCAGCCAGAACTGATTCGTGGGCGATGCGCACGCTCGCCGTCGCCTTTGTCACGCCGTCGAGATAGACAAGCCCCGATCCGTCCGTCGCCCCGCCATAGGGCGTTCCCACCACCACCGTGTCCGAGATCGACAGCCCCGGGTACTGCTCGAAAAACGCCCGAAACGGTGCCTCGCCAAGTCCGGAAACGAAAATCGGCTCATTGTGCTCCAACAACCGCACATCCATGAACCGCCCCTCCAGATCGAGGGTGACGAGCACGTTGATCGCCGCGCCGGAGAACCCGGGCAAAGGGGCCAGCGGTTCGGTTTCGAACACGAACCCGGCCTCCGCACCGCCCGCATTCAGGATCGTCCAGACCCCCTTGTCGTTCACCTGCGTGCCCAGTTGAAAAGGTGGTACAACCAGATCGGCCAGCACCTCGGACGAGAGCGGCTCTGCCCGCGCCAAGGGCGCGCAGCATATCAGGAAAAAGGCCAGAAGCAGGCGGCTCAGCATCATGCTGCAACCCTAAAGCGCCCGGCGCCCGTGCCCCATTCTACGAAGGTCGCAGCACACATGGACTTGATCGCGCGCGGAGTTTCGCGAGACTGACGCCATGGCATCCGCGCTGCAGAAAACCCGTGTGACGCTCCTGTCCCTGCTGGGGCTCGGTGTGTTCTGGGCTGTGATCGCGCAGCTTCTGGGCGATGCATCCGTGCTGCCGCCCCCGTCGGAAGTCTGGTCGGTAACGCTCAAGGAATGGCACAGCGGCGCGCTGGTGTTCCACACCACCCAGACGTTGCTGCGTGTGGCGCTGGCCTTCGGGCTGGCGATGACCCTGGGCACACTTCTCGGGATCGTACTGGGCCGGTACGAAGGTTTGAACCGCTGGCTGGACCCTTGGGTGGTGTTCTTCCTGAACCTGCCCGCTCTAGTGGTGATCGTGCTGGCCTATCTCTGGATCGGGTTGAACGAGACGGCGGCGATCGTCGCGGTGGCGTTCAACAAGACTGCGATGGTGGTCGTGACCGTCCGTGAAGGCGTGCGCGCGCTGGATCCGGCGGTGGCCGACATGGCACGGGTCTATCGGTTTTCGGCTCTTGCGCGGGTGCGCCATGTGCTGATCCCCCAGCTTGCGCCATTTATCTCGACGGCAGTGCGCAACGGGCTGGCGGTGATCTGGAAAATCGTGCTGGTGGTGGAGTTTCTTGGCCGCTCCAACGGGGTCGGCTTTCAGATACACCTCTATTTCCAGTTGTTCGACACGGCCCATGTGCTGGCCTATTCGCTGACCTTCGTGGGCGTCATGCTCAGCCTTGAGTACCTGCTCGTGCAACCTTGGGAAGCCAGCGCGCGTCGCTGGCGCAAGGCCGCCGCCTAGGCTGCACCCGCGATCCGGCCCAGCACGACCGCAGCAAGCAACCCATTGCCGGACAGATATCCGGCATCGCCCGCGCCAGAGACCCCGCACGCCGCCCCGCCAACCGCGAACAGGTTTGGCAAAACGCCCCCATTCACAGATTTGACCCGGGCATCCGGCATGATATCCAGCCCCCCCTGCGTGTGAAACAGCGCGCCGGTGACCCGCACCGCGCGGAACGGTGCGGCCAGGGCCTTGGCGGGATCGAAGCTGCGGCCAAAGGGGCATGTCCCCGTTGTCTGGGCAAAGCTTGCTGCGAGCGCCGCGTGTGGCACGCCGATTGCGTCCGCGAGGGCCGAGATGGTGCTGGCCCGGCGCACCGCGCCCTGTGCCTCTGCGCTGCGAAAATCTTCGAACTGGCGCGCAATTCCCGCGATGCGCGCATCGAACACGGCCCAGGCCACGCCGCCCGGCTGGGCCAGAACATGCGCTGCGGCTTCGGAGTAGCCCTGGCTTTCGTCCCAGAAGCGGTCGCCCGATGCGTTCACCTGAAATCCGCCTTCTGTCATCGTGGCCCAGGTGATCAGGATGCCATGCGGGTGCGCCACGTTGCCGTGGCCCTGATACGCCCCGAGGTGCCGGGTCGCGGCCCCCAAAGCCGCCCCCCAGTCCAGTGCGTCGCCCCGGTTTCCGTCATGCCCGAAGTAAAGCGCCTCCGAGATCGCGGGCGTCAGCGCCGCGACTTTCTCGGGGTTTCCGCCGAACCCGTTGCAGGCCAAGATCACCCGCGCACAGCCGATCCGGTCCGTCCCGCCATCGGGGCGCGTGATCTCCACACCGGTAACCCGTTGCCCGTCCGCGAACAGGGTGGTGACTGGGGCGTCACACAGAACATCGATGCCCTCGGCCTCCGCCGTCGCGCGCAGCCGGTCGATCAGGTCTCGACCCGCGCGGGTGGGCAGACCATGCATCCGCCGCGCCGAATGGCCGGGATAGTCGAAATCATCAACCACGCTGAACGGCAGCGCGTAGCGATCGGCCAGCCAATCCAGCGTCGTGGCCGCCGCCTGCGTCAGGGCCGCGACGATTTGCGGATCGGGCTGATGATGCGCCTTGGCCATGATGTCGGCCGCAAAGGCGTCCGGCGTGTCCGCGATCCCGGCAGCAGCCTGCGCCCTGGTCCCTGCCGCGGGGATCAGCCCGGCGGACAGGGCCGTGGATCCCGCCGGCACCGGATCGCGTTCCAGCACCAGAACCTCCTGCCCGGCCTCTCGGGCTGCGAGCGCGGCGACGATCCCGCCTGCGCCTGCGCCGATGATGAGCGTTTCGACATGCGCGGGAAACCCAGCTGCGGGCGTGGGGGCGATAGCCACCGGGTCACTCCGCCCCGTAGCGTTTGCCCGTCTCCAGCATGGCCTGCGTGCCAAGGCGGGCGTTCAACTCGGCAAAGTCGAACATCTGGTTTGCAAAGGGCGCATTGCTCCCGTGCGCCGCCAGCGAGGCATAGTACGCCTCCGCCGCATGGGCCAGCGCGCGCACGATCCCGCCCGGAAAGATCACGATGGAAAACCCCAGCGCTTCGAGGTGCCGGGCCGATCTGATCGGTGTCGCCCCCCCTTCGACCATGTTGGCCAGCAGCGGGACGCGGCCGGCGAAATGTACGGCCAGCGCCGAAAGCTGCGCGTCACTTTCAGGGGCTTCGATGAACAGAACGTCCGCGCCGGCCTCAAGATACAGCTCCGCCCGGTCGAGCGCGGCAGCGTACCCCTCCACGGCGATGGCATCCGTGCGTGCGATGATCAGCGTGTCGTCCGACGCGCGCGCATCCGCCATTGCCCGCAGCTTGCCCGCCATCTCTGCCGCCGGGATCAGGGACTTGTCCGACAGGTGCCCGCAGCGTTTCGGGTATGTCTGGTCCTCCACCTGCAAGGCACTGGCCCCCGCGCGCTCATACAGCCGCATCGTGCGTTGCGCATTCAGCGCGTTTCCGAAGCCCGTATCGGCGTCAATGATCACCGGCAGGTCCACGCGGTCGCGGATCAGGCCCATGGTCTCGGCCATTTCCGTGACCGAGGTCAGGCCGATATCTGGCCGTCCGAGCCGGGTGTAGGCCACCGCCGCGCCGGACAGGTAGAGTGCTTCGAACCCCGCGTCGCGTGCCAGCTTGGCGGTCAGCGCGTCATAGACACCCGGCGCTGTGAGGATGGTTTCCCGGGCAAGGCGCGGTCGCAGGGTCATAACAGTGCCTCGGCCTCGGCGCAGGTCATCACATGGGTGACGGTTCCAAGCGACAGCAAGGTGGCGTCGTGCACCTCGGGCTTGAAGGCGGCCGATCCATCCGACAGAAGAATCGTCTCGATGTTGCGCAGATGCGCGTCCCGTATGGTGGAGGCGACACCGCCATTGGTCACGATCCCGCCGACGATCAGCGTGTCGATCCCCACTGCGCGCAGAATGTATTCCAGCCGCGTCTGATAAAGGGCCGAATAGGCGACCTTCTCGATGGTGTAATCCGCCGGGGCCAGAGCCTCGACCAGCCCGTGCCCCCATGCGCCGGGGCAGAAATCGCCCTTGCCCAGAAACGGGCGCAGCGCCTTCAGATGCGGGGCGATCAGTGGCTCGCCGCCGGGGCCGGGCACCAGCGTGAACTGGGCCGAAACGTAGTGTCCGCCCCTTGCGCGCAGCGCATCGCGTAGCGGTGCGATCCGGGCCGGCAGGGCGGCGATACTGTCGGCGGTCTGGCCGGCACGGCCATAGGCGCCATCGGGGTGCAGGAAATCGTTTTGCAGGTCGATGGTCAGCAGCGCAGTGCGTTTCGGGTCAAGTTGCATCGGAGGCCTCCCTGGGACTGAGGATGATATTGCCGAACCGGTCCACCTCTGCCCGCAATTGTGGTTCCACAAGGATCGTCGTGTCGGGCTGTTCGAGTATGGCCGGGCCATCGACCCGCGCGCCCACAGGCAGCGCAAGCCGCGCAAGAACGGCTGTGTCGTGCCAACCGCCGTCGAAGTAGACCGGACGCGTCCCCTTGCGTGCGGTGTGCAGATCTGCTTCCGCTTCCGGTGCCAGCGTGGTCAGGTCGAACTTGGGGCGTTTGCCGATCACCGCTGTCCGCAGGTTCAGGATGCGGGCCACACCGCCGTCCAGCAAGCGCCCGAACGCGGCCAGGTAGGCTGTCTCGAACGCGGCAGCGATCTCGGAACTGGTCGGTGCAAGCGCGTGTGCTGCCGGACCGGACCAGACCGGCACATCGACGGTGTGGGTCTGGCCGGCATAGGCCATGTCGAAGCTGATCACCGCGTCACGCGCCTGGAACGCGGATCCGGCACTGTCCAGCAGGCGCAGGCCGTCCGCCAGATGCGCCGCCACGGTCTGGGCCAGCGCGTCCGCATCCAGATCGGCCAGTGCCACGTTCAACGTCTGCACGAAATCCTGCCGCATGTCGGCGATCACACAGCCAAGCGCAGAGGTCACGCCGGGGTAACGTGGCACGATCGCGCGTCCGATCCCGACCTCCGCCAGCATTGCGCCTGCATGCAGCGCGCCACCCCCGCCGAACGGCATGAAGGCGAACGCCTTGGGGTCGTGCCCGCGTTCGATGCTGACCAGCCGGATCGCGCCCGCCATGCGCGAGTTGGCCACCCGTAGAATGGCTTCGGCGGCGGCGAGGGGGTCCAGCCCAAGCGGCTTGCCCACGTGGGTCGCGATTGCCTCGCGTGCGGCCTCAACGTCCAGCCGGTCCAGCTTGCCTCCGATCGGGTTGTCGGGGTCAATCCGCCCGAGCACGACATTCGCATCCGTCACCGTGGGCCGCGTGTTGCCCTGCCCATAGGCCACAGGACCTGGGGTGGAGCCCGCGCTTTCGGGCCCGATATTCAACAGCCCGCCCTTGTCGACCCAGGCGATGGACCCGCCTCCCGCGCCGATCGTGGCGATCTCGATCATCGGCGCGCGGATCACCATGCCGAAATCGATGGCGGTTTGCGGGCTGAGCGCCGTCTGCCCCTCCGCGATCAGCGATACATCGAAACTCGTGCCGCCCATGTCGCCGGTGATCACGTTGGCAAACCCTGCCGCCTGCGCGATATGGCCCGCGGCGATCACGCCCGCCGCCGGCCCCGATAACGCGGTGCGGATCGGGCGGGCGGAGGCGGTCTCAACACTCATCACCCCACCATTTGACTGCACGATCAGGAACTCGCCGCCGAAAGCCTGCCCGCGCAGAGCGTCATCAAGCCGGGTCAGATACCCCGCCACCTCGGGTTGAAGATAGGCGTTGAGCGCGGTGGTCGAAAACCGTTCGAACTCCCGCAATTCGGGCAACACTTCATGGCTCGCGGTGACATGCGCATTGGGCCAGACCGCCCGCACGGCAGCCACCGCGGCGGCCTCGTTGTCGGGGTTGGCATAGGCGTTCACGAACAGGACGGCGACCGCGCTACAACCCGCATCCCGCAGCGTTTCCGCGGCCGCACGCACGGCCTCAAGATCGACCGGTGTGTGCACCCTGCCGGTCGCCAGTGTCCGTTCCGGCACCTCCAGCCGCAGATCACGCGGAACAACCGGGTCGAAATCCCCACGCAACCCCCAAGTTGCCCGGCGGTCCCGGCGGCGCATCTCCAGCACGTCGCGGAAGCCTTCGGTGGTGATCACGCCGACCCGCGCCCCTTTGCGTTCCAGCAAGGCGTTGGTTCCGGCGGTGGTGCCATGCACGACCGTGGCCACCCCGGCCAGATCTGCGACCTGCTGCCCGATCCCGTCCAGAAAACCGCCTGACTGATCGGGCCGCGAGGTCGGCACCTTCGCCACGCGGGCCGTGCCGGAGGCCGCGTCGAGCACGAACACATCCGTGAACGTCCCACCCACGTCGACGCCGATCAGCGTGCTCATGCGGGCACCTCCTGCCAGTCCGGACCATAGGCTTGCGTGGCGGCCTCCGGTGTCAGGTATCCCAGCGCGACATCCCGCGCGATAGCCTCGGGCGGGCGATCCCCGGGCGGGCCGTATCCACCCCCGCCCGGGGTCTCAAGACGCACACGCTGGCCCTTCGAAAGGGTCATCCCAACCAATTTCGATGTGAGTGGTGGCTCGTGCCAACCGTCGTCCTGTTCATAGGCAAAGCGGTTCATCGCCGCTTCGCCGCCATCTGCCACGCCCTTGGGCGCAAATCGTCCCCGCTCCCCGAACAGAAACGCCTCGGCGTTTTCCTCCAGCAGTTCGATCTCATACACGGCCCCCAAACCACCCCGATGCGCACCGGCACCCGCACTGTCCGGGCGCAACGCCCATTGTCGGAACATCACCGGATAGGCCGCCTCAAGGATTTCCGCAGGCGGGATCGTCGCCGTGGAAATCGGTGCATTTCCGTGGTTCAACCCGTCGCTGTCCGCGCTGCCCCCATGGCCGCCGCCGTAGAAGGAAAACATCACCCAGCGGCTGCCATCGGGCCGTCGCCCGGCAATCGACAGCGCGTTGATCGTGCCATAGGCATTGGCCACCACCCGGTCCGGTGCGGCTTGAGCGGCGGCCGAGAATATCACGTCGATCATGCGCAGAATCGTCTCGGTATAGCCGCCCGTTGGCGCGGGAAATTCCGCCGACAGGAGCGAGCCTTCGGGGATGTGAATGTCGATGGGCCGCATCACCCCGGCATTGGCGGGCAGGCTCGGAAAGATATGCTTGATCGCGACATAGGCCGTGGCAATCGTCGTCGGCAGCGCGATATTGACCGGTCCACGTGTAACGGGTGCCGTGCCGGTGAAGTCCAGAACCAGCCTGTCTCCGGTAACTTCAAACGCCACGCGGATCGGCAGGGGCACATCGCTGATCCCGTCATTGTCGAGGAAATCCTCCGCCTCCCACCGCCCTTGTGGCAGGCTCGCAATTTCCGCCCGCATCAGGGTTTCGGCCCGGTCGGTCAGGGCCGTCAGCGCGCCTGCGACGGTCGGCGAGCCATACTCATCAAGCAGCGCATCCATCCGTTTCACGCCCAGATCAAGCGCACCCAACTGCCCGTTCAGATCCCCGCGGGCGGAGGCCGGAAGCCGCGTGTTGCGCAGGATGATGTCCAGGATATCGTTCTGAAACACGCCACCGCGCACCAGGCGCACAGGCGGGATCACGACCGCTTCCTGAAACACCTCAGTAGCTGCTGGATTGTAGTTGCCCGGAACAGCACCGCCCAGGTCGTGCCAGTGCCCGACCGAGGCGAGGTAGCAGAACAGTTTGCCCTCGTGGAAATAGGGGCGCACCAGGCGCATGTCCGACAGGTGCGTGCCGCCGATATGCGCATCGTTGAAGATCCAGACATCGCCATCCTGCGGTCCGCCGGATGCCGCGGCGCGGTTGATCACGGCCTTCACTGCCGCCGCCATGACGCCCACGAAAATCGGCAGGCCGGATTTCCCCTGAACCAGCGTGTCGCCCGTGCGCGCATCGTATATCCCGTGAGAGGCGTCATGCGCCTCCGCGATGATCGGGTTGAAAGCGGCGCGAAACAGGGTTGCATCCATCTCGTCTGCGATTTGTTCCATGCGCCCGGCCAGAACGGCCAGTGTGATCGGGTCGATCTCAGACATGTGCGCGGACCTCGCCCATGTCGTTCCAGACATCTTGCCGGGTGATCAGGCCACCGCTGACCTCAAACCGGTCAATGAACCGGATGCCGTCAAAACTGCGTCCGTCAGTTCCCGTGCCTGACAGCGTGCCGCGGCAATAAACCACTTGATTGTCAGCAGCTTGAAGCGTCTCGAACCCCTCGAAGGCCTTGCGGATCCGCGTGTAGCGGGGTTTGGACCACGCCACCAGATCGTCCAGCCGGGTCATCCGAACACCGCCGGGGAACGTCATCACGCACCCCGGCGCCAAATGGTGTGCGGCCTGCTCCAGGTTGCGGGTTTCCAGTGCGGTCAGAAACGCGCGCACGATGTCTTCGGCCTGCGGCATCGGGGTCCCTCCTCCCTCAACCTGTACTATCAATAATACAGGTTTACTTATCCCACAGATCAGAAAAGTGTATAGTAAGCGATGCAATTTCTTGGCGGAGCGGTGGCGCGCGCTACCTGATGCGCCAAGCGGGAAAGGGTTTGGGGAAAGGCAGGACTGTCGATGGCGACACCCGGTGGCTCTCATTTGCCCGACGGGGGCAAGGCGCGGCGCGCGTATTTGCAGCTGCGCGACGAGATCACGCGCGGCACCCACGCGCCTGGCGCTATCCTGCCCGGGGAGACGCGGCTTGCTCAGAAATGTGGGGTCAGCCGCGTCACCATCCGCCGCGCGCTCGATGCGCTGGCCGCCGACGGGCTGATCGAAAAGCGCCTTGGGGCTGGCAGTCTGGTGCGCGACCCGGGGGCGCAAGCCGTTCCCTTATCCGGCGACCTGGCATCATTGATGCCGCAACTGGTAGAGATCGGGCAGCGCACCGAAGCCCGGCTCCTGTCCTTTGGCTACGGCCACCCGCCGCAACCGGTGGCCACTGCGCTGGGGCTGGATGCGGGCGCGCGGGTCCAGACGGCGGAACGGGTCCGGTTGATCGGCGGCACACCGTTTTCGCACCTGACGACTCATGTTCCGGAGGCCATCGCCGCCAACTACTCCGAGGCCGATCTGGCCACCACGCCGCTCTTTCGGCTGTTGGAGCGTTCCGGCGTGCAGATCGATGGCGCCCACCAATCGGTGACGGCGGCCCTTGCCACACCCGAAGTCGCGCGCGCTCTGAATGTCGCCGTGGGGTCCGCGCTGTTGTCGCTGACGCGCGTGGTGCGAGATGCCGCGGGCGGCGGGGTGGAGTACCTATCCGCGCTCTACCGGCCCGACCTTTACCGCCTCGATATGGACCTCTGCCGGGTGGGCAGTGACGGCGACCGCCACTGGCAACCCGTGATCGGCGCGCCCCCCAGTGCGGAGGCCGCCGAATGACTGCGCCGCGGACCCTGCTCGACAAGCTCTGGGCCAGCCACCAGATCGCGCGCCGCGCCGATGGCTTCAGCCTGCTCTGGGTCGATCGCCATCTTGTCCACGAAGGCTCCCACCACGCCTTCGCCAAACTGTCCGAACGCGGCGTGAAGGTCGCCGAGCCGGACCTCACGCTCGCCGTTGCCGACCACTACGCGCCAGTGCGCAACCGCGCTGGCGGCGGGGCAACACCCCAGATCCGCGAGATGATTGCCCGGCTGGAGGCAAACGCGGCAACCCATGGTATCCCGCTTCTCGGTCTGTCGGACCCCCGCCAGGGCATCGTCCATGTCATCGGGCCAGAGCTCGGCCTGACCCTGCCGGGCCTTTTGATCAATTGCGGCGACAGCCACACCTCCACCCACGGCGCGTTCGGGGCGCTGGCCTTCGGGATCGGCGCGACGGAGGTTGCCCATGTCCTTGCCACGCAAACCATCTGGCAGACAAAGCCGCCCGCCATGCGTATCCGGTTCACCGGGCGGCTTGGCCCGGGTGTCGGGGCCAAGGATCTCGCGCTAAACTGGATCGCCCGACTGGGGGCGGACGGCGCACGCGGCCATGCGGTGGAATACGCGGGCCCCGTGGTCGAGGCGCTTTCGATGGAGGCGCGCATGACGCTGTGCAACCTCTCCATCGAAGGCGGCGCGCGGTTCGGCATGATCGCCCCGGATGAGGTCACGCGCACATACGTCCGGGGCCGCCCGCACGCGCCCGAGGGTCTTGCCTGGCAGCGCGCCGAGGCAGCATGGGCTCGACTGCACTCCGATGCGGACGCGCCCTTCGCGCAGGAGGTCACGCTGGATGCCGCGGAAATCGCGCCCGTGGTCACATGGGGCACGCGGCCCGATCAGGCGGTGCCGGTCGATGCGACCGTGCCGGACAAGGACCCCGACGCCCTTGACTACATGGGCCTGACGTCCGGAATGCCGCTTTCGGGCACGCCGGTGGATCAGGTGTTCATCGGGTCTTGCACCAATGGCCGGATCGAGGATTTGCGTGCTGCCGCCGCCGTTCTGGCAGGCCGCCGCGCACGTGTGCCGGGCCTTGTCGCGCCCGGCTCCATGGCCGTCAAGGCGCAGGCAGAGGCCGAAGGGCTCGACCGGATATTCACCGCCGCAGGGCTCGACTGGGCCGCAGCAGGCTGTTCCATGTGTGTCGGCATGAACGGCGATCTGGTGGCACCGGGCAAGCGCTGCGCCTCGACCACCAACCGGAATTTCCGGGGCCGGCAAGGGCAGGGCGCGCGCACGCACCTGATGAGCCCGGCCATGGTCGCCGCCGCCGCTGTCACGGGGGCCATTACCGATGTGCGCCAACTGCTGTCCGGGCGGGCAGTCGCATGACCGGCTGGACCACCCATACCGGGCGCGCCGTGGCGCTGCCGCAGGATGGGATCGACACCGATCAGATCATCCCGGCCCGGTTCATGTCGCAACCCCGCGCGGCGGGCTATGGCGATTTTCTGCTTTACGATCTGCGCCATGACCCGGCAGGCAAGCCGCGCGCAGACTTCCCGCTCAACGCAGCCCCCGGTGCCTCCATCCTCGTCGCGGGACGGAATTTCGGTTGCGGCTCGTCTCGCGAAGCGGCGGTCTATGCGCTGGTTGATGCGGGCTTCCGCGCGGTGATCGCGCCGAGCTTCGGCGATATCTTTTCCGCCAACGCGGTCAACAACGGGCTGGCCCCGATCCGGCTGGACTCCGACGCGATAGAGACGCTGCGTGGCGCGACCCACGACGTGACCGTCAATCTGCAAGAACTGCGCATCACGGTCGGCAACCGGCAGACCGCCTTCGATCTTGACCCGGTCTGGCAGCAGAAGCTCATCGAAGGCTGGGACGATATCGACATGACAAAGGCCTGGGCCGGCAAAATAGCGGCCTTTCGCAGCGCCGACCGCGCAGGCCGCGACTGGGCCTGGCCGCGCCCGGTTATCACCGAATAGACCACGGATATGTGGCGAGGGCAGGCGCCCCCTCAAGCGCGCCGAAAACAGGGAGTGGGGCCCGAGGCCTCGAAAAAGGAGCGAAAGAGATGAAGCACAGCATTATGGGCGCCCTGATGGCGGGTGGCATCGCCGTGACAGGCAGCGCGCAGGCGACCGAGACGGTAACAGCAGTCCATGCCTTTCCGACCACGCTGATCTACACCCAGAGCTTTCTGGAGTTCGTCGACAAGGTGAACGAACGCGGCGAGGGGGTCGTGCAGATCGAAGTGCGCGGCGGGCCCGAGGCCATCGGCATGTTCCAGCAGCCCGACGCGGTGCGCGACGGCATCGTGGACATGGTCTACACGCCGGGCTCCTTCTATGGCGGCGCGCTACCTGAGAAGGATGCGATGGTGGCCTCCAACCTCACCGCGATTGAGACGCGCGCCAATGGCGGGACCGACCTGATCGACCAGATTCATCAGGAAAAGATGGGCCTGAAATACCTCGGCTGGTTCGACAGCGGCGTGACCTACAACCTCTGGACCCGGGACGAGCCGCAGTTCACCGATGATGGCGATCTTGATGTCGCCGGCCTGAAGCTGCGCGGCAACGCGGTCTACAACGCGTTTTTCACCGAATACCTTGGCGCACAGGTGATCGACCTGCCGACCACGGATGTATACGCTGCCCTTGAGCGGGGCGTGGTGGACGCGACCGGCTGGACCCAGATCGGCCTGATTGATCTGAAATGGAACGAGTTCCTGAACTACCGGATCGAGCCCAACTTCTTCTCCACCGACCTCGGCGTCATCGTGAACCTTGAGAAATGGAACAGCCTGAGCGCAGAAGCGCAGACGATCTTGCAAGAGGTTGCGATCGAGCATGAGGCGGCGTCCGTCGAAGCCCTGCGCGCCAAGCGGGATGAAGACTTCGCAGCACTTGAGGAACAAGGGATGCAGGTTGTGTCTTTGGAAGGCGAAGCAAAGGCGCGCTACCTCGCCGCCGCCCGCGAAAAGACGTGGGAGCGGATGGAAGGCCTGATGGCAGACCAGCCCGGCGGGACGGCGAATTACGATCGCCTGATCGAGCTGTTTTACGATCCGTCGCTTGACTGATCCTGGTCGGGGCGGCCCGCGCCGCCCCACCTGACACCCCGGAATGCGCATCCTCAAAACCCTCTATGACAGTCTGATCTACGGCATGGCGATCCTTGCCGGGGCGGGGCTGGTGTGGCTGATGGTGTCGACCATCACGTCGGTGGTGATGCGCAATTTCGGGGTGCAGCCGTTTGCATGGCTCTTTACCTCCGCCGAGTACAGCATCCTCTACCTGACCATGCTGGGCGCACCCTGGCTTGTCCGCGAAAAGGGTCATGTGCATATCGAGCTGGTCACCGCCGCACTGCCACCTGCCACGCGCGCTGTGGTCAGCCGCACCGTTGCGGCGGCCTGCGTGCTGGTCTGCGCCATGCTTGCGTGGAAGGGCGCAGAACTGGCCATGACCAATCTGGAACGCGGCGATTTCGACGTGCGCGCGTATTTCTTCCCACGCTGGATTCTCACGATCTCCTTCCCTCTGGCCTTTGGCTGCATGGCGATTGAGTTCGGCCGGTTCGTCTTCGGGCGTGACCTGCTGCACTCCGGTGAAGCGGGAATTCACGAGTAATGGAATGGTTTGAGGCGCTCGCCCTACTGCTTGGGGCCATTGTCGCGCTGATGGCGGTCGGCATGCCCGTGGCGATTGCGTTTCTGGCGGCTAACATCCTCGGCGCTTGGGTGTTCATGGGGGGCGAGCGCGGGGTCGTGCAGCTTCTCAACAACGGGCTCGGGGCGCTGACGACCTATGCGCTGGTGCCCATCCCGCTCTTTTTGCTGATGGGGGAGGTGTTCTTTCACACCGGCCTCGGCGGGCGGATGTTCAATGCCATTGACCGGTTGCTTGGGCGTCTGCCGGGGCGGCTCAGCTACGTCACCGTTCTGGGCGGCACCGGGTTTTCGACACTCTCGGGATCGTCCATGGGCTCCACCGCGCTACTGGGCAGCCTGATGGTGCCCGAGATGACCGCGCGCGGGTACAAGAAGAAGATGAGCATCGGCCCGATCCTCGGAACCGGGGGCCTCGCAATCATCATCCCGCCCTCCGCCCTCGCCGTGCTTCTGGCCACGCTGGCCCAGATCGATGTAGGCGCGCTGCTGATTGCAGGGGTCATCCCCGGTCTGATCCTCGCCGGGCTCTACGTCGCGATGATCTGGGTGCAGACGAAGCTCGACCCGGCTGCCGCGCCGCCCTACGACGTGACCCCCATCACGCTCGGTGCAAAACTGCTGCTGATCCTGCGCGACGTGGTGCCCATGGTGGGTGTGATGGTCGTCTGCATCGGGCTGATGATCTTCGGTATCGTCACCCCGTCCGAGGCCGCCGCCTTCGGCGCGCTGGGCGTGATCGCCCTTGCCGCCGTCTTCCGCTGCCTGACGGTGGAGGCGCTTTATAAATCGGTCAAAGGTGCGCTGAAGGTCACACTCATGGCCTACATGATCGTCTTCGGGTCGGCCACGTTCAGCCAGCTTCTGGCGTTTTCCGGCGCGTCGCGCGGCCTCATCGCGTGGGCCACCGGGTTTGACCTGGACCCGATCTGGATGCTTCTGGCGATGTTCGGCGTGCTGCTGATCCTGGGAATGTTCATGGAACAGATTTCGATCATGCTGCTGACGGTCCCGATCTTCTTTCCGCTCGCCGACTCGCTTGGGTTCGATCTGATCTGGTTCGCGCTGATCATGCTGCTCGCGCTGGAAATCAGCTTCACCACCCCGCCATTCGGCTTGCTGCTGTTCGTGATGAAGGGCGTCTCCCCCCCTGGCACGACGATGCGTGACATCTATCTTGCCGCGATCCCGTTCATCTTCTGCTCGCTCGTGCTGGTCGCGCTCCTTATCGCCTTCCCGCCGCTGGCCACCTGGTTGCCGGGGCGCTAACCTCCGGGTCGGGGAGGCACGGCACATGAACCCGGCACTTTGGCTCACACGCACCGCCACGCGCGCACCCGATGCGCCCGCGCTGATGACCGGCACCCGGGTCGAGTCGGATTACGCCACCTTCGCGCAGGAGGCGGCCTGCCTTGCCGCCGGGCTCTCGGCGCGTGGGATTGGGGCGGGGGCACGCGTCGGGCTCTTCATGACGAACAGCACCGACACCCTGCGCGTGATGTATGCAATCTGGTTCACCGGCGCCGCCGCCATCCCGATCAATTCCAAACTCCACCCCAAGGAAGCCGCGTGGATCCTGTCGGATGCGCAGGCGGCGCTGTGCTTCGTCTCGCCGGACCTCGCCGCAGGCCTCGCGGAGGCCGGCTCGCCGTGTGGTTGTGTCAGAACCGGCAGCCCCGAACACGCGACCATGGCGAGTTTCCCGCCAATGACGGCTCCCGCACCGATCGCGCGCGATGACCTCTTGTGGTTGTTCTATACGTCCGGGACGACCGGCAAACCCAAGGGCGTCATGATCTCGGCGGGCAACATCGCGGCCATGACGCTCAGCTACTTCATAGATGTCGACGACGTGCAGGCCGAGGACGCGATCCTCTATGCCGCGCCCATGAGCCATGGTGCGGGTATCTACAACTTCATGCACGTCATCCGCAGTGCGCGTCACGTCGTCCCCAACAGCGGCGGATTTGATCCGGCTGAGATTTTCGGCCTGTCCAAGGCTTTGAAAAACGTTTCTTTTTTCGCCGCACCGACCATGGTTCGCCGCCTCATCGATCACGCGAAGGCAGCCGGGGAAACCGGCGACGGCATCAAGACCTGCGTCTATGCGGGCGGGCCGATGTACCTGGCCGATATCCTCGATGCGGTCGACACGCTCGGCCCGCGTTTCGTGCAGGTCTACGGGCAGGGCGAATGCCCGATGTCGATCACCGCGCTGAGCCGCCATGACGTCGCCGACCGCAGCCATCCGCGCTGGCGCGAGCGGTTGGCCTCCGTCGGGGTGGCGCAAACCGTCACCGAAGTGGCCATTCTGGGTGGCGCGGGCCGCCCGGTTCCCCCGGGGCAGACCGGCGAGATTGCGGTGCGCGGCGCGGGCGTGATGCCGGGGTACTGGAACAGACCCGACGCAACGGCTGAGACGATCCGCGACGGGTGGCTCTGGACCGGTGACATGGGCCGGATGGATGAAGACGGCTATGTCACCATGGTCGACCGGTCCAAGGACATGATCATTTCCGGCGGGTCCAACATCTATCCCCGCGAGGTGGAAGAGGCGCTTCTCACGCACCCGGATGTAGCTGAGGTTTCAATCGTCGGCCGCCCCCATCCCGAATGGGGGGAGGAGGTCGTGGCTTTCATCGTCCCGGCGCCGCACGCGGGGTTGAACCCCGCCGCCCTTGATGCCCATTGCCTTGACCACATCGCTCGCTTCAAGCGCCCCAAAGCCTACTTTTCATTGGGGGCGCTTCCAAAGAACAACTATGGCAAGGTTCTGAAAACGGACCTGCGCGCACGGCTTCTCAAGCCCTAGGCGGATACAGGCGAAAACACGACCGGTTGTTGTAAGCCGTTGATTTATCGATCTTTACAGTCACGGAATGTCCGGGCGTGGTGCGCCTCGGCGGGCAGGTATACGCGCTGCACCTGGCTCAGGCCGGCTGTCCCGTCGGTCCGTGGGATCAGGCGACGAAGCCCAGACGGGTCAAGGCCGCCGAAGCCTTTTCCTTGCTTTCCGGTGCCCCATCCAGCAACTCGGAATTGAGGTGTTTGACAATTGTGCTCAGCCGCTTCGAGGTCATTGCGTCCCGCAGGAACTCAGCGACTTCCTCTTCGCGCAGCGACAAGATATTTGACATGGTATTGGCAGCGAACATGTCAGCCATGATGTGCATCCTTCAAGCCCCAGTTTCTCCCCAGTCCGGTCGTAGCAAAAACCTTGTCGCCCGCGCGAGTCATTTCTTAACGGGCGTGACGTGACGACACGGCAGGCGTGAACTCAGGCCCAGCCGGGGCGTCGGGAACTGTCGATCAGGGACACGGCAGGCGCGTGCCGCCCGCCCAGTGCAAGTGTCTCTTTGCGCAGGATTTCAATCGCTTGATCGGACTTCGCGGGCAGGCTGGCAGCCGAGATCGGCTCGCCCATTGTGATCCGGAACGGCTGACGGTGCTTGTTCAGCGTTTCATGAAACAATGTGATGTCACGCAGGGTGGGGTGGATCAGGTCGAACAGGTAAAACAACGCAGAGTTGCGCGCGCGGATGTTCACGGGAATCACCGGCAGGTCGAATTTGCGCGCGATCATCGCCGCCGAGGCCATCCACGTGCGTTCATGCAGGCGCAGTCCCCGACGCTTGGCCAGACGGCCTGAGGGAAAGATCACTCCAAGACGCCCCGCCTCGATCGCACGGCGGGTATAGGCCATTGTTTCGCGCGTCTTGGACACGCTGCGCTTGTCCTCGCGCCATTCGACGGGCGCGATCAGACTGTCCATCTGCGGCAGCACGCGCAGGATGTCGGAATTGGCGTAGAAGAACAGATCGGGGCGCAGCGGCGCCAGCAAATGGTGCAGGATGATGCCGTCCGCGATGCCTGTGGGGTGGTTGGCCACCACCAGCGCGGCCCCCTGACGGGGCAAGTGCTCCAGCCCGGTCATTTCGACGTCACGGGCCAGCATCTCGCCCATATGGGCCATCAGCCGGTGGGTCGGCATCGGTTCCAGCGCCTCGCCCAGGGCGACCGTGCGGTCATACCCCAGCATGTGATCCAGTGCGCGCCGGGTCACACCGATGGACCGGCCCGGGCGAAACAGCCAGGGCGCGCGTTCGGCGATCAACGGATCAAGTCTGTCCCTCATGGCGCCGTTGGATCAGCGCCATGCGACAGGTGCGTGACAGTTTTCTGAAGCAACTGTAATACGGCGAGGTCTTGCCGGGCGGGGCGTCATTTTTCGTTGACCTTGGCAGCCGCGTTCGGAACTCTGGCGCGGGGTAGACGGGGGAAAACGCATGCCGAACAAGCTGATATCCGCTGCGGCGGCGGCTGAACTGGTCCGTGACGGAGACTGGGTGACCACGTCGGGCTTTGTCGGGATCGGCGTGCCCGAGGAATTGCTGAGCGCGCTCGAGGCGCGGTTTCTGGACACCGGTTGCCCCAAGGGGCTGAACCTCTTCTTTGCCGCGGGGCAGGGTGATGGGAAGGAACGCGGGCTCAACCGGTTGGGGCACGAGGGGCTTCTGGCCCGCGTGATCGGCGGGCACTGGGGGTTGATCCCCAAGGTGGCCAAGCTCGCCACCGATGGCCTGATCGAGGGCTGGAACCTGCCGCAAGGTGTGATCAGCCATCTTTACCGGGACATTGCGGCGGGCAAGCCGGGCACGCTTACAAGGGTGGGGCTGGGCACGTTCGTCGACCCGCGCCTGCAAGGCGGACGGATCAACGACATGACCCCCGAAGGTCAGGTCCAGGTGATGGAGATCGGCGGCCAGGAGCATCTGTTTTATGCCGCGCGACCGCTCAACGTGGCGCTTCTGCGTGGCACCACCGCCGATCCTGCGGGCAATATCTCGATGGAGCGGGAGGCCCTGGTGATCGACAATCTCGCGCAAGCGATGGCGGTCAAGAACTCCGGCGGCGTGGTGATCGTGCAGGTCGAGCGTATGGTGGCGCGCCACGGCTTGAACCCGCGCGACGTGGTCATTCCGGGCGCGCTTGTGGATGCCGTCGTGCTCAGCGCACCCGAAAACCACCATCAGACCTTTGCGACCCCTTACAGCCATGCGTTCTCCGGCCAGTTCCGGGTGGAGGCGGACGAGGCCGCGGCGATGCCGTTGACGGCGCGCAAGATCATCGCGCGCCGTGCCGCGTTCGAACTGCCGATCAACGGGGTCGTCAATCTCGGGATCGGGATGCCCGAAGGCGTGGCTGCCGTGGCCGCCGAGGAGCGGCTGCTGAGCCACCTGACCCTGACCGCCGAGCCGGGGGTGATCGGTGGGCAACCGGCCTCGGGGCTTGATTTCGGCGCGGCGGTGAACACGGATGCGATCGTGCCACAGGGGGCGCAGTTTGATTTCTACGATGGCGGCGGGCTGGACATTGCCGTCCTCGGGATGGCGGAGGTCGATGCGACAGGCAATGTGAATGTCTCGCGTTTCGGACCCAAGCTGGCGGGCGCCGGGGGGTTCATCAACATCAGCCA
Organism: Tropicimonas sp. S265A; assembly: GCF_049800835.1. Classification (NCBI taxonomy): domain Bacteria; kingdom Pseudomonadati; phylum Pseudomonadota; class Alphaproteobacteria; order Rhodobacterales; family Roseobacteraceae; genus Tropicimonas; species Tropicimonas sp. S265A. The sequence goes on from NZ_JBNAFU010000002.1 coordinate 215,949, forward strand.
GAATGCCCGCGCCGTCGTGTTCGCTGGCACGTTCACCTCGGTCGGTCTGGATCTCGCGGTGGACCACGGCGGGCTGGATATCCGGTCAGAAGGGCGTGTGCGCAAGTTCGTGGACGGGGTGGAGCAGGTGACGTTCTCGGGCGCGCTGGCGGCGAAGGCAGGCAAGAAGGTGCTGTATGTCACCGAACGCGCGGTGTTCCAGCTCAAGTCCGACGGGTTGCACCTGATCGAGGTGGCGCCGGGCATCGATCTGCAACGCGACGTGCTGGACCTGATGGGATTCGTCCCGGTCATGGGAGAGGTCGCGCAGATGGACCCGCGCCTGTTTGTCGACGCGCCGATGGACCTGGCAGTGGACCTGATGCATCTCGATCTGGATGACCGCCTCGCCCTGTCGCCGGACCGCAAGCAGCTGTTCCTGAACTTCGAGAAGATGCGCGTGCGGGCACAGGCCGATATCGACAAGGTGCGCGCGAAGGTGGAGGCGCTGTGCGCCCCGCTGGGGCACCGGGTGGATGTGATCGCCAACTATGACGGGGCGCGCATCGACGAAGAGGTGGAGGATGACTGGATCGCCATGGTCAAAGCAATGGAGGATCGCTACTACGACACCGTGACGCGCTATTCCGGCTCGGCCTTCATGCGGTTGAAACTGGGCGATGCCTTTGCCCGTGAGGTGCGCGCGCATGTGTTTGAAACGGCTGCCGAGGCGCGTGCGTTCCTGACCGCCGCACGAGAGGCGGGCCTCGGGTGAACCGCACGCGGTGCGGCACCTCCGGCTGGAATGTTTGGAGACTGAAATGAGCAGGCGCTTCGATGCGGTCGTGTTTGATCTGGATGGCACGCTGGTGGACAGCGCGCCGGATATGGCTGCCGCGCTCAATGCCGCGCTGGCCGAGGTCGGACTGGACCCGTTCTCGCTCGGCGAGGTGATTTCGTTTGTAGGCTCAGGCGGGCGCATTCTTGTCCGGCGCGCGTTGGCGGCGCGGGGGGCGCGCGATCTGGACGAGACCGAGATGTTGGGCCGTTTCATCACCCAGTACGAGGGCAAGCTGGATGGGCAGACACAATCCTACCCCGGGGTGATGGCGATGCTCGCGCGGTTGCAGGAGGCGGGCGTGCCGATGGGGCTGTGTACGAACAAGCCCGAGGGGCCGGCGCGCGGGGTTTGCGCCGCCCTGGGGCTCGATACCTTCATGCCGGTCATCGTCGGTGGCGATACGCTGCCGGTGCTGAAACCGGACCCTGCGCCGCTGCTGCATGTCTGCCGCGCGCTGCGCGTGATGCCGGAGGCGACGCTTTATGTCGGCGATAGCGAGACCGACTATGTCACAGCGCAAGCCGCGCGCACACCGTTTGCATTTGTCGAGGGCGGATATCAGTCGCGCCCGATCCGGGATTTCGCCCCGACCTTCACGCTGAAATCCCCGGCCCTCGTGGCCGAGCTCGTGTTGGGTTAGGCGACGCCACTTGCGCGGCTGTCATCCGGGCGCAGGGTCACGGCCTGCCCCGTTTCGATGGATTTCTGCGCAGCCAGTCCCATTTCCACGGCCTTCCAGCCATCCCTTGCGGTCACCTCTGGTGTGCTCTCTTCGCCCCGCACAAGGGCGGCAAATCGCTGGTGCTGGTAGAAGGTCGCGCCGTTGTGGTCGCCGGCCTCCAGAAGGGCGGGATCGACGGGAATATCCATCCGCATCCGTCCCAGCTGCGCACGCGGGCTGATTTGCAACTCAGGCACCGGCGATGGGCCCATCTCGGCGGGCCAGAACCGGGTCGGGCCGGGCACGAACGCTTCGATCTTGCCTGCGGGACCGACCGCGCTCAGCTCTTCCTGATAGCGGCTGCCTTCGGCATACATGCACAGCTCCAGCATGGCGCGCGCACCGTTTTCAAACTCTGCAATCACGTAACCTGCATCCAGAATGTCCGGCACGCCGTCGCGGTAGCTTTCGTCGCGATGGTTCAGCGCGGGCGGGGCGGAGGCCATGATGCGCACCGGTTCGGACCCCAGCGTCAGACGCATTAGGTCGAAGAAGTGGCAGCATTTCTCTACGAAGGTGCCGCCAGTGAACCGGTTGAACCGATTCCAGTCGCCGACCTTGTGGAGAAACGGAAAGCGATGCTCGCGGATGGTCAGCATGGTGATCCCGCCCGTGACGTCGGGCGCGCGGTCCAGAAACGCGGCGATCGGCGGCATGTAGCGGTATTCCATCGCCACCCAGACCGGGGCCGGATACCGCGCCAGCAAAGCCTTCAGTCGCGGCAGATCTTCCGGGTCGGTGAAGAGCGGCTTTTCCACCAACAGGGGCAGGGGACGCGTCGCCGCGATCTCTGCAATCTGGGGCACATGGGTAAAGTTCGGGCTGGCAATCACCAGCGCGTCGAGCCCCGGATGCGCGAGCAGTTCTGAAAGGCTGGCACAAGCGACCGCTTCCGGGGCCAGCGCCTGGGCTGCCGCGCGCATCTGCGGGTCCGGCTCGCACAGCGCGCCGATCTGCGCGCCCTCCAGCAGGTGGATATTGCGGATGTGTTCCTGCCCCATCATGCCGGTGCCGATCAGGCCGTAGGTGAGCGGTGTGCCCATACGTGTCGTCTTCCTCTTCCTCGTCTAACGCAGCCGTTGGACGTATCGCGCGCGCGCGCCGTGAAACCAGGTGCGCGAGTACTCGACGGTCACCCCCTCGGTCGACCGTGCCCACCGTTCCACGTACCCGGCAACCTCGCCCGGGCGGGCCAGCGCGGCAGGTGTCCAATCGGGAAACGGGTTCAGATGCACCCGGTCCTCGGCCCGCGCAATCCACAGACCAAGCCGGTTTTGATACGTCCTGTAAAGCGATTCGGACATTTGCTCGGCGTTCAGCGTGCCTGACGCAGCGTCGAGCCATATTTCCTCTGCCGCGACGGGGGTATTGTCCAGGAATCGCAAACGGCGGATGCGCGTGGCCCGGTCGCTTGCGCCGAATTGCGGCAGGTCACCGGGCTTGGCCATCACCCGCGCGTCGATCAACTCGGCGCGCGGCAGCCCGCCGCCTTCGGGCCGCTCCAACCGGAACAGCGCATAGACCCCCGCCTCAGTCGCCCCTGCCTTCACGTAATTGCCGGATCCCTGAACACGCCGCAGAAACCCCTTGTCCTCCAGCGCGCCAAGCGCCTTGCGCAGTGTCCCGACCGAGGTGCCAAGGCTTGCCGCCATTGCCCGTTCGGGCGGCAGGCGCTCGCCATCCAGCAGCCGACCGGCCTGAATATCGCGGATCAGGCTTTCGCTGATTTGCATGTGTTTGGGCAGGGCGGTCAGAAGGGGCATTGCACGCGCGTCATTCACTGGACAAAATTGATACAGGATTGATCTACATCAAGGCGGATGCTACGCAAAGGGAAAACTGCACTCATTCGAAAGGTCCCGACATGACCGTCGTGCCCGTCACCTCTGCCGATCTGGACGCTGCCGAAGTCTCGTGGTTCTCGGCGCTGTGTTCCGATGATTACCGCTTTCTCGGCGTGCCCGAAGGGGACTTGCGTTCAAGCTGGGCGCATTGCTCCGATATCGTGAAAACGGCTGAAAGACTCGGCTTTCGCAACATTCTCTGCCCGTCCTCGTATCAGGTGGGGCAGGACACGCTGAGCTTCGTGGCAGGCTGCGCGCCGATCACCGACCGGATCAACCTGCTCGCCGCCGTGCGCTGCGGCGAGATGCAACCGATCATGCTCGCGCGCACCATCGCCACGCTCGATCACATGCTCGAAGGCCGGTTGACGGTGAACATCATCAGCTCGGATTTTCCGGGCGAGAAGGCCGAGTCGGGCTATCGCTACCAACGCTCCCGCGAAGTGGTGGAAATCCTCAAGCAGGCCTGGACGCAGGACGAGATCAACTATCAGGGCGAGGTCTACCAGTTCTCGGGCCTCACCACCGATCCCGCGCGCCCCTACCAGACCGGTGGGCCGCTTTTGTATTTTGGCGGCTACTCCCCGGCCGCGCTGGAACTTTGCGGCCAGCATTGCGACGTCTACCTGATGTGGCCCGAACCCAAGGACCAGCTGGCCGAGCGGATGAAGGCCGTGAACGCGGTGGCCGAGCGCTACAGCCGCACGCTGGATTACGGCCTGCGCGTCCACATGATCGTCCGCGACACGGAGGCCGAGGCCCGCGAATACGCCGAGCACCTGACCTCGAAGCTCGATGACGAATACGGCCAACTGATCCGCGACCGCGCGCTCGACAGCACCTCGCTGGGTGTCTCGCACCAGGCCCGCGCCCGCGAGTTGGCCGACCAGTTCGGCTATGTCGAACCGCATCTGTGGACCGGTGTCGGGCGTGCGCGTTCCGGCTGCGGTGCCGCGCTCGTGGGCTCCGCCGACCAGATCCTCAGCCAGATCGAAGAGTATAGGAAAATGGGCATCCGCGCCTTCATCTTCTCCGGCTACCCGCATATCGACGAGGCGGAGTATTTCGGCAAACTGGTGCTCCCTGAGTTGAAAACCTGCTCGATGCCCCATGTATACGGACGCGTGCCCGACACGCCCCCCGCAACCCCCCTAGGAACAGGAGAGCGCCGCTGATGGAGCGCGTATCCCTCACCAACGACCTGTCGCTAAGCCGTATCGTCTACGGCATGTGGCGGCTCGACGAAGACAAAGACACCTCCCCCGCCCATATACAGGCCAAGATCGAGGCGTGCCTCGCCCAAGGCATCACCACGCTCGATCAGGCCGATATCTATGGCGGTTACATGGCTGAGGAGTTGCTGGGCGCGGCCTTTGCCGCCGCCCCCGATCTGCGCCAGCAGGTCGAGGTGGTTACGAAATGCGATATCATCGCGCCCGTGGGCCGCTACGCCACGGCACAGGTCAAGCACTACGACACCTCCCGCGCGCATATTGAGGCATCGGTCGAACACTCATTGCGCCTCATGCGGATCGACCGCATCGACCTGCTGCTGATCCACCGGCCCGATCCCTTCATGGATGCCGCCGAAACCGGTGCGGCACTCGACGATATCGTCGCCTCCGGCAAGGTCGGCGCAGTGGGCGTGTCGAACTTCAAGCTGCACGATTGGTCGCTGCTGCAATCGGCGATGCGAACGCCGCTGTGCACCAACCAGATTGAGATCAGCCTGACGGCAAACGCCGCCTTCACCAACGGTGATGTCGCCTACCTGCAGGAGCGCAAGATCGCCCCGATGGCGTGGTCTCCGCTCGGTGGCGGCAGCCTGATGACAGGTGACACGCCTGCGGGCCGCGCGCTCGATCAGGTGGCGACGGCGCAGGGTTTTGACCGGTCCGCAGTCGCAGTCGCGTGGCTGCTGGCGCATCCCGCGCGCATTCTGCCGGTGATGGGCACGAACCGCCTTGACCGCATCGCGCGCTTCCACGAAGCCTTGCAGGTGAACATGGATCGCGAAACATGGTTCGCCCTGTACGAGGCCGCCAATGGGGCGGAGGTCCCCTGATGGCTGACGGAGCTTACCCCTTGACCCTGAACCGTTTCACGCCCGGCCCTGAAAACGCGCGCACCCTGCGGGACGCGCTGGGCCGGTTCCCGACCGGCGTGACCGTGATCACCGTGCAGGGGCCGAACGGCCCCATGGGCATCACCGCCAACAGTTTTGCCTCTGTCTCGCTCGACCCGCCGCTTCTGCTGTGGTGCCCGGGAAAGGCCTCCTCGCGGTTCGACGCCTTCGCGAATGCCGACCGGTTTGCCATTCACGTGCTCGGACAGGACCACGTGCAAACAGCTTTGGGCTTTGCCAAGCGCGCAGACGCCTTTGATGGGCTCGCACTTGATGAGTGCCCGCATGGTGTACCGCTCATTGCCGATTGCCTTGCGCGGTTTGAGTGTGTGACGGTGCAACGACACGATGCCGGCGATCACATGATCGTCGTCGGGCAGGTGGTGGAGGCCGCCTTGCGCGACGGCGAAGCGCTGGTGTTTTCCGAAGGTCTCTTCGGGCGGTTTGTCGGGGCCGTATAGCCCGAAACCAAAACGGCGCGAGGCTGGGCGGCAAACGATCCGGCCCGCGTGCGGAAGAAAGGGAGGACGCGCCCATGGGCGCCTTGCTGGGCATTCTCGCCCCGATTGCTTTCGTGAACGAGCATCTCTTCCGGCTCGGGCGCGCCATCGGAATCGTGGCGGTCGCCCTGATGGTCGTCGCGATCCTGATCCAGGTCTTTTTCCGCTATGTCCTGAACAACGCGCTTCCCTGGCCGGATGAGGCCGCGCGCTTTGCCATGCTCTGGATGACCGGGTTGATGGCCCCGACAGCCTTCCGGCGCGGTGGGTTCGTGGCCATCGACATGCTGCTGATTGCGCTGCCCAAGGCCGTCTCCGCCCTGATTTCGCTCGTATTGCTGCTGATTTGCCTGATCGTCCTGGTCGTGGCGGTACGCATCGGCTGGTCCGAGGTGACGGGCTTCGGTGGCAGTTTCGCAACGGCCTCGCTCTATGTGCCGACCAATTTCGGCTTCACCGAATGGCTCCGGGTGCCCCGCAGCTGGATGATGGCCTCGCTCCTTGTCGGGGTGGTCCTGATGATCTCCGCAAATGTCGAACTGATCCTGCGCGCTGTCATAACCCTGTTAGGTGGCAACGACAGATTGCCCGAGATCCCCGGCGCCAACATGGCGGGGGCCGAGTAGATGCTGATATGGTTCCTCCCCGTTTTCCTCGTCTTCCTGATGATCGGTCTGCCGGTCTTCTTCGGGCTCATCGCAGCCCCGGGCTTGCTGTTGTGGCTCAGCGGGCAGGAACGCGACATCACGCTACTTTATCGCAATGTCTACAACGGGATGGACAGTTTCCCGCTGATGGCGATCCCGTTCTTCATGCTGGCGGGCGAGTTGATGAACCGCGGCGGCATCACCATGCGGCTGGTGGAATTCAGCCAGGCGCTGATGGGTCATCTGCGCGGCGGTCTTGCCCATGTGAACATCCTCAGCTCCATGCTCTTTGCCGGGCTGTCGGGGTCTGCGGTGGCCGACACCTCTGCACTCGGCTCCATGCTGATCCCGGCGATGGAGAAACAGGGCTACACCCGCCGGTTCGCCGCGGCGATCACGGCGGCCAGTTCTGTGATCGGGCCAATCATCCCGCCCTCAGGCATCATGATCATCTATGCCTATGTCATGGGCGAGTCGGTCGCCGCACTATTCCTTGCAGGCATCGTGCCGGGCATTCTGGTCGGTGTGGGCCTGATGCTGGTCGTCAAACTGATGGCCGACAAGTACGACTTCCCCGTTGCCTCGCGCAAAACCACGTGGGGCGAACGGGGGCAGGCGAGCCTGAAGGCTTTCTTCCCGCTGATGACACCCGTTATCATTCTGGGCGGCATTCTCGCCGGGGTCTTCACCCCGACAGAGGCCGCCGCCGTGGCCGTGGCCTATGCGCTTTTCATCGGCTTCTTCGTGATGCGCTCGCTCAAGCTCTCCGACCTGCCGGGCATTCTGGAACGCGCGGGCATCACCTCGGCCGTCGTACTTCTGCTGGTCGGCGCGGCGATGGCGTTCAAGACCGTCGTCTCGCTCAGCTACGCGCCGCAGATCATGGCCGACTTCATGCTGTCGCTGTCGGAAAACCCGCTGATCCTGCTGCTGCTGATCAACCTGCTGCTGTTCGTGGTCGGCATGTTCCTCGATGCGGGTCCGGCAATCATCATCCTTGGCCCCATCCTCGGGCCGATTTTCGTCGATCTCGGCGTCGATCCGATCCACTTCGCGATCATCATGTCGGTGAACCTGACCGTGGGTCTGGCGACGCCACCAATGGGGCTGGTCCTGTTCGTGGCGAGTTCGGTTTCGGGCGAGCGGGTGGAGAATATCGCGCGCGCCATTCTGCCCTTCCTCGCGGTGGAGATTCTGGTGATCTTCCTGATCACCTACTTCCCCGCGATTTCCATGACGATCCCGCGTCTGACCGGGTTCGCGAATTGATACAAAATGTAAAACAGGGTCCTAGGAGGAGGTACAAAATGTACAAAACAGCACTGAAGGCGGCTTTGGCGGGGGCGATGCTCCTCTCCGCGCCGCTCGCGGCGACGGCTCAGGATTTCACGATCCGCGCCACCGCCAACTCCAACGAAAATGACGAGGATTACGACGGTCTGGTCGTCTTCAAGAACTTCGTCGAAAGCGCCTCGAACGGTGCGATTGCCGTCGAATTGTTCATCGGCACGCAGCTTTGCTCGAACGGAGCGGAGTGTATCCAGGGTGTTGCGGACGGCTCCATTGATGTGTTCGTGACCACATCCGGTGGCGCGTCTGGCGTGTTCCCGTATGTGCAAGTGTTTGATTTGCCGTATGTAATGCGTGATGACCGCGTGGCCGAAGCGGTGCTGACCGATGGACCGTTCGTGCGGCTCTTGCGCGAGAAGGCTCTTGCGGATTCCGGTGACACGGTGCGCGTGATGACCGTTGGCAACACCGGTGGCTGGCGCAACTTCGCCAACACCCAGCGCCGCGTCGAAGAACCTGCCGATCTTGCCGATCTCAAGATCCGCACCGTGGTCGCCGACCTGCCACAGGAACTGGTTCGTGCGCTTGATGCCTCGCCCACTCCGATCCCGTGGCCCGAGCTTTTCACGTCGCTCCAGACCGGCGTCGTCGAAGGCTCCAAGAACGGCATCACCGACATCATGAACATGAAATTCCCAGAGGCCGGCTTGCAATACGTGACCCTTGATGGGCACGCCTACATGGCAGCGATCTGGGTGATGAATAATCAGAAATTCCTGTCCATGCCCGAGGAGCTGCGCCGCGTGGTGGTGGATGGCTTCACGCAATTGCAGCAGGCCACCTTCGCCTCGCCCAAGCGCAAGTCCGTCCCGGCCTACGAGGAGTTTGTCGAAGGCGGCGGCGACCTGTACGTGCCATCGCCCGCGCAGAAAGCGGCCTTCGCCGAAGCCGCTGCGCCGGTGTATGACTGGTTCAACCAGAATGTTGACGGCGGCGAAGAGGTGCTGGCCGCCCTTCGAGAAGCCGTTGCCAAGGCCGAAGCCGAAATCGACGCCGGTTATGCCGCTGATCTGAACTGATCGAGCGCGTCTGAAACGCCCAAGGGGCCGCCCTGCGGGGCGGTCCTTTCTGGTTTGAAACCATCATGCGGGATATGGGTTTCGCTTCCATGACGTTTGCAAACGCGATAGTTTGGCGTCATGGGTGAGCCGCAAAAATCCTGGATGGCCGGGGCAGGCGACCGCGCACGCGGGGTGGCGTTTGCGCTTTTGACCGGTGTCGCCCGCCTCGCGGGGCGCGACGAGTTCGAAAAGGCGCTTGCAGCAAAACCTCAGCAAGCCCAGCACCTTATTACCGCGGCCACGCTTGTGGGGCTGTTTTTCTGTAGCCTTCTGGCGGCCCAGTTCGGGTGGCTCGGCATGCTCGTGTTCTTCCTCGCGATCGTGCTTCTCATAAACTGAGTTTTTGGTGCACCATTGTATGCACATGAAAACATTGAAAAAATTTTTGACTTTCCAGAATCATGGTCCATCTCCCGGTGCATCGAAAGACTTTGCCATCAGGAGAACGTTATGGACTTCGGACTTGGAATACTGACTTTCGGAACCCTCGGGTTCATGGTTGCGTTTGGCTACATCAGCGCGCGTGAGACGGAAAAGAGGCGGCAGCAGGGTGGGCTCAAATCCTCTCTGTCGCGCGATGGTATTGCGGAGCGTTTGGCCGCTGCGCGTGGTGCAGAGTAGTCAAGCATTTCACAAGGGCTTGTACCAGACGACCCCCCAAGGGGCGGGCCCCCACCCGCCCCGACGTCACCGGAACGGGTACATCCAGACCCTGTAGTCACCGACCAGCGTCAAGGCGCGGGCGACCTCGTCTTGGGTCATTTTCCTGCGTATCTCTTCCTGACTGATCGCCGCGTCCGGATCGCCCCCGATCGTGCTGAGAACATACCACATATACGCCCGCACCAGATCGGGCGCGGGCATGCCAAGCCCGACCTCGTAGTACCATCCGACGCCCGACTGTGCCCCGGCATGGCCCTTCATGGCTGACCGCAGGTACCATTCGAACGCACGCTCGTAATCCTGCTCCACGCCCAGACCCAGCGCATACATCACGCCAATCAATTCCTCGGCCTCTGCGTTGCCAGACCGCGCTGCGGGCCAGAGTGCTTCGCGCGCCGCTTCGAACTCGCCCGTTTCCATCAGGTCACGCGCGACTTCCAGATCGGCCAAGGCAGGACTTGCGAGACCCATCAAAAGGCCCAAGATGGCCCCATGAAAAGCGCGCTGCATACGATTGCCTTTCTGTGTCTGTCTGCCCCGGCGTTCGCGTCTGGCGTACCCGACGCGCTCGCGGCTGAGGATTTCTTCCCGTTCGATGCCAAGCAGGCCGAGATCGGCCAGCTTCTGTTCTACGATAAGATCCTGTCGGGCAACCGCAACATCTCTTGCGGGACGTGCCATCATCACGACCATCATGGCACCGATGGGCTGAGCCTCGGGATCGGCGAAGGCGGGCAGGGCGTTGGCCCCAAGCGCACGGCTGGACAGGGCACGGATCGCATCCGAAAGCGCATCCCGCGCAACGCGCCTGCGCTGTGGAACCTCGGGCATCGCGACATCGGCGTGCTGTTTCATGACGGGCGGCTCGAGGTGTCCGATCTCTATGGGAATGGCTTCAACTCTCCGGCGCAGGAGTGGCTTCCGCAGGGGCTTGATCATATTCTGGCCGCGCAAGCCCTTCTGCCCATGGTCGCGCAGTTCGAAATGGCAGGCAATCCGCGAGAGAACGAGATCGCAGGCGCCATCCATGACCGGATCGACGCGGCCTGGCCGATCCTCGCCAAACGGGTGCGCACCATCCCTGAGTATGGCGCGATGTTCGTCTCCGCCTTCGACCATATCCAACGGCCTGATCAGGTGTCGATCGTCGAGGTTGCGAACGCCCTTGCCGCATTTATCGGGCGCGAATGGCAAAGCTACGATGCGCCGTTCGATGCCTGGCTCGCGGGTGATATGAACGCATTGAGCCCGGCGCAGGAGCGAGGACGGGAATTGTTTTTTGGCAAGGCCAACTGCGCCTCGTGTCATTCCGGGCCACTTTTTTCCGATCAGGCGTTTCACGCGCTCGGACTACCGGCCTTTGGGCCCGGGCGCACTCGGCAGTGGGATCCGATGCCGCGTGACGTGGGCCGGGTCGGGGAAAGCAACCGTGTGGAGGATACGTACCGGTTCCGCACGCCGTCCCTGCGCAATGTGGCGCTGACCGCGCCTTATGGTCATAACGGCGCGTACCCGACGCTTGAGACGATGGTGCGCCACGTTCTGAACCCGAACAGCGCGCGCACCGCATGGACCCCTGATCTGGCGCACTTGCCAGAGGCGCCGTGGCTGGAACCGATTGACTTCGTGATACATCAGGACCACCTCGAAATGGCGCGACAGGCCGCCGCGCTGGACATCAGACCGGTTGCGTTGTCCGACGCCGAAGTTGCCGACCTCGTCGCGTTTCTTCACGCCTTGACCGGAAGCAGTGCGGCAGGGCCGCGTCCGCTGGGGCGTCCGGATCGGGTGCCAAGCGGTTTGCCGGTGGACTAGGCGATCAGGTTTGCGCCCCGCTTCGCGTGGTCCCGCAGGATCCGGGGAACCGTCCAGTGGGCGGCGCCGCCCGCGCCGAAACGCTCGATCCTAGAGATCACGGTGGCCAGTCCGGTCCGATCCGCCATGTGCATCGGCCCCCCAAGGTGGCGCGGAAACCCGTACCCAAACAACATCACCGCATCCACGTCGATGGCGCGTAACGCGATGCCGTCCTCTACGACCTGGCAGCCTTCGCGTATCATCGCGGTTGTGTAGCGCGCGATGATCTCCTGCGCATCGGGCGGGTTTTGCTTTACCCCGGCGTCGGTACGTGCCTTGGCGAGGATCTCGGTCAAAGCGGCATTGGGAACGGGTTTCTGCCCGCGGTGTTCGTAGAACCCGGCACCCGTCTTGTGCCCCAAGTCCCCGCGCGCAATCAGCGCATCGGCCACCGGGGCTGCCTCTCCTCGAACCGCCCGTCCGGCCGCACCCACGTCGAGCCCGGACAGATCCTGCGCGGCGTAGGGGCCCATGGCAAAGCCGAAGGTTTCCAGCGCCGCGTCGACCTCTGCGGGGCTCGCACCGCGCAACACCGCCTCATCTGCCGCGCGGCGCGTTGCGGACAGAATGCGATTGCCGATGAATCCGTCGCACACACCTGCGCGGACAGCGACCTTGCGCAGTCGCTTTGCCAGCGCAAACCCGGTTGCAACGGTTGCGGGTGCTGTTTCATCGGCAACCACAACTTCCAACAGCCGCATGACATGCGCGGGGGCAAAAAAGTGCAAACCGAGAACGCGTTCGGGGTGCGACACTGCCCCTGCGATCTCGTTCAGATCAAGGTAGGACGTGTTGGAGGCCAGGATCGCATCGGGCCTGCAGACCGAGTCCATCTCCGCGAAAACGCGGAGCTTCAGCGACAAATCCTCCGGCACCGCTTCGATCACGACGTCGCGGGCGGACAGCTCGGACAGGGACGTCGCCAAGCGCAAGTTTCGCCGCGCGCAGGCTATGTCGGCAAGCTTCCCGCGTTTTGCCGCCCCTTGGAGCAGAGTGTCCAGCGCCCCGGCCGCCGCGTTGCGCGCATCTGCGTCAGGCTCCACGACGATCACGTCAAGGCCTGCGATCAGGCACGCACCCGCAATCCCTTGTCCCATCGTGCCCCCTCCCACGATGCCGACCTTGCCGACAGGTGCGGCGAGGGCGTCTGCCTCGGGGATCTTGCTCACTGCCCGCTCGGCAAAGAACGCGTGCACGAGGCCCGCGCGCTGCGGGCTCTCAACGCAGGTGTCGAACAGCGCACGCTCAGTTTTCAGCCCCTCTTGCAAGGGCGTGGTGGCGGCGGCCACGGCCTCCACGCATCGGGCAGGCGCGAAGAGGTGCGGCAGCCGTCTGGCAATGTCCGCCCGCGCGGTGTCCAAGGCTTCCGCGTCAGGCGCGACGGACAGGTGCCCCGTCACCCTAGGGGATAACGTGCCGTTCAGAATTTCCGACGCCGCCTGCCGGGCGATGTCCGGCGGGGCGCCGTCCATCACGCGGTCCACAAGGCCGATTTCCAACGCCCGCGCAGCATCTATCGGTCTACCGGAGACGATCATCTCCAACGCTCGTGCGATTCCGATCAGTCGGGGTGTTCGCTGTGTGCCGCCAGCGCCCGGCAGTATGCCAAGCGTCACTTCCGGCAGCCCCAGTTTCACCCCGGGCACAGCGACGCGCGCGTGGGCCGCCATCGCGATCTCCAGCCCCCCTCCCAACGCCGCGCCATGCAAGACCGCGACCACGGGCGTTGTGCAGGCCTCGATCCGGGCGCAAACCGCGGGCAGCCACGGTGCTTTTGGGGGCTGGCCGAACTCGCGAATATCCGCGCCCGCCACGAAACTCCGGCCAACACCATGGATCGCGATAACCTCTGCAACCCCCTCAAGCGCATCGACCGCGCGGACAAGACCAACGCGAACGGCATGGCTGGCGGCGTTGACTGGCGGGTTGTCAATCGCGATCAGGCCGACCCGACCTTCCAGATGCCATGTCACGGGCTCTGTCATGCGCTCCTCCCTCGCTGCTTCCCGCAGACAGGAGCAAACCGGGCACCTTGTCAAATCGCGTGATTTGATCGCTTATGCCGGGGAGGGAGGGCGCGATGCGCGACGTCTATATCTGCGACTACATCCGGACCCCGATCGGACGGTACGGGGGGGCCTTGGCCGCTGTCCGGCCCGATGATCTGGCAGCGCATGCCTTGCGGGCGCTTATGGGCCGTCTGCCGGGTATCGCCACCGCCGGGGTGGGTGAGGTCGTTCTGGGCTGTGCGAACCAGGCCGGGGAAGACAACCGCAACGTGGCGCGGATGGCGTCCTTGCTGGCCGGACTGCCGGAGTCCGTGCCGGCGATCACCGTGAACAGGCTCTGTGCGTCCGGGCTGGATGCAGTGGCCATGGCCGCCCGGCAGATTGCTTGTGGTGAGGCCGAGATCGTGATCGCGGGCGGTGTCGAGTCGATGTCTCGCGCGCCGCTGGTCATGCCCAAACCCGAAGCCGCCTTCTCGCGCCGGGCCGAGGTGTTCGATACAACCATTGGCTGGCGGTTCATCAACCCAGCCCTCGCCGCTGAATTTGGTACCGACAGCATGCCTGAGACCGCCGAAAACGTTGCAGCGGATCACGGCATTGCCCGCTCCGATCAGGACGCGTTTGCCCTGCGTTCGCAGCAGAAAGCGCTCACGGCGCAGGAGAATGGACGTCTCGGGCTGGAGATCGCGCCAGTGTCGGTTCCACGCCGCAAGGGCGATCCGGTCCTTGTGACCACCGACGAACATCCGCGGGCAACTTCACTTGAAACGCTCGCCAATCTGCGCGCCCCGTTCCGGGACGGCGGCGGCGTGACCGCTGGCAACGCATCCGGTGTCAACGACGGGGCCGCCGCGCTTGTCCTCGCCTCCCGGATCGAGGCGCAGCGCCGTCGCCTGCGCCCGCTGGCACGGGTCATGGGTATGATGAGCGCTGGCGTCGCCCCCCGTGTCATGGGGATCGGCCCGGTGCCTGCGACCGAAAAACTCTGTCGCCGGCTCGGCCTTGAGCCTGCCAACTTCGACCTTATCGAGCTGAACGAAGCCTTCGCCGCCCAAGCCCTTGCAGTCCTGCGGGGTCTGAACATCGCCGACGATGATCCGCGTGTGAACCCCAACGGGGGCGCCATAGCGCTCGGCCACCCGCTTGGCATGTCCGGGGCACGGCTTGTGGGCACCGCCGCTCTGGAACTTGCCCAACGGGGCGAAGGGCGCGCGCTCGTGACGATGTGCGTGGGCGTGGGACAGGGCGTCGCCATGGCGCTCGAGGCCGCCTGACCCCGTTCAAGTCTGCAAGTAGCTATCGGCGTGCGAGGGGCGGGCCCCGCGCTCCCGTTCCCAGCGTTGGTCGCGAATTCTGGACAAGGCCTGCGCAATCTGAAACACACCGCGCCGAAGGAGCCCGTCCATGACCACAACCCGTTTCGCCCCGTCGCCCACCGGCTACATCCATGTCGGCAACCTGCGCACGGCGCTCTTCAATTACATGATCGCGCGCAAGCAGGACGGTACATTCATCCTGCGGATCGACGACACCGATCCGGAACGCTCAAAAGAAACGTATGTTGACGCGATCAAGCAGGACCTCGAATGGCTCGGGCTGACATGGGACCGGGTCGAGCGGCAGTCCGAGCGGCTCGACCTCTATGCAGCAGCGGCGAATGAGCTGCGCGAGAAGCAGCGGTTCTACGAGGCGTTCGAAACCCCGACGGAACTTGATCTCAAGCGCAAGAAGCAACTGAACATGGGCAAACCGCCGGTCTACGACCGCGCGGCTCTCGCCCTGTCAGAAGAGGACAAGGCCAGCTTGCGTGCCGAGCGCGGACAAGGCGTCTGGCGCTTTCTGCTGGACCATGCGCGCATCGAATGGACGGACGGCATTCTCGGCGAGATCTCCATCGACGCGGCCTCTGTCTCGGATCCGGTGCTGATCCGGGGTGACGGGCAGGTGCTCTATACGCTGGCCTCGGTCGTGGATGATACCGATATGGGCGTCACGGACGTGGTACGCGGGTCGGATCATGTGACCAACACAGCCACGCAGATCCAGATCATGGCCGCCCTTGGCCACGGTCATCCGAACTTCGCGCACCATTCACTCCTGACTGGTCCGCAAGGCGAAGCCTTGTCCAAACGTCTCGGCACGCTGGCTTTGAGGGACCTGCGCGAAAACGGCATCCAGCCCATGGCGCTGCTCAGCCTGATGGCGCGTCTCGGGTCCTCGCAACCCGTAGAACTTGCCAGCTCGCTCGATGATCTGATTGCCGGGTTCGACCTCGGAACGTTCGGTTCTGCGCCCACGAAATTCGATGAAAACGATCTGTACCCGCTGACCGCGCGCCACTTGCAGACGCTGCCTTTCGCCGCCGTCGCGGACGACATTGCAGCCCTTGGCGTTCCCGCCGATATCGCAGAGCGGTTCTGGGAGGTGATGCGCGCCAACATCACCACCAAGCATGAGCTGGCGGAATGGTGGGCGCTTTGCCGCGACGGCGCCACACCTCAGATCGCGGACGAAGATCGCGCGTTCGTGGTTCAGGCCTTTGAAGCCCTGCCCCCGTTGCCCTACGGGCCCGAGACATGGGGCACATGGACAACGGCAATGAAAGAAGCGACGGGCCGCAAGGGCCGCGCCCTGTTCATGCCATTGCGTCTGGCTGTCACCGGTCGCAAGCGCGGGCCTGAAATGGCAGACCTGATGCCACTTCTTCAAACCGCCCCAAAGGTCTGAGCATATGGCTGACGCACAGGCCCGGTTCCTGAGCGGCAGTCTCTTTCGCCATGTCTCGGTCATGTCGCTTACGGCATCCATCGGGCTGGTTGCGGTGTTCTTCGTCGATTTCATCGACATGGTGTTCATCGCGATGCTGGGGCAGGCCGAATTGGCCGCCGCGATCGGCTATGCCGGGGCGATCCTGTTTTTCACCACGTCTTTCGGGATCGGTATGGCTATCGCCGCAGGGGCCCTCGTGGCCCGGGCGCTTGGTGCGGGCGAGACGAGGCTGGCGGGTCAACGCGCCACCTCCTCGCTGATTTTCGGGGTGCTTTTCGGCGCGGTTTTTGCCGCTCTCGTCTGGGTGAACATCCCTGCGCTGGTCCAAGTGATGGGGGCGTCCGGAGAAACGGCGGGGTTCGCTGAAACCTATCTGCAGATCGTTGTCCCTTCTTTGCCGCTTCTGATGGTCGGCATGGCGGGCGGGGCCATCCTGCGTGCCCATGGTGCGGCGCGGGTGGCCATGATGGCGACGATCTGGGGCAGCCTTGTCAACGCAATACTGGACCCGATCCTGATCTTTGGGCTGAACCTCGATCTGGTCGGGGCTGCGCTGGCTTCGGTCGCGGCACGCGTGACCATCGGGGTCGTTGCGCTGCGCAGCCTGCTCAACACGCAGGCGGCTCTGGCGCCTCCGACCTTTCCCTGCCTCATGCGTGATCTGCCGCCGCATGTCGCCATTGCCTTTCCGGCAATCATGACCCAACTCGCCACGCCGGTCGGGCAAGCCTACGTGACCCGCGAAATGGCGGCCTTTGGCGAGCAGGCGGTCGCGGGCCTGGCCATGATCAGCCGCCTGTCGCCAGTGGCCTTCGGAGTGGTCTTTGCCCTGTCCGGCGCGTTGGGGCCAATCATTGGCCAGAATTACGGGGCCGGAAAGTCCGATCGCGTGCGCGAAGCGTTTCGCGCCGCGCTGATTTTCTCCGGGCTCTACGTGCTATGTGTCTCGGCGCTCCTCTTCGTCCTGCGCGGCACGCTTGCAGACCTGTTCGGCGCGACAGGCACAGCCCAGAGTCTGGTCTTCTTGTTCTGCGGGCCGCTGGCGCTAGCGTTCTACTTCAATGGCGTCTTGTTCGCGGCCAACGCCGCGTTCAACAACCTGGGTCGCCCTTTCTTGTCCACCGCGACCAACTGGGGGCGCCACACGGTTGGTACCATCCCTCTGGTCATGCTTGGCGCTGCACTGTTCGGCGCGCCCGGCGTGCTCATCGGTCAGGCCGCAGGCGGGGTGGTGTTCGGTCTGCTGGCCGCATGGCTCGCCGTGCGGGTGATGGCCGATCCCGGTGACACCCCGCGCCGGCCGTTTGCACGCGAAGGGCGGCTCTTGTCACTGGTGCACCTGCGCCGATAGCGCCCGCAACGCGTCATCCACGAGCGCACATACGTCCTGCGCCGGTCGCGTTGCCCGAGGATACACAGGCATCGCCCGATCGTTCAGAATGGGTGCATCCCATCCTGCCGTCGTCTCGAAAAATGCGTCCACGCCCGCGTGACCAAAGGCGTGCAGGTACCCCTCAACCACGGTGTCTAGATAACTCAGCAGCACAGGATGGCGCAGGCTTGGTGGCCCGACATGTCTCGTCTTGGCTTGATAGAGGTGCAGGTTCAGCGCGTCCGCCTCGGCCAGATGCGCCTGCGTCAGCGTGATCCTGTCATAGGCATGCTCACGCGCGTCCAAAGCCGCCCAGTCCGCGCCCGGCACTTCCGCCACCAGACCTGAAATGGTCACACCCGCCGCCGGTTCGACCGTCAGAAACGCCACCTTCCGCCGGGTCGAGTGCTTCCACACCCGCCGCCAGCCCCGGACCTCGGCGGCGGTTCGGACAGGGTAGGTATGGGTCGCGCGGTTCACGAGCGATCCGTATCCAAAGAAATGGGGGACTGACATACGCCCGACTTGCCGCTTCGTATCCGCGATTTCAAGCCAAATTCGCATGACATGCCGGATGTCTGCCGCTGTGCCCTTGACCTAACCTGTATGCGGCACATCTGTTTCGAAACCAGTGCCTAGGGGAGTTCCATGTCCAATCTCGAAGACCGCGTTTACGCCCGTGATGAAAATCCGTATGCGGAGAAGTATGCGACAGCCCTCGCGTCGATCGACGCCAAGCGGCGCCAGCAGGAAGCGTCCGGCTATGCGTGGATGGCTGCTATCACCGGATATGGCGAAGCCGCCGAAGGCCCCTCGCGGTTTGGCAAGCTCTCGCGCGGGGCGAAGTGGTTTGTCCTCTGGTTCGCAATGGTGCTGCCAAGCCTGCTGCTGATCCGTGTGGTGTTCTAGGCGGCCTCAGGCGTCCGGAACGGTCAGGGTGCCAGACGAAACCGGGACCGCGCTACCGCCAACGTAGACTTCTTTCAAACGGCCACGTGCAGTGACGATGCGCAGATTCAGTGTGCTCGGGCGCCCCATCTGCATGCCTTGCGCGACGGTAACGCGGTGCGTGTCGCCTCGAATATCGTCCGCGGCCAGCAACTGCGCTGCCAGAATGGCCGCGGCCGAGCCGGTGGCAGGGTCTTCCGGGATACCGGCGGTGGGGGCGAACATACGCGCTGCAAAACCGCCTGCTGCCCTGCAATACACATAGACGCTGTCCACGTTGCCCGCCGTCATGACCTGCGCCCAAGCCGGTTCCAACGGGCGCGCCATGCGCAGCGCGCGTGCATCCGCAACCGGAGCATACAGGAACGCAGGTCCCCCAGCGAACAGCGCAGGGCGATGCCCATCAAAGCCCAGTGCCGATGGCGGCAGACCCAGGGCTGCCGCCAACAGGTCCGGTTCGATCGTGCCGGCATGTGCGTGCGGCAGGACCGGGGCCTGCAATTCCGCAACTATTCGTCCGTCGCGCTGCGTGACCTGAACCGGAACCAGGCCCGCCTCCTCCTCAAGGGTGATCCGCGTCTCAAAATCCGAAGCCCCGTGTTCGGCCACTGCCAGATGAATTGCGCAGCCGATTGTTGGATGCCCCGCAAACGGGATCTCGTCCGTCGGAAAGAAGATTCGCACCCGCGCCGTGTGTGCGGGATCGCGCGGCGGCAGTACGAAGATCGTTTCCGACAGGTTGAATTCCCGCGCGATGGTCTGCATCTGCGCCGTGCTCAACCCCTCAGCACCCTCGACGATCGCAAGCGGATTGCCGGTGTAGCGCTGCTCGGTGAACACATCACAGGTCGCGAAGTTCAACTGACGCATACCCCGTCCTTCGGGTTCTGTTCGTGCAAAAATACCTCGGTCCAGCGCGTCCGGTTGCGCTGACACCCGACTGTCAGACCAACCTGCTGTTGTCTTTCGCCGCTCGGACGAAATCCGCAAACAAAGGGTGCGGCTCGAACGGTTTCGATTTCAGTTCCGGATGGAACTGCACCCCGATGAACCACGGATGATCCTTGACCTCGACAATCTCCGGCAGGCGGCCATCCGGGGACATTCCGGAGAATATCAAACCCTCCTCCTGCAACTTGTCGCGGTACTTGATGTCCACTTCATAGCGATGGCGATGACGCTCCTCGATCCGGGTGCCGCCGTAAATCTCCGCGACTTTTGACCCTGACTTCAGCATCGCGTCGTAGGCGCCGAGCCGCATGGTGCCGCCCTTGTCATCGCCGACCTTGCGCTCGACCTTGTGGTTGCCCTGCACCCATTCCTTCAGGTGATAGACCACGGGCGTGAACCGCCGTTTTCCGGCTTCGTGATCAAACTCCTCGGACCCTGCATCGACGACATCCGCTAGGTTCCTAGCCGCCTCGATCACCGCCATCTGCATGCCGAGGCAAATGCCCAGGTAGGGGATCTTGTGCTCCCGCGCGAATTGCGCAGCCTTGATCTTGCCTTCGGTCCCGCGCTCCCCGAACCCGCCGGGCACTAGGATCGCGTCGAACTTCTCCAGATGCGGCACCGGGTCTTCGCGCTCGAAAATCTCGGCGTCGATCCACTCGGATTTCACTTTCACGCGGTTCGCCATCCCGCCGTGGGTCAGCGCTTCGGCGATGGATTTGTAGGCATCCTCAAGCTGCGTGTACTTCCCGACGATGGCGACATTCACCTCGCCCTCGGGGTTGTGCACCCGGTCGGCCACGTCCTGCCAGACGCTCAGGTCCGGCTTTGGCGCGGGCGAGATGTTGAACGCGTCCAGAACCGCCTGATCCAAGCCCTCCCGGTGGTAGGCCAGCGGGGCCTCATAGATCGACTTGAGGTCCTGCGCCGCGATCACGGATTCGGGGCGCACGTTGCAAAACAGGGCCAGCTTGTCGCGTTCCTTCTGCGGGATCGCGCCTTCGGACCGGCACACGAGAACATCGGGCGCAATGCCGATCGACCGCAGTTCCTTGACGGAATGCTGGGTGGGTTTGGTCTTCAACTCGCCCGAGGCGGCGATATAGGGCAGGAGCGTCAGGTGCATGAAAATGCACTGTCCGCGCGGCTTGTCCTGCCCGAACTGGCGGATTGCCTCGAAGAAGGGTAGCCCCTCGATGTCGCCGACCGTGCCGCCGATTTCACATAGCATGAAGTCGACCTCATCCTCTCCGATGGCGATGAAGTCCTTGATCTCGTTGGTGACATGGGGGATGACCTGGATCGTTTTGCCGAGGTAATCCCCGCGGCGTTCCTTCTCCAGCACGTTCGAATAAATCCTGCCCGAACTGACCGAGTCGGTCTTGCGCGCGGCCACCCCGGTAAACCGTTCGTAGTGGCCCAGATCGAGGTCGGTTTCCGCGCCATCATCGGTCACGAACACCTCACCATGTTCAAACGGGCTCATCGTGCCGGGGTCGACGTTCAGATATGGATCGAGCTTGCGCAGGCGCACAGAAAACCCCCGCGCCTGCAAAAGCGCGCCGAGCGCCGCCGATGCGAGGCCTTTTCCCAGCGAGGACACGACCCCACCCGTGATGAAAACAAATCGTGCCATATGGGCCGGAGTCCCCCAGTGGTTTAGCCCGTATCAGGGCCCTGTCATCGATGTGAGAGAGAGCTTTTTGCCACGTGAGAGGCGCTGCAAAACCCGGTCATCACGGGATTTAAGCTATAGAAGATTCGCGGGCAGAGCGCAACAGGACCGCATTATATTGCGGGCAAAGATCCTCGCGCCGCAATATGATGGTGCCGGGCCGGTTACTCCGCGCGCGGTGGCAGCAATGGCGCGTCGCTTGAGACCGGCGGCAGCAGGTCGTTGCCATCGGGCAGGATCGGCGCTGTTGCCGGCGGCGGGGTCGGTGCGTCTGTGATGCGATCCAGAACGGATGCCGTGTTGGAGTTTGCAGCTGCAAGAATGGTCAACGTGATCGAGGTGCCGATAAAGGCAATCGCCAAGGCCCAGGTCATCTTGCCAAGGGCGGTCGCGGCGCCCCGGCTTGACACGGCGCCGCCTCCGCCACCGCCGCCCATGCCCAGACCGCCTCCTTCGGAGCGCTGCAACAGCACCACGCCGATCAGCGCGAGCGCCAGCAGCAGATGAACGATCAGAACAACATTTTCCATGGGTCGGCCTTCGGGTGTGCGATGGCGCGTATCTAAGGGTTTGGCGACGGGCTCGCAAGCCCTCAGATGCCCCCGCTGCGCGGTATCCTAGTTCTCTTCGATATCGTCGACATCGACCTGACCGGTCAGGCGGCGGCGCACCAGGCTCCAGCTTAGCCCGATGCCCAGAACAAGTGACATCGCCAACAGACCGAGCCAGACCTGAAGGCCGCGATTGTCCAGTTGCAGCAGCCCGTAATCGAACAGGACCCAGACAAGCGCCGCAAAGATCGCAGCAATCAGCGCCATCCCGAACAGACCGATGGACCGCAACGTCGCACGCAGGAAGATGATGTAGCCGACCAGCAGCAAAAGCCCCAGCAGAACCACAAGAGGCGTGGCGCTCTCCCACTGCGCGACGGCCCAACGGACGTAATTCAGATCGGTTGGATTATACGTTGCCGTCACAAGCGCAAAAGCTGCAATCCAGCGGATCAGAATGTCCATGGTCGGCTCCGTCAGTCCGGCGCGCACGCGCAGTGTCTGCCCCGTTGCTGCCAAATGCGCTGTCGCGCGTCCAGTCCCACTGTGCATTTTGCGGTTTCCTCGCGCCACCGCCCCCGATATACCGGCGCGGGTTTCCGCTAAGAACGAAGAGGGCCGATATGGCGAATGTGGTTGTCGTAGGCGCGCAATGGGGCGACGAGGGCAAAGGCAAGATCGTGGATTGGCTGTCTGAACGCGCCGATGTTATCGCGCGGTTCCAGGGCGGGCACAATGCCGGGCACACGCTGGTCATCGACGGGACCGTCTACAAGCTGCATGCATTGCCCTCGGGCGTGGTGCGCGGTGGCAAATTGTCGGTCATTGGCAATGGTGTGGTTCTGGACCCATGGCATCTCGTCAAAGAGATCGAAACCGTTCGTGCCCAGGGTGTCGAGATCACACGCGACACGCTGATGATCGCCGAAAACACGCCGCTGATCCTGCCGATTCACGGCGAACTCGATCGCGCGCGGGAGGAGGCGGCCTCGAAAGGCACGAAAATCGGAACGACCGGTCGTGGGATCGGCCCCGCCTACGAGGACAAGGTCGGCCGACGTTCGGTGCGGGTTGCAGATCTTGCAGATGATGCCACGCTGGAGGCGCGGGTCGATCGCGCCTTGCAGCACCATGATCCGTTGCGCAAGGGTCTTGGAATCTCACCGGTCGATCGGGACGGACTGATTGCGCATCTCAAGGATATCGCGCCCGCCATACTCGAGTACGCGGCCCCGGTCTGGAAAGTGCTGAACGAAAAGCGCAAGGCGGGGCGACGCATCCTTTTCGAAGGCGCGCAAGGCGCCTTGCTCGATATCGACTTCGGAACATACCCTTTCGTCACGTCCTCA
Source organism: Tropicimonas sp. S265A (assembly GCF_049800835.1). NCBI lineage: Bacteria > Pseudomonadati > Pseudomonadota > Alphaproteobacteria > Rhodobacterales > Roseobacteraceae > Tropicimonas > Tropicimonas sp. S265A. The sequence continues at coordinate 239,161 of NZ_JBNAFU010000002.1, forward strand.
AACGTCATTGCAGGGCAGGCGGCGACGGGTGTCGGGATCGGACCGGGCAGCATCGACTATGTGTTGGGCATCGTGAAAGCCTACACAACGCGCGTGGGTGAGGGGCCATTCCCAACCGAGCTCGATGATGCCGATGGCCAGCGCCTCGGTGAACGTGGCCACGAGTTCGGGACAACCACCGGGCGTAAACGGCGCTGCGGCTGGTTCGACGCCGCCCTTGTCCGCCAGACATGTGCCACCTCGGGTGTCAACGGGATCGCACTGACCAAGCTGGATGTGCTGGACGGGTTCGACACGCTGAAAATCTGCGTTGGCTATGCGCTGGACGGGACAACACTCGATTACCTGCCGACCGCGGCGGATCAGCAGGCACGCTGCACACCTCTCTACGAAGAGATGGACGGATGGTCCGAAAGCACCGAGGGTGCGCGCAGCTGGGCGGATCTGCCGGGGAATGCCGTGAAATACGTGCGTCGGATCGAAGAGTTGATTCAGTGTCCGGTCGCCCTACTGTCAACCTCGCCGGAGCGGGACGACACAATCCTTGTCACCGACCCGTTTGCCGACTGAAGGTTCCTCAACGCCGGAGGGCACATGGCTCTTTCTTACAAAGCGCGCCGTCGCTGGTCTTTGGTCATTCTGCTGCTCGGGCTGCCCGCATACATCGTTGCGGCCGTGACGATCATGAATTGGCTGGATCGCCCGCCCCTTTGGGTGGAATTCTTTGTCTATGTCGGTCTCGGCATCGTTTGGGCCATTCCGTTCAAGTTCATCTTCAAGGGAATAGGACAAGCCGACCCCGAAAAGGCCGGGTCCGAAGACGGGTGACCTCGGCCGGTGATCCGGTGCGGAAAGGAAAACGCCTCGCGGGTGCGAGGCGTTTGTCGTTTTTAGTGGGGCACAGTGGCTGGCGGCAGCGCGCTTATCCCGCTGCCACGTAGCGGCTGTCCGTCGAGATGACGAACTGCCCGCGGTTCACTTTCTCGATCGTGCCGTTGCGCAACAGATCTCCGAAGCTGCGGAGTTGTGCTTCGCGCGAGAACGCACGGTCGCGATCGTGGCGCATTACCATGTGCATGACCTCGGGACGGGAGAAGTGTTCTTTCCCCTCCACCGTGCTGAGGTAGGCGGCGGCCGCCTCGAGCAGGTCGTGAAGTTCCTGCGCCCCGACCTCTTCGGCGTAATCCGCGAACCCGCTCGCTTGCTCGCGCATCAAGTCGGCTTTTTCGCTGCGATTGATCCGTCGCGGGCGTACCTGGGTTTCCGGCTCGATGCGGGCCTGCGGGACCAGTACCAGAGGTTCGATTTCCGCTGTGTCCGGCCCATCGCCTGTGTCCATCTCCGCGTCATCCTCCGACACGTCGACGCTCCGCGGTCGGACGATGGAAGCCAGATCCTTGCGGTAGTCATCGGCGGTTTCGTCGATGTCTTCCGGCGCGTCGCTGTCCTTCGGGCTGACCCGGTCCGCAATCGTTGCCGCGACTGCCGCCTTGAGATGCGCAAGCGCGCTTTGGCGGCGCTGGGTCGTGTCATCGTTCAGCTTGCTGTTGGTTTGCGACAGCAGGCGTTCGACGGTCTCGTCGTTGTTGCCGGCGGCATCCTCACCCAGCGATTCCTGCGCCCGTAACCGACGCATTTCAGCGGCTTCTTCTGCGTCGGCTTCGGCTTTGGCCAAGTCCGCCTCTGCCAGATCCTCCTCGATGGCCGCAAGATCGTTGCGCAGGTCCTCTTCGGCGGTGGTGGACAGGTCCATGTCCGCCTCGGGCGCTTCGGCTTCAAGCGTCCGTTCGAAGGCCTTTGGGCGCGGTGCGTTCCGGGGGCGCGCCATGGCGGCGGCGGCGATCAGGTCCTCGTCCGACAGTTCCAGCGCCACACCGCGGCGGGGGGCCTCGACATCCTGTTCGATCTCGGCCAGCTCGTCTTCAAGGGATTGCTCTGGTTCGAAGCTCTCATCCTCGAGGTCGTAGAATTCCGCAGTGTCTGCGTCGTTCTGAGGCTCTTCGAGGGACTGCGCCGTGATGAAGCCATCCTCGACCAGAACACTGTCCGTCGCGTTGTCCTCCTCGAGGGCGTAGGACATGTCGTCCGTCAGATCGTCGGTTTCCGCCATGTCATCGACAGCGCTGGACTTCTGGCCGGAACCCAGCCCCGACACGCTGGCAGCAACAACCGAACGGATCCGCTGCAGCTTGGCCGCGATGCTCGAGGCGCTCAGTCCGGTTTCCTCTGGCGTGTCCGTGGTCGCGGCGATGGCGTCTTTGACAGGTACTTCGGGCGCCGTTTCCTCGATCTGGAACAACGCAGCGACGTCTTCGTCATCGACCGGCGCATCCTCCGCAAACGAGGCGGCGTCAACCAGTGGTTCAATGTCCTCGACATCGTCTTCCGCATAGATGACGGCCTGGGCAAAGCTCGGCGTAGTGACGTCTTCCGTCTCGAAAACCTCTTCTTCGGCGACCGCTTCTTCGGTCGTTGCGGACCAGTCGGCAGTGTCTGTGCTGTCTGCAATGTCGGCAAAGAGGTTTTCGTCATCTTCTGCATCGAAGACATCTTCGGCCGTTTCCTGCTCGTCCTCCGCCTCGAAGGACCACCCGAGATCGCTGTCTTCTGCGTAAGCGTCCTCTGCTGCGGCAAGTTCGACCATTTCGGCCGCCACGTGCGGCTCAGATGCGTCCCCTGGGGTGTCCGTAACTTCGGCAACCGCCTCAAAGGTCTCGACCCGGTCGTCATCTTCTTCGATCGGCGTCGCCGCAGAAACCGGCTCTTCAGCGGTCTCCCACGTGTCGGCCGCGTACGTCGTCGCCGACGCGTCCGGTTCGCGTTCGGATGCGGTGTTTGTCGGCGTGGCAGGGACGCTGTCCGTGCCCTCCTCGTCCGCGCCCACCGGTGCGGGCGCCGCGGCGGCGACCTCAGGCTGCGCAGGCGCGGCCTCGGGCGTTTGTGTCAGGCGCAGGCCGTTCTCCGCCATTTCCGCGTCCACCGGTTTTTCCGACGACTTCTGCGCAATGGCATGCAGCATCTGCACGTCCGGGGTCGGCGGTTCCGCCCCGAAGAAGCGATCCTCGGATGCGAGGTCGCGAAAATACTCTGCGATCGCTTTCATTGTCGAAAACGGATCGTCGAAGCCTTCGAGTGTACAGGAAAAGGTTCCATATGACACTGTCAGGATCTTGCTAGGTCCAACCATTTGCCTGCTCACTTTCTACCCCCGAGCCAGCTTCCACAATCTACCAACCGCTATTTCCAATTCACAAACAAAAAGACCCAAAACCGTAAGATTTTCCTTAAATACGGTTGCACTTTGTCAAGCTGGCCCGAAATATCGCGAAATCATGCAACTCACGGAAAACACCGCCACAATCCTGACACTATTGGGTGCGGGACCAGCCACAATTGACACGGTTCACGCCGTATTCCGCCACGGAGCGATTCTCGTGGCTGCAGATGGCGGTGTGCGGCATGCGGCAGCGGCTGGACTTGTCCCCGATCAGATTCTCGGTGATCTCGATAGCCTGCCAGAGCCGTTTCCCGCCGAATTTGCGGACGTGCCCCGGCACCATATCGCCGATCAGGACAGCACCGATTTCGACAAGGCCCTGCGCAGCGTTTCAGCGGATCTGTATCTGTGCGCAGGCTTTCTGGACGGGCGCACTGACCACACATTGGCTTGCCTTCACACGCTTGTGATGCGAGCTGACAAGCGGATCCTTCTGGTGTCCGAGACGGACGTCATCATGCACATGCCGCGTCGAATCGCGCTTGATCTGCCCGAGGATACGCGGGTTTCCCTGTTTCCCATGCGGCCGGTCCAGGCCACCTCCGACGGCCTGCGCTGGCCACTGGCCGACGTTGATCTTGCACCGGATTCGCAAATCTCGACTTCAAACGCTGCAACAGGCGGGCGAACCCGGATCCGGGCGGACCGTCCGGGGCTTTTGCTCATTTTGCCACGGGAACATCTTGGTAAATTGATCCCTGTTCTTCTGAAAACCCCGGTTTGGGGCAGGGATTGAGCATCCACCGGCGACAATCAACAACTTGACTGCCGTGATCACCAGAGTCACGCTCGCACTTCCCAAGGTTTTTTGATTAATGCTGTTTTGAACGAGTGAGGAATTCATCATGTCCGGAGAGTTGTCCCCCATCGACCGTGCAAAGTATGTCGCCGCCAAACGTGCCGTGGAGTTCGTCGAAGACGGAATGCGGGTCGGGCTTGGCACAGGCTCAACAGCAGCCTGGATGGTCCGGCACCTTGCCGAGACGGTCGACGAGGAAGGCATGCAGATCACCTGTGTCGCAACCTCGACCCGCACGGCTGATCTGGCGCGCGACCTGAAGTTGCAGGTCGCCACCCTGGATGAGGTGAAATGGCTCGACCTGACCATCGATGGGGCGGATGAGTTCGACCCGCAACTGAACCTGATCAAGGGCGGCGGCGGAGCATTGTTGCAGGAAAAGATCGTGGCAACCGCGTCGGATCGGATGATCGTGATTACCGACACATCCAAGGAGGTGCAGAAACTCGGCCGGTTCGCCCTGCCGGTGGAGGTGATTCCCTTTGGATGGGAGACGACAAAGACCCTGATCGAGGAAACGCTGATAAACCTGAGCGTTGCGGGCCGCACCAGCAGCTTGCGGATGCACCAGGACCGGCCGTTCGTCACGGACGAAGGCAACTACATCGTGGACCTCGATCTGCAGAAGATCGACAACGCGCGACAGGTCTCGCTGGTGCTGAACCAGATCCCCGGGGTGGTGGAAAACGGTCTCTTTATCGACATCTGCGACATCGTCGTGATCGGCAAAAGCGACGGGACGGTCGAGCTGCGCGATATAAATAACGGCTCCGTCAAGCAGGAGCAGGTTGAAGTCTCCGGCAACGGCAACGTATTCTCCGACCTGTAGGACCGGGCCGGGTGTGCCCGGCACGGACGACAGGAGCGGCTCCATGAGTTTTGACTACGACTTGTTCGTCATCGGAGGAGGCTCCGGCGGCGTCCGGGCCGCGCGCGTGGCAGCCGCCGAAGGCGCGAAGGTCGCGCTGGCGGAAGAATACCGTATGGGTGGCACATGCGTGATCCGCGGTTGTGTTCCCAAGAAACTGATGGTCTTCGCCTCCACCTACCGGGACAGTTTCGCCGACGCCCGCGCCTATGGCTGGGATGTTGAGGACGGGACGTTCGACTGGGCAGGTTTTCGCGGTCATCTGCACACCGAACTCGATCGGCTGGAGCAGGTCTATCGCGGGTTGCTCAAGGGTTCGGACGTCCGGATTTTTGACACCCGCGCACGGCTGAAGGACCCACACACGGTTGTTCTGAACAGTGGCGAAGAGGTCACCGCCAAGCACATTCTCGTGGCCACGGGCGGGCGCCCCTCGGCACCGGATTTGCCAAACGCACACCTGGGAATGTCGTCCAACGAGATCTTCCTGATGGACAAGATGCCGAAATCCATCCTGATCGTGGGCGGCGGCTATATCGCTTGTGAGTTTGCCTGTATTCTCAACGGGTTGGGTGTCGAGGTCACGCAGTATTATCGCGGGGCGCAAATCCTGCGCGGGTTTGATGACGAGGCCCGGGGCCTGATCGCCGAGATGATGCGCGAGAAGGGCATCAACCTGCATCTGGGAACCAACGTTCTGTCCATGCGGGCGGCCGATACCGAAGACTTGGCGGCCGCCACCTTTACCGGTTCTGACGCGGCGATGGGCGCCGCAGTCGGCGACACGATCGATCGGCCAGCAACCACAGACCATGACGGCCCGATCTGGACCAAGGCGACCAACGGCACCGAAAAGGTCTTCGATGCGGTTCTCTTCGCGACGGGGCGCACGCCCAACACCGAAGACCTCGGCCTCGAAGCCGCAGGTGTCACTGTAGGCCGGCGCGGCGAGATATCGGTCGATGACTATTCGCAGACCAACATCCCGTCCGTCTACGCCATCGGGGATGTCACCAACCGGGTCCAGTTGACCCCGGTGGCCATCCGCGAAGGCATGGCCTTCGTCGAGACCGTCTTCAAGGGCAATCCGACCAAGCCCGATCACGACCTGATTCCCTCCGCGATCTTCACCCAGCCCGAGATGGGAACGGTCGGCCTGAGCGAAGAAGATGCGCGAGATCAAGAACCGGTAGAAGTCTACTGCACGTCGTTCCGGCCGATGCAGACAGCCTTCGCGGGTCGGACCGACCGGGTTTTGATGAAACTCGTGGTCAGTCGTGAAACACGCAAGGTCCTCGGCTGCCACATCGTGGCGCCGCAGGCCGGCGAGATGATCCAACTGGCGGGTGTCGCGATCAAAATGGGCGCGACGAAAGAGGATTTCGACCGCGTCTGTGCAGTGCATCCGACGATCTCGGAGGAGCTTGTGACGATGAAAACTCCTGTGCGGACGGCTTGATATTCAAGCGGATACAACCATGTCCAGTACCAATAACACCACGTGTGAATGACAAGGAAAGCTGATGGCGAATAATTCGGGTGGACCCTGGGGCGGCGGTGGGAACCGCGGTGGGGGAGACAACCGTGGAAATGGGGGGCCGGGCCGACGCCCGGGGCAGGGGGACAACCCCCAGATCCCAGAAATTGACGAGATCATGAAAAAAGGCCAGGAGCAGCTGCGCGTGCTGATGGGTGGGCGTGGCGGCGACAGCAACGGACGCGGCCCGGGCGGCGGCGGCGGTGGGCCGAAGCTGACCAAGGGCACCATCGGCCTCGGCCTGCTGGCGCTCGTAGGTCTGTGGGCCTTCACTTCCTTTTATACAGTGCGGCCCGAAGAACAGTCGGTTGAATTGTTCCTCGGGGAATACTCCGCCACCGGTAATCCGGGCCTGAATTTCGCACCCTGGCCGGTTGTCACCGCAGAGGTCATCCCGGTCACGCGGGAAAACACCATCCAGATCGGTGTGGGGCGCGGCAATGGTGCGCGCGGCGATGACGGTCTCATGCTGACCACCGACGAGAACATCGTCGACATCGACTTCGAGGTCATCTGGAATATCACGGACCCGGCTGCGTTCCTGTTCAACCTGCGCGACGGCGAGCAGACCGTCCGGGCGGTGTCCGAAGCCTCCATGCGCGAGGTGATCGCCCAGTCCGAACTGGCGCCGATCCTGAACCGCGACCGGGAACTGATCGCTCAGCAGGTGCAGGAGCTGATCCAGACAACGCTCGACAGCTACGAGTCCGGGATCAACATCGTGCGCCTGAACCTTGACCGCGCGGACCCGCCCTCCGAGGTGATCGACGCCTTCCGCGATGTTCAGGCGGCCGAGCAGGAACGCGACCGGCTGCAACGTCAGGCAGACGCCTATGCCAACCGCGTGCTCGCGGGGGCCCGTGGTGAGGCTGCACAGCTTCTTGAAGAGGCCGAAGCCTACCGCGCGCAGGTCGTGAACGAGGCGCAGGGTGAAGCCAGCCGCTTCACCGCCGTATTGCAGGAATACCGCCTCGCGCCCGAAGTGACCCGCAAGCGTCTGTATCTTGAGACGATGGAACGGGTCCTTGGCGGCGTCGACAAGGTGATCCTCGATAGTGAACAAGGCGCGGGCGGTCAGGGCGTTGTCCCCTATCTGCCCCTTAACGAACTGCGCCGGACCGGAGATACGAACTGATGAAAAAAGCTGGTTTCCTCCTGCCAATTCTGGTTGTTCTGGGCGCCATCGGCCTCAGCGCGATCTTCATCGTGGACGAACGTGAAAAGGCCCTCGTGCTCCAGTTCGGCCAGATCAAGAGCGTCAAGGAAGACCCGGGTTTGGCGTTCAAGATCCCGCTGATTCAGGAAGTCGTACGGTATGACGACCGGATCCTGTCGCTCGACACCCAACAGATCGAGGTGACGCCATCCGATGACCGCCGTCTGGTCGTGGACGCGTTCGCGCGTTACCGGATCGCAGATGTGGTCCAGTTCCGTCAGGCGGTCGGTGTTGGTGGGATGCAGGCCGCCGAGCAGCGGCTCGAAGGTATCCTGAACCCGGCGATCCGGGCGGTTCTGGGTGCCGAGGGGGTTACGTCAAACACGATCCTGTCGCCCGAGCGGGCGTTCCTGGCCGCGCGCATCACGCAAGGCGTGCAGGCCCGTGCCGCCGCAATCGGTCTGGAGGTCGTCGACGTGCGGCTGAAGCAGACCAACCTGCCGCCACAAAACCTTGACGCCACGTTTGCCCGGATGCGGGCCGAGCGTGAACGCGAGGCCGCGGACGAGATCGCGCGCGGCGAAGAAGCCGCGCAGCGGGTGCGGGCGCAGGCGGACCGGACCGTGGTGGAGCTTGTGTCCGAAAGCACGCGCGAGGCAGAGATCACCCGCGGTGAAGCGGACGCCGAACGCAACAATGTCTTCGCCGAAGCGTTCGGGGCTGATCCCGACTTCTTCGAGTTCTACCGCTCCATGACCGCCTACGAACGCGCGTTGCAGGGGCAGAACTCCACCATGGTCATCACGCCCGACAGCGAATTCTTCGATTATCTGGACGGCACCGGGCCCCGGGCGGACCGGTAATGGAGACATGGATCATCGCCATCGGGCTGGTGTTCGTGATCGAGGGGCTGGTGTTCGCACTGGCCCCTTCGCGTATTGAGGACGCTCTGCGCCTCTTCGCCGAACTTCCCACCTCCACCCGGCGCGGCCTCGGCCTTGTGTGCGTTGCCTTGGGCGTGATGCTCGTGTGGTGGGGAAAAAGCTTTGCGATCTAGCTCAACCATGGAAAACTGATGGAAATCACGTCAGCGTGACGGCCCGGGAATTCCCGGGATGTTGTAACTTCGCCATTTCGACCAACATTATGGGACAGGCGGCCGCCAGCCGCGATCTGAACGACAGAACCAGCCCCGGACAAGGTGGTTCATCAAGGAGGACCCTCGAGTGCAGAAATTGCATCAAGAACCGAAAGTGGCCGTTGCCAAGCGCGACGTCCCTCCCGTGCGGGCCATTCAGGCCGTTGCCGCGTTGTTGCTGGGCCTTGCGCTCGTCCTGGCGCAAACGCTCGCCACCAACGCCCGCGAGATCCCCGGCAGTTTCGCTGATCTGGCCGAATCCGTCAGCCCTGCCGTCGTCAACATCACCACGTCGACCAATGTGGCCACGCCCGGTGGCCCGGCGCCGATCGTGCCCGAAGGCTCCCCGCTGGAAGATTTCTTCCGCGACTTCATGGAACGCCAGCAGCAGGATGGACGCCCGGAACAGCGCCGCCAGCGCCGGTCCAACGCGCTCGGCTCGGGTTTCGTGATTTCCGAGGATGGCTACATCGTCACCAACAACCACGTCATCGAACAGGCTGACGAGATCCTGATCGAGTTCTTTTCCGGCGAGGAGCTGGAGGCGACCGTGGTCGGCACCGATCCGAACACCGATATCGCGCTTCTGAAGGTCGACAGCGATGAACCGCTGCCCTTCGTGCCCTTTGCCGACAGTGACACAGCCCGCGTGGGCGACTGGGTGATGGCGGTTGGCAACCCGCTGGGACAGGGCTTCTCTGTCTCCGCCGGGATCGTCTCGGCGCGCAACCGGGCGTTGTCAGGCAGCTATGATGACTACATCCAGACCGACGCGGCCATCAACCGGGGCAATTCCGGTGGACCGCTCTTCAACATGGACGGTGAGGTGATCGGCGTGAACACCGCGATCCTGTCACCCAATGGCGGCTCGATCGGTATTGGCTTCTCGATGGCAGCCAATGTCGTGACCAACGTCGTTGACCAGTTGCAGGAGTTCGGGGAAACCCGCCGTGGCTGGCTCGGCGTCCGCATCCAGGACGTGACGGAAGACGTGGCTGAGGCGCTGGGTCTGGCGAGCGCCGAGGGCGCGCTTGTCACTGACGTTCCGCCCGGACCCTCCGCCGAAGCGGGCATCGAAGCCGGCGACGTGATCGTCACCTTCGACGGCTCCGAGGTGGAAGACACCCGCGAGCTGGTCCGCATCGTCGGCAATACCGAGGTCGGCAAGGCGGTCCGCGTGGTCGTCTTCCGCGAAGGCACAACGCAGACGCTCCTCGTGACACTCGGGCGCCGCGAAGAGGCCGAGCGCACTTTCCCGGCCTCCGCGCCTGCTGACGAGCCCATCGAAGAAGAGATCATGGGCCTGACCGTGTCCGAGCTGACTGCCGAAATGGCCGAACAGCTGGGCGTGGCCGACGGCACCGCCGGGCTGGTCGTCACGGATATCGACGAGACCTCCGAGGCCTTTGAAAAGGGCCTGCGCGCCGGTGACGTGATCACCGAGGCCGGTCAGAACAAGATCTCGTCGCCCGCCGATTTCGAGGCGCAGATCGAGGCCGCCAAGGAGGCGGGGCGCAAGTCGCTCTTGTTGCTTGTGCGGCGTGACGGCGAACCACGCTTCGTCGCGCTGTCTGTCGGCTGATCCGGCTCAAAAACCAGACGACAAAGCCCCGTCCATCCGGCGGGGCTTTTTCGTGCGTGCGCGGCGCGGAACGGCCCATCGCGGGCGCGCCAGTTCAGAATTGACCGCCGATGCTTTTTCTGGTGCATGTGGCGGCCTGACGTTGCGACGGGGGGTGCCATGTCACGCTATACGAACCTGATGACGCGGCTCCGGGGCGGCGCACGCATTCTTATCGACGGCGGAACCGGCACCGAGGTGGAGCGTCGCGGCGTGCCGCAGGTCGGCAGCGCGTGGTCCAGCAGTGGCACGCTCAGCCATCCGGGTATCGTCCGCCAGATTCACGAGGATTACATCGCCCACGGCGCTGAAATCATCATCACCAACACATTCTCGACCGCGCGCAACACGCTCGCGGATGCCGGGGCCGAAGACCAGTTCGAGGTCTACAACCGCCGCGCAACTGAACTTGCCATTGAGGCGCGCGATGCCCAGAACGCCCCGGACGTCCTGGTGGCGGGGGGGATTTCCTACTGGTCCTTCGTTGCGCGCCACCCGCCGCTCGATGTGCTTGCCGAGGGGATCGCGGCGCAGGCGGCAATCATCGCCGGGGCTGGTGCGGATTTCCTGATGCTGGAGATGCAGGTCCATATCGACCGCATGCTTGTCACGCTGGAGGCCGCGCAATCCAGTGGCATACCGGTCTGGGTGGGTTTGAGCTGCGTTCGGGACGAAACCGGTACCGTGCGCCTCTACAAGGGCGGGGAGAAGCTGTCAGACGCGCTCGATGCGCTGGCCGACAGGAATGTGCCGGTGGTCAACATCATGCACACCGATGTTCGCGATATCGACGCATGCCTTGACGTGGTTGCCGCGCATTGGAATGGCATGGTTGGGGTCTATGCCCATTCCGGCGCGTTCGTGGACGGCAAATGGATTTTCGAGGACACGATCTCGCCCGGGGACTACGCCACCGCCAGCGCGGGCTGGCTCGAACGCGGCGTCCAGATCCTTGGCGGCTGCTGCGGCATCCGTCCTGACCACATGGAAGCCGTGCGCGGGGTGGTCTGATCGTGCGGCTAGACACTCCGCCTTATCAGATCCATCGCCACGCCGTTCTTTCGTCGCCTTCGCGCGACAAAGTTCGGTGAGGCAAGGGCAGCAAGGCATCTGATCCGAAATGACATCGCATGTGGACGAAGCGCGGGTCCAGGTTGTGCGTACAGCCGGAGGCTTCCGGGTGGAAATGCCGTCGCGAAAGAGTTGGTTCCACACAGCGTGGATCGGATTTGCCGCGGTGGCATGGATCCCCGCAGCACCTCTCCTGATTGGCACCCTCGCGAGCGTAAATGGCGACAACACGCTGATCATAGTCGCCTTCCTGCTTTTCCTCGTGTTTGGCACTTTCAATGGAATTTTGCTGTTTTTCTGGACGATCGACGGGAAGGAAATTGTCACCTACGCCGACGGTGTCATCAGCCTTGAACGTCATCTGCCCCGCTGGATCAGAACGCACTCCTTCGAAGTAGGCCCGAAACTGCGTCTGCGGGTGGTCCCCCGCGCACCGCGGATGTGGTTCCAGTCAGAACCATTCGATTGGCTCCTCTTTCTGGGCAGCTGGCGGCGCGGCAGCCTGCAGTTCGCCTACAAACGCGCATATCGCGGGTTCGGGGTCGACCTCAATCAGGCAGAGGCCGAGTTTCTGATGTCGCAACTGCGCGCAAACTGAAGCGGGAGCGTCTTGGCCGGGGTCCGACGGACGTGCCGGGGGCACGTTCCGCATACTGCGCGGATAATCTTATCCGCCAAACTGACGCTGCATCGCTGCAATTGGCGTCAGTCCTCTTCCAGACTGTAACGCTCCAGCATCCTGGCCTGCGCGATGAAGAAGGCAAAGAGGCAGGCGGGCAGGAAGAACGTCTCGAACTTGACCCAGAACTCGGTGGACATGGTGCGCCAGACGACCTCGTTGGCCACGGCCATGGCACCGAACATGCCCGCAAGGCGGCGTGTCAGGATCATCCAGCCTTCTTCCGCGATGGGCATCATATCCTCCATCACATAGGCGAGGTAAGACTGCCCGCGCAGCAGACCCACGCCAAGAATGCCTGCGAACAGGGCATAGACGATGGTGGTCTTCATCTTGAAGAACGCCTCGTTGTTGAAGATCACCGTGAGCGCGCCGAAAAAGATCACCATGATCGCGGTAACGATCTGCATCTTGCTGAGCTTGCCGGTCAGCCACCACAGCACCCCCATGGACAGGAACAGGATCGGGATGAAGGCAGTCGTCGCCACGATGAAGCCGCTGTACTCGCGGCCCATGATCTCGAACATGTCGTCCTTGATGCGCATGTACCCCACGAAGAAGATCAGGACCGGGCCAAGCTCCAGCCCCATCTTGAGCCAAGGGTTGATTGGTTTGTGCTCTGCCATGTGCCTCTGCCTTTAACCTCCTGCTTCAACTATCACAGCGCCCGCCGCGATCAATGCCATCAGGAAAAGTCGTCGGGGGCCAACGGTTTCCTTGAGGAAGATGTACCCGATGGCCGCGGCGAACACGGTGGAGGTTTCGCGCAGGATCGCGGCCTCGCCCACCTTGTCGAGCCGCGTGGCCAGCATTACCGAGCCGAAGCTGGCAATCGCCACCACCCCGCCGAACACGCCGCGCAAGGCCAGCGGGCCGGGCGCCGGGCGGAGGCCCAGCTTGCGCGCCCGTCGCAGGGCAAGGATTGGCATGAGCCAGCCGTCGATCACAAAGAACCACACAAGGAAGGTGAACGGGTGGGTGCTGGCGCGGATTCCGTAGGCGTCGAACGTGGTGTAGAGCGCGACGAAAAGGCCCGTGGCCACCGCAAGCCACAAGGCCGGGACCAGTGTGTCACGTTCCACGGTGATGTGGATCAGGTTGTAGACCGCCAGCCCGAAGATGCCTGCCAGCAGGACCGCAACACCCAGCCACTGGGTCAGGGTAAAGGTTTCACCAAACAGAAGATACGCGCCGAACACCGTGAAAAGCGGCCCCGTGCCGCGCACCACGGGGTAGACCACCGTGTAGGCGCCGCGCATGTACGCCGCCGCCTGCAGCAGCTTGTAGCCGGTGTGGATGATGAAAACGCCCGCGAAAATCGGCCACATATGCGGCTCCGGCCAGGGCACGACCCAGAGCGCGAAGGGCAGCATCATCAGGAAGTAGGCGCTGTCCATCGCCCCGCGCGAGATGATCGGGTCATGGCGGCCTTTCTGGAGCGCACCGAAAATCGCGTGCAGCAGGGCTGCCGACAGCGCGAGGACCAGCGCCAGGGTTTCTCCGGCGGATGTGCCGGAGAGGGAGACGATCCAGTCGCCCATGCGCGCTTAGTAATGCGCGGGGCGGGGGGCCGTCTGCCCTCCACGCGCCCGCGGCGCGCCCCCCAGAGGATGTTTTCGGACCTGAAGGGGCATGGAACGGTCAGCCGTCCCGACCGGTCAGCGCGTTCGCGAAATCCTCTGGGTCGAACGGGGCCAGATCGTCAATCTGCTCGCCCACCCCGATGGCGTGAATGGGCAGCCCGAACTTGTCGGCCAGCGCCACCAGCACACCGCCCTTTGCGGTGCCATCCAGCTTGGTCATGACCAAACCCGACACGTCCGAAATCGCGCGAAAGGTTTCCACCTGGCTCAACGCGTTCTGGCCGGTCGTGGCGTCCAGCACCAGCAGGGTATTGTGCGGTGCCGTCTCGTCGACCTTGCGGATCACACGGACGATCTTGGCCAGTTCCTCCATCAGGTCGGCGCGGTTTTGAAGGCGGCCTGCCGTGTCGATCATCAGCAGGTCCGTGCCATCCGCCTGCGCCTGCCGAATGGCGTCGAAGGCAAGGCTGGCCGGGTCGGTGCCTTCGGGGCGGGTCAGCACGGGCACGCCGGCGCGCTCGCCCCAGACCTGCAACTGCTCAACCGCGGCCGCGCGGAACGTGTCGCCCGCCGCGATCATCACCGACTTGCCCGCCGCACGGAACTGGCTGGCGAGTTTTCCGATAGTCGTGGTCTTGCCCGAACCGTTTACGCCCACCACCAGCACGACCTGCGGGCGCTTGGGATAGATCGGTAGAGGCTTGGCCACCGGCTCCATGATGCGCGCGATCTCATCGGCCAGAACGGCCTTGATCTCGGTGGTCGACATGCGCTTGCCAAACCGACCCTCGGCAATGTTGGCCGTGACCCGCAGGGCCGTGTCCACACCCATGTCCGAGGCGATCAGTACCTCTTCGAGCTGCTCCAGCATCGCATCGTCCAGCGCGCGCCGGACCACCGGACCGCTGGGCTTCGGAGCAGGCGGTGCCGCGGGTGCGGCAGGCGGTTGAGAGGCCTCCTCCGCGGGGCTGCTTTTGCCGAACATGCGGCCCAGAAAACCGGGTTTCGCGGGGGCTTGCGCAGGCTCGGCGGGTGTGGCCGTGATCTCAGGCTCAGGCTCAGGCTCAGGCTCAGGCTCAGGCTCAGGCTCAGGCTCAGGCTCAGGCTCAGGCTCAGGCTCAGGCTCAGGCTCAGGCTCAGGCTCAGGCTCAGGCTCAGGCTCAGGCTCAGGCTCAGGCGCGTTCGTCACCTTGGGCGCCTCTGCCTCGGGCGTCACGTCTTCCACGGGCGCTGGGGCTGTCTCTGGCGCTGCCTTGGCCTCTGGCTCCACCTCGGGCGCGTGGGCCTCAACCAGCGTCTCTTTCGGTGCCTCTACAGGCGCAACCTCAGCCGGGTCCGCCGTTCCGCCATCTTCGACAATCGCGTCCAACCCTTCCTCCAGCTTGGAGGAGGATTTGAACATCCGGCTTTTCAGCTTTGTGAAGAACGACATCGACGGGGCCTTTCGGAAATCCTGTGTCCTTCACCTAATACGCCGCGCCGCAGGAGGGAACCCCGCCTCAGAAGAGCGAGCCCTGATCCGGCCCCTTTGTTGGCTTGGGTTTGGCCGAGGTCTTTGTACGTGGGGCCGGGGGGGTGCCGTTGGGGTGGGCGGGGACCGTGCCATCGGCAAATTCGATGTCCAGCGCCGCTGCTTTGCGCGCTGCCGCCGCCTCTGTCAGGACCGCCCCCGCATCGTCGCGTACAATCGCATAGCCGCGGTTCAGCGTTGCCTTGGGGCCTGCGCTGTCCAGCACGCGGGACAGGGCCGTCAGCCGCGCGCGGCGGTCCGCGCGCCGCTGCGCATAGGCGTTGTCCAGTCGTTCCAGCGCCGGGCCGAGCCGGTCGCGCCCCCGCGCGATCCGGGTACTCAGCGCTGACAGGCGCAGCCCCCCGGCCTGATGGCTAAGCGCCAGCCGCTTGGCCGTCACGGCTTTGCCGAGCGCGCCTGAGAACCGCTCGGTCGCGGTGTCCAGCCGCTGGGTCGGGATCGCCAGCAGATCAGCCGGGCGGGGCAGGGCGCGGCCGACATCCTTCAGCCTTTGATCCCGCTGGCCAACCATGCGCGTCAGCCCCGTCAGCATCCGCTCGCCGTAAGCCCCCAGCCCCGCCAGCAACTCGATCCGCACTGGCACCGCTATCTCGGCCGCCGCCGTGGGCGTGGGCGCACGGCGGTCAGCGGCGTGATCGATCAAGGTCGTGTCAGTTTCGTGGCCCACGGCAGAGATCAGGGGAATGTCGCTTTCGGCAGCGGCCCGCACGGGGGCTTCTTCGTTAAACCCCCACAGGTCCTCTACCGATCCGCCCCCGCGCGCGACGATGATCAGATCGGGGCGCGGAAGCGCGCCGCCCGGCGTGAACGCGTTGAACCCGCGGATCGCGGCGGCCACCTCGGGCGCGCACCGCTCGCCTTGAACGGCCACCGGCCAGATCAATACCTTGCGCGGGCAGCGGTCCCGTAACCGATGGAGGATATCGCGGATCACAGCGCCCGAGGGTGAGGTTACAACCCCGATCACCTCT
This sequence comes from Tropicimonas sp. S265A, assembly GCF_049800835.1. Taxonomy (NCBI): domain Bacteria; kingdom Pseudomonadati; phylum Pseudomonadota; class Alphaproteobacteria; order Rhodobacterales; family Roseobacteraceae; genus Tropicimonas; species Tropicimonas sp. S265A. The sequence continues at coordinate 255,392 of NZ_JBNAFU010000002.1, forward strand.
GGCAGGAATGGTAGCGGTTTCTTGCGCTCAGGCGCGAACAGGCCCTCGGCCTCCAGTGCCTTGCGTCGCTTTTCCAGCAACGCCATCAGTGCGCCGACCCCGGCCACCGCCACCCGATCCACGTTGATGTTGTAGCGCGACTGTGGGCCATAGGCGCTGAGCTTGCCCTCGACGACAACCTCCAGCCCCTCTTCGGGTTGCACAACCAGCCCCGCGACCTGTCCCTTCCACGTGGTGCAATTGACGACGTTCCGGTCGTCTTTCAGATCGAAATAGATATGCCCGGAGCGTGCGCGCATCACGCGACCGACTTCGCCACGCACCCGGACCCGCCCGAATTCGCTTTCGAGTGTCCGCTTGATGGCACCGGACAGTTCGGACACGGAAAATTCCGGCGCGTTCTGCCCCGGGGCAGGATCGTCGATCAGGTCGAAGTCGGACATCGTGCCTCGCTTGTCATGGCTGTTGCGGGACTTTAGAAGGCCTGCATCCGAAGAAAAAGACCAGAGACGTCCGCCCTATGAATATCCTCATCCTTGGCAGTGGCGGGCGCGAACATGCGCTGGCCTGGGCGGTGGCCCAGAACCCCAAATGCGACCGGCTGATCGTTGCGCCGGGGAATGCCGGCATGGCGGAAATCGCCGAATGCGCGTCTTTCGATATCGAAGATGGCGAGGCCGTCGTGATGTTTGCCGAGGAAGAGGCGATCGATTTCGTCATCATCGGCCCCGAAGCGCCCCTTGCCGCCGGCGTCGCCGACCGCTTGCGCGAGGCGGGCGTGCTGTGTTTTGGACCCTCGGCGGATGCTGCAAAGCTGGAGGCCTCCAAAGCCTTCACCAAGGAAATCTGCGATGCCGCGGGCGCGCCCACGGCGGCCTATGCGCGCTTCACGGAACTCGCGCCCGCGCAAGACTACATCCGTGCACAAGGCGCGCCCATTGTGGTCAAGGCCGACGGGCTGGCTGCGGGCAAAGGCGTCATCGTCGCCATGACCGAGGACGAGGCGCTTGCGGCGGTCGAAGACATGCTTGGCGGGGCCTTCGGGGCAGCCGGGGCCGAGGTCGTGATCGAAGAGTTCATGGAGGGCGAGGAAGCCTCGTTCTTCGTGCTGTCGGACGGCAAGACCGCACTACCCATCGGCACCGCGCAAGACCACAAGCGCGCGTTTGACGGCGACACCGGGCCGAATACGGGCGGCATGGGTGCCTATTCTCCTGCGCCGGTGCTGACCGATGCCATTGCACAGGACGCGCTCGACCGGATCATCCAGCCCACGATCGACGAGATGGCCCGCCGCGGCACGCCCTATGAGGGTGTGCTCTATGCCGGTCTGATGATCCAGAATGGCAAGGCCCGGCTTGTGGAATACAACGTCCGTTTCGGTGACCCGGAATGCCAGGTGCTGATGATGCGCCTTGGTGCGCAGATCCTCGATCTTCTGCTGGCCTGCGCCGAGGGGCGGCTGGCCGAGGCGCAGGTCAACTGGGCCGACGATCACGCGATCACCGTGGTGATGGCCGCGAAAGGCTACCCCGGCGCCTATGAGAAAGGGTCCGAGATCCGCGGGCTCGCGGGCCTCGCCTCCGACAGCTGGAACATGGTGTTTCACGCGGGCACCAAACAGGTGGGCGGCGTGACCGTTGCCACGGGCGGGCGCGTGCTGAACGTCACCGCGCGCGGACATGCCCTGCGCACCGCCCATGCCCGCGCCTATGACATGGCCAGCCGCATCCACTGGCCTGACGGGTTCTACCGTCAGGATATCGGCTGGCGCGCGCTTGAGGAGGGCGAAGCAGCCCAATAGCGCAACCGCGCACCTTTGCAGCGCTCGAAAAAGCCCCGTACCCTGATCCACAGCGCCGCCAGCAGCTGCGCCGAACCGCCGGAGGATTGGATGGCTTTCGAGATACATGCGCTTGTTCCCGAACTCTGGTGCTCGAACTTCGACGCCTCGATGGACTTTTACACCGGTGTGCTGGGCTTCGATGTCGTGCAGCAACGCGGTCGCGACCCGCATGCATACCTGTCCTGTCACGGGGCGCAGATCATGCTCGCCCATTGGCCGTTGGATGGAACCTGGGTGCCGTGGCACCCCGGGGACATGGCGCGCCCCTTCGGACGCGGGATCAACCTCCAGTTCATGGTGCCGGATGTGACAGCGCTTTACGGGGACGTGCGCGCGCGCGACGTGCAGCCGCTCGTCGACATCTACGAAGGCGACATCTGGAAAACCGACTGCATGGACACGCGGCGGCAGTTCCTTGTCTCGGACCCCGATGGATATGTCCTGCGCTTCGCCCAAAGCCTCCGACAGCGCCCGATCGCCGACGCCGACGTCCAGAAGCTGACCGCGCAGTATGGATCCGAGCGGACCTGAAGGTCACGCCAAACCATTCGCCCTTCCGCCTTGATGCGCGTGGCAATATGCGGTCTGCTCATCCGCACCCCAGACCCGGAGCCAGCGCGTGACCAGCCCTTCGCTCAAATCACGGATCGACCGCCTCTATACCGGGCGCCACGCGACAGCCGTGCGGTTCCGCTACGCGCTGCTGGTCTTCGATCTGGTCACCGTGGCCTATTTCATTGCAACCACGCCCTACGCGACCTCGCCCACTCACCACGCGGTGCATTTCGGACTGGCCGTCGTGATCTTTCTCGATCTCGCCGCGCGGTTCTGGATCGAGCCGTCCAGGTTGCACTATCTGACGCGGATCTACGTGCTGGCCGACATTGTGGTGCTCGCCTCGCTCGTGCTCAGCCCGTTCGTTGCCGTTAATCTCGCTTTCCTGCGGATCCTGCGCGGATTGAGGCTGGGGCATTCGAAATACCTGCTGCGCGACCTGCGCCGCGACTGGCGCCTGTTTCGCGAGCATGAGGATGCGATGGTCGCCTGCCTCAACCTGATCGTGTTCGTCTTCGTGACAGCAGCTGGCGTCTTCACCTTCTTCGTCGGGGTCGGGGCGGGGATGAGCGGGTATCTCGACGCGATCTACTTCACCGTGACAACGCTCACCACAACCGGTTATGGCGACATCACACCCAGCACCTGGCAGGGCAAGCTGGTCTCCATCGGGATCATGATTGTGGGCGTGTCGCTGTTCCTGAACCTCGCCCGCGCGATCTTCACGCCCGGCAAGGTCCACCACCCCTGTCGTGGCTGCGGCCTGACCCGCCACGAGCCGGACGCCATCCACTGCAAGCACTGCGGTGCGGAGGTGCAGATCGAAACCAGGGGTTTCAGCTAGGCGCTTTCCGACTAGGGTCGACGCTTCTCCTACCTCGCTAGCCCGAACAGGAAGTGGCCAATCGGGCGACCGGCCACTCCGAGTTAATTTCAAGCGGTATTCAAGCCTTCTTTTTCCCGCGGGCGACGCGCAAGCCTGCCAATCCACCGAGCAACAAGAAAGCAGAGGCTGGCAAAGGCACAACGTTGGGATTAGGGTCCGGATCAAGGTCTGGATCAGAAACCGTCGCTGTGAAGCCGATATTCTGGAAATCGACCTGACCGTTGGTGCCAGTCAAAAATGCCTTAACACTCTTTGTGTTAAGCGGCGAAACCAAAGCGTAGTCTTGCGCAGTGATGTTCGATTCACTGCCACTTGGGGTAGGCATGATGGTTTCTTGTCCAATCAGCTGGTCGACCGAGTTGAAAAATGAGAACTCTACTTTGTCGACGCTGAAATTATCAAAGGCGTAGTTCCAGAAATGAAGCGTCGTGATGTCATAAGAGACGCCAAAGTCAAAGATGAGTTCCAAACCATCTGACGGGTTTGAAAAGGTATACCAGATATGCGTCGTTTGAGTGTGGTCCTCACTCGCGGTCGCGCTCGGAGCGTCAATCACCTTGTCGATCGTCTGACCGCCATTGAACGTGTTGTTCGATGATCCTGGTCCAGTTCCCGATCCAACGGAAACGCTCATATTGTCGATGTTCAGATAGACCGGTGCTGCAAAAGCAGCACTCGTAGCAAGCGTGGTTGCAACAGCAACGGCACACGTTCTCAGAAGTCTTTTCATGTGAGATGTCCCCAACATTAATACTAGTCACGTTAATTCGCGTCAGAAGCTGAAAAAAGTCAGCCAATAAGCGCATGAATGGTTCCATTGCGTTCAGTACGTGTCAACCTTTTGTGTCGCTGACCGCTTTAGCCGAAGCCGCAAAAGAAGGTTTCAAATGTCAGAACCTACTGCGGGCGGCTGTGCCGAAAAGATCGCAAATGGTGTTTTCTGTTTTCCATCAGTGATGTTCAAGAAACGTCATCAACCGCCGATCCACGCGCGAACTGGGCTAGTTTTTCTGTGCTGTCGCAGTCGCGCCGAAAAAGCCTCGGCAAGTCCTTGCCGGTGGTGTTTCGCGAAATTGATCTTCCCGCAATGCGTGTGGTACTTTGGATGCCCTTAGGGAAGCCTTCTTTTCAAACGCCGCGTACGACCGCGGTACTTTTCAAGAAGGACTTTTCGAATGAAGACATTTGAACAAACGACTTTTCTTGCCGGTCTCCTGATGGCTGGCGTGCTGAGCACTCCGGTGGCTGCCGACACCGACCGAAAATATGTGCAGCAGACTCCCATTGCCGCCTCGGTGCAGGCAGCGCAGGACGCGCTGGCCGAAAGCCTCTCGCAGTCCGCCTGGGTCAAGGAGGTCTTGGGCGACGACGATGCGCGCGGCGCCAGTTTTCGGATTCTGCCCGGGCGCGAGCGGACGCTGGTCAGCGTGATTTCAGAGGATGGCGAACGCGGCGCGGTCTATGTCGGCGAACCTGGCGGCAAGGCACGCCTGTCGCCGGGGCTTTACACCATGGTCGGGCGGGAGACGCCGCGCACGATGCTCGATGGGCAGGAATTCCGGTTGATCGATATCCCCGCCTGGGAGGCCCGGACCGGCGCCAGCGCAGCCGCTATCGGAAGCGTGGACTGGATGTGCGAAGGCTGGCCTGACAACAACGGCGTCGGGCTGAATTTCTGCGAAACGCTGGTTCTGTGTCACGAGGCCGATCTGTTCTGCGGCGGCCTCTGATCCGCACGTTTTTCAAACGGGCGTCCGGGGTTTCCGGGCGCCTGACAAGGGCGCGGAGAGTGCTACAATTTGTAAAATGACCCGTTTCAAGGTGCTACAAAACGTACAAAATCGCTTCTGGGCCGCTAGTCCGTGCAGGCCAGCGCCCGCGTGAACCCGTCCGGCGTGGCCGGGTAGGGCAGGGCGCGACGATCCAGTTGTCCGTTTGCCAGTGTCACCCCAACGGTCCCGGACCAGTCCGCTTCGGCCACGACCATTTCAGGTCCGTTTCCGCAGTCCCGTAGCCCGCCCGAGATGTATTCTTCGCCAATGCGATGGTTTGTAATGCCTTGTAATTGCGCGATTTCTGTCAGGCCGCCCGGGGCCCAACTCCAGACGCGCAGGGTTTTGGCCAGATGTGGGCGGTCGATATAGGCCAGATCGACAGCGCCGTTTCCATCCAGGTCGGCAATGGCAATCGGGGCCAGCCAGCGAAACCGCGTACCGATGTGCGGGGTTGCCGCGATCTTGGTTAACGCGTTGTTTCTAAGGCCATAAATCGCAAGCTGACCTCCTTCGGTCTGGCTGCTCTCGACCACGACAATATCGCGCTTACCGTCTCCATCTGCATCCACGACACGTGGCGCGATGTCCTCAAAAACGGGATGCCCTGGCCCGGCGTCGCGCAGGTCAACGCGGTATTCGCGCCCTGCGTCATCCGTTGCGATCAGGACCGCTTTTTCGCGTATTTCCCCCATGATTCTATGGGGATAGATGTCCAGGTCAACGGCGAGCCGCGCTGTGGCAACGTCTGGATCCGTGCCATCCGCGCTGGCGCAGCCCGCGACCACAAGACAAGTCAGGGCCGCGAGCAGGCGCATCAGATCTGCTTTTCGGGCATCTGCACAACAAGGCCATCGATCGCGTCCGTCACCTTGATCTGGCAGGTCAGGCGAGACCGTACGGCGTCGGTTTCATACGCGAAGTCGAGCATATCCTCTTCCATCGCTTCCTTGCCCGGAATCTTCTCTACCCAGTCGGGATGCACATACACATGGCAGGTCGAGCAGGCACACGCTCCGCCGCAATCGGCTTCGATGCCCGGAATGCCGTTGTCGCGTGCGCCTTCCATGACGGTCAGCCCGTTGGCCACATCCACAACATGCTCAGTGCCATTGTGCTCGATATAGGTGATCTTGGCCATTGCAGCCCCCGTTACAGTCTCTCAGTTGGTGTGGACATAATGCAGCGCGCAGGGTTTTGCCAGACTTGCCGAACGCACGCATTTGTTCTATTTTTGTTCTCATGAGTTTGACGCCTGCTTCCCTGCGCCCCGCTGCGGTACTTCGTGACTGGCCTCGCCCGCCTGCCTGTTTGCCTGCCGACTGGCTGGCGCTGCCGCCGCAGAATGCCCGCATCTGTGTCGCAGGGTTGGTGTTGTTGCGCCAGCGTCCGGGTACCGCCCATGGCGTGATCTTCATCACGCTGGAGGATGAGACCGGGACCGTGAACGTGATCGTGTGGAACAAGATCTATGAACGCTTTCGCAGGGCGGTGATTGCCGGACGCATGCTCAAGGTAACCGGCCGTGTGCAGCGCGAGGGGGATGTCATTCACGTGCTCGCCGAACATATCGAGGATTGCTCGGCCATGCTGGACGGATTGCTGCGCCCCGAGATGTGCCGCGCCGCCGATCAGCCGCATACCGGCAGCCCTCAACGCTAGACCTTGTCGCGGCGCTGGGATACTCCCGCTTGCAAGATCAAGGCGGAGACATCCATGGCGCGCATCCTCATCTCATCGGCCATCCCGTATATCAATGGGATCAAGCATCTGGGCAATCTGATCGGGTCCCAACTGCCGGCAGACCTGTTTGCTCGTTACAACCGGGCGCGCGAACACGAGGTCATGTTCATCTGTGCCACGGATGAACACGGGACGCCCGCGGAACTGGCTGCCGCGAAGGCGGGCAAGCCTGTGGATGAATACTGTACGGAGATGCATGCCGTTCAGGCGGACATAGCAGACCGCTTCGGCCTGAGTTTCGATCACTTTGGCCGGTCTTCGTCAGATCGCAACAAGGCTCTGACCCAGCACTTTGCCGGGCGACTTGCCGATGAAGGGTATATTACCGAAGTCTCTGAAAAGCAGGTCTATAGCCATACAGACGGTCGCTTCCTGCCCGACCGCTACATCGAAGGGACCTGTCCGAATTGCGGGTATGACAAGGCCCGCGGGGACCAGTGCGAAAACTGTACCAAGCAACTCGATCCCACTGACCTGATTGATCCGCGCAGCGCGATTTCCGGATCCACTGATCTCGAAGTGCAGGAGACGAAGCATCTCTACCTGAGGCAATCCGCGCTGAAGGATCAACTGGATGCTTGGATCGACAGCAAAACGGACTGGCCGGTGCTGACGACATCGATTGCCAAGAAATGGCTGCATGACGGGGATGGCTTGCAGGATCGCGGTATCACCCGTGATCTGGACTGGGGCGTGCCCGTAAAACGCGGGTCCGAAGACTGGCCCGGGATGGAAGGCAAAGTGTTCTATGTCTGGTTCGACGCGCCGATCGAATACATTGCGGGCACCGCCGAATGGGCTGATGCGCACGGCAAGCCGGATGCCGAATGGCAGCGATGGTGGAGGACGGACAAGGGCGCCGAAGACGTGCGCTATGTCCAGTTCATGGGTAAGGACAACGTGCCCTTTCATACCCTCAGCTTTCCGGCGACGATCATGGGGTCGGGAGAGCCGTGGAAGCTGGTCGACTACATCAAGTCATTCAACTACCTGAACTACGATGGTGGCCAGTTTTCGACCAGCCAGGGGCGGGGCGTATTCATGGATCAGGCGCTGGACATCCTGCCTGCCGATTACTGGCGCTGGTGGTTGCTGAGCCATGCACCGGAAACGTCGGATGCGGAATTTACCTGGGAGAACTTTCAGGCCGGTGTGAACAAGGATCTGGCAGATGTGCTTGGCAATTTCGTCAGTCGCGTGACCAAGTTCTGCCGGTCGAAATTCGGCGAGGAGGTCCCCGCCGGGGGCAGTTATGGCCCCGACGAAGAAGCACTGATTGCCGATCTGCAAACACGTCTTGAGGTCTACCAGACCCATATGGATGCCATGGAAGTCCGCAAGGCCGCCGCCGAATTGCGCGCAATCTGGGTTTCCGGGAACGAATACCTGCAATCTGCCGCCCCCTGGGCCGCGTTCAAGACAGATCCGGACCGCGCCGCTGCGATTATCCGGCTGTCTTTGAACCTCATTCCCGTCTACGCGGTGTTGTCAGCACCGTTCATTCCCGGTGCCGCAACCGCAATGCTGACCTGCATGCACGCAAGCGCCACTGCTTGGCCGCACAGCATGGCGCAGGCATTGTCCGCCCTGCCGGCGGGCCATGGCTTCGATGTGCCGGAAAACCTGTTTACCAAGATCGAAGACGCGGACCGAGAAGACTGGAAGACCCGGTTTTCGGGAACCCGCGGGTAAACTCGCTTGATTGTAAAGTAAAAATTTTGCCTTTCGCTCAAGGGTTGCAGGCTGGCTGAAACTGCGAGTAGGGTGGTTTAACATATATAGGCCACTCCATACCCATGCATGACCCTGCACTCACAGGCTTGCTCAATATGGATGCGGAGCCGGTGCGGGCATTCTTTCGGCAGGCACCGGTGATGATGCACGCAATTGACAGGTCCGGCGCTCTTGTAGCGATTACCAACTATTGGGCCGCGCGCCTTGGCTACCTGCCAGAAGAGATGATTGGCCGTGCGTCGATCGAATTTCTGACGCCCGAGTCGCGGCGTATCGCCGTAACGGATGTGTTGCCGCGGTTCTTTCGGGACGGCGAAATCCAGAACCAGCCCTACGATTTCCAACGCAAGGACGGAAGTTCCATGCGGGTCTTGCTGTCGGCGGTCACGCTGCGCAACGAGGCCGGCGATTTTGATCGCGCATTGGCTTTTGTGGTGGAAGATGACGGACGCGATCTTTTACAGCGCGACCTGCAAGCCGCCTTGCTCAAAGCGGAACGCGCCAACCGGGCAAAGGGGCAGTTTCTGACCGCGATGAGTCACGAGTTGCGAAGCCCGATGAATGCGATCCTCGGGTTCGCCCAACTTCTGAAATTGACGGACTTGACGCGCAAGCAGTCGACCCATGTCGAGGCGATACTTGCATCGGGGCGGCAACTGATGGTGCGGCTCACCGATTTGTTGGAGCTTTCCCAGCTCGAATTTTCGGACATGCAGCTTTCGGCTGTCGAGATTGACGCAGACGCTCTTCTGGCGCCCGTGATCGAATTGTGGGAGGTGCCGATCCGCGCCAAGGGGCTGGGTTTCACTGCGGTCGTAGATCCGGAATTGCCGGTGACGATCACCGTGGACAGCGGCCGCTTGCAGCAGATCCTAAACAGTTTTCTGTCAAATGCGCTCGTCTATACCGAAGCAGGCGAAGTGACGCTCGAGGTCTGTCTGGTGCGTCGGGTCGGGCAAATCGCTTGTATTGAATGCCGCGTCACAGATACCGGTCCGGGACTTGACGCGACCGAACAGGCCGTGATCTTTCAACGGTTTGCCGACAAGGACGAGGTACCCGAAAAGTCCGGAGGGGGGTTGGGCGTCGGACTTTCAATCAGCCGAGGAATTGCCGAAGCAATGGGCGCAGAGATCGGCGTGCGCAGTGAAAAAGGTCGCGGTGCGACGTTCTTCCTGCGCTTCGACAGCCCTGTGTCGGACTAAATGCGCAGTCAGGTCGGGCGAAAGATCAAGGATGCGCCGTTCAGGCAGTGACGTTTGCCCGTTGGTGGTGGCCCATCGTTGAAGATATGTCCCAGATGCCCGCCGCAGCGTCGGCAGTGCACCTCAGTGCGCGGTCGCAACAGCTTGTAGTCCTTCTTGGTGCCGACGGCATTGCGTTTTACGTCCCAGAAGCTGGGCCAACCTGTCCCGCTGTCATATTTTTTGTCTGAACTGTACAGCGCCAGGTCACACCCGGCGCAATGGTAATCCCCCCGCCGCTTTTCATCGTTCAGAGGGCTGGTGAACGGGCGTTCCGTCGCCTCCCGCCGCAAGACCCGGTATTGCAGGTCCGTCAGTTGCGCACGCCATTCCGCATCCGTTTTGGTAACCTCGAACGTCTTCGCAAAAGCTCCTCGAACGCCCGCTGCCTCGGCTAGTGCTGCTGTGGCCAAGATTGTGAAAAACCGTCTGTTCATGCGTTTCCTCCTAGGCTCATGGGTAGCGCAGTTGCCCGTACTTGTCGTCGGCAAGCCACTCGGATCACGTGTTCGTGCATGCGGTTCACGGCTTGCGTCACGTGCTTTCGTGGTTCAGTCAGGCGGTATGCCCGAGCAGACCAAGAAATTCGATACGATCATAATCGGCGCCGGCGCGGCAGGTCTGATGTGCGCCGCCCATGCTGGCCGGAATACCTTGGTCCTGGAGCACATGCCGAAGCCCGGTGAAAAGATCAGGATTTCCGGTGGTGGACGGTGCAATTTCACCAACCTTTATTCCGGCCCCGAGAATTTTCTCTCTCTGAACCCGCATTTTGCGAAGTCCGCGCTGAGCCGCTATACGCAGTGGGATTTCATCGATCTCGTCGCGCGCCACGGTATCGGGTGGCATGAAAAGACGCTTGGGCAACTGTTTTGCGACGAAAGCTCGCAAAACATCATCGACATGCTTTTGGCAGAGATGCATGGGGCGGGCGCCCGGTTGTGGTTGTCGACCAGCGTAGACGGGGTCAAACGACAGGATGACGGCTTTGCCGTTTTTGTAAACCGGAACGGCCTTGGGCAAACCCTTTTGGCGCGGAACCTCGTGGTTGCTTGCGGGGGCAAGTCGATCCCCAAGATCGGAGCGAGCGATCTGGGCTACCGGATCGCGCGACAATTCGATCACGCAGTTACCGAAACGCGGCCCGGGCTCGTACCGCTGACCTTCGGGGCCGAGGCGCGGTTTTCCGCGATGTCCGGTCTGGCTTGCCCGGCGCGCGTTGTAGCCGGAGGGGCGGGTTTTGACGAAGCCCTTCTCTTTACCCATCGCGGGTTGTCGGGGCCTGCCATCCTGCAGGCGTCTTCGTATTGGCGAGAGGGCGAGGAGATCGCCGTTACGCTTCTGCCACAGAGCGATATCCTTGGTCATCTGCGGACAACGCGCTCGGCGGCCGGGCGGAAGGAAGTCGCGACTGTGCTGGCGGAGGTGATGCCCAAGCGCCTCGCGCAGTTTTTTGCGGAGCGTGCCGGGGTTGACGGGCGACTGGCGGACCAATCTGACGCGTGCCTTGAACATCTTGTTGCGCAGCTCGTTGACTGGCGCCTCAAACCCACGGGCAGCGAAGGGTACCGAAAGGCGGAAGTGACCCTTGGGGGTGTGGATACCAACGGTCTCAATTCCCGCACGATGGAAAGCCGCACTGTCCCTGGCCTCTTTTTCATTGGGGAGGTGGTTGATGTTGCCGGATGGCTGGGCGGATACAATTTTCAATGGGCCTGGTCTTCGGGTTGGTCTGCAGGACAGGCCATAACCGCGTCTATCTCTGACCGGCGAGGCCCCTAGGAAAAACACGAGGGCAGGGCCTTCCCCTCACCGCCCCAAGTTATATGTTGCAGCGACATGTCGGAGACGGTCCGACTCGCACTACTTGGGGACTTACATGGCGGACGGCGGCTTGGATATCGGCAAACCCACGGAAGAGATCTCGGTCTACGAGACATTCGGCATCGATACCGAGATGAAGGTCAAAGGGTTCGCAGAGCGGACAGAGCGGGTGCCCGAAATCGACCCGACCTACAAGTTCGACCCCGACACCACCCTCGCCATCCTTGCGGGCTTTGCCCATAATCGGCGGGTGATGGTGCAGGGCTATCACGGCACAGGAAAGTCGACGCATATCGAACAGGTCGCCGCGCGGCTCAACTGGCCCTGCGTGCGCGTGAACCTCGACAGCCACATCAGCCGGATTGACCTGATCGGCAAAGATGCGATCAAGCTCCGCGACGGCAAGCAGGTGACCGAGTTTCACGAGGGTATTCTGCCCTGGGCGCTGCGCAACCCGGTTGCCATCGTGTTTGACGAATATGATGCCGGGCGCGCGGACGTAATGTTTGTGATCCAACGTGTGCTTGAACACGACGGCAAACTCACCCTGATGGACCAGAACGAGATCATCACGCCGAACCCCAATTTCCGCCTGTTTGCGACCGCCAACACCGTCGGGCTGGGCGATACGACCGGGCTCTATCACGGTGTGCAGCAGATCAACCAGGCGCAGATGGACCGCTGGTCGCTTGTCTCCACGTTGAACTATCTCAGCCATGATGCAGAGGCGGCAATCGTTCTGGCGAAATCACCGCACTACAACACCGAAAAAGGCCGTCAGACCGTGAGCCAGATGGTGACCGTTGCGGAACTGACGCGCACCGCATTCATGAATGGTGATCTGAGCACGGTGATGAGCCCACGCACGGTGATCACCTGGGCCCAGAACGCCGAGATTTTCCGCAATGTTGGCTATGCGTTCCGCCTGACCTTCCTGAACAAATGCGACGAGCTTGAGCGCGAAACAGTTGCCGAGTTCTATCAGCGGTGCTTTGACGAGGAACTCCCCGAAAGCGCGGTATCCAGCGCGATCAGCTAAGCGGTCGGAATGACGGTCCTCAGGGTCGCAAGCTACAATATACGAGCCGGACTGGGCGCGGATTTACGCCGTGACGCCGCCCGGGTGCTGCGGGCCATAGACGCCCTTGAGGCGGATATCGTCGCCCTCCAGGAAGCTGATTTCCGGCTTGGCACCCGTCCCGCGGCTCTGCCTGTCTCAGCGATCGCCGGGGCGACCGGCCTTGTCCCAATGCCCGTCGACACGCATCCCGAAAGCCTTGGCTGGCATGGCAACGCGCTTCTTCTGCGCCGGGACATTCGGGTCCGCGACCACCATTTGCTATCGCTTCCGGGGCTTGAGCCACGTGGTGCCCTTATCGCCGATTTGGCGATCCCGGGGATGCGCGATATCCGTGTGGTGGCGCTTCACCTCGGGTTGTTGCGCAGTTCCAGGCGCAAGCAGCTTTCCGCGATCAAGGTTCATCTCGTGAACCTACCACCAGCGGCGACCCTTTGGATGGGTGACTTCAACGAACGGTCCGTGAAGGTCGGTTTGGGTCGTCTGCTCCCGCAGTTCCAAGTGGTCACGCCGGGGGCGACGTATCCCGTCCGCCGTCCGCGGTGGCCGCTCGACAGGTTTGCCCATTCGGATCGGTTGGTTTTGACGCCGTTGCCCGTGCCGCAGCCGCTGCCCGGGGACGGTCATGCATCTGATCATCGTCCAATCGTGGCCGAGCTATCGGCGCGGAGCACTTGACTTTACGGGCAATCTTCGCCAGCTGCCCAGCAACACGACCACGGTGTGCCGCGTGAGCACGTCGCGACAGTTCTAACGGAATTGTCCGCGCGCCCGGATCGTACTTCTCACAGGTTCCCATTTCACGCTGGGTCCAGTGGCCTGCTCGATGCTTTCGAGCTGTAGCCACGATCCCTTCGTTTGCGCCGGATGGCGCGTCTCCGGCGACTACTTCGGTCGCGGAAAGGATATCATGAATTTCTCTACCTTGGGGCTGAGCGACAGTCTCATCAGAACCTTGTCTGCACAGGGTATTACGGCCCCGACACCCATTCAAGAAAAGGCGATCCCGCTGGCTCTGGAAGGGCGCGACGTGATGGGCTTTGCCCAGACCGGCACCGGAAAAACGGCGGCGTTTGGTCTGCCGCTGATCACGGCGCTGCTGCGCGACAGCCGGCAGCCTGAGCCGAAATCTGCGCGCGCGCTGATCCTCGCACCCACGCGGGAGCTGGTGAACCAGATCTCCGAAAGTCTGAAGGCGTTTGCCGACGGTACACCGCTGAAAATGCAGCGCGTCGTCGGCGGTGTTGCGCTGGGACCGCAGATCAAGTGCCTTTCCCGCGGCACCGATGTGGTTGTCGCAACACCCGGTCGTCTGATTGACCTTCTGGACCGGGGGGCATTGCGGCTCGACAAGACGCGGTTCCTGGTGCTGGACGAAGCTGACCAGATGCTCGACATCGGGTTCATCCACGCGCTGCGCCAGATCGCGCCGCTCTTGTCGCGCGACCGCCAGACGATGCTGTTCTCGGCCACCATGCCCAAGCAGATGGCGGAACTGTCTCGGTCCTATCTGACAGACCCGGTGCGGGTCGAAGTCAGCCCACCGGGCAAAGCTGCCGACAAGATTCGGCAGGAAGTGCATTACATCGCCCAGTCCGAAAAGACCGGATTGCTGATCGAGCTTCTGGACACGCACAAGGGGGAACTTGCGTTGGTGTTCTCGCGGACAAAGCACGGGGCAGACCGGCTTACGCGCAAGCTTGGTGCGGCAGGCCACAGTGCTGCGGCCATCCATGGAAACCGGTCTCAGGGTCAGCGCGAGCGCGCGCTGAAGGCCTTTGCCAATGGGGAGTTGCAGGTTCTGGTCGCCACGGACGTTGCAGCGCGCGGCATCGATATCCCCGATGTGCGCTACGTCTATAATTTTGACCTGCCGAACGTGACGGAGAACTTCGTACATCGGATCGGTCGCACCGCACGCGCCGGGCGGGATGGATGTGCAATTGCCTTCTGTGCGGCGGACGAGGCCGGGTCCTTGCGCGACGTCGAAAAGCTCATGGGTATCAGCATACCGGTTGCTTCCGGAAAACCGTGGCCCTCGCATGTCGAAGAGGCTCCGAAACCGCGTCGCCGGCGCGGTGGCGGCCGACCCGTTGGGCAAGGCAAACCGCAGGATGGAACCCGGGGAAGCGGCAAGCCCAAACCGGCTTCCAAGGCCACTTCGAAAGCCGGGGAAAAACCCAAATCCGCCAAGCCACAGCGCAGGCGGCGTCCCCGTCGTGCAGCCTGAGTCCAAAGCGCCCCGCTGGTCTGGTCAATCCTGCTCACGACCGGCATAAACGCTATATCAGAACCCGGGGCGCTTTCTCGCCCTTGGCCGAAGGATAGTGTTGCCTGATGAACAAGCCCGATAACCCCGTCGAACCTTTCAAGAAAGCGCTGGCCGAGGCCACTCGTGTTCTGGCGGACGACCCGGATATGGCGGTGACCTACTCTGTCGATCCGCCAGGAATGACGGCTGATGCGGTACGCCTTCCGCAAATCAGTCGCAGAATGACCAAGGCGGAAGTTCTTCTCGCGCGCGGCACCGCGGACGCCTATGCGATGCGGCGCAAGTATCACAGCCCGCAGACGCATCTGAAGTACGAACCCGCAGGTCAGATGGCCCGCGACCTCTATGAGGCGATGGAGACCGCGCGCTGCGAGGCCATCGGGGCACGTGCCATGCCGGGCTCCGCAGGAAATATCGATGCGAAGATCGATTCCGAATGCGAGCGCAAGGGGTACGCCCAGATCACGCAGGCCTCTGATGCGCCCTTGCCGATCGCGGCAGGCTACCTGATCCGCCAACTTGCCACCGGGCGGGACCTGCCCGAAGGGGCGCAAAACGTCCTCGACCTTTGGCGGGATCATATCGAGGATCAGGCAGGTGAAACCTTGCGTGACCTCGAACGCGACCTGTCTGATCAGGCCGCCTTCGCAAAACTGGCGCGCCAGATCATCGACGATCTGGGGTATGGAGACCAGTTGGGCGATGATCCCGACGACATGGATGACGAGTCCGAGGAAAGCTCAGAAGAGGACGACGAAGAGGACCAGGCAAGCGACGAGGGCAACGAGGGCGACGAGCAGACCGAACAGGGCGATGCTGCGCCGGACCCCGACGACACTCAGGACATGGACCCCAGCCAGGCTGAAGTGTCGATGGATGATCTGTCGGACCTCGACATGTCCGACGAAGCCGAGCTTCCCGAGGGCGACGCTCCACTGGAGCCGCCCCCGCCGCCCCCGCATTCGGAAGCCGACCCCAATTATGTCGTGTTCGAAATCGATTTCGACGAAGAGATCCGCGCCGAGGACTTGGCCGAACCTGCTGAGCTGGAGCGGCTGCGCGCCTATCTCGACCAGCAGTTGGAGCCTTTGAAAGGGGCGGTCTCACGGCTGGCCAACAAGTTGCAGCGGCGTTTGCAGGCGCAGCAGAACCGAAGCTGGAAGTTCGATATGGAGGAGGGGATCCTTGATGTTGGGCGCCTGGCCCGGGTCGTTGCCAACCCCACCACACCGCTGAGCTTCAAGGTGGAACAGGATACGGAGTTCCGCGACACGGTCGTCACTCTGTTGCTGGACAACTCCGGTTCGATGCGGGGTCGTCCGATTTCGATTGCCGCGATCTGTGCGGACGTTCTTGCCCGTACCCTGGAACGGTGTCAGGTGAAGGTCGAGATTCTCGGCTTCACGACGCGCGCCTGGAAGGGCGGTCAAAGCCGCGAGAAATGGCTGGCGGCGGGTCGTCCGCAGCAGCCCGGTCGCCTGAACGACCTGCGTCACATCATTTACAAGCCGGCCGACAGTCCCATGCGCCGTACCCGGGACAATCTGGGCCTCATGATGAAAGAGGGGCTGCTGAAGGAAAACATCGATGGCGAAGCGCTTGAATGGGCACATCGCCGGATGCTCGCGCGGCCTGAAGCCCGCAAGATTTTGATGGTGATTTCGGACGGCGCGCCGGTGGATGACAGCACCTTGTCGGTGAACCCCGCCAACTACTTGGAGAAGCACCTGCGCGATGTGATCGAAATGGTGGAAAAACGCCGCGCAGTCGAACTGATCGCGATCGGCATCGGCCATGACGTGACGCGGTATTACCAGCGTGCCGTGACAATCACGGATGTGGAGCAGCTTGCCGGGGCCATGACGGAGCAACTCGCGTCGCTTTTTGATACGGATGCGCGCGCGCGTGCGCGCTTCGTGGGCGTGAACAAGGCGCGGTGATGTTCCAGAGTTTCGAAGTTCGCACGCGCCCGCAGGACGGCCCACCGCGCCTTGCGGCGTTGCGAGAGGCAATGCAGAACGCGCAGGTTGACGGGTTTCTGGTGCCGCGCGCAGATGCATATCAGGGGGAATACGTGGCCCCGTGTGACGAACGGTTGGCTTGGCTGACCGGCTTCACCGGGTCTGCGGGGTTTTGCGCCGTGCTCAACGATCGCGCGGGTCTGTTTGTTGATGGACGCTATCGCTTGCAGGGGCGCGCACAGGCTGCTGACGCATTCGAAATCGTAGCCTGGCCCAACACCAAGCTGGGGGACTGGTTGGTGAACGCGTGTCCGAACGGCGCGCGCGTTGGCTACGATGCTTGGTTGCACACCGCCAAAGAGATCGACGCTCTGAAAACGGCCCTGAACGGCAGCGGCATCTCTTTGGTTGCGGTTGATAACCTTGTGGATGCTGTGTGGACGGACCGGCCAGCGCCTCCGTGTGGTCTGGCCAAAAGCCAGCCAATTGAGTTCGCGGGTGAGGCGTCCGGAGATAAACGCGCGCGGATTGGCGCTGTGTTGGCTGAAGCCGGGCAGAGTAGTGCAGTCTTGACCCTGCCGGACAGCATCTCGTGGCTGCTCAACATTCGCGGAAGCGATATTCCCCGCAACCCGGTGGTACACGCCTTCGCGATCCTTCACGCCTCTGGGAAGGTGCACCTCTTTACCGATCCAGACAAGGTCGCCGCCTTGGGGCCAGACCCGAACGTCGATGTAACGCCAATGGCCGGTTTCGCATCGGCTTTAGGTGGGCTCACCGGCAAGGTTCGGCTGGACAAGGGCAACGCGCCCCAAGCGGTCTCAAATCTGTTGCGCGAGGCTGGTGTTGCGTTCGATTGGGGTGAGGATCCGTGCGTCTTGCCCAAGGCATGCAAGAACCCCGCCGAGATTGCCGGAACGCGCGAAGCACACTTGCGTGACGGAGCGGCCATGGTGGAGTTCCTGGCATGGCTCGACGCGCAGGAGCCCGGCAGCCTCACCGAGATTGCTGTCGCGACCAAGCTTGAGGGGTTTCGGCAAGCCACGGGCGTTTTGCGCGATATCAGTTTCGAGACGATCTGTGGGGCCGGGCCCAACGGCGCGATCGTCCACTACAGGGTGACCGAAGAGACTAACCGGCAGATCCAACCGGGCGAGTTGCTGTTGGTTGACAGTGGTGGCCAGTACGAGGACGGCACAACAGACATCACCCGAACGATTGCGATGGGGGCACCCCCCGACGATGCCGTGGCGGCCTGCACGCGGGTTTTGCAGGGCATGATTGCGGTCAGCATGGCGCGTTGGCCCGAGGGGCTCGCCGGACGCGATCTGGACGCATTGGCACGGGCGCCGTTGTGGCGGGCGGGCCAGGACTATGACCATGGCACGGGGCATGGCGTGGGCGTCTACCTGAGCGTTCATGAAGGCCCGCAGCGCCTGAGCCGCGTTTCGGACACACCGCTTCAGCCCGGAATGATCCTGTCGAATGAGCCTGGCTACTACCGCGAAGGCGCGTTCGGGATCCGGATCGAAAACCTCGTCGTTGTCCAGCCGGCGGATATCCCCGAAGGCGGCGACACGCACCGCAAGATGCTGTCGTTTGAAACGCTGACATTCGTGCCGATCGACGCGCGACTGGTGAATACAGCGGAACTCACAGCCGCAGAACGCGCGTGGTTGAACGCATATCATGCTGATGTCGAAGCGAAAATTTCCCCCCATGTCTCGGCTTTTGCGCATGGCTGGCTAAAGCGGGCAACCCGCGCTATTTAAGCGGTCCGGGCCGCGCTTTGGGGGCGTGTCACGGACCTGTCATGGTTCGCGCCCTATCACGCAACAAAACACGTCTAATCGAGGAGAGCGGCATGGCTGAGCATATCAAGATTCACAAGGCGGAGGGCACTTGGGTCATCAGGGCTGGCGGCGCCGTGATCGGGGAGACGAAGGACGCTTTGGAATTGGTCGAGGGCGGAGGGCAGCCCGTGATTTATTTTCCGCGCAGCGATATTGGCATGGCGTTCCTTGAACGTACGGAAACCTCGTCTCATTGCCCGCACAAGGGGGATGCAACGTATTTTTCGATCCACGCCAAGAGCGGCGAAATCAAGGATGCAGGTTGGTCTTATGAAAGCCCCAAGGACAGTGTCGCACGGATCCGCGACCACATCGCATTCTACCCCCACAAGGTGACGGTCGAGCAACTGTAGCCAAGGTCACTTGGACCGGTTGATGGTTGCCTGGATGCGCAGATCGACCGTGTCCTCAACCAGATCGGAGAACCCCGACGCGCCGAACGCGCTGCGGTTCAGCTGTCCTTCAAGGATAATGACAAGTGATCTGAGATCTTCGGGTGCGCGGTCCGGCAGGCGGAAGAAGCGCGCTGTCAGGCTGATCGGGCGGGTTTGGCCCCGGATGGTTAGTGCGCCGGTGACGCGGGCTCTGGTGCCATCCGGGCTGACCCGGGTGCTCTGAAAACGGATGTCGGGGTACTGAGCGGTGTCGAGCACGGACGCGCCCTTGAGCGCGCTTTCCGCTAGTGGGAGGACGGTCCGCGCTTGGCTGGCATCGAGCGTTACCGCAATGCGGGTGTTCCCCAGTTGTCGAAAATCAATGCTGAGCGCGGCACTGCGAAGGGGCATTGTGCCACTGCTTTCGAGGCCACCAACCACATAGCGAAAGCCAATTTCGGTTTGTGCCGGATCGATTATATAGCTTTGCGGTTCCGCGACGAGGCGGAACGGCAGCAGCACAAGAACAAGCACGAGAAGAGCGCGGCACAGGGTCATGACCGGCAGGTAGAGGTACCGTGCCGCACGACCAGTCACGAAGGGCGGAGCAGCGCTTCCGCGACCTCCACCTCGGTGGATTGCCACCCTGTGTGGGTTTTGCAGATCGTCCACGTGGCGGGCGGGGCCGCGCGATCACGTTGCCGGGTCAACCGCCAGGCTGTCTGATCAGGGCGGTGCTCCGGAGACAGGTTCCACCGCGTCTCCACTCCGGGTGCACCGCCTTGATCCGGGGTCAGGATCAGACCCAGGGGGGCGGTGGATGCGCGCTCGGCACCTGTTTCTGCGGCCAGATGCAGCCGCCGGATCGGGGTCAGGGCCGGAGGGGCGGGCAGATCCGCGATCACGATGGGGGCTGCGGCACTGCGCAGCGCTTCCTCCATACACCACAGCAGATCCTCGGCCCGGGTCGGCGTGACGGGCAGAATACGGGCGGGGTCCAGCACCTGTGCCA
The DNA here is from genome assembly GCF_049800835.1 of Tropicimonas sp. S265A. Taxonomy (NCBI): domain Bacteria; kingdom Pseudomonadati; phylum Pseudomonadota; class Alphaproteobacteria; order Rhodobacterales; family Roseobacteraceae; genus Tropicimonas; species Tropicimonas sp. S265A. Next base: position 275,546 of record NZ_JBNAFU010000002.1, read on the forward strand.
CGCCGCTTGGAAAAAGCTGATCTGCCTGCCACGCGGGTTGAATCCACAAAACCGGGCCTTTTGCCGCCGCACCGCACAGCAGGGCAAGAAACCGCCTTGAGGCCCCTGTAAGCTCGTGCACACGGGACAGTGCCAGTGTCATGTTCGGCAAGGGTGTGCAGGCAGGCCGCGCAGGGCGATGCAGCGCACCCGCGGTCAGTCCGGCTTTCGTCAACGTATGAATCGCCATGTACCTAGGGTAACATGTTCCTTATTTGTTCTCAATTGCGTTGGTCTACAACGTCAGCACCAGAATGAGGACGCTCACCACGAGGATCAGAACGCCAAGAACTTCGCGCCGCGTCGTCTGCTCGCCAAACAGAAAGGTGGAGGCGATGAAAGAAAACACGAGCTCTATCTGCCCAAGCGCTTTGACATATGCCGCATTCTGCAAGGTGAAGGCCGTGAACCACGCGAGACTGCCCAGCATGGAGGAAAGGCCAACCCAGACGGACACACGCCAAGAGGCCAGCACGCGCCTGATCTCGCCGCGCTCCCGCAAACGCAACCACAGGGCCATGGTCAGAGTCTGAAACGCGGTGACAACCATCAGCGTGATGGCCGCACGCTGGAACGGATCTGCGCTGGCCAGTTCGAGCGACGCTCCGCGGTAACCCACTGCCGAGACGCCGAACAACGCGCCCGAGGCCACCCCAAGCGCGGCTCCCTTGTTGAACAAGCGCCGCCAGTTACCCGTGGCATCCGGCGGGTCCGATAACACCACAACGCCGACAAAGCCGACCATGATGGCAAAGGCGGCGCCAAGGCTGACTGCCTCGCCCAACACAATCATGCCCATCAGGGCGGTCAACATCACCTCGGTTTTCTTGAATGTGATGCCAATGGCGAAGGCCCGTTCTGCGAACAATGCGACGACACACATCGTGGCGAGGATCTGTGCAAGCCCGCCGACCAGTGCATAGCCCCAGAACGCAGAGCTGAAGCCCGGCAAGGGCAATTCGCGCGCGGCACTGTAGCCGAGCGCGATCAAGGCCACCAAGGGTGCGGAATAAAGGAACCGGGAAAAGGTCGCGCCGCCGGTGGACAGGGTGGTTACCTTTAGATGCCGTTGCAGCATGAACCGCAGGTTCTGCGCAAACGCGGCAAAGATCGTCACGGGAATCCACAAAGGCATGCCCGGCTTGTCGCAGGCTTGCTCTTGGCCAGCAAGAGCCTAGGATCGCGCCGGATCAAGGAGAATTGGATGAAGACGAATACACTTGGGCGCGGCGGGCTGCGGGTCAGCGAGTTCTGCCTCGGCACCATGACTTTCGGGACGCAGACTGGGCAGGCAGAGGCGCACGCACAGATCGATGCGGCTTTGGCCGCAGGGATCAACTTCGTCGATACCGCCGAGATGTATCCGACAACACCGGTGCGCGCGGAAACCATCGGTGATACCGAGACGATCCTTGGCGCGTGGAACGCGTCAAATCCCGGGCGGCGCGCGGACTACGTGCTCGCCACGAAGGTTTCGGGCGAAGGACTGAAGGCGGTCCGCGACGGCATGCCCATTTCTCGCCAGACAATCGAAGCGGCCGTAGATGCCTCCCTGCGCCGGTTGGACACGGACTACATCGACCTTTATCAACTGCATTGGCCGAACCGTGGATCCTATCACTTCCGGCAGAACTGGACCTATGCACCCAATCCGGTCGGCAAGACCGGTCCGCTCAGCCATATTGTCGAAGTGCTTGAGACATGCCAGGAACTCGTGAAGGCGGGCAAGCTCCGCCACATCGGGCTGAGTAACGAAACCGCCTGGGGAGTGGCGCAATGGATTCGGGTTTCCGAGGTCAAGCAGCTGCCGCGTGTTGCTTCGATCCAGAACGAGTATTCCCTGCTCTGCCGCCTGTTCGACACCGATCTTGCAGAGGCGAGTCTCTACGAAGACGTTCCGTGCCTGTCCTTTTCACCGCTCGCCGCCGGATTGCTGACGGGCAAGTACCAGGACGGCAAGGTGCCGGACGGCTCGCGCAAGGCGCTGAACGGCAGCCTTGGCGGACGCGCAACGGAGCGTGTCTATCCCGCAGTTGCCGCCTATGCGGATATTGCGCAGCGGCATGGACTCGACCTTGTGCATATGGCGCTCGCCTTTGCCGCCTCGCGACCGTTCATGGGGTCGGTCATTTTCGGCGCCACCTCCCTGCCGCAACTCGACCATATCCTGAACGGACTGGACCTGACGCTGACGGATGAGGTTCTGGCAGAGATCGATGCGGCGCATCGGGCTCATCCAATGCCATACTAGAGGCGCGCGAATTTCGAGAGGGTGTCGTCATGCTGAAAGAAGGGAACACCTTCGGGCGCCGCCAAATCCGGCAAAGCGCCTGCGACCTCACCCAGCACGACCTCGGTGATGAACGGCAGGTTCAACGCGCGTGCCTCTGCCAGAGGTACCCAATGCAGGTGGCTCAACTCGTCTGATGCTTTCGAAAAGTCATCCGGATCATCCATCAAAGCATCCGCAGTGGTCAGTAGAAACCGGGCATCGAACCTGCGCGGACGTCCGGGCGGGGTGATGGCGCGAAATACGTAGCGCAAGGCCGACGGTGCCGGCTGCGCCCCGCTGGCAAAGAAGCTCTGCCAACTTTCGGATAGCTCAGGCTTGTCAGAGGCCGGGGCATTGATCCCGAGCCGCAACCCGGTCTCTTCCCAAAGTTCGCGAATGGCCGCCCCGGCCACGGCTGCCGCCGACGTGCCGCGCGCGTCGTGCCCGAGTTTCGTCCGGCATGAGGGGGCCATTTCATCCACTTGCAACGCTATGGCATCATCGGGGTCCACCGCGCCGCCGGGGAACACATACTTCGAAGGCATGAACGCCGCCTTGGCACCGCGTTGACCCATCAGCACGGAGGGCGTCTTCGCATGGGCGTCGCGCACGACGATCACGGTCGCTGCATGTCGAATGGCGGTTTTGTCCAACTCTGTCTCCCGGCGTAGGGGCGCTCAGGGGGCAGGTGCCGATGGCGTGTCGAAACCATGCAGGCGACGCGCCCATTGGTATCCGATCATCGCCCCTTTGAGTCGTGGCAGAAGATAGAGCGAAGCTGCAACGCACCCAACCGAGAAAACCGCGATAATGTTCAAGGGATCGGGCCGGAGTGCTACGAAATACCAGTGCAGCAGCGGGGCCATCAGATGCCCGACGATCAGAATGGTCAGATAGGCGGGCCCGTCGTCGGCTCTATGTCCAGACAGGTGTTGGCCGCAGACGGGGCAGCTGTCGCGCACCTTCAGGTATCCGCGCATCATTGGTCCCGCGCCGCACGAAGGGCATCGTCTACGCCACCCACGGAAGAGTGACGGGCGCAGCTCTCGCTCCGCCTGATTGGCTTCGGTTGTCATTGTGGGCTCCCAAACCCTGTTCGCGCAAACATCCTAAGCCCCCTTGCCCCAAAGGTCTGCTTGACAACTTGTCTTGCGTCGGGATGTCGCAAATTCAGAGGGAAAGATTTTTTTTTGTAAAAGTGCGACGGAATCTTCGGCGTGCAGCGTGTGTGTTGGTAAGGCGACCGCAAAAGGTGGGCGCCCAACCAAAGGACAAACGATGAAAGCACACATGAAACCGACCCTTACCCTTGCCGTCTTGCTTGTGATGGGCGCGACAAGCCTTGCCATGGCTTCCCCTGGTGGGCGCGACCTGGATCGCACCGAAATCCGCGAGGAGATGTTCAATCGCCTCGACGCCGATGGTGACGGCCAGTTTTCCCGAGACGAGATCGAAAACCTCGCCGCATCCCGTTTTCAGGACGCCGACAGCGATGGCGACGGGTTCCTCAGCCTCGAGGAAGTGCAGGCCGCGGCTGCGGCGCGCATGGCTGACCGAGCAGACCGCATGAGCACGCGCATGATGGACCGGCTGGATGCGAATGATGACGGGCGCCTCAGCCCCGATGAAATGGCGCGCTCGGATCGTCGTAGTGAACGCCTGTTCGAACGCGCGGATGTTGACGGTGACGGTGTGGTGACACGCGCAGAGTTCATGAGTGTGGAACGCCCCGAAGGCCGCCACCGTGGACATGAGCGCAAGTAGTCACGCGCCGGATATCAGGTCAGCGCGTGGCGGACAGGGTCTGCGCGCTGGCCCGAGACACAGGATCGGGCTAGGCCTGCGGTATGACACGCGTATCCTCGACGGACATGTCCATCCCGGACTCGGTCTGGCTGGTTCGGTATTGCAATGGCGATCCCGACGCGGCCCGTGTGTTGACGGCGCGCCTTGCGCCCAAGGCATTCAGCTATGCGATGCGCTTGTTGCACGATCGGGCCGAAGCCGAAGATGTCGCCCAGGAGGGCATGCTGCGTCTGTGGAACCGTGCGGCGAACTGGGATCAGGGTGGCCCGGCGCAGCCAGCCACCTGGCTTTTGCGCGTGGTGCGTAACCTGTGCATCGACCGCTTGCGCCGCGCGTCCGGCATCCCGCAGGCGATGAGTGATGACGAGTGGCTTGACCGCATTGCCGATACCGGGCCGTCAGCGGCCAGCATCGTGCTGGAGAAAAGTCGCTCCGCCGCTCTGGAAACGGCGCTTGCCACACTCCCGTCGCGCCAGCGCGAAGCGGTTGTTCTTCGGCACCTCGAAGAGATGGCAAATCCGGAAATTGCGGCCATCATGGACATCTCCGTAGAGGCCGTTGAAAGTCTTATTGCGCGCGGACGGCGCGCGCTGAAAGAGAACCTGGCACAACGCCGGTTTGAACTGGGATATGAAGATGACCCACGACCCTGAGTCCGACCTTGATCCTCTGCTGGACATGTTTTCGGCCGCGCGGCAGGACCGTGCCCGCCCGTCACCGGACTTCATGGAGCGGGTCGCACGGGACGGATTGAATGTGCAGGCCACCTTGGTCAGTGCACCAAAGCCGATCCGCGCGCGCCCCCGGTGGCGGATAAGCCTGCCGGATTGGCGCCCACTGGGCGGTTTGGCGGTCTGCCTGATGCTCGGCATCGGGCTCGGAAGTGGCTTTTCCACACAATTGAGCTTGCTCGGTACGGAATACCTGTCCGGAGGCATCGTATCGGGCGGTGATTTGTTTCTTGCGAACTACGACGATGTCTTGCTGCTGGAGGGGGGGTAGATGGACCCTGTCGAAACGCCACCTCGAACGGGCTGGGGGCGCGGGCGCACGTTGCTCTTTTACGGCTCGCTTGCGGCAAACCTTTTGATCTTGGGCTTGGTTATCGGAGCGGTGGCATTTGGCGGTCGGACTGCGCCACGCGGTGCACTCGACGGGCAGGTGCCGATGTTGCGCGCCTTGTCGGACGCCGAACAACGCAGTTTCTTGCGCGAGATACGCGCCGGTCGACCCGATCGTATTGAACGTGCCGGTGCGGCGATGCGGCGGGCTCGCCAGATGCTCAATCTGCTCCGCGCCGACACGTTTGATGCGCAAGCGTTCGAAGCCTTGATGGAACAGCAGAGCGACGGGGCCTTGCGACGCGCAAAAGCGGGGCGTGCTGCCTTGGTAGAGGTCGTTTCGGCGATGGATGCCGACGCGCGCCGGGCATATGCGACCCGGCTGGAACAGGAGTTTCGGAAGTCAGTCCGGGATCGCAGGGCGCCGGGCGGCAAATCCGAGCGGCCCGATTAGGCTCAGGCTGCGGTCTGACCCGGGCTGATCACGATCTGGTTGCGCCCTTCGGCCTTCGCCGCGTAGAGCGCGCGGTCTGCCCGGTCGAGAATTTCCGAAACGCTTGCGGTTGGCTCGGTTCTGCCGCCCGCAGCAAGGCCGATACTGATGGTCACGCCGACTTCGGCGTTGGTCGGGGCCGGGATCGGCACCGGCGCGGCCTCGATCTTGCTGCGCAGACGTTCGGCCACTTGCGCGGCGGTTGTCATGTCCGTGTCCGGTAGGACAATCATGAATTCTTCGCCGCCGATACGCGCAACAATATCGAGGGACCGCAAATGCGTCCGAAGCCGCGCTGCGGTTTCGCGCAGCACCTGATCGCCTGCCGCATGACCGTGACGGTCATTGACTGTCTTGAAGTGGTCAAAGTCCAGCAGCAGCACTGCAAAGTCACGGTTTTCCCGGGCTGACTCGGTCGCGAGGTTTGCCAGTTGGCTCATCCCGAAGCGGCGATTGTAGAGTCCGGTCAAAGGATCGATGACAGCGAGCCTCAGGCGCTCCGACATCTCTCCTCTCAGCTTGTCCGTGGCTCGCTTCCTCTGCAATTGGGAGCGCAATCGCAGGGCCATTTCGTCTATGCTGACCGGTGCGTAAACGACGTCATCAGCCCCCAGATCCAATGCGCGTGCGGCGAGAGCGGCCTCGCCGGCGCGGACGACGAAAATCTGCCCTGCATGGCGCGTTGCCGGGCGCGATCGCAGCTCCGACAGGATGTCGATGCCCTGATCGGGGCGCTGCGCATCCGCTTCGATCACGAAGACCTGCGCCTGGTCCTTGCTGGCCTCCAGTGCTTCGGGACGCGAGAGAACACGGACATCCTCGCGGATACGGGTGCGCAGTCCGTTCGCCCAGCCCGGTCCCGCCCCGTCCGGTGCAAGCACAAGGCTTATGCATTCATTGCGGGGGCCGGCAAAGCCCGTCTGCGCGTCGGCAAACCCCTCAAGTTCCGGGGTTCGCGCCTGCTCCAGCAGTTCCGCTGCGTGAGAATGGGACCGCAGAAGACTGCGCACGCGCGCAAGCAGCGTGACCTCCGACAGGGGCTTGGACAGAAACTCCTCCGCCCCGCACGCAAGACCGCGCAGCCGCGCATCGGTGTCTTCCAGCGACGTGATCATGATGATCGGGATGTCTGCGGTCTTGGGGTCCGCTTTCAGGCGCTCACACACCGTGAATCCATCAAGGTCGGGCATGACTACATCAAGCAGGATAAGATCCGGCGACGCCTTCCGCGCCATTTCAAGGCCCTGCCGACCACTGTCGGCGAGCAAAACCTGATAGCAGGCCGAGGCCAGCTTGACCTTCATGACGATCCGGTTTGTTGCAACGTCGTCGATGACGAGTATTGTTCCGGACATCGTTGCTCCCTTTACCTTTTGGTAAACAGGTTTAGGGCCAGAGTGGTTAACAAACGGTTAGGGTCTTCTGGGGAGGAGGCGATATGCAGCAGGAATCCGCCGAGGCGATCGCGCTCAAGGCGCTCGCTTGGATTGCCTCGGACGAGGAATTGCTGGGCGTGTTCATGGGAGCGACGGGCGCCAGTCCCGAGGATTTGAAGGCACGCCTGAACGAGCCAGAGTTCCTGGTCTCGATCCTCGAGTTTCTGACAATGGACGATGCGTGGGTGGTCAGGTTCTGCGACACCCATCGTTTGAACTACGAGGCTCCGCTCGAAGCAAAGCAGTCCCTGCCAGGGGGTGGACAGGTACACTGGACCTGATCGCCAATGCCGCGTCAAACCGACGCGAAATAATCTTGCTTGCGACAATCACCTGAAAATGTGCAAGAATTGACACTGGGTAAGACCGGACGAGCGTATCTTGCGGCCGTCCGGATGGGAGAAATTGGACCTGTTCTTTCGTGTGTGCGGCCCTCGCTTGCGCACGCGGTCTGGCGGGTCGCCTGTAAGCGGAAACGCGGACCGGGACACACAGCGCGTGGGCGCGGGGTCGGACAGCATGCTCGCAGGAGTCATTTTTGATAAAGACGGAACGCTGTTCGATTTTCAGCGCACCTGGGGCAGTTGGGCGCAACGAGCCCTCGCCCGGTTGGCGCGTGGCGATGACACGACGTGCCAGCGTCTGTCCGACGCCGTGCGGTTTGACAGGCTACTGGGGCGGTTCCATGCCGACAGTCCCGCGATCGCGGGAACAAATGCCGAGATTGCGATCATCCTCGCCGCTGAACTCCCCGAGCGCAGCGAGGAGGAAGTGTTGCTGGAACTGAATGGCATGGCACAGTGCGTGACCCTTTCGGAAGCGACGCCGCTTGTGCCTTTCCTGAGCGGTCTGGCGGGGTCGGGCCTGCGGCTGGGCGTTGCCACCAACGACACCGAAGATGCCGCACGCGCGCATTTGCAGTCCGCAGGTGCCCTGAGCCATTTTGACCAGGTTTTTGGCTATGATAGCGGCTATGGCGCCAAACCGGACCCAGGCATGTTGTACGCGTTTTGCGATTTCGAAGGGCTTGATCCTTCAACTGTGATCATGGTGGGCGACAGCACCCATGATCTGCGTGCGGGCCGTGCGGCGGGAATGAAAACGATCGGCGTTTTGACCGGCATGGCAACGGAACCCGATCTCGCCCCCCTGGCGGACGAGGTTCTGCCTGACATCGGGCAAATGATGCAAGGCCGTCTGGTCGCGGAAATGACCGCACCGGCACAGCGCGAGCGCGCCTGAACGAAGCGCTCGCTTCCCCTGTTCTAACCGACGACGTTGTACCCGCGGCCACGCATGCAGTTGCGTACGATCGCCTCTCGGTTGGCGTTGTTCTGGATCGCGCTTCCGGTGGCCCCCGCCAAGGCACCCACAGCGGCAGCGCGACCAAGATTGTCGCTGTTGTCGTTGAAGATCACCGAGGAGGCACCTGCAACTGCGGCACCGGTTGCGGCTGACCCCGCGGTGCGGCCATCCACGACCGACTGGCTGGCGGCAAGGTTCTGGCATTGCGCCAGATCGCTGTTGAAGTTCGGGCCCACTGCGCCGTCGATCACCGGCACGTAGTTGGCGCCGGAGTTGGCGCAGGCGCTCATCAACGCGGCAGTGGCAAGCAGGGCCATGTATTTGGCATGGATCATATGGTGTTCCTTCTGGTCGTTTCAGCCTGACTTCGTAGGGCGAGCTTTAGCAAGAGGTGCCATGCGGCATGGCGCTAAGCGATAGCAGTCCTTCCAGAGGGTTGCCTAGGCCCAAAGAGAACTCGGGTCACGACCGGCGGTATCTGACTTGCGACCGCATGTCTAAAACGACAGCAACGGTCGGTTTCTGCCCCGCGCGCGACTGCGTCTCGCGGTTTCATGGAACCAGTGGCGGAGGATCGCATGGCTCAGGACCAGATAAGACAAACCCGACGCAGCGGAGGGCGACGCGGCAATACCCGACGCCGGTCCGCGGGGCTTTTTGCCCAGATGCCATTTGACCCGCCGCTCAACACGGATGCGCCGACAGAACCGTTGGGCCCCGAAGGGATCGCCGCGATCCATGACGGCGCCATGCGGATCCTCGAGGAGATCGGGATCGAGTTTCTCAACGAGGAAGCCTGCGCTATCCTCAAGGAGGCCGGGTGTTCCGTGTCAGGTCAAACCGTCCGCATGGGGCGGGACTTTGTCATGGAAATGGTCGCCAAGGCGCCCTCCAGTTTCACGATCACGCCGCGCAACCCGGATCGTCAGATCACCATCGGTGGGCGTCACATGGTGTTCGTCAACGTCTCTTCGCCACCCAACTACTGGGATCTCACCACGGGCAAGGTCCCGGGGACGTTGGAAAAGTGCTGTGACTTTCTCAAGCTTATCCAGCATTTCAACTGCCTGCACGTCGTCGGAGGATACCCCGTCGAACCAGTTGATGTGCATGCCTCGGTCCGCCACCTCGATGTTCTGTACGAAAAGCTGACGCTGACGGACAAGGTTGCCCATGCCTATTGCCTGGGCCGCGAACGGGTCGAGGATGTGATGGAGATGGTCCGCCTTGCCGCCGGTCTGAGCCCCGAGGCGTTCGAGGCGCGTGCGCATATGTACACCAACATCAATTCCACCTCGCCGCTCAAGCATGACTATCCCATGCTGGACGGAGCAATGCGGATCGTCCGGCGCGGGCAGGCGCTCATTGTCACGCCCTTTACGCTCGCCGGAGCCATGGCGCCGGTGACGATGGCGGGCGCTGTGGCGCAATCGCTGGCCGAGGCGCTTTGCGCGATTGCGCTGGCGCAGTACATCCGGCCCGGGGCACCGGTGGCAATCGGGACATTCACCTCCAACGTCGACATGAAGTCAGGGGCCCCGGCATTCGGCACACCGGAATACATGCGCGCCACGCAGATGACCGGACAAATGGCGCGGTTTTACGGGCTGCCACTCCGGGCGTCGGGCGTTTGCGCGGCGAACGTTCCGGATGCTCAAGCGATGATGGAGACTTCGAACAGTCTCTGGTCGGCGGTGCAATCCGGGGTCAACATGGTCTATCATGCGGCGGGTTGGCTCGAAGGCGGCCTGATCGCAAGTCCGGAAAAACTGATCATGGATTGTGAGCTTTTGCAGCAGATTCAACGGTATTTCGACCCTGCGCTTGTTGCGACTGGGCCGGACGATATTGCCGTTGAGGCCATCGCGGAAGTCGGCGCGAAAGGCCATTTTTTCGGTGTTTCACACACGCAGGAGCGCTACGAGACGGCGTTTTATCAGCCCTTTCTGTCAGATTGGCGCAACTACGAGGCATGGTCGCAAGATGGTGGTCTCTGGGCGGCCGAACGTGCGCATCGCCTCTACAAGGAGATCATCGCCGAGTTCGAACCGCCGCCCATGGACCCATCGTATCGCGAGGCGTTGCAGGCCTTTGTCCACCGTCGCAAGGCCGAAGGCGGCGCGCCTACCGATTTCTAAGCATCACGTTCCATGTTCGCTTTCCCTGCTCATGCGCGGCGGGTTAGGTTTGGCATATGGAACCACGCCACGACGCAAGCGGTTTTCGGGCCGCGATGGGACTGTTCGGCCTCGCGGCAGGGCTTGCGCTCTGGGCGTTGTCGGAATTCGTACTGGACGTGCTGGGCCAACCCAGGCTTGAGCTTGCCCTTGTGTCGGTCTGCCTTGCGTATTTCGTGCCTGCTTTGCTTCTGTCGGGTCCCATGACCATGCCACGCGCACTTTTATGGGCATTGGTGCCCGGCGTGTGTGCCCCGCTGCTGCTGCTTTGGGCCAGCCTGCGGTTCGAAGACCTGACCGGGATGAGCAGCACGCCGCAGCCCTTCCTTGCGTTCTTTGCACTTGTGGTCGTGTCTCTGCCGTATTTGGTGGCCTTGCAGCGCGGAGAAGCACTCAACTACATCATTCTGTTCAACGAGGCCTGGCGCATTGTCATTCGTGCCGTGGCTTCGGCCTTGTTCGTCGGGGTGTTCTGGGGCGTCTACATGATGTCCAACCTATTGCTTTCGCTGGTCGGTCTTGAAACGCTCGATCTCTTGCTGGATCGTCCGTCGTTCGGTTTTGGCGCAACCGGACTGGTGGTCGGGTTGGCGCTCTCGGTGCTGTATGAACAGCGTGCGTATCTCTCCCCGGTGCTTCTGATGCGGCTGTTCCAGCTTCTTCTGATCCCGGTGACGCTGGTGGTCGTGGTGTTCGTTGCGCGCGTGCCGTTTCAGGGGCTTGATCAGGCATTTTCGGGGCTGTCCGCAGCGGCGACGCTCATGACCATGACGCTTGGGCTGGCCACGTTGATCAGCGCAGCGCTTGATTGCGACTTCGGAGACAGCGTCCCAAGTCGTCTTGTGCTTGTTTCCGTGCAGGTGGCCGCGCTCTTGATGCCTGTCCTGGCAGTGCTGGCCGGCTATGCGATCTGGGCGCGGGTATCTGAATATGGCTGGACACCCGAGCGGGTGGCTGCGTCGCTGATATGCGTGCTCTGCCTCGCGTACGCGATGGGGTACGCAGCAAGCGTTTTGTTGCGGGGGGATTGGCACCGTCGTATACGCCGCACCAACATCTGGATCGGGCTGGGGGTTCTGGGGATGAGCGCGCTCAGCCTCACGCCGGGGCTGAACCCGGAACGCATCTCGGCGCAGAACCAGGTGGCGCGCTACGAGGCGGGGAGGTCTTCGGCAGAGAACCTCCCGCTGTTCGAAATGGCAAACCTGTGGGGTGTCGCGGGTCGCGCCGCCCTCGTGCGACTTGAGGCAAACGCCGATGCCGAGATGTCGCGGATGCTGGCGGACCTGCGCAGCGTTCCGGGGCCAGGCGACGCGAGATCCGAACCGATCGAAGACCAGCGGGCCGTTTTGGCGCGCCTTATGCCGCTGCGTCCAGAAGGGGCGCAATGGCCAAGCAGGTTCTTTGAAGATCTGCCGGATCAGTATGTTTCTGACTGGCTGCTTGCATGCCGGCGCGGCGTCGGAAGATGCGCCGGCGTGGTTTCGGACAGTTTGCCGGAGTTTCCCGGCGCCGAGGTCCATGTGATGATCTGGACGGAGTTTGACGACATCGAAGGGTACCTGGTGTTGCGTGAACCCCGTGGGGACCTTGCCTTGCGCCCCTTGGTGTCGCGCGAAACCGGCGATCCCGAGCGTGTGTTGCGCGCGATCCTGGACGGGGAATTCGCCGTAGTGCCGCCCCGAATTCCGGCGCTGCGGGTGGGCGAGCAGGAATTCCTGTCTCTGCCGCGCTGAACTTGGCGCTTTCTTAAGACTCTGCCGCCTAAGGTTCCCAAGGCGGAGATTGATATGCACGGACTTATTACAACATCCCTTCAGCGCTTTTTGCGCGAAACCTACGGCGCGCCAGTATGGGCTGAAATCGCTACCCGTGCGTGTGTGCCGGACGGCCATTTCGAGTCCATGTTGATTTATCCTGAAGACGTGTTTGACCGGACACTCGAAGAAGCCGAGGCCGTTCTGGGCAAGGACAGCGCAACTATCCTCGAAGATATGGGCACGTTCCTGATCTCCAGCCCGGACATTCAGGCGCTCCGTCGCCTCCTCAGGTTCAGCGGATCCAGTTTTTCCGATTTTCTGAACGCGTTGGAAGACCTGCGTGGGCGCGCCCGGCTCGCTGTCCCTGCACTCGATATTCCCTCGCTGGAGCTCAACCCTCTGGGTGGCAAGCGCTATCGTATCGACTACACGTGGCACAGGCCCGAGGGAATTCACGTCATCGCCGGTGTTTTGCGGGCAATGGCAGATGATTACGGGGCACTGGCTTTCACGGAAACGCTTACCGATGAGGATGGAACCGCATATCTCGAGGTTTCGGTGCTAGACCGCCAATTTGCCGAGGGGCGCGAGTTTGATCTGGGGGCGATGGCATGAGCGCAAAGGCCGAAAACACGCGCGTTCTCGGGCTGTCGGCGCGGACTCTTGACGCCTTGATGCCGATGCATCTCTGGGTTGGGCCGTCGGGGCATCTGCTGCATGCAGGGCGGACGCTCAAGAAAGTGCTGGGGGCAGAGAACGTTGATGGCAAGTTGCTATTTGACGTCCTGCAGTTCAAACGCCCCAGAAAGCTCAAGAGCCTTGACCAGGTCCTGCGGCTGAACACAACGCGTGTTCAAGCCACCTTGAAGGATATCGACGGTGTTTCGTTGCGCGGAGTCGTCGTGGCCTTGCCCGGTGGGGCTGGCGCGTTCATCAACCTGTCGTTTGGTATTTCGGTGCATGACGCGGTGCGCCGCTTCAAGCTCGATATCAGCGACTTCGCGGCGGCAGATCTGGCGGTGGAAATGCTCTACCTGATCGAGGCAAATGCGGCCGTCATGGCGGAATCGCAATCGCTCAACCTCAAGTTGCAGGCGTCGAAGCGTGATGCGGAACAGCGGGCGCTGACCGATACGCTCACGGGTCTGAACAACCGCCGCGCGATGGATGTTGCCCTGGAACAGATGGTTGCCCAACCGGGGCCGCAGGGTTTCGGGCTCATGCATGTCGACCTCGACTACTTCAAGTCTGTGAATGATACGCTCGGTCATGCAGCGGGCGATCATGTCTTGCTGCGTGTCGCCGACGTGCTTCAAAGCGAGACCAGATCACAGGATGTCGTCTGTCGTGTGGGAGGGGATGAATTCGTCCTGCTGCTGCGGGATTGTAACGACAAGGCTCTGCTCGCTCGAATTGCAGAACGGATTATTGCCAGACTCGAAGAACCGATCATGTTTGAGGGGCAAGTCGCGCGCATCTCTGCGAGTATCGGAATCACGTTGTCTTCATTCTACGATGCACCAGAGGGGGACAAGATCCTTTCCGATGCCGATGAAGCGACTTACGCCTCGAAGCACGGGGGGCGTGCGCAACACACGTTCTTCGTCCCTGACCCTGTAGCGACAGGTTCTCAGGCCGCACATTCGGGGTAACCGCGGCGGGCGCGATCAACTATCCTTGCAGTGACCGAAACCCGGGCCATCCAAAGATCAGATGGCGCAACCCGACAGCCGCACCGACGAAAATGGAAACGCAAACGATCGGGGCGCTCAGTGTCAGCACCGCAAAGGCAGAAAGCCCCTGTCCGACCGAACATCCCAGTGCGAGTGTCGCCCCGAACCCCATGAAGACCGCTCCGGCAACCTGACGTTTCAGCTCACGCGGATCCTCGCAGGCTTCCCAGCGAAACTGAGAAAGCCGCCAACTGCCAAGTGCCGACCCGATAACGACGCCAATGACTGAACCGGTCGCGAAGCCCACGGGGCGCACCGAACTCATCATCACCCAGGCGATGCTTTCCCCGACGGGTGCAGAGAAGTTGTGCGACCGGACGCCGACGGGGTCGAAACTCGTCTGGGCGACCCAAGCAGTGATGCCCCAGCCGGTGACGATGCCGACTGCAACGAGGCTGCCCCATAGTGCCGCCTTGCGACGCTGGCCTGACCAGGCGCCAAGGACGCAAAACCCGGCTCCAATCAGGCTGGCGACAAGAATAGATGATACACCCGTCAGGTTTGATACGAGACCGTCCATGGTCACGGGCGCATTGATGCGCCCGAACTCCATCGAGAACAGTGCAAGACGCAAAGGCGCCAACGGGCCGAACAGGGACGCATAGGTGCTGATCCCGAGGATCATGACCAACACAAACGCCCGCATGTCACCGGTGCCGAGCCGCGCGAGCGCCCCATAGCCGCAAGTGCCTGCCAGCGCCATGCCGTAGCCAAACAAGACCCCGCCAAGCGACGCGGCGATGGGGGAAAACCCGTCCCGGACGATAAACAGATCGGCGCGGTCTAATACGCCCGACGCGACAAGACCTGCGCAACCGATGATGCTCAGGCCAAGGGCGAGCGCCCACATGCGCAGCCGATCGAAGCTGTCCCCATAGAGCGCGTCTTCGATGGCGCCGAGCGTGCAGAAGCGTCCGACACGTGCCGCATACCCCAGCAGAACGCCGCCGAGCAGACCGCCCAAAGCGGTGATCTCGAATCCGGATAGTCCGTCCATGGTGCGCCTCCCAAGCAAGCCATTCGCGGTAGATCAGGAGCGTCTCTTGTCACTCATTCTGGCAAAAGAGCTCATAAACCAGTTCGATGATCGCCCTCGACCGATCATCGGTCAAACTGTAGTAGATTGTTTTTCCTTCGCGCCTGGGCTCCACCAGACCTTCGAGCCGTAGCCGCGACAGTTGTTGTGACACGGCCGCCTGGCGGGCCGAGAGCAGGCTTTCCAGTTCTGTGACCGACTTCTCGCCCGAGGCCAGATGGCACAGGATCATCAGGCGCCCCTCATGTCCGATTGCCTTGAGAAGGTTCGCCGCAGCCGTCGCGTTGGAGAGGATCTGGTCCATCTCCTTCTCGTCGATATCGGCAGTGACTTGGGGCAGGGGCATATTCAGGGGCTTTCGAGTGTGCGACCAGCGCGATGTCAGAACATGATCGCGTCTTCGATCGCCGCGATACCGGCCTCGGCGCACACATCGTCGATATCGGGGCCGGGTGCGCCTGAGACGCCAATGCCGCCAACGATAGATCCCGCGCCTTCTTCGATCACCAACCCGCCTCCCAACGGCAAGGCGTCACTCACCTGCCGAATCCCAGCGGCAAGCTCGCCCGGTCGCGTCGCGAGGTCCAGCTCGGTCGTGCTGCTGCGGAAACTCGTTGCTGTCCACGCTTTGCGGGTTGCGGTCTCTATGGTGTGTGCTCCTGCAAATCTGTCTCGGACGAAGGCCTGCGTGATTCCGAACCTGTCAACGACCGCGACACCAACCTGATACCCGTTGGCGCGACAGTGTTCCATGGCGGCGACCGCTGCCTGAAGCGCGATCTCCGGTTTCAGAACCTTGAATTCGACGAAGGCCGAATCGTCTGCAATCGCAGCATCAGATGACAGTGCAAGGCTCGCAGCCGTGACGAGTGATTTCAGGGTCATGATTTAGTCTCCTCCGGTATCGTACGCTCGATGCCCGCCTCGTCCAGCATTCTGTTCAGAAGCGGCCAGAAGAAGTCTTCACCCGGATACCCTTCAAGCCTTGCAACTTCCTGACCATCCTGGACCAGAATGAACGTCGGGGTCAGCACAGGGCGCGACTTCAGTTTGAGGTCCTCAGGCAGGTCACCAATGTCGACCCGCCGCAAAGGGGCGGCCCGGCCTTCGGCGGTCTTCGGATATTCTGGCGCGACGTCGCGGTCCCAGTGAACGCAATAGATACATCCCGCCTGTTCGACGATCACCAGACGCGTGTCTTGTGCAACTGCCGCACCGGGTAAAACCCAGAGCCAGACTGCAAGTAGCAAGTAGGAAAGACGCATGATCTGGAACTCAGTTGACGGGTTTCTGACAAATAACCTAATTTGAATATGTGAATTGATCAAGGAAGCTGCCGAGGTGTTCGATGTCTCGCTCATAGGGGCCGGGGTCGCGGGCCTGCTGTCGTTTCTGACGCCCTGTATCCTGCCGATTGTGCCGTTCTACCTGTGCTACATGGCCGGGGTGGGCATGAACGAGTTGCAACACAGTCAGACCCTGTCTCCATCGGTGCGCCGACGCGCCGTTGTGTCAGCCATTCTTTTTTCCGCCGGAGTGATTACGATTTTCATGGCGCTCGGCGCGACGGCTAGCGCATTCGGTCAGGCCGTTCGCGACTGGATGGACGTGCTGAGGTTTGGTGCGGCGGCAATCATCATCGCGATGGGCCTGCATTTTCTGGGGGTCGTGCGTATTCCGATCCTCTACCGCCAATTACGCGCCGATGCGGATACCGCGGGCACCATGGGGTTGGTTGGGGCGTATGTCGTGGGGCTTGCCTTTGCTTTTGGGTGGACCCCGTGTGTCGGACCGGTTCTTGCAGCGATCCTTTTCACCGCCGCAGGGTCTGAAACGGCAGGGCAGGGGGCGCTTTTACTGTTCGTCTATGGGTTGGGCATGACGTTTCCGTTTGTGCTGGCTGCCGCGTTTATCGGACCATTCTTGCGCTGGACCCAGCGATTTCGTCCCTATCTGGGTCGGATCGAACAGGTCATGGGCGTTTTGCTGATCGTGTTCGGCGTGCTGATCGCGACGAATTCCGTGAATTACATCGCGCAGTGGATGCTGACGATTGCGCCGGACATCGGCACGCTGCGCTGATCACCTTTTGGGGGAGAAAGACAATGAAACACCTGATTCTGGCTGGACTGACGCTTCTGTGGGCCAGCGCATCGGGCGCTGCCGAACTCGGCGATGACGGATTGCACAAAGCCACCTGGATGCATGACACGTTCAAAGACCTGCGCGAGGACCTGGCCGATGCCACAGCCGAAGGCAAGCGGCTTGCCCTGATTATCGAACAAAGGGGATGCATCTACTGCACCCGTATGCATGAGACGGTTTTTCCCGATCCGACGATTGATGCGTTGCTGAATGACCGGTTCTACGTCGTGCAGATAAACATGTTCGGGGATGTCGAGGTCACCGATTTTGACGGGGAAGCCCTGGCGGAGAAAGACATCGTCCAGAAATGGGGGGCCTTGTTCACGCCCACCATGATGTTCTTTCCCGAAGAGGTTCCAGAAGGCGTGTCCGCCCAGCAGGCCGCAGCGGCAATCATGCCCGGCGCATTCGAGAAAGCGACGACTCGCTACATGCTCGAGTGGGTGCTTGAAGAAGGCTATCAAACAGACGAGCCTTTCCAAAAATACCTCGCCCGGCGGTTCGCGGAACAGTAGACCGCAGTCGTGCACAGGAAGTGTAACAACCTGAAAAGCCTCATGATATAATCTGCATCTGAAATGCTGCAATGCAACACATGCAAGAATTGGAATTTTTTGTTGCATGCGTTGGCATACCACGGCTAACGTAACCGTGAGGAACATTCTGGGAGGAACCGCATGAAGCGCCACATTCTGATCGGCACCGTTGCCGCATTGGCCTTCGCAACAACCGCCACCGCCGAAGGGGTCGCCCCGGACGCTGTTGCGTATACCGAGTATGGTGAGATCGAAGCATCCCTGACCGGAACCCCGGGCGACCCGGTGGCCGGACGCGAAGTGCTCGGGGCGCGGTCCCTTGGCAACTGCGTGGCATGTCACGCAAACTCAGAAATGGACGACATTCCCTTCCACGGAGAGGTTGGCCCCAGCCTCGACGGGGCGGGCGACCGCTGGTCCGAAGCGCAACTGCGCGGGCTTGTCGCCAATGCAAAACTGACCTTCGAGGGCACGATCATGCCCGCCTTCTACAAGGATAGCGGCTACATCCGTCCCGGGGATGCCTACACTGGCAAGGCCGCTGCGCCTGAGCAACTGTCGACGCTTCTGACCGCGCAACAGGTCGAAGATGTCGTCGCCTACCTACTGACCCTGAAGGAGTGATCCTGCGGGATTACCCATGAAAAGGAGTGACCGAATGACCCTGACACGACGCGACACTTTGGTGATCGGCGCTGGTGCGGCTCTTGCTGCAGCACTGCCGGGGACCGTTTTCGCTGCGGGCGAGGCCGAGATCGAGGCCTTTACCGGCGGCGCAGAAATCGGCTCGGGCGGCGTGAGCCTGACCGCGCCTGAAATCGCCGAAAACGGCAACACGGTGCCAATCAGCGTGAGCGCGCCCGGCGCGACTGAAATCCTCGTGCTGGCACTGGGCAACCCGACCCCGCCTGTGGCCAAGTTCAGCTTTGGCCCTCTCGCAGGCGACCAGTCGGCGTCCACACGCATTCGCCTCGCGGGCACACAGGACGTCGTCGCGATCGCCAAAATGGCCGACGGTTCGTTCGCGCAGGCCACGAGCACTGTCAAAGTAACAATCGGCGGCTGCGGCGGCTAACCCACAGGAGGCAAGACACATGGCTAAAGGTGTAAAACCCCGCGTTAAAGTCCCCAAGTCGGCCTCGGCCGGCGAGGTGATCACGATCAAGACCCTGATCAGCCACAAGATGGAGTCGGGTCAGCGCAAGGACAAGGAAGGTAACACCATTCCGCGTTCGATCATCAACCGGTTTACGGCATCGTTCAACGGAGAGACCGTGATTGACGTCACCATGGAGCCGGCAATCTCGACAAACCCGTATTTCGAGTTTGACGCGAAGGTTCCCGAAGCCGGGGATTTCGTCTTCACGTGGTATGACGATGATGGATCGGTTTACGAGGAAACGAAGTCGATTGCGATCGGTTGAAGGTAAAGCGGTCTCTTCGGAGACCGCGTTTGGGAGGAAACGCATGAACACACCGTCGCTCAAAGGCACCCTGGGATTGGCCACGGCTCTGGTCGGCCTGTCCCTGGGCACCGTCGCGGCCCTTGCTGAAGCGGATGACAAGCTGGTCATCAATGGCGAGATCGAGATGGTCACCAAGACCGAGGCTCCGGCGCATCTGGAAAACATGGATGTCATCCGCTCCGGCTGGACGTTTCGGACCCCGGAGACGCAGGCTCTGCAAATGGACGATTTCGATAACCCCGGCATGGTTTTTGTAGATCAGGGGCTGGACAGCTGGAACACCGCCGAAGGTGCCGCCGGCAAGTCTTGCGCAGATTGTCATGGGGAGCCGGATACATTCGCGGGCCTGCGCGCGGAACTGCCCAAGTATAACGAGGCAGCGGGCGAAGTCTGGACGATGGAGATGTATGTCAACGACTGCCGGACAAATCGTATGGAGGCGGACGCGTGGGGCTGGAAGGCCCAGCCGATGCTGAACATGAATGCGCTGATCTCGCTCCAGTCGCGCGGCATGCCGGTCAACGTGCAAATCGACGGTCCCGCCCAATCGACGTGGGAAAAGGGCAAGGAGATGTACTACACCCGGTACGGTCAGTTGGAATTGTCCTGCGCGAACTGCCATGAGGACAACTACGACAACTACATCCGGGCGGACCATCTGAGCATGGGGATGACCAACGGCTTCCCCGTGTATCGTCTCAAGCAAGCCAACCTAATCACCCAGCACAACCGCTTCCGCGGATGCGTGCGCGACACGCGGGCAGAAACCTTCGCCGAAGGCTCCCCCGAGTTCATTGCACTTGAGCTCTACGTCGCCTCCCGCGGCAACGGCCTTTCGGTCGAAGCCCCCTCGGTGCGTAACTAAATCTCTTGGGGGAGGCGCCTCGCGCGCCTCCCCCATCCATGAACCCCGGACACCCGTAAGCCTGCGCTACGGTCAGACATTTCTGTCTGGCCCATGGCCCAGGTTTGCCTGACGACAAGCAGGAGCGAGACATGATTTCCCGCCGCGATTTTCTTCAAGCCACCGTTGCCGCCTCGGCGCTCTACGGGGCGTCTGGCATTGGCAACTGGTCGAGGCTCGCCGCTCAGCAGGTGCTGAGCCAGGACGATCTTCTGGGCTTTGACACGACCGGCAATGTCACGCTGATCCACATCACCGACATTCATGCCCAAATTCGTCCTCTCTATTTCCGCGAACCGGAGATCAACCTCGGTGTCGGGGAGGTCGATGGCCTGCCACCGCATGTCACGGGCGAGGATTTTCGCAAGCTTTTCAACATCGACCCCGGCAGCCCGTGGGCCTATGCGCTGACCTATCCTGACTTTGTCGCCATGGCCAAAACCTATGGCCGGATGGGGGGGCTCGACCGCGTTTCTACCGTGATCAACGCGATCCGCGCCGATCGTCCGGACGCGCTGCTTCTCGATGGCGGCGACACATGGCAGGGCAGCTATACGGCGCTGCAAACAAACGGTCAGGACATGGTCAACCTGATGAATGCGCTGAAGCCTGATGCCATGACCAGCCACTGGGAATTCACCCTCGGCATCGACCGGGTGACGGAGATTGTCGACAATGATCTGACCTTCCCATTCCTTGGCGCGAATATCTTTGATGCGGAATGGGACGAACCCGCGTACGAGCCCTACAAGATGTTTGAGCGGGGTGGGGCGAAAATCGCCGTGATCGGGCAGGCGTTCCCGTACATGCCGATCGCCAACCCCGGTTGGATGTTCCCCAATCTCAGCTTCGGTATTCGTGAAGAACGCATGGCCGAAGTCGTGCAGGAGGCGCGCGATGCGGGGGCTGATTGCGTTGTGGTCCTGAGCCACAACGGCTTCGATGTGGACCGCAAGCTTGCCGGGCGCGTCGATGGGATCGACGTCATCCTGACCGGGCATACCCACGACGCTTTGCCGGAACCGATCAACGTCAACAACACGCTGCTGATCGCCTCCGGTTCGAACGGCAAGTTCGTCACGCGGCTCGATCTGGATGTGCGAGACGGCGCTGTGCAGGGATTTGCGCACAAACTGATCCCGATTTTCTCGGACGTTATTGCGCCGGACCCCGCCATGACCGCGATGGTCGAGGCCGAGCGTGCCCCTTTCAAAGCCGAGCTTGAGGAGGTTCTGGGCACCACAGACAGCCTCCTGTTCCGGCGGGGCAATTTCAACGGCACCTGGGACGATCTGATCTGCAACGCGCTGATCGACGAGCGGGAGGCCGACATCGCCCTGAGCCCCGGGTTCCGCTGGGGCCCAAGCCTACTTCCGGGTGACCCGATCACGCGCGAGGATCTCTTCAACGCCACAGCGATGAGCTATCCCAATGCGTATCGCACCGAAATGACCGGGGAGTTGATTCACACCATTCTCGAAGATGTGGCCGACAACCTGTTCAACCCCGATCCGTACTATCAACAGGGCGGTGACATGGTGCGTGTGGGCGGTATGGGCTACCGCATCGACGTGTCGAAGCCGCAGGGGGATCGGATCACGGAGATGACGATCCTCAAGACCGGCGAGGCGGTCGATCCGCAGAAGACCTACGTCGTGTCCGGGTGGGCCAGCGTCAACGAGGGCACCGAGGGCCCCCCGATCTGGGACGTGGTTGAGAGTTACATCAAGCGCAAGGGCACGGTGAGCGTGGACCCGAACATGAGCGTCACGGTCGTCGGCACCTGAGCTTGCGACACCGGACCTGAGACAAGCTGACCCTTTATTTATTCAAACATTTGAATATAAGGGTTTGAGAGGAAAAGGGAGGATGAAATGGACGATTCCCCGATGAAATCCACCAGCCGCCGCGCGTTTTTGAAGGGCGGTGTCGCAGCTGGCGCGGCCGCCGCCGCCGCAGGGCAGGCACAGGCCGAAGGCGACCCGCTGATTCTGGAAAAGCAGGAATGGGCGCAAGGTCTGGGCGATGGCGTGGATGCCACGCCCTACGGGTTGCCGATCAGGTTCGAAAAGGATGTCGTGCGCCGAAATGTCGAATGGCTTACGGCCGATACAATCAGCTCGATCAACTTCACCCCGATCCACGCGCTGGATGGAACGATCACCCCTCAGGGATGCGCGTTCGAGCGGCATCACTCGGGTGCGATCGAGTTGCGCAAGCAGGATTATCGGCTGATGATCAATGGGTTGGTCGACACGCCTCTGGTCTTTACCTACGAAGATCTCGAGCGCTTCCCTCGCGAAAACCACGTCTACTTCTGTGAATGTGCGGCCAACACAGGAATGGAATGGGCGGGCGCACAGCTGAATGGCGCGCAGTTCACCCATGGCATGATCCATAACATGGAATACACCGGCGTGCCGCTGCGCGCGCTGCTGAACGAAGCGGGCATTTCCGCCGAAACCGAGGGCAAATGGATCTATGTCGAGGGCGCGGACGCGTCGTCCAACGGACGCTCCATCCCGCTGGAGAAGGCGCTGGATGACGTGTTGGTCGCGTTCAAGGCCAATGGCGAGGCCCTGCGTAAGGAACACGGCTATCCCGTACGTCTTGTTGTGCCGGGCTGGGAGGGGAACCTCTGGGTCAAATGGCTGCGCCGGGTCGAAGTGACCGATGCGCCGATCGAAAGCCGCGAAGAAACCTCCAAGTACACCGACACGCTCGAAGACGGCACATCGCGCAAGTGGACATGGGTCATGGACGCCAAGTCCATCGTTACATCGCCCAGCCCGCAAGCTCCGATCATGCATGGCAAGGGCCCGCTTGTGATCACCGGCCTTGCCTGGTCCGGGCACGGGGCGATTACCCGCGTCGATGTCTCAAAAGATGGGGGCAAGACCTGGGAAACGGCCCGCCTTGCCAAACCCGGAGAGAAGATGGCGCTTACTCGGTTTTACCTCGACACCGACTGGAATGGTGAGGAAATGCTTCTTCAATCCCGCGCCATCGACGAGACCGGCTACGTCCAGCCGACCAAGGATCAGTTGCGCGAAGTGCGCGGCGAAAATTCCATCTACCATAACAACTGCATCCAGACCTGGTGGATCAAACCGAACGGGGAGGCTGAAAATGTCGAAGTTTCCTAAGACAGTTTTGTGCGCGGCGGTCTCGGTTGCGTTGGGCGCGGGACCGTCCGTTGCCGAACAGCTCGGGCTTGGGCGACCGGCCACGGAGGCGGAGGTCGCGGCGTGGGATCTGGACGTGCGTCCGGACGGAACCGGTCTGCCGCCGGGACAAGGGTCCGTGGCCGAGGGCGAGGAGTTGTTTTCCGCCAATTGTGCGGTGTGCCACGGCGAATTTGCAGAGGGTGTCGGCAATTGGCCTGAGCTTGCCGGGGGCGAAGACACTCTGGCGGACGCCGACCCGGTGAAAACCGTCGGATCTTACTGGCCCTATCTCTCGACCGCTTGGGATTACGTACACCGGTCCATGCCGTTTGGCAGTGCCCAGACACTCACCCATGACGAAACCTATGCGATCGTCGCCTACATCCTGTATTCCAACTTCCTCGTGGATGATGACTTCGTGCTGAGCCACGAAAACTTTCTGGAGGTTGAAATGCCCAATGCGGACGGCTTCATCGTCGATGACCGGGCAGAAACGGAGTATCCGCAGTGGCGGACTGAGCCCTGCATGACCGATTGCAAGGACAGCGTGGAGATTACGATGCGGGCCGCCGTGCTCGACGTAACGCCTCAGGATGCGGTCGCGCGGATCAATCGTGAAATCGCTGCGAATGCCGCCGGTGCCGCGAAGTCACCGGAAGCCGAAGCCCCCGCCGAAACGCCCACCGAGGCCCCGGTCGAGGTTGCGATGGTTGCAGCCGACCCCGCGCTCGTTGCAGCCGGGGAGACCGTGTTCAAGAAATGCAAGGCGTGTCATCAGGTGGGCGACAGCGCAAAGAACCGCGTCGGCCCTGTCCTGAACGGGATTGTGGGCTCCGAGGCCGGCCTCGTCGATGGGTTCCGCTATTCAAAGCCGCTGATGGACATGGCCGAAAATGGTCTTGTCTGGGATGCGGAAAACCTGCGCGCGTTCCTTGCCAAGCCAAAGGAGTTCATGCCCCGTACCAAGATGTCCTTCGCCGGGCTGCGAAGCGATGAAGACCTCGACGCGATCATTGCCTATCTCTCGACCTACGAATGAGCGTGGTGGGCGCGATCTTGCAGACCTGTGGGGCACTGGCGGTTGGCCTTGTCTTTCTGCTCCCGTGGGGCGCGGTGGCCGAGGAGATCGGAGACGTTGAGAATGGCGAGCGCATCTTTCGCCAGTGTTCGGGCTGCCATCAAATCGGCCCGGGCGCGGAAAACCGGGTCGGGCCGCATCTGAACGAGATTTTCGGCCGTCGTGCAGGTGCGATCCAAGAGTTTCGATACTCACCGGACATGCTCCGTCAGGGCGCGGACGGCCTGACCTGGACCTTCGACAAGCTGAGCATCTATCTGGAGAACCCGCGCATTCTCGTGTCAGGCACACGGATGAGCTTTCGTGGGCTCAAGGACCCGCAGGATCGCGCCGATGTGATTGCCTATATGCGCGATTTCTCAGCTTCGCCGCGGGACATCCCCGAGGCGGAACCAACGGCATTGCCGAGCGATCCTGATCTTGCGCCGGAAATCCTGGCGATGGAGGGAGATCGGGAATACGGCGCGTATCTTTCGTCCGAATGTACGACTTGCCACCAAAAAGATGGCTCGGATCAGGGGATTCCCTCAATAACCTTTTGGCCTGAAGACGATTTTGTGGTGGCATTACACGCGTACAAGCAAAAGATCCGGCCGCATCCCGTGATGCAGATGATCGCGGGCCGCCTATCGGACGAGGAGATCGCGGCGCTTGCCGCATATTTCAAAGACCCCGACTGAGTTGGCCGGGGTCGGTTTTCGGGAGGGAAGACCATGACAGTCACACGCAGAACATTTATCGGGACGACGGTCGCAGCCTCGGCGACTTTGGCTGCACCCATGCTGGGCGCGCAGGCGACGCCAAGGGTGGTTGTCGTCGGTGGGGGTGCCGGGGGGGCGACCGCAGCGCGCTACATCGCCAAGGACAGCCAGGGTGGCATTGATGTCACGTTGATCGAACCGACACGCACCTACTACACATGCTTCTTTTCGAACCTCTATCTCGGCGGGTTCCAGGAATACGACGATCTCGGTCACAGCTATGGCACCCTGGCCTCCGACTATGGGATCAATGTCGTCCACGACTGGGCGATCGGGGTGGACCGCGATGCCAAGACCGTGTCGCTCGCAGGTGGTGGTGTCCTGCCGTATGATCGTCTGGTCCTCAGCCCCGGGATCGATTTCCGTGAGGAAAGCGTGCCGGGCTGGACGCTGGCCGATCAGGACGCGATGCCCCACGCCTACAAGGGCGGCACGCAGGCCAAATTGCTCAAGGCGCAGATCGAGGCGATGCCCGAAGGCGGTACCTACGCGATGGTCGCGCCGCCCAACCCCTATCGGTGCCCGCCCGGCCCGTACGAGCGGGTCTCGATGGTCGCGCACACCCTCAAGAACATCAATCCGACCGCGAAAATCCTGATCATCGACCCGAAGGAAAAGTTCTCCAAACAAGGCTTGTTCGAGGAAGGCTGGAACAATCACTATGCCGGCATGATCGACCGGATCGGTCCTGACTTTGGCGGTGATATCATCGAGATCCGTCCGGACGCGATGGAGGTGGTCGTCGATGGTACGGTCGAAAGCGTCGATGTTTGCAATGTGATTCCCGGTCAGAAAGCGGGCCGGATAGCCGAGATCGCGGGTATCACGAACGAGGCGGGATGGGCGCCGGTCGTGCCCGCCACGATGCAGAGCCGGATGGACGAGAACATCCATGTTCTGGGTGATGCCAGCCAGCAGGGCGATATGCCGAAATCCGGCTATTCCGCCAACTCGCAAGCCAAGGTTGCGGCCATGGCCGTGCGGAATGCGTTGACCGGTTCGCGGATGTTCCCGGCGAAATTCTCCAACACGTGCTGGTCGCTGATCGACACCGATGACGGGGTCAAGGTCGGCGCATCCTATGAGGCCACGGAAGAGAAGATCGCCAAGACGTCCGGCTTCATTTCCGAAACCGGGGAGGATGCGGCGCTGCGCAAGGCCACTTATGAGGAAAGCCTCGGCTGGTATGCCGGGATCACGACGGACATGTTCGGCTGATCCACCAGAACCATGCCGGCCTGCAGCGCTGCGGGCCGGCTCCAAGGAAAGTTCACACCATGAAGTCCCTGTTTGGCATCGTTCTGTCCGGCCTTTTGGCGCTGCCGGCGCTCGCGGGGGACGACGTGATCACCTACTCATACGATGGCAGTTTCGAGGATGCCGCGTTCGGCCTTGAGACAGCAATTGTGGGCAAGGGTCTGGTGATTGATCATGTCAGCCACGTCGGCGACATGCTTGCGCGCACGGCGGGCGATGTAGGCAGTGACGTTCTGCTCTTCGATGCAGCGCAGGTGTTCCAGTTCTGCTCTGCTACGCTGTCTCGCAAGGTGATGGAGGCTGACCCGATGAACATCGTGCACTGTCCGTACGGTATTTTCGTCGTCGACCGCGACGGAGAGGTCTTCATCGGCCACCGAACCTACGAAGACGGCCCCATGCAGCAGGTGCAGGAACTCCTCTCTGATATCGCGGAAGAGGCGTCCGCCTTCTAGTTCAGCTCCGGTACACGCCTGTCCGATCCTGTCACGGCTTGGGCCTGATGCCGGGTGACGGGCAGAGGCGGCAACCGCACCGCGTCGAAACGGTCGCCGCGACGTACCGCGTCGTAGTAGGCCAGCGCATCGGTCTCTCCCAAGCCCGGGTCACGTTCCAGGAACGACCGGTACAGTCCGTACTTGAAATAGATCTGCCCGGTCGACGTGTTTGGCCCTAAATCCCGCGCGGCAAGTGAATATTCTGCCTCATCTCCCGTTCGGACCCAAAACTCCGTCCACGCGGACTGCCATCCCCATTTCGCACCTACCACCACATCGATCCACTGGCCTTTGGCCGCGTCGCCCGCTTGCCCGCCATCAACCAGCGTATAGGCGCGCTTGCCCACCGCCTGCTCGAAATGCGCCAGCAGATCCCCGTCAGGGGCGAGATAGAACATCAGGGCGGGTTTGTCGGACCTGTCCTCTGCATCGCGCTGATGAAACTGTGCGACAGAGAGTTTCGCCGTGTGTGCGCCTGCATCGCGCCGCGGCAAAACAGTGCTTGGGTCAACGTAGACCGAAAATGCATACCATAGGGTGCGGCCAGCGGTGTTCACGTCATCGCTCAGCGTGTGTTCCTTGGCTTCGATCCGTTGTGAGCGCTTGTCCCCTCGCGTCTCGTACGGCACGTCGGCAGACAGGTAAGCGCGTTCAAACACCGCGCCGTCCCGGGGCAGAACCGGACCATCCGCCGCGATTTCGGAGAGAGCAGACCCATGCAGCCCGGCTGTCGCAAGCGTTGCCGCGAACAGAAAATCCGGAACTGTCGAGAGGAGGTGCGAAACTCCGAAATCGGGCAAGGCGAGTGTCCTTCGATAGCCACCCGCAGATAAACACCCTGTTTGATCAACGCCAAGTTAATGCCGCAAAAATGTCTGATTTGGGCTGCCTTGATGCGTCGTTTCGTGGACAGTCTTCACGCCGATACGGGATTACGTCGCATCCGTATCCAACCAGATGGTCACGGGCCCGTCGTTGACCAGACTGACCTGCATATCCGCGCCAAAAGACCCTGTCTCGACCCCGATACCCTGCGCCTGCAATGCATCAGCGAAGGCAATATACAGCGCCTCGCCCTCAGTCGGCGTCGCCGCCGCCGAAAATCCCGGTCGATTGCCGCGTCTCGTGTCCGCAGCAAGTGTGAACTGGCTCACCACCAAGGCGCTGCCGCCGGTGTCCAGAAGCGCGCGGTTCATCTTGCCGCCCTCGTCCTTGAACACCCTGAGTTTCGCGATTTTCGCGGCAAGCGATGTCGCGATCGCCGCATCGTCGCCCTGCATCGCACAGACAAGGATCAGCAGACCCGGCCCGCTTTTGCCGATAACATCCTCCCCTATGGCGACTTCGGCCTGCGCGATGCGCTGGACCAGAGCCCTCAAAGTTCGTCGCTCCAGGGCGGGTTTGCTCCGGCGCGGCTGACCGTGACCGCGGCGGCCTGCACGCCAAGGTTCAGCGCCGCTGTCAGGGCATCATCCGAGATGTCTGCCAACGCCCCGCGTGACAGCAGGCCGGCGCGGTCCAGCGCTGCAAGGACACCGGCGTTGAACGTGTCCCCAGCGCCGACCGTATCCGCGACCTCGACCACGTGGCCGGGAACCGATACGGTGCCGCGTGCGGTGATCGCGCGCGCTCCATCTGCCCCTTCGGTGATCAGAACCACTTTCGCACCGCGCCCGAGCAGGTCCGCCGCGCCAAGGTCGACATCTGATGCGCCGGTCAGCCACGCGAGATCCTCGTCGGAAGCTTTGACAAGGTCCGCGCGTGCGAGCAGCCGGTCCATCCGTGCGCGAAAGATCGCCTCATCCGCAATGAAATCAGGCCGAATGTTGGGGTCAAGCATCACGACACGATCGCCGGCACGCGCAACCATTGCCTCGTACGCGGCCGCGCAGGGCTCCACTGCAAGACTTATGCCGCCAACGAACACCGCGCGCGCGTCCTCCGGCAGGTTTGGCATGTCGCCGGGTTGCAACATGCGCCCTGCGGTATTCTCGTCGTAGAACGCGTACCGCGCCTGCCCGTCCACAAGCGTTACGAATGCAAGGGTTGTCGGGCGATCCGAAAACACGGTGTCCGCCGCGTCGACGCCGCTTGCTACAAGCCCGCTCAGCAACAGGTCACCGAACATGTCGCGCGACAGACCTGTCACCATGCCGACATCCGTGTCCAGTCGCCCCAATGCAATCGCCGTGTTGAACACCGACCCGCCGGGCACCGGTAGAAACCCGGTGCTGTCGCCAAGTGCGCGTGGCAGCATGTCGATCAGGGCCTCGCCTGCGCAGATGATCATTCTAACCCCCTCCGGGCGGCGATATCGCCGCATACCCAATCGGCTTCTTTTCCGGCCTGCACCATCTGATACCGGCGTGGTTTTTGCCAGCGCAAACAGTCAGAAAACTGTGCGTGAACCCATCCGTTCAACCTTGCTGTACGGCAGAGCCATATGCCAGAGCCGCCCCGAGGATGACAAGCGCAATCACGGCCAAGGCGATCTTGACTGCGGAATAAGGGCGCTCGCCCGAGACTTTTCCGTCCTGCCCGTTGACGACGAACCGATAACTCTTCCCGCCGTAGCGGTAAGCCGCAACCCAGACCGGCAGCAGAATGTGCTTGAACGTTACATCGGACACCCGCGTGTCGATCGCGTCGATCCGCTGGCGATCCCCGCCGATATCCATGCGTACATCCCGGGCGATGACGCGATCCATGTACGCGCGGGCTTCGGCCATCCCTTCTTCGAGGGGGACTGTGTAGCCTTCGGCCCGAAACCCGGCGAGAGGTTCGGGAGTATAAGGGATCAGCGCGGACAGGTCCCACGGGGCAAGCGCATCGGTGAACCGCTTGGGCAGGCTCCTCGCGGCCAGCACCAGCACATCGTCAAAGGCGCGCGCGACATGGCCGGACGCCGCGCGCCAGCGTACCCGCGCTTCCCGTGTGGCGACGCGTTTGCCGTTCACGACGCGCGTCGCCTGCACGTAGTAAACGGTGCCGCGCTGCCCCCGATAGCGGCTGTCGGTGCGCGCATCGTAGGTCCAGTACGGCACGTAGATGCCCGACATCTTGCGCCCCTTGCGGGCATACTCCTGCAATCCGTTGGGTGCGAACCAAAGCCGCCCGAGCCAATCCGTCATCGCCTGCTTTGCCGCGTCTTCCGACATCTCGAACGGGATCACTGCAGCGGGTTTGATGTGTCTGTGCGTGCCGGTGTCGGTGACCACGGGCGTGGCGCAGAAGGGGCATTCGGCGGCGTGGACCTCGGGTTGAAACTCCACCTGTGCACCGCAGTTGGTGCACGACAGAACGCGGGTCACTTCTTCGTCTGCGGCGTCCGCGGCCCCGGACCGAAGCGTTTCCAGATAGTCGATCTCGCGCAACGCGCTGCTGGCGGCCCAAGGCCCGAAAACGCCTAATTTCTGGGTGTTTCCGCAATGGTCGCAGACCATCTGGTCCGCGCCGGGGGCGAAGCGGAGGTCAGCGCCACACGCGGTGCAGGGAAATCGGTGTTCTTCAACCGCCGGGGCCGGCGGAGGTGCAAAGTCCGTCACAACGTGCCTCAGTCCTCCGGGGGGGGCGGTGGCAGCACGGTGAACAGTTGCGCCAGTTCCTGCACATCTTCGGCGCGCATCCAGCCGTCCTGCCCGGGTGTCCAGACATGGCTCTGGCGCGTCAGCGTGCCATCCGCTGCCATGCGGCCCATGTCAGCCTTGGAATAGGGGCCTTTTGTCTGGCCGGCCTGCGCGATGTGCCAGACATGTTCCACTGGCGGCGGGGGTGGGGCCATCGGGGCAGGGGCTGCGCGCGCGCCCCACGGACCTTGCGCCATCTGTGCACCCATTGCCATGCCCATACCCGCGCCGATGCCTGCTCCCATGCCGCTGTCGCCGCCTGCGCGCGCGGCCTCGGTCATCGCTTCGGCAGCGGAGTATTGCGTGTACCGTCCCAAGTCACCCGCGATACCCATTGACGTGCGCTTGTCGAGCGCAGCTTCGACCGCTGGGGGCAATGAGATGTTCTCGATGTAAAGTTCGGGCACGGTCATCCCGTATTCTGCAATCTGCGGCGAAATTGCATCCGCCACCAGCTTGCCCAGATCCCGCGTGTTCGCCGCCATGTCGAGCACCGGAATGCCCGACCCGGCAATCGCGCGGCTGAACTCCTGCACGATGATGTTGCGGATCTGAAAGGTGATTTCGTCCGAGGTGAACTCGCCGTCTGTGCCCACGATCTCGGTCAGGAACCGCGCCGGATCCGTTACCCGCACACTGTACGTCCCGAAAGCCCTGATACGGGTTGGTCCGAACTCGGGATCGCGCAGCATGATCGGGTTCTTGGTGCCCCATTTCAGGTTGTTGAAGCGCGTCGTGTTGACGAAATAGATCTCGGATTTGAAAGGGCTGCGGAAACCGTGATCCCAATGCTGAAGCGTGGTCATGATCGGCATGTTATTCGTCTCGAGCATGTAGAGCCCGGGTGTGAACACATCCGCCAGCTGCCCCTCATGAACGAACACCGCGGACTGGCCTTCGCGCACGGTCAGCTTTGCGCCGTACTTGATCTCGTGGCCCTGACGCTCGAACCGCCAGACCATCGTGTCGCGGGTGTCATCCACCCAGTGGATCACGTCGATGAACTGGCCCGACAGGAAATCAAAAATGTTCATGGATAGATCCTTTCACTCAACTGGTCTCTCCCATCAGCTCGCGTGCGATCCGGTCGACGATCGGGCGAGCATCGGCAGGGGTCATGCCGGGTTCCAACCGCGGGTCATACAGCATCCGAAGCAGCAGTTCGTCCTGCGCGGTCAGGAGCGCGAACTCGTCATCATCATTGAAAATCGACGGTCGGGCCACGGGGCTGTCATTGGCCAGACCCATGCCTTGCGCGACCTCTTCGTGAATGCATGCACTGCGCAGAAGGGAGGGATGTTCCGACCGGATCACGGCGACCGCGGCGACATACAGGTCAGGCGACGAGGTTTCCGAAAACGCGTAGACAGAACACATGGTCGATCGCGGCATCGTGGCGATGTCGGTGATCGTCGTGTCCCCAACCCCCGGCACCAGGTCGCGCATCAGCGGGCCGACTTCCGCCATCTCGTCAACGCTCAGGAACAGCACATGGAAATTCGGCGTGGAGGTGGCCATGCGCATATCGGCCCGGCTGGCGATGGCGAGCCGGTCGACAAACGCGCTCAATTCGTTCGTGGCTGCGGCCTGATCCTCAAGCGCGACGCTGTCCCCGAAATAGGGCTGCACACGGATCGGGCGGTCCCAGCGGCGCAAGCGGCTTTCGTTTTGCTGGGCGACAAAACGGCCACCCCGCAAGGTGTATTCGTCAAACAGGGCGATACGTTCGAAGTTTCGGGCCAGATCGCGGGCATCGAAAGGGCTGTCCAGTCCGCCACCATCGGTGCGCAATAAACCTTGTGCCGTCTGGCGTTGGGCCAGTCGTGCATAGTACCTCGCCAGGTCTGCCGACGCCTGGGAAGCAGCGGGCGGTGCGACGCGCGGCTCCGGGGCAGGGCTGGTTCTTGGTCCGGCCCCGGTCGCCAGGTCGCACGCGGCAAGTGCCGCCACCGACAAGACGGTAAGCGCCCAACGGTGCCAGCCCCTATGCCACGTGGCGACTTGCATCAGGCAGTGCTGCCCTCCGCGACCGGCGTGCGCGACTTGGCGGCAGACAGCGCCTCGCGCAGCTCGACCTCCATTTTTTGCAGTTCCTCCTCGGCGGCGGCCCGCCGGGCCTTGCCCTCGTCCGCAATCTGAAGGCTTTCCTCGATCGTGGCGACAAGCTCTGCGTTGGCGGATTTGACCGCTTCGATATCGAACACCCCGCGTTCCATCTCCTCGCGGACAATCCTGTTGCTTTCGCGCAGGTTCTCTGCATTCGCCGTCAGCAACTCATTGGTCAGGTCGGAGGCCCCCTTGACCGCCTCCGCCGCTTCACGTGACCTCTGGATTGTCACGGCCTGGGCCAACTGCGTTTCCCAGAGCGGCACCGTGTTCACCAGCGTGGAATTGATCTTGGTGACAAGGCTTTTGTCGTTTTCCTGTACCAGCCGGATCGAGGGTAACGACTGCATCGTGACCTGCCGTGTCAGGCGCAGGTCATGCACCCTGCGTTCCAGATCGTCGCGCGCTGCGCGCAGGTCGCGCAACTCTTGGGCAACCATGACCTTGTCGTCTTCCGCCGCGGCTTCGACATCGGCCTCCTTGGCCGGAATGATCGTGCTGTCCAGTTCCGCGATCTTCGCGTCCCCTGCCGCGATGTAGACGGCCAGTTCGTCGTAGAAGGTCAGCGTCTTTTCGTAGAGTTTGTCCAGCGATTTGATGTCCTTGAGCAAAGTGTGCTCGTGTTCCAGCAAGTTGTCGGTAATCTTGTCGATCTGGCTTTGAACATCTTCGTACTTTGCTGCGAACTTCGCCATCGGTGCGGCCCTGCCCAGCAGTTTTTCCCACCAGCTTTGCTTGCGCCTCACGTCCAGTTCGCTGATTGAGAAACCGCGAATGGTGGTCACGATGTTGCGCAGGCTGTCGCCTGCGGGGCCGACATCCTTGTTGCGCACGTCTGCCAGCATGGCCTGACTGATTTCCTGCAACTCTGCCTGCGCGCCGGACCCGAACCGCACGATCGACTGCGTGTCGGTCATGTCGATTTCGCCCATCGCCTTTCGGATGTTCTCTGCCACCGGGGGCTGCGCCTGTTCCAGCGGCACAAGTGCCTGCTCGGGTTCCGGCAGAATGGCCATCGTGACCTCTTCGACCTCTTTCAAAGCGGCCTCGGCCTTGCTGCGCACGGTATCGGACATCAGGGTTTCCCTCCAATCACTCAAACAGGTGTCTTTATGCCTTCTTGCGCCAGCCGGTCTCGCAACACCTCGATCTCCACATCCAGATCCGTGCGGTCATCGAGCAAGAGCGCCTCCCGGCGGGCGGCAAAATTCGTTTCAAGGTCTTGCAAAAGCGCAAGGTAGTCTTCGCGCGCCTCGGCGTTGCGGCTTTCGGCGTAGAAATCGGCAAACTTGACCGTCGCGTCCCGCGCACCCATCAAGTAGACGCCAAGATACTTGCGCGCCGCTGCCAGATCGCGCGGGTCCTCTTCCACCTGCCGGCAAAGCGCGCGTGCGGACGTCTTGAACTGTTCCACGGCCAGCTCGAGCGGGCGTTCGCGAGCACGCAAAATCGCATCCGACATCTCGGCCAGATATTTCTCCGCCTCGTCCACGACGCGCGCAACACGGGCGGATTGAAATTCGTCGATCCCTTCCGCCCCTTTGTCCGAGAGCGGATCGAGCCCGAAGGCCAGCACGTGCAGCCCTGCGCCAACCGCGCCCAACAAACCGGCGCCGATCATGCCCGCACCGTTGGACACAACCGCCATTCCGATCCCCAGCCCGACGAGCGCCGCGGCAAAAATCTTGCGCGGGATCGCGGGGCGTTTGGCAACTTTGCGGACGTCATAAGCCTCTTCGGCCTTCAGGCCTTCGCGCAGCAGAAATGCGCCGAAGATCATGATCCCCAGTGCCGCCAACGACACGGCCAATCCGGTGGCGTCCTTGCCGAAGGCGGTCAGCGCGAGGGGCAGGGGCAGGACGAACATCGCGTTCGAACGCGCCCCTAGACGGGTGCGCTGCGTCGACACAGCGGGGCGTGCGGGTGTTTGTTGGCCTTCCGTGCGCGGCGCGCCGGGGCTGTATTTTCCGCCGAAGCGCTGGCTCATGACAAGCCTCCGCCAAAGCCGACATAGACGATCAGCGCAGCAAGCAGCGCAAACGCCAACAGTCCCAAAGCCCCGTTTGCCATGTCCGACCCCCAAATCGCGTGCTCTGGCACCTTAATGGCGTACATCTGCGCGGCATAGCCCGCAAAACTGCCTAGCTCCGATATAAGCACAGTATTGCGCGGTTACATGGCGTGCATGAGACAGAATTTCCCCCTTCACGCCTTGGGCTTACCTGCTAGGGGGGCGCCGCGTCGGGGCTTTGCGTCGGCGTTTTGGTCCGGGTGTGGAGGCGGCGACCTCTTGCCCCTTTTCCAAACCCAGTTGCTCGCGCAGGACCTTGCCCTTGATTTCTTCGACTTCCCCGGGTTTCAACTCGCCGAGGCGGAAAGGCCCGTAGCTAATGCGGATGAGGCGATTGACCGTCAGACCGATGGCCTCCATCGCCCGCCTGATTTCGCGGTTTCTGCCCTCGCGCAGTCCGATGGTCAGCCAGGCATTTGCGCCCTGTTGGCGATCAAGCCGGACATCCATGCCCTGAAACCGTTCGCCGTCGATCTCGATCCCCTTGCGCAACGGGTCGAGGTCGGACTCTTGGGGCGTACCCTTGATGCGCACCCGGTACTTGCGCAGCCAGCCGGTGGAGGGCAACTCCAGCCGGCGCTTGATCCCGCCATCATTGGTCAGCAGCAGCAACCCCTCGGAATTCAGATCCAGCCGCCCGACCGACATCACGCGGGGCAGATCCGGGGGCAGGGCGTCGAACACCGTCGCGCGCCCCTTTTCGTCTTTCGCCGTCGTCACGAGGCCCGAGGGTTTGTGATACCGCCAGAGGCGCGGGGCGTCCGGCGTCGCAACGACCGCGCCGTCTACCTCCACCTTGTCGGTCGCGCCGACCTTGACCGCCGGCGTGTCCAGCAACTTGCCGTTTACCCGCACGCGGCCGGTCTCGATCATGCGTTCCGCGTCACGGCGGGAGGCAACACCGGCACGCGACAGGAACTTGGCGATGCGTTCTGTGGGTTGGGTCTCGTCGGTCATGTTCAGCCCATAGCCCGCCGAACGCGTCGCGAAAACCCCTTGCATTCGGAGCATTCGCGCCAGCACTTAACCCTATGAGCCCGTTTCGCAGTCATATGGATATCGCATTGTCCGAAGCCCGCGCCGCTGCAGAGCGCGGCGAGGTACCGGTGGGCGCTGTTCTTCTTGCAGCCGATGGCACCGAACTGGCCCGTGCCGGAAACCGCACGCGAGAGTTGAATGATCCCACGGCACATGCGGAAATTCTCGTTCTGCGCGCGGCATGTGCGCTGACCCGTTCCGAACGTCTGCCGGGCGCGTCGCTCTACGTCACGCTGGAACCCTGCGCGATGTGCGCCGCGGCGATTTCCGCCGCCCGGATTGCGCGGCTCTACTATGCCGCATCCGATCCCAAGTCAGGGGGGGTCGCGCATGGTGCTCGGGTGTTCTCCCATCCCCAGGCCCACCACAGCCCCGAGGTCTACGAAGGACTTGCCGCGTCCGAAGCGGAAAAATTGCTCAGGGACTTTTTCGCAGCAAGGCGCGCCTGATCTCCGCCGGAGGCACGCGCGCAGCGCTTTTTCAAAGCTCGATCGTCTCCATCACTTCAGGCGTGCGCACATCCACACCCGGCAAGCCATCTTTCAGGGCATCTGCCGA
Source organism: Tropicimonas sp. S265A (assembly GCF_049800835.1). Classification (NCBI taxonomy): domain Bacteria; kingdom Pseudomonadati; phylum Pseudomonadota; class Alphaproteobacteria; order Rhodobacterales; family Roseobacteraceae; genus Tropicimonas; species Tropicimonas sp. S265A. Next base: position 311,874 of record NZ_JBNAFU010000002.1, read on the forward strand.
CTGTGCCAGCATCGGAAAGGTCTTGTAGTGGCACGGGATCACGGTCTTGAAGTCAAAGAAGGTCCGTGCGGCATAGGCCGCGCGCTCCATATCCATCGTGAAATGTCCGCCTGCACACAGGATGCCGATCTCAGGCAAGTGCAGATCGTTGAAGATCTTCATATCCGCCATCACATCCGTGTCGCCCGAGAAATAGATCGTGCGCCCGTCGCCCTTGATCATGAACCCGGCCTCCGCACCCGTATACATCGGCCCGTGATCCGTCCCGATGGAGGAGGAGTGCGCCGCGTTGACCATCGTCACCGCCACATCGCCCAGCATCACCGTGCCGCCCTTGTTGAAGCCGACAACATCGACGCCCTCGCTCTCGGCCCAGTAGGTCATCAGATCGTAGATGCCGACGATGGGCGCGCCGCTTTCCTTCGACAGGGCAACCGCGTCTGGGGAATGGTCCCCATGACCGTGGGTGATCAGGATATGCGTCGCGCCTGAGATCGCCTCCGCGCGCCGGTCCTCGGGGAACGAGGGGTTGCCCGAAACCCAAGGGTCGATAAGCAAGATCTGATCGCCGATTTCGATGCGAAAGCCCGCATGCCCCAGCCATGTAATCTTCATATGGTTTCCTCCGGTTTTCTCCAGCGTGGCCGCTCCTGCCGAGCCGGTCAAGCGACTGGTGGGCAACGCCTGGGGCGAAGAAGAATTAGGCCGGATCGGTCCGCGTGTGGTACCTACCGCTTGGGGCAGCACTCACGCGCTCTTCAAAAATTGCCAAAGTACTATTTCGGGGGACTTCTCATGATACGAATTTCCGCGGTCATTCTGACCGTATTTGCGTGCGGCACCGCTCAGGCCGGGCAACTGTTTGACGGGTCGGGGACCGGGGCGGGTCAGTCTCAGAACGAGATCGTCATTCTAGGCGACGGTCATATGGTCATGCACTCGGTCGGCGTCTATGAGCCGCTTGCCACCAACGACCCAAACAGTCCGATGGCTGGTCTGCCCGGAAAGTGTTTCGGCTCGATCGAGATCCGTGGCGGCTCTGCGACGGGGGCCGGGCACTGCGTGTTCGCCAACCAAGAGGAGACAGCCGTCATCACGGACTGGCAGGTCACGGGTCTTGCGGCGAACGGAGCGCTGTCCGGACAGTGGACCGTGGTAGGTGCTGCCGGCGCGGCCACAGGCCTGACCGGCGGGGGCAGCTTCTCCAACCTGACCGACCGCGAGACCGGCACGTTTGAGAACACCATAACAGGCGCGCTTACCATGCCGTGAAGGGCTGAGGCCGGGAAAACCGCCGCGCGGGGTGTTCGCCTCTGCGCGCGGACCTACCTGAAGGTCATTGGGCAAACCGGAGACGCCAGATGGACGGCCTGCTGCGCCAGATCGATGGCTATTGTGAGCGCACGGATCCAAGTTACTGGTCCGAGCCGGTCAATGCGGTCACCAACCTCGCGTTTGTCGTGGCGGCCTATGTCATGTGGCGGCGCGTGCGCGGCCAGAACATGCCGCTGGCGGTAACGCTCTGCGCGCTGCTCGCGGCAATCGGTATTGGCAGCTACCTCTTTCACACCCATGCGCAGGTCTGGGCCGCGATTGCGGATGTGACGCCGATCGTGTTGTTCTCGTTGACCTATATCTTCGCTGCCAACCGCACCTACTGGGGCTGGTCGCTTTGGGCGGCGGCTTTGGGCACCGCTGCCTACATCCCGTATTCTGCGCTCTTGACGCCGGTGTTCGAGGCGCTGCCGTTTTTTAGCATCTCGTCTTTCTACTGGCCTTTGCCGGTCCTGATCGGGGCCTACGCGGTGCTCTTGCGAAACCGTGACCCGCGCACGGCGTGGGGGCTCGCGATCGGGGCGGCTATCCTGTGCGTTTCGCTCACGGCCCGGTCGATCGACGAGCCCCTGTGCATGAACCTTCCGCTCGGAACGCATTTCCTTTGGCACATTCTGAACGGGATCATGCTTGGCTGGATGATCGAGGTTTACCGGGCGGCTCTTGTTCGTCAGCGCAACGGGGCTGCGTCTGCCTAGTGAAAGGTCCGGTCCAGCGGGCTTATGGTGATCGGTCCGCCCCTTGCGACGTTGTTCGGGGCGGCATGCTCGAACAGCAGGTCGGTGGTCGGCGCGTCAGGCACCGACGGAGCGTCCGCATTGCTGATAAGGTAGGTAACCTCCCCCAGCGCATCGCTGAGACCAGGATAGCGGTGTTCGACGGCGGCATCCCCGACCTCGCCCATCGCCTCGGTCCCCGAGAGGATGTTTGGTCCGGATACGGGGTCGGGTTCAAATGTCGCCGCTGTTGCCCCGAGCGACACAAGCCCGGCGAACAGTCCAGCGACCATCGGTTCCTTGATGTTCATTTCGCATCCCTCCACACGGGGCTGTCGGATCATTTAGGAAGTGCACCAGCGCCACTGACACGAGACCTGGCCGAACACACTGCGCGCTGACTGCTCAACGGTGTGGATAAGTGGCGCGGCAGTCAACCTGGGCGCGAAACAAGCTGTGCAAGAACCCGCCCATCGCCGCCGATTTGAGCAGGTTTCCACACAACAGGCAGTGAAATCGACATCTGGCATGCGATCAGCTGCTGCGCCTGCGGCTGCGTTGCGCGCAAATTGATCAATCTCCGGTGACTGCTGCGTCTTGCGGGTGCAGCGGGAGGCGGGTAAACCCGGCCAAACCGCAGACATGCCGCCTGAGACGGAGCCTCATTCATGTCCATTGATACAGAGACGGCGCGCCGGGTCGCGAAGCTCGCCCGGATCAAGGTCGAAGACGACGCCTTGCCCGCGCTTGCGCAAGAGTTCAACACGATACTTGGCTTCATCGAACAGCTGGGCGAGGTGGATGTCGAGGGTGTAGACCCTATGACTTCCGTGACGCCGATGCAGTTGAAACGCCGCGCGGACGTGGTCACCGATGGCGACCAGCAGGACAAGGTTCTGGCCAATGCCCCCGACGCGCGCGAAGGCTTCTTCGCCGTGCCCAAAGTGGTGGAGTGAGCGCGATGTCCGATCTAAGTTCACTCAAAATTTCCGAAGCACGGGACAAACTTGCCTCTGGTGAGGTGTCCTCCGTCGAACTGACGCAAGCCTGCCTTGCCGAGGTTGATGCTGCCGATGCTCTGGGCGCGTTCGTCCACAAGACGCCCGAGATTGCGCTGGAACAGGCCAAAGCGGCAGACGCGCGGATCAAGGCTGGCGACGCGACCGCGATGACCGGCATCCCACTGGGGATCAAGGACCTGTTCTGCACCAAGGGCGTGTCCTCCCAGGCGGCCTCCGCGATCCTTGAAGGGTTCAAGCCGCAATATGAATCCACCGTGACGACCAACCTGTTCGACGCCGGGTCCGTGATGCTCGGCAAGCTGAACATGGACGAATTTGCGATGGGTTCGTCGAACGAGACATCGACCTATGGCAACGCGGTCAACCCGTGGCGGCGTGGCAACGAGGATACCGCGCTCACGCCTGGCGGTTCGTCGGGCGGGTCGGCCTCCGCCGTGGCGGCCGATCTGTGCCTTGCGGCGACTGGCACCGACACGGGTGGGTCTATCCGGCAACCGGCGGCGTTTGTCGGGATCACGGGATTGAAGCCGACCTACGGGCGCTGCTCGCGCTGGGGGATCGTGGCGTTTGCCTCATCGCTCGATCAGGCCGGCCCGATGACCAAGGACGTGCGCGATGCCGCGATCATGCTTGGCACAATGGCCGGGCACGACCCCAAGGACAGCACCTCTGCGGATCTGCCTGTCCCGGATTTCGAGGCGATGCTGACCGGCGATATCCGCGGCAAGGTCATCGGTATTCCCAAGGAATACCGCATGGACGGGATGCCCGACGAGATCGAAGCGCTCTGGCACACCGGAACCGAGATGCTACGGGATGCGGGAGCGGAGATTCGCGACATCACCCTGTCGCACACGAAATACGCGTTGCCCGCGTACTACGTGATCGCTCCTGCGGAAGCGTCTTCGAACCTGGCGCGGTATGACGGGGTGCGCTTTGGCCATCGCGCCAAGCTGGCCCAGGGCGACGGCATCACCGAGATGTACGAAAAGACCCGCGCCGAAGGCTTCGGCCCCGAGGTGCAGCGCCGGATCATGATCGGCACCTATGTGCTGTCGGCGGGCTTTTATGACGCGTATTACAACCGCGCGCGGCGCGTGCGGACGTTGATCAAGCAGGATTTCGACACGGTTTTTGCGGATGGGATCGATGCGATCCTGACGCCTGCCACCCCGTCCGCCGCATTCGGTCTGGGGGAGATGAGCGATGCGGATCCGGTGCAGATGTACCTCAACGACGTGTTCACCGTCACCGTCAATCTCGCCGGGCTGCCTGGCATCGCGGTGCCTGCGGGGCTGGACAAGCAGGGATTGCCACTGGGTCTGCAACTGATTGGCCGTCCGTGGGAAGAAGGCGATCTTCTGAACACCGCCTACGCGCTGGAGCGTGCAGCCGGGTTTGTGGCAAAGCCGGATCGCTGGTGGTAAGGTGGGCGTCATGATCTTCGGAGTGCGCAGCCTCGCCGTATCGGCCACCGTCCTTGTCCTTGCGGCGTGCGACCCCGGCGTGCCGGATGACCGTGGCGCGGGTGTCGGTTTCGGTGATGTCAGCGCCTTTGAGGCCGAACAGCGCGCCCGCGACGCGGCGCTGGCGTCGGGCACCTCGCTCGGCTTGCCCGCGGGCGCGGAGGCCCCCGTCACCGATATCGCAGGTGTCGGGGAGGCCGAAACCGTCGGGCAGCCCCGGGCGGGCACCGAACTTCTGGCGCGCGGTCCGGGCATTTCGGACGAGAACGACTTCGAGGCGGTGTCAGACCGGCTTACCATCGAAGACGATGCCGCCCGCCTTGCCGCCCAACGCGAGCAATACCGCGTGGTGGAACCTACCGCGCTGCCCAGCCGGCCTGGTGGGGACAGTTTCGATGCCATCGTGCGGTTCGCACTTGCGACAAGCCACCGAGTTGGCCAGTCGGTCTATCCTCGCTCCGGCGGTTCGGCGGAACGCGCCGCACGGGCGTGCGGGCGCTACAGCGGCCCGAATGCCGCGCAACAGGCGTTTCTGAACGCGGGCGGTCCGGAGCGGGACCGCAATGGGCTGGACCCTGATGGTGACGGATATGTCTGTGGTTGGGACCCGCGTCCGTTCCGTCTTGCGGTGCGCAACTGACCCCGATTGATTGGCGTCCGTCTCCGAATTGCGGAGACAGGCGCGATGGCGCGAAGCCCTCGCTGATTGTTCTGCACTATACGGCCATGACTTCGGCAGAGGCGGCCTGTGACTGGCTCTGCAACCCGGAGGCACAGGTTTCTGCGCATTATCTGATCGCGCGCGATGGCCATTCCATCCAGATGGTCGATGAGGCACACCGCGCGTGGCACGCCGGGGCAGGGCAGTGGGGTGCGATCACGGACGTCAACAGCCACTCCATAGGGATCGAGCTCGATAATGACGGGTCCAGCCCGTTTTCAGAGCCTCTCCTGTCTGCGCTGGAGGCCCTGTTGGCCGCCGTCATGGACCGGTGGAGCATCCCGCCTGCTGGTGTCATCGGCCACTCGGACATGGCGCCGGGGCGCAAGATTGACCCCGGTCCGCGCTTTGACTGGCGCCGCCTGGCGCGGCAGGGGCTCGCAATCTGGCCGGATGCGGAACCGGACCTTCCGCCGGATGCCGCGCGTTTCGAGGCTGCGCTGTCGCGCTTTGGCATGACCCATCCGGCGGACGCCGCCACGCGCCTCGCGGCATTCCGGTCCCGGTTCCGGCCGGGCGCGTCGGGCCCGTTGGCGACGGCGGATATGGCGCTCGCGCAGACCCTCGCGGACCGCTTCGGCGTTGACGCTCGCCCCGCCAGCGCCTAAGCGGACAGACGCGCGGGTGGGCTGGATGGCCGCGGCCTTTCGGTCGAGGAAAGTCCGGACTCCACGAAGCATAGGTGCCGGGTAACGCCCGGGCGGGGAAACCCGACGGAAAGCGCCACAGAAATGAAACCGCCCCGGCTGGTCCGGGGTAAGGATGAAACGGTGGGGTAAGAGCCCACCGCGGGGCTGGCAACAGTCCCGGCATGGCAAGCCCCACCTGGAGCAATGCCAAATAGGGACCCCGCGGCGCGCAAGCGCCGGGACGCTTCAGCCCAGGGGTCCGGGTTGGCAGCTAAAGCGTGCTCGGCAACGGGCCGCTCAGAGGAATGGTCATCCATGGGGGCAACCCCGGGACAGAATCCGGCTTACAGGCCCGCCCGCGCGCCGAATCCTGTTGACAGCCCGCCTGAGGCGAGTAAACACCGGGCTTCAACTTCACCGGGCCAGCCCGCCTTTGGGCTTGCCTGACGTTCCGCCCGTTCAAGGAGTCCGCACCATGGCGAAGCCGACAACGATCAAGATCCGCCTGAACTCCACAGCGGATACCGGCCACTTCTACGTGACCAAGAAAAACGCCCGTACGATGACCGAGAAGATGGTCGTGCGGAAGTACGACCCGGTCGCGCGCAAGCACGTCGAATACAAGGAAGGCAAGATCAAGTAATCCTGCCCCCCTGTGACGATCCAAGAACCGCGCTCCCGAGCGCGGTTTTTTTGTTTTTTGCCCCATATGTCCGAGGTCTCCAGATGTCCCTAGTCATTCGCCCCGGCACGTCCCGCGATGTCGCGGATGTGGATGCCCTGCTGGCTGCGAGCTATCCGGTCCTGCTCAAGCCGGACTATCCGCCGTCGGTGATGGTGACGGCCCTGCCGCTGATCTCGCGTGCGCAGCCTGCCCTGATCACCTGCGGGACCTACTTCGTTGTGGAGCAGGAGGGGATTCTGCGCGCGGCAGGGGGCTGGACCTTTGGGCCGCCCAAGGGCACTCGCCCGGCCCCGGGGCTAGGGCATGTCCGCCATGTCGTCACCGATCACCGCGCGGTGCGGCGCGGGTTCGGGCGCGCGCTGATGGACCACATCCTGGCAGATGCTGGCGCCAGAGGCGCAACCCGTCTGGAGGCTCTGTCGACCCTCACGGCGGTCCCGTTTTACAGGGCGATGGGCTTTGCGCCGCTTGGGGAAGTGGATGTGCCGCTCGGGCCTGCCGGGTTGCCGTTCCGCGCCGTCAGGATGGACCGGTCCTTGTGACATCTGCCCGGTGATCTCCCAGCGGTTGCCGTGATCTTGCCATGTTAAGCGCAGACACTCCGCCGGATATTTCCAAACGGAGACAGGCCATGCGTCCGCTCATTCTGATTCTGCCCATCGTCGCTCTGGCGGCATGTGCACCCGATCCGGTCGGCTTCGACAAACATCCGGTCGGCAAGACCACCGCCGCCATCGACAACCGGGATGCGGCTGCACAGCAAGCCACCCTTGCCGCGCGTCGGTCCGCGCCCAGCTACACGACCGTTTCCGACCAGATGCGGCGCTCCAAAGTGCCGCTGACGCAGGGCGAGGCGGCTGCCCGCGCGATGGCCGAGCGCAAATCGCGCGACGGCATTCCACTCAGCGCCGGGGGGCAGACCTTTACCGTGTCCCAGATTGCGTCCGACGGGCAGTATTTCCTCGTGGCGCATGGCTCTGGCGGGACGATCGACCAATCCGAGGCGCTCAAGCGCATGGCCGATACGGTCACCGGCTGCGCGCCCGCCGGGCCGGCCTACCGTGCCGAGACGTCCTACGCGATTGCACTGACCTGTCTCTGAGCCTGCGGGTCCAGTCCCATGGTAGACGCAAAAAAGGCCGGCGCATGCGCCGGCCTTCGTCTTTTCGAATGCCCTGAAGGTTACTCGCGATTGCCGAGGAACTGCAGCAGGAACATGAACATGTTGATGAAGTTGATGTAGAGCGACAGCGCGCCCATGATCGCAGACTTCGCCAGCCATTCCTGATCACCGTACTGCGCATGCTCGATATACTCGGTCTTGATGCGCTGCGTGTCATAGGCTGTCAGCGCTGCGAAGATCAACACACCCAGAACTGACACAGCGAAGGCAATCGCCGGAGAGCCGAGGAAGATGTTGATGATCGAGGCTGCGATCAGGCCGATCACGCCCATGATCAGGAACCGGCCCCAGCCGCTCAGGTCCTTTTTGGTCGTGTAGCCGTACAGGCTGAGACCCGCGAAGGCGATGGCGGTGACAAGGAACGTCTGTGCGATCGACACGCCGGTGTAGGCTGCGAAAATCCACGCGATGGACAGGCCCATCGCTGCGGCAAACGCATAGAAGAATACCTGCGCGGCGGCAGCCGACATCTTGTTGATCATCGCGCTGAAGGCAAACACCATGATCAGCGGTGCGAACATCACCAGCCACTTGACGGGGGAGCCCCAGATGGCAGCAACAAGAGCTTCGTTCGTGCCGACGGCCCACGCGACAGCAGCGGTCAGGACCATAGCCACGGACATGAGCCCGTAGACCTTGTTGAAGTGGGCGCGCAGACCCTCATCGATCTGCGCTGTGCGCACGCCTGCGCCGGCAGTGCGGATCGTGTCGTATTGTGCCATTGAACCCTCCTTGAAAAAGAACGGACCGATGGCGCGGCCCGGTTGGCAAAGATATTGGCCGGATTGACGCTTATTTCAAGAGGGGAAGCAGGGGGAAAACCGGCCAAAAAGCAGGCATTTTCACGCGTTTTGGCCGATTGGTCAAAAATATGCATCGAATATGCAAGATTTTTGCGCTGCTAGTTACAGTTTCCAGTTCGATGGCACGTCCCAGACGGGACGGCGCGCTTCACTGTCTGCCTCGTCCGGCTCAAGTCCGATATCGCGCAACAGATGCGCATCCAGAGATTTGAGCTGCCGACGCTGCCTGCGCAACGCGACCAGAGTTAGCACTGTGTCCAAGCCGACTTTCGGCAGGCGCAACTCGGCGCCGGTCAGCCCGAATAGACGGGCGAGTACGGAAGAGGTGGGACGGGAGGGGGACGGGCTGTGCATGGTGCGATCCTTTCGCTTTCCTGATGTCTCCGGTGTGTTTCATTCTGTATGTTGATGTATATGGCGCACCCTGATACATATTGAAAACGAATGATTGTGATCTGAAGCATCAGGAAAAGTGATATGCCTCGAAATCTGGACCTTACCGCGTTGCGCTCTTTCGTGGCAGTGGCCGAGAACGGGGGCGTGACCCGCGCCGCGGGCGTGCTGAACCTGACGCAATCGGCCGTATCCATGCAGCTCAAACGCCTCGAAGACGGGTTGGGTATCGCACTTTTGGACCGGGCCGGGCGCGGCGTGGCGCTGACGGCGACCGGCGAGCAGCTGTTGGGCTATGCGCGGCGGATGCTGTCACTCAATGACGAGATTTATGCCCGGATGACGGATCAGGCCTTCGAAGGTGAGGTCGTGCTTGGTGTCCCGCACGATATCGTCTACCCGGCGATCCCTCAGGTTCTGCAGCGGTTCAACGCCGAATATCCAAGGGTCAAGGTGCAGTTGGTGTCGTCCTTCACCACACGGCTGAAGCAGATGTTCAACCGTGGCGAGGCGGCGATCGTTCTGACGACCGAAGATGCGGTTGAAGCTGGCGGAGAGACGCTGTGCGAACTGCCGCTGGCCTGGGTTGGTGCGCCTGGCGGGTCGGCTTGGCGCCAACGGCCGCTGCGATTGGCATTTGAGCACAACTGCATTTTCCGCAGGTCGGTTCAGGACGCGCTGGATGCTGATGGCGTACCATGGGAGATGGGCGTCGAGGCGGACAGTTCCCGCACGATCGAGGCCAGTGTCTCGGCGGATCTTGCGGTACATGTCATGCTGGAAGGGATGGAGCCGGCCTACATGGAGCGGATCGCCCATGGCGGCGGTTTGCCGGCCTTGCCGAGCAAGCAGATCAACATGTACGCGAACCGTCTGGCCAGTGACCCTGTCAGCGACAATCTGATCGATGCCTTGCGGCAGGCATTCGGGGCGCTCTGACGGCTGGTCAGGCGATCTGGATCACCACCTTGCCGGTCGACTTGCGGGTGCGCAGCAGTTCCATTCCTTCTTCGACGCGGTCGAACGGCAGAACATGGCTGATATGCGGCTTGATCCTGCCCTCATCGTACCACGCAAAGAGCTGCGAGAGGCTGTCGGTCAAGGCCGTCGGATTGAACTTCAGAAACCCGCCCCAATAGAACCCGTGAACGGAGATGTTTTTCACCAGCAGATGGTTCGGCTTGATCTCGGGCAGGTCGCCGCCCGCAAATCCGATCAGAAGCATGCGTGCCTCCGGGTTGCAGGCGCGAAACGCCTCCGTGAAGGCGGGTCCGCCGACCGGATCATAGACAACATCCGCCCCGCCAAGCGCTTTGACAGTCTCGCGCAGCGTGTCATCGTTGCTGTCGATCAGGTGATCGGCGCCTGCGGCTCTGGCTTGCGCCAGCTTTTCCGGGCCGCGGGCGCTTGCGATCACTTCGGCGCCCATGACTTTGCCGATCTCAACCGCTGTCAGTCCGACCCCGCCCGCAGCACCCAGGACCAGAAGGCGTTCACCCGGTTGCAGTCGGGCCGTGTGGGCCAGCGCCAGATGCGAGCTGCCATAGGCAATCTGGAAGCCAGCCGCGTCGGTCAAGCTCATGCTGTCGGGCAGTGGCACACAGCGCGCCGCCGGAAACGCGCCAACCTCTGCCAGACCACCATGGCCGCTGTAAACCGCCACGCGCTGCCCCACATGCAGGGTCTCCACGTCCGTGCCCACCGCACTGACCGTGCCCGCCACTTCGAGGCCGAGCGTCACCGGCAGGGGAGGCTTCTCCTGATACTTTCCCTTTGCCATCAACAGATCGGCGAAGTTCAGTCCACACGCCGCGATCTCGACCACCACATCTGTCGGACCAGGTTCGGGCGTCGGGATGTCGGCAAATTTCGGGGCGGCTGTCAGGTCATCGGTCAGAAACGCGCGCATCATACTCTCGGATTCGGTTGGTTTGGGCGTCAATTGCTTCCGGCGGACGCTAGTTTGTGCACGCGCCGTTGACCAGCCGTTGCAGCCGTGGCTCAGATCTGTCGCGTTTTGAACTCCCCAACTTGCGAAAAATTGCAAAATGCAATGCAAAATGATAGACACGCATAGGGAGATTAAGATTCGTGGGGAACAATTAACCGGCTATGCGCGCAAATCCGCCTGAGCCACGTAGCGCCAGCAATTTGCCGGGTTTTTTCCGCGTTTTAATGGTTTGATCAAGTCAGTCCGTTGGGCTGTCGAACGGTATTTCAAAACTGGCATGCTATTTGCTTGTAACCAGAGATGTTCAAGAGACGACGGCTAAGGAGACGATTATGAAGCACCCTGTCGACGTACATGTGGGAAAGCGCATTCGGCACCGTCGGTGGATGGTCGGAATGACCCAACAGCAGTTGGCAGAGCGTGTAGGTATCAAGTTCCAGCAGATCCAGAAATACGAAACCGGCATGAATCGTGTGAGCGCATCCCGTCTGTGGGAGATCAGCGCAGCCCTGAAGGTCCAGCCGAGCTTCTTTTTCGAGGGCATCGGCAATGACGCCGAAGCCAACACGGTGCCGGACCTGCCGGGCGACCTGCTGTCGGACAAGGAAGCGCTGGAGCTTGTGCGCTCCTACTACGCGATTCCAGAAACACAGCGCCGCCGCCTTTTTGACCTCGCGCGCGTTCTGAGCGACGCCGCCTGACCAATCTCGCGCAGCGAGGGTGCTTCACGCCCCGGCCTGCTTGACGCCGCGCCGCCCAATCGGTAGCGCGGCTTTATCATGTCCGCTCGCCAGCTGTTGGAACGTCCCATGCGCCATGCCGCCTCTTTGACCGATGCAGATGCAGACAGTTTGTGGCGGACCGCGCATCGGTTGGCAGATGTCGCGCGCCCGATCACGCTGCGGCATTTTCGATCCGCTGCCTTGCAGGTGTCGAACAAGGATGCCGCGGGGTTCGATCCGGTAACCGAAGCCGACCGCGCAACGGAACTGGCAATGCGCGAGATACTGGCCGACATGCGCCCGGATGATGCGATCCTGGGCGAGGAGTTCGGCACAACGGACGGGACATCGGGCCTGACATGGGTACTTGATCCGATCGACGGAACCCGCGCCTATCTCAGCGGCGCGCCGACATGGGGTGTCCTGATCGCGCTCTGCGACGCAACCGGCCCGCACCTCGGGGTGATTGACCAGCCCTACATTGGCGAACGGTTCTTTGGCGGAGCCGGGCAGGTGGGGGTCTCGGGTCCGAGCGGAACCCAAGTCCTCGCGACCCGTCGGACCGAAGCGCTGTCGGACGCCATCCTGTTCACGACTTTCCCCGAAGTGGGCTCACCAGAAGACCGGCGTGGGTTCGAAGCAGTCGCCGAACACGTGCGGCTCACGCGCTACGGTATGGATTGCTATGCATACGGGTTGCTTGCCGCGGGTCAGATTGATCTCGTGATCGAGGCCGGCTTGCAGGCCTATGACATTTGCGCTCCGATCGCGGTGATCGAGGCGGCAGGCGGCATCGTGACCGACTGGCAGGGCGCGCCGGCCCATGCGGGCGGTCGGGCGCTTGCAGCAGCCAACCCGAGCATCCATGCGGCCGCGCTCGACATCCTGCGGCACATCCCATGACTGACCTTCTGATCCGGAACGCCCGCGTTGTCGTCACCATGGACGCGGCGCGCCGTGAATTGCCCGAAACGGACATCCTGGTCCGCGACGGTGTGATCCAGCAGATCGGACCGGGCCTCGAAACGCAGGGCAGAACGCTTTCAGCGCGGGGTTGCGTTGTCACGCCCGGCCTGATCAATACCCATCACCATCTGAACCAGACGCTGACCCGAGCCGTTCCCGCCGCGCAAGATGCCTTGTTGTTCGGATGGTTGCAGACTCTGTACCCGATCTGGGCGCGCATGACGCCGGATGATATCCGCACCGCTGCAATGGTCGGGTTGGCGGAACTGGCGCTCACGGGCTGCACGCTCTCTTCGGATCACCTCTACATCTTTCCCAACGGCACCCGTTTGGAGGATACGATCGAGGCGGCCAGCGAACTTGGGCTGCGCTTTCATCCGACACGCGGGTCCATGTCGATCGGGCAAAGCGCAGGCGGTCTGCCCCCCGACGCGCTGGTGGAGGATGAGGCTGCAATCCTGAACGACAGTATCCGCGTGATCGACGCCTTCCACGAGACCGGCCCGGGGGCAATGGTGCAGGTTGGCCTGGCGCCCTGTTCACCCTTCTCTGTCAGCCGCGAGCTGATGCGCGATGCCGCGCTGCTGGCGCGCGAGAAAGGCGTGCGCCTGCACACGCACCTGGCTGAGAATGACGAGGATATCGCCTATAGCCTCGCACAGTTCGGCTGCCGTCCCGGTCAGTATGCCGAGGACCTGGGCTGGACCGGCGCGGATGTCTGGCACGCCCATTGCGTGAAACTGGATGCTTCCGAAATCGACCTGTTTGCCCGCACCAGAACCGGCGTGGCCCATTGTCCCTGTTCGAATTGCCGCCTCGGCTCCGGTATCGCGCCGGTGCGGGCCATGCGCGACGCAGGTGTGCCGGTCGCACTCGGGGTCGACGGCTCGGCGTCCAATGATGCCGGATCGCTGATTGCGGAAACACGGCAGGCGATGCTGTTGCAGCGCGTCCGCAGCGGAGCGGACGCCATGTCCGCCCGCGAGGCGCTCGAAATCGCCACGCGCGGCGGGGCGGAGGTGCTGGGCCGCGCGGCAGAGCTTGGCCAGATCGCCCCCGGGTTCCGCGCTGATCTGGCGATCTGGGATGTCACAGGGCTGGAGGCCGCAGGGGCTTGGGATCCGGTGGCTGCGCTCCTGCTCTCAGGGCCTCCGCGCGTGCGCGATCTGATCGTCGAGGGTCGTTTGGTCGTAGAAGGCGGGGCCCTGAGCCGCGTGGACGCCGCGCGTCTTGCCGCCGATCAAAACCGTGCCGTGACGCGGCTGATGGCAGAATGATCCGCCAAGGTCTTTCCCTTCTGGCGGTCCTTGCAACACTTGGCGCCTGCACGGTGCCTCCCGGTCCCCCGACCACCGCCTCGCAAGGTGTCCCCGCGCCCGGCCTGCTGGCAGAGGTCAACGGGGCGCGCGCGGCACGGGGCCTGCCGCCGCTGCCACAGGCCGGCGCCCTCGATCAGGCGGCCGCCACCCACGCGCAGGACATGTCCAGCAAAGGCTATTTCGCGCACGAAGCCCCCGACGGCTCTACCCCGCTGCGCCGGATGCGCGCGGCCGGGTTCGACGCCTGCTACGCCGCCGAAACCATCGCCAGGGGTCAACGCACCGAAGCCGCCGTTGTCGAAGGCTGGATCAACTCCCCGGAGCACGCCGCGCTGATGTTCAGCCGCAACCCCACCGCCGCGGGAACCGGGCGTGCCGGAACGTACTGGGTCATGACCCTCGCCCGGCCCTGCTGAACCCGTTTCATTCAAGTCGTGAGATATCGCGGGGGCGCCGCCGAAAGCTGCGCGGGCATCGCCCCCAGCTATGCCGTTCCGACGACCCGCGCACCCGCGACCCAAACGCCTGCCACGGCCCGGTCATCGCCCATCATGATCGTCGGAAACACGGCTTCCCAGATGTCGCTCGCGCGGGCAGCGCGCTGCGCGATTGCCGGGGTGGAGCCGAGATCGAGCGCCACCAGATCTGCCTCCATCCCCACCGCCAGCGTGCCGATCCGGTCGCCCAGGTGCAGCGCCTCTGCGCTGCCGCGCGTGGCGAGCCAGAGCAGCTCTGACGGATGCAACGGCCGTCCGCCCAGTTGCGCCACCTCATAGGCCGCGGCCATCGTCCGCAGCATGGAAAAACTCGATCCGCCGCCAGTGTCGGTGGCCAGTCCTATCCGGTGCGTTCCGGCCAGGCCGCCCATGTCAAAGAGCCCCGAGCCGATGAACGTGTTCGAGGTCGGACAGTGGACCAACGCGGCGCCAACCTCCGCCATCCGGTCCCGCTCCCGCGCGGTCAGGTGAATCGCATGGCCAAACAGCGCCGTTGGCCCCAGAAGACCCGCGCGTTCGTAGGTGTCGAGGTAATCGCGCGTCTCCGGAAACAGCTCCGCCACCCAGGCGATCTCGTCCGTCTGCTCGCTCAGATGCGTCTGCATCAGGCAGTCCGGGTGTGCGGCATACAAAGCCCCCATCGCCTCAAGTTGCGCGCGGGTCGAGGTCGGCGAAAACCGCGGTGTGATCACGTAGGACAGCCGGTCCACCCCGTGCCAGCGCGCCAATAGCGCGGCGGACTGGTCGTGCGCCGTCTGTGCGTCGTCGCGCAGCCCGTCCGGCGCGTTGCGGTCCATACAGGTCTTGCCGCACAGCGCCCGCAGCCCGCGCGCGCGCGCCGCTTCGAAATAGGCGTCCACGCTCTCGGGGTGTACCGTGCCATAGCTGCACACCGTCGTGGTCCCCTGCGCCAGTGTCAGATCGAAATACGCCTCTGCGATCCCGGCCGCATAGCTTGGGTCGGCAAAGCGCATCTCTTCTGGAAACGTATAGCTGTTGAGCCAGTCAATCAGCCGCTTGCCCCAGCTTGCGATGATACGGGTCTGCGCGAAATGGGCGTGGGCATCTACGAACCCCGGCAGGATCAGCGCGTCACCCAGATCGACCACCTCCGCGTCCGGATGCGCCGCGCGCAAGGCCGCCGCGTCGCCAAGGGCCGCGATCCGCCCGTCTTCGATCAGAACACCTCCCCTTGGGTCATGGCGGCACACGTCCCCATGCGGCGCCCGCATCGGGTTGCCGGTGATTTCCAGGGTCTGCCCGCAAAGAAGGAGTTGTGACATGCCCGCACCCTGCCGCCCGCTTGGCGGATTGTAAATCGCCCTGCGACGCGCCTTTGCATTGGTCATTGCTGCAACTGCGCCCTATGGTTCGCACAAGCGAAGCGAAGAGGCACGCGATGGCAGAGCCCGAGCAGGTTCCGGAGGCAGAGACCGAGGTCGAATACGCCCTCGACCGTGGTCTTGTTGCCAGCCTCTACGACGCGCTCGGGGCTCACGACGCCGCGCGCGTTGCGGAATTGCTGGAACCGTTGCACCCGGCCGATGTCGCGGACCTTTTTGAACAGATCGGGCCGGCCAAACGTCGCGATGTCCTGTCGCTCTGGCGGTCGGAAGACATGGGCGAGGTTCTCTCCGAACTGGATGAGAGCCTGCGTGAAGACGTCATCGCCGCACTGGAACCCGAGGCACTGGCCGATGCGGTCCGTGACCTCGACAGCGACGATGTGGTCGATCTGGTCGAAGACCTCGATGCCGCGCAGCAGGATGCGATCCTTCAGGTGCTGGAGGCGCCAGACCGGGTCGCTGTCGAACAATCCCTGCAATACCCCGAAACCTCCGCCGGGCGTCTCATGCAGCGAGAGCTGGTAATGGCCCCGGAACACTGGACCGTGGGCCAGACGATCGACCATATCCGCGCTGCGGATGATCTGCCCGATCAGTTCTACCACGTCATCCTTGTCGACCCGCGCCTGCGTCCCACCGGGTATGTCACCCTGGGCCGGATGCTGGGATCCACACGCGGCACGGCCCTTTCGGATATCACCGAAGACACGTTTCGCACGATCCCGGCCCTGCAGGATGAGGCCGACGTGGCCTATGCGTTCAACCAGTATCACCTGATTTCCGCCCCGGTCGTGGATGAAGAGGATCGGCTCGTGGGCGTGATCACCATCGACGATGCCATGGCTGTGCTCGACGAAGAGCATAACGAGGATATCCTGCGCCTTGCGGGTGTGGGCGACGAATCCGTTTCCGACACCACATGGGCAATCACGCGGCAACGCTTTCCGTGGCTGGCGGTGAACCTGCTGACGGCGATCGTCGCATCGCTGGTCATCTCGATCTTCGAGGAGGTGATCATGCAGGTGGTCGCCCTTGCGGTGCTGATGCCCATCGTGGCGTCCATGGGCGGCAATGCCGGCACCCAGTCGCTCACCGTGGCGGTGCGTGCCATCGCCACCAAGGACCTTACCGGATCGAACGCCTGGCGGGTTCTGCGCCGCGAGGTGACGGCGAGCCTGCTCAACGGTCTGGTTTTCGCGGTGATCATGGGCGGGGTCAGCCTCGTATGGTTCGGGACGCCGGTGCTGGCGCTGGTCATCGGCGCGGCGATGGTGATCAATCTCGGGGTCGCCGGGTTCGCCGGATTGCTGATCCCGCTGGCGCTCGACAAACTCGGGATCGACCCGGCACTGGCCTCTGGCACTTTCGTGACAACGGTGACCGATGTGGTGGGCTTTTTCGCCTTCCTCGGCCTTGCTTCGATGATCCTGTTGTGACGACTGCCAATCGAAAGGCGGCTGCCCGGAAGACGGCGCGCACGCGGCGCGGGATGGCGTTTGACAGCGATGCGCGCCTTGGCCGCGCGGCGGTGGAGGCCGCAACAGATCGCCTGCTCGCTCTCCTGCAGACCCTGCCCGAGGGCCCGGTCGCGGGCTATATGCCGATCCGGTCCGAGCTTGACCCCCTGCCGGCCATGACGGCGCTGGATTGGGCTGGTCGGCCAGTTTGTGTTCCAGTCGTTCAGGACAAGGGCGCAGCGCTGGCCTTTCACAAGTGGTACCCCGGGGCCGAGATGACGGACGGCGCGTACGGGGCGCGGGTGCCACGCAACCCCGTTCCGATGACCCCTCGCATCCTGATCGTGCCGCTGCTGGCCTTTGACGCGCAAGGCATGCGGTTGGGCTATGGCGGCGGATTTTATGACCGAACCCTCGCCTGTCTGCGTGCCGCAGACCCCGACACACATGCCATCGGCTTTGCCTTTGCAGCGCAGGAACAGCCCGGCTTGCCGACAGAGCCGACCGATGCCCGCCTCGATGGGCTTGTGACCGAAGCCGAAACCCTGCTCTGGCCGCGCTCCTGATCTTCATTCCAATCCGCAAGTGTCCTGGCGGCGTAGCCAAAAGCTGCGCTGGCAGAGCCTTCAAACCCGACCAGACGCCTTCCCGCGCTTGCGCCAACCGCAACAAGTGCCTAGGGCATAGAACATGAAATTGCTTTTTCTTGGCGACGTTATGGGCCGCGCAGGCCGCACTGCCATTATCGACCACCTGCCGCGTCTGCGGGCCGAGTGGCGGCTGGATTTCGTGGTCGTCAACGGCGAGAATGCCTCAAACGGCGCTGGCCTCACGCCCGAGCACGCGCGTCTGCTCCTGCAGGCCGGCGCGGATGTGATCACGCTTGGCGATCATGCCTTCGATCAACGCGATATGCTTCAGTTCATCGAAACAGAACCGCGCATCCTGCGCCCGATCAATTTTGCCAAGGACGCGCCCGGCAAAGGTGCGCGCGTCTATGAGGCCCCCGGCGGCAAGAAGATCCTCGTCGCGCAGGTGCTGGGGCAGGTCTTCATGAAACGCCCGTTTTCGGACCCGTTCTCGGCGCTCGATGCGTTGCTGCGCACCCACCCGCGCGGCGGGCTGGTCAACGCCAGCCTCATCGACATCCATTGCGAGGCCACGTCCGAGAAAATGGCCGTCGGCCATTTCTGCGCGGGCAAGGCCAGCGTCGTGGTTGGCACCCATACGCATGTGCCCACGGGGGATGCCCAGATCCTGACCGGCGATACGGCGTTTCAGACCGATGCGGGCATGTGCGGCGACTACAACTCCGTGATCGGGATGGACCCGGAGGAACCCTTGCGCCGGTTCGTGACCGGCATGCCCAAGGGCCGTTTCCAGCCCGCCAAGGGTGCGGCGACGCTGTCGGGTCTCTACGTCGAAACCGATGACCGGACCGGAGCCGCAACCCGGGTGGAAATGGTCCGCCAGGGCGGACGGCTTGCCTCGTCCGGTCCTGCGTGACGGGGCCCGAGCGGGTCCGCCTTACCGCCGTTCTGGTGGCAATCGGGGCGGGATGGGGGATCACCCAACCGCTTTCGAAAATCGCCGTCTCGACCGGGCACCCGCCCTTTGGCCTCGTTTTCTGGCAACTGGCGATCGGAGCGGTCGTGCTTGGCGCGATATGCGTCCTGCGCGGGCGCGGGCTGCCACTCGGGCCTGTCCACCTTCGGCTTTATGGTCTTGTCGCTCTGGTCGGCACATTGATCCCGAACACCGCCAGCTATGCGGCCATCGCGCATCTGCCCTCTGGTATCGTGTCGATCCTGCTGTCCTTGGTGCCGATGCTTGCCTTCCCGATCGCACTGGTCCTCGGGCTTGATCGGTTCTCCGCGCTGCGCCTCGGCGGGCTGGCCTGCGGGCTGGCCGGGGTTGCCCTGATCGTCCTGCCGGGCAGCGGTGCATTGCAGGCCGTCGCGCTTGTCTGGATTCCCGTCGCGCTGATCGCCCCGCTCTTCTACGCGGTCGAGGGCAATATCGTCGCCCGCTGGGGCACCTATGGGCTCGATCCGCTACAGGTGCTCTGGGGGGCCTCGCTCGTCGGGGCTGTCCTCGCCTTGCCCGTCACCCTGATTACGGGCGTCTGGGTGGACCCGCGACCGCCCTGGGGAGGCGCCGAAGCCGCCCTTGTGGCCTCCTCCGTGATCCACGGGCTTGTCTACGCGTCCTATGTCTGGCTCGTAGGGCGGGCGGGACCGGTTTTTGCCGGGCAGGCAGCCTACCTCGTGACTGGGTTCGGACTGATCTGGGCGATGCTGCTGCTGTCGGAACGCTACTCGGGGCCGGTCTGGGCTGCACTCGTGCTGATGTGCGCAGGACTGTTTCTCGTCCAGCCCCGCAGGAATGCCGCGCTTGCAAAGCCTGCGCCACCTGCGCAGACTGCATCCTCGGAACGCTAACCGTACGGACCCCGGCACACCTATGCTCGATCTTGGCCTGACCCCGACGCAGGAGGCCCTGACCACCCTTGCCGTGGTGCTCGGCATGTTCGTGCTGTTCGTCCGTGAGGTTTATCCCGCGGAAGTCACGGCGCTGGCGGGTGCGACCCTGCTACTGGTGCTCGGGCTCTTGCCCTATGACGCTGCCTTGACCGTGTTCTCCAACCCTGCGCCCTGGACGATTGCCGCGATGTTCATCGTGATGGGCGCGCTGGTGCGTACCGGTGCGCTTGACTGGTTCACGTCCTTTGCGCAGGACCGCGCGGCGGGTCGGCCCAAGGTCGCACTCGGCGTGCTGCTGGGCTTCGTCGCGCTGGCCTCGGCGTTCGTCTCGAACACGCCCGTTGTCGTGGTGATGATCCCGGTGTTCGTGCAACTGGCCAAAACCCTTCGCATTCGTGCGTCGAAAATCCTGATCCCGCTCAGCTATGCGGCAATCATGGGCGGCACGCTGACGCTGATCGGCACCTCCACCAACCTGCTCGTCGATGGTGTTGCCCGCGCCAACGGGCTGGAGCCGTTTTCGCTGTTCGAAATCACCCCCGTCGGCATTGCTGTCGTCGCCTGGGGCATGATCTATATCGCTTTCGTCGCCCGCCGCCTGCTGCCCGCGCGCGACAGCATGGCGGAGCTTCTGACCAACAAGTCCCGCATGAAATTCTTTACCGAGGTCGCCATCCCCGAGGACAGCCCCCTCATCGGCCGCCGCGCGCAGGAGGTGGAGATGTTTCGGCGCGATGGCGTCCGCCTGATCGACGTTCTGCGGGGGGACCTGTCCCTGCGCCGCGATATGGGCAGTGTCGTTCTGGAACAGGGCGACCGCGTCGTTCTTCGCACGGAAATGGCAGAGCTTCTGTCGATCAAGTCCAATAAGCTGGTGGAAACCTCCACCGGGCCCGAGGTCGAGGGCATCGACAAACTCAGCTCGGTCCGCACCACGACGGTAGAGGTGCTGATCACCCCGGGCTGTGGCCTTGTCGGGCGCTCGCTTGGCCAGTTGCGCCTGCGCCGTCGCTACGGCGTCTACCCGATCGCCGCGCACCGCCGGAACCAGAATATCGGTCGCCAGCTTGATGATCTGGTCGTCCGCGTTGGCGACACACTCCTGCTGGAGGGCAACCCCGAAGACATCCAGCGCCTCGCCGTCGATCAGGGGCTGGTGGACATCGCGCAACCCTCTGCGCGCGCCTACCGGCGCAGCCACGCGCCCATCGCGCTCGCGGCCATGGCCGGGATCGTTGTGCTCGCCGCGACCGGCCTCGCGCCGATCCTGATGTGCGCGATCCTCGCCGTCGCGGTCGTCCTGCTGACCCGCTGCATAGATGCCGAGGAGGCCTTTTCGTTCATCGAGGGGCGCTTGCTCGCCCTGATCTTCGCCATGCTCGCCATCGGGGCCGCGCTTGAGGCTTCGGGTGCCGTCGCCATGATCGTCGGCTGGATCGCGCCGGGTCTGTCGATGCTGCCGCCCTTCCTGATCATATGGGCGATCTACCTGCTGACATCCGTGCTGACAGAGCTTGTCTCCAACAACGCCGTCGCGGTCGTCGTCACGCCCATCGCCATCGGCCTTGCCACCGCCCTCGGCATCGACCCCCGCGCGCTGGTCGTGGCCGTGATGATCGCCGCCTCGGCCAGCTTCGCCACGCCCATCGGCTACCAGACCAACATGCTCGTCTACGGCCCCGGCGGGTATCGGTTCACGGACTTCATGAAGGTCGGAATCCCGCTGAACCTCAGCACCGGGATCGTGGCCAGTTTGGTTATTCCGCTGGTGTTTCCGCTTTAGGGGGCGAAGGGCGCCGAACCTTTTTCGATGTTTGCTGCATTGAACGAAACGTTTGAACCAAGTCATTTCTACGAAACCAAACGGACATTTGCAGATAGCGGATCTGACGGGTTTCGCTGCGCACCCGGGGAATGTCTTTGTGCCAATGGTTGGTTTTGCTACCGTCAAGAACAAGGGGTGAAGCAAACAAGGGCTTTTCATGAGACGGATGCTACCGGGCGAAAGCGACAAGCCCTACTTGGTTTATGCTGGAACCGGAACAGATCTGATCTTCAATCACGGCGTGGATATGCCGGGTTTTGCCTCGTTCCCGCTTCTGGAGACACAAGAGACCCGTTGTCTCCTCGCGGAGCAGATGGAAGCCTTGGCAAGACTGGCGGGCATCGCGAACATGGGCTGTATTCTCGATACGCCGACTTGGATGGCAAATGCCGACCGCGCAGCACCGCTAGGTTATGGTGTGGACCGGCTTGAGGGCGTGAACAAGGATGCTGCTTCGCTTATGGAGAGCGTGCGCCAGAAAGCCGATCGGAATGACATCCTCCTTTCGGCCTGTATTGGGCCACGCCAGGATCCCTATGCGGAGACCGCTGCGACGTCAGTTTCTGATGCCCGGAAATACCACGCGCAGCAGCTTAATACGTTCAAAGGAACCAGTGTCGATTTTGCAACCGCCTACACGTTCAATCGCATCGATGAAGCGGCTGGCTGCATATTGGCCGCGAAGGATGCTGGCTTGCCGATTGTGATGTCCTTGGTCGTGGAAACAGACGGTCGGCTTGACGACGGCACCCCGTTGCTTGATGCCATCGATCAGATTGATCAGCGGACAGAAAGGGCGGCCGAGTATTTTATGGTGAATTGCGCCCATCCTAGCCATTTTTTCGATGCGCTGGAGGCGCATCCAAGGTTGATGGGTGTCGTGGCAAACGCGTCAACCTGTTCACACGCGGAATTAGACGAGGCGACGACGCTGGATGACGGCGATCCCGAGGCGCTCGGACGAGAGATTGCTGACGTATTTCGGCGCAATCCTGGCCTAAGGGTATTCGGTGGATGCTGCGGGACCGACATGCGCCACATGGCTTCAATCGTGCGTTCCCTGCCCGCGCGCTAGGGATTTCCGGCGCTCGTCTTCGGTTCTGTATTTTCGCGACAGCCGAGAAAACCGCTTACAACTGCTCCATCACCTCATCCGAGGTCTCGAAATTCGCCGTGACCTTCTGGATGTCGTCGTCATCTTCCAAGGCGTCCAGCAGCTTCATAAGCTTCTGCATCTCTTCCAGACCCAGTTCGGTCGTGGTCTGCGGTTTCCAGACCAGGCGTGTCGCTTCGCTTTCGCCCAATTCGGCCTCAAGCGCGTTTGAGACATCGTTCAGGTCCGTGTCGGCGCACCAGATCGTATGCCCATCCTCGGTGCTTTCGACATCTTCCGCGCCCGCTTCGATCGCTGCCATCATGACGGTGTCGGCATCGCCGACCTCCGCCGGATAGACGATCTCGCCTTTGCGGTCGAACATGAAGCTGACCGATCCGGTCTCGCCCAGGTTCCCGCCGTTCTTGGAAAACGTGGACCGGACGGTTGAGGCCGTGCGGTTGCGGTTGTCGGTCATCGCCTCGACGATCACGGCTACGCCGCCGGGGCCGTAGCCCTCGTACCGGATCTCGTCGTAATTCTCGGCCTCACCACCCTGCGATTTCTTGATCGCACGCTCGATCACGTCCTTCGGAACCGATTGCGACTTGGCCTCTTTCACCGCCAGCCGCAGGCGCGGGTTCTTGTCGGGGTCCGGGTCGCCCATCTTGGCCGCCACGGTGATTTCCTTGGCGAGCTTGGAAAACAGCTTGGACCGCGCCTTGTCCTGTCGGCCCTTGCGATGCTGGATGTTTGCCCATTTGGAATGGCCTGCCATGGTATGCTCCCGGAGAAGGTGGGTGTCTTGGTGCGTGCCCAGATAGCGCAACTCGATCACCGGGGGCAATGGGGCGCAGGCGGGATTATCCCGTCGATCATACGCCGGGCCGCCACCCGTTTGGATGGCGACCGGGCGCTGTGCTCAGAACGGGTGGATGCGCGGCCAGTTCTCGTCGCCCGCCACGATATGCGCGGGGATATCGGCCTGCCACAACTCCTGCGCGCGGGGATGGACCTGCACATACAGTGTGTTGTCGACAATCTCCCAAACGTTCGGGTCGCCCGGCGCCTTGTAGCCCTGGCTGGCCGCCCAGGAGCAATAGCCGTCATAGGCCGGGGCGTAACGGTCCGGGTCGGCGGCAAACAGATCGCGGTTCTCGGCAGAGGTGAAATACCAGATCGCGCCATTGTGGAAGTGGTTGAATCGCGCCTCGCCCATGGCCGGTTCGCTGGTGTGGTAGGACACGGTATCATAGCCGCCGATGGCCACGGCCAGTTGGTTTCCGGCAAGCGCCGGACCGGTTGCCACGGCCAAGCCCGCTGCAACAAGGGCAGCTTTCAGAATGTGTTTCACAGAAGTGTCTCCTTTGGGATTGCAGATGCAAGCAGTGCATTGGCCAATGCTGCGGGGAGGCTAGGGGAGCGGGCGCTCACATGCACATGAACAAGCGGTCAGTGCGCGTGATCGAATTCTCACCGTCTGGTCAGCAACGCGTGATCCGCGAAACCCGTTTTCCCTGCCTTGGGTTCTGGGCTAGCGTTGGCCATGACCTCGGACCAGATCCTCCTCTTCAGTCTCTTTGGTGCTGTGTTCGCGCTCCTGCTCTGGGGGCGTATTCGCTATGACATCGTGGCGTTTTCAGCGCTCCTTCTCGCCGTCGTTCTGGGCCTTGTGCCGGCAAAGGACGCCTTTGCCGGGTTCGGGCATCCGGCAACGATTGTTGTCGCCCTCGTGCTTGTGGTCTCGGCCGGGCTGGTCCGCTCCGGCGCGGTACTGCTCATCACGCGCACGCTGGTTGACGCGTCGCGCGGGCTCGGTGCGCATATCGCGATCATGGGCGGTGTCGGGGCGGTCCTGTCGGCCTTCATGAACAATGTCGCAGCCCTTGCGCTCCTGATGCCGGTCGACATCGCCACTGCGCGCAAGGCCGGGCGGGTGGCGGGGCTGACGCTGATGCCGCTCAGTTTCGCGACGATCCTCGGTGGCATGGTCACCCTGATCGGCACACCGCCCAACATCATCATCGCCGCGATCCGTGAGGAGTCGGTGGGCGAACCCTTTGCCATGTTCGACTTCGCGCCCGTGGGCGGGGCAGCAGCCCTTGCAGGCCTTGCCTTCGTCGCGCTCGTCGGCTGGCGGCTGATCCCCAATGGCAGTGATGAGGTGCAGGCGGGCGAGGGGCTGGAGCAGTTTTCCGACTATATTGCCGAGCTCACCGTACCCGAAGGCAGCGCCCATATTGGCGAGCCACTGGAGGTGTTGTTCGAGACGGCTGAGAAAGCCGATGTCGCGATCCTCGGGGTCATCCGCGATGGCAAGCGCCGGTTCTCCGCACGCTACCTCAAGCTTGCGCCGGGTGACGCGCTGGTGCTTGAGGCGCGACCCGAAGCCCTCGATGAATTCCGCGCCGCCGCGAAGCTCGACTTTTCCGATGCCAAACGGGTTGAGGCACTCAAAGAGGCCGGATCGGGCGTCACCTTTGTCGAGGCTGTCGTCACCGACACGAGCCGGGTGAACGGCAAGACGGCGCAGGCCGTGGGCCTCGCGTGGCGGCAGCGCACCGTCCTGATGGGCGTCGCGCGGGAGGGGCGGCGCATCACCAGACAGGTGCGCAAAACCCCGCTGCGGTCGGGCGATATCCTGTTGTTGCTTGTGCCCGAGGAAAGCCGGGACGAGGTGCTCGATTGGCTTGGCGTCTTGCCGCTTGCGGACCGCAACGCGTCTGTCACGCAGGACAACATGACATGGCTTGCCATCGGTATCTTTGCCGCCGCCGTGGCCGCCGCCGCACTTGGGCTCGTCTACCTGCCCGTGGCGCTTGGCATCGTGGCCATGGCCTACGTGCTTCTGAAAATCCTGCCGAAGTCCGAGCTTTACACGCATATCGAATGGCCGGTGGTGGTCCTTCTGGGCTCCATGATCCCGCTCGGAGCCGCGCTTGAGGCATCGGGCGGCACGGAACTGCTGGCGGGCGGGTTGCTGACCCTGACCCAAGGCTGGCCCGCATGGGCTGTGCTGACCGCGCTGATGGTGGTGACGATGACGCTGTCGGATGTGCTGAATAACACCGCCACCACCATCGTTGCCGCCCCCGTCGGGATCGAAATGGCGCGTGTGCTGGGCGTGTCGCCCGACCCGTTCCTGATGGCCGTCGCGGTCGCGGCCTCGGCGGCGTTCCTGACGCCCATCGGGCACAAGAACAACACGCTCATCCTTGGGCCGGGTGGATATAGGTTTGGCGACTACTGGCGCATGGGTCTGCCGCTTGAGGTATTGATCGTTGCGGTATCTATCCCGGTTTTGTTGGTGGTCTGGCCGCTCTAGGTGACGCTGCGCCCTTGGTTTTTGTAGGGATCGAGGTATTTTTACACAAAAGAAACAGAGGCTTGTGTGCGACGAGACAAAATCCTCCGGCGTTTCGGGTTAGGACTGCTTCTGGTGCTGGTATCGCCTTTTGTTCTGTATGCCGTGCAGTTCGGTTGGCGGGGGCTGACGCGCGATCTGAGCGCGGAGACCTATTTGTGGGTTCCCGGTCAGTTGGACGTCACACGCGGCCTGATGGTGCACATGATCGCGGGTGGGTTGATCACGCTTTTCATCCCTGTACAGGCCGCGCTCGGGGCATGGGGGCAGGTGCCCCATCTGCACAGATGGACCGGGCGCGTATTGGTACCGCTCGCACTGATCACAGCGGCAGGCGGGCTCGCCTTCATTGCCTATGTGGGGACGATCGGTGGACGTCTGATGGATGTGGGGTTCACCCTTTACGGCGCGTTGATGCTGCTTTGCGCCTTGAAACTCTGGCAACGCGCGACAGAGAAAAACTGGACGGCGCATTCCGAATGGGCGATGCGACTGGTGGTCCTCGCACTCGCGTCGTGGATTTACCGGGTGCATTACGGGCTTTGGTATCTGTTGACCGATGGCTGGGGGTCGGAGCCGGATTTCAGCGGGCTGTTCGACCAGGTGCAGGTCTTTGCCTTCTATGTTCCGTATCTTCTGGTGCTGGAGCTCTGGTTGCGCCGCCGCCGCCTCCTCCGCGCCGCCTAAGGCTCCAGCAGGCGTGCGCGCGCGGTTTTGCGCAAGGCCAGCGTCAGCGGGGCCAGCAGGTCCGCATGCAGGCGCGAGACATGCCAGTAGAGCCGCGTATCCAGCGGGACGCCGGGCCGGAGTTCAACGAGGTGGCGGTTGCGCAGCGCCTGGGTCACGAGCGGTTCCGGGTTCAGGCCCCACCCCAGCCCGGCGAGACAGGCGTCAACGAACCCGTGGGTCGAAGGCAGTTGATGCGCCGGACCCGGGCGCGCGTGATCACCCAGAGCCAGACGCGCCCATTGCGATTGCAGCGTGTCCTTGGTGTCGAACTGCAGGGAGGGGGCTTTCGCCATCGTCTCGACCGTAACGCCATGGAAAAAATGCGTTTTCATGAAGGCCGGGCTGGCCGTGGCGCGGTAGCGCAAGCGCCCCAGCGCATACCCATCCGTCCCGGTCCCGGGTTTGCGCGTGGCGCTGATCGCCCCCAGAACAGCGCCGCGTGTCAGCCAATTGGCGGAATGGTCCTGATCGTCAACGACCAGATCGAACACCATGCCCTTGATCTGCGCGAGCGCGGGCAGCACCCATGTCGCAAGGCTGTCAGCGTTCACCGCGATCCGGACATGGGGGGTAGCGGCCGGGCCGAGGCTGGGCAGGTCCTGGGCCAGTTCAGCCTCCAGCAGGGCAACGGCATCTGCGTGGCGCAGCAGGCGCAGCCCGGCTTCGGTGCCGGTGCAGGGGCCACGATTGCCGCGGCTGCGGTTGACCAGAAGTGTGCCTGTCCGGTCCTCCAGCGCTTTGAGCCGGATGGAGATCGCGGCGGGGCTGACGCCTTCGTCGCGGGCGGCGGCCTCGAACGAGCCGGTGCGCAAAATGGCGGCGAGCGCGCGAAGGTTGGGATCACTAAACATTAGAATCTCTAATTAACTCTCAAACTCTTTAACTATACTAAACAATTCGAAAGCCCTAGCAGGGGGCGAAACGCGCCGAGGAAGACGCCCCCGATATGGACAGCATGACCGGCCTCTGGACCGCGGCGATTGCCGGTTTCGCGGTGAGCTTGCAACTGATCCTCGCGATCGGGGCGCAGAACGCGTTTGTCCTGCGGCAGGGGTTGCGGCGGGCGCATGTCGGCGCAGTCGTGGCGACCTGTATCGTGTCGGAAATCCTTCTGATCGGGATCGGGGTGACGAGCTTTGCGACGGTCGAGGCGCGCTTCCCGGCGGTAGGTCCGATCCTGCTCTATGGCGGGGCGGCGGTTCTGATCTGGTATGGTATCAGCCACGCACGGGCGGCATGGCGCGGCGGGGACGCGCTGACGCCGGAGGCCGGCGGGCCGGGCAGCTTGCGCGCCGCTGTGCTGACCTGCCTCGCGATCACGTGGGCGAACCCGCATGTGTACCTTGATACAGTCATCCTGCTGGGGGCGCTGTCGCGCGGGTTTCCAGGCGCGGAGGTTGCCTTCGGGATGGGTGCGGCAACTGCCTCGGCGCTGTTTTTCGTGCTGCTCGGCTACGGCGCGCGGCTGCTGGCGCCGATCTTTGCGCGCCCCGCTGCATGGCGGGTGCTGGATGCGGTGATTGCTGTGACCATGTGGGCGATTGCCGCCAAGCTGCTCTATTTCGGGGTGCCGTGATCGGACTTGTCCGTCCCGAGCCGTCGTGTCAGGGCTGAACGCATGAGCGCCCCACCTGCCAAACCCCTTGCCGGGATCCTCTGGATGGTTGTCACCGGCTTCTGTTTTGTCGGCGTCACCGCACTGGTCAAATCCATCGGCGACGCGATCCCGGCGGCGCAATCGGCGTTCCTGCGATATATCCTTGGCCTTGTCTTTCTGATCCCGATTGCCGGGCGCCTGATACAATTGCGCCTGTCGCGTACGGAGATTGGTCTCTTCACGGTGCGCGGCGTGGTCCATAGCGGCGGGGTGATCGCGTGGTTTTACGCGATGACCCAGATCCCCATCGCGGAAGTGACAGCGATGAACTACCTCAGCCCGGTTTACGTCACGCTGGGCGCAGCGCTCTTCATGGGCGAGACTTTGGCGGCGCGCCGGATCGCGGCGATCTGCGTGGCGCTGCTGGGCGCGCTGATCATTCTGCGGCCCGGATTTCGGGACCTGAGCCCCGGCCATATCGCGATGGGGTTCACCGCGCTGAGTTTCGCGGGCAGCTATCTGCTGGCCAAGAGCCTGTCGGATCGCGCCGACCCCAGCGTGGTCGTGGCGGGGCTGTCGATTGTCGTGTCGATCTGCCTTGCACCCTTTGCGCTGGCGGTCTGGGTGCCGGTCACGCCGGGGCAGTTGGGGGTGCTGTTCGGGGTCGCGTGCTTTGCGACCGCGGGGCATTACACCATGACGCTGGCGTTTCAGGCCGCGCCGCTGACGGTGACGCAGCCGGTGACGTTCCTGCAACTGGTCTGGGCCACAGCCCTTGGCGCGGTGGTCTTCGGCGAGGCTGTGGACGCGTTTGTCCTGCTGGGTGGCGGGCTGATCGTGGCGGCGATTTCGTTCATGTCGTGGCGCGAGGCGCAATTGCGCCGCCGCGCGCGCACCCCGTCCGTGCCCGAGACCAAGGGATAGGCGCGAAATCGCGGGGCTGGGATGAAAACGTGCATTTTTGGTACAATTTATGTACCGTGACTCGACGGCTGTTTGACCCGGATCAAGGTCCGCCGCGCCGAGGGGCATAAGAATGCCCCCAAGGACCGCGAACAAAAGGGAGAGAGTCATGTCCAACACGCCCCATGAACTGGCCGAGGAATTTCCGGACAAGGTTGCCGTGATGTCGACGCTGAAGGCCGAGGATGCGCATTTTGCCCGGCTTTTTGACGAGTATCACGAGGTCAACCGGGCCGTTCACCGGGCCGAGACGCGGGTAGAGGCCATTTCGGATGCGGCAGAGGAAGAGCTGCGCCGCACCCGCATGCGCCTGAAGGATGAGATCTGGACGATGATCTGCGCAGCCGAAGCGGCCTGAGGCAGATTTGCCAGTGCACCGGCGGCCCCGGCCGAACGGGGCCGGAACGACCCCCGCCCGGGCCTCGGTCCGGGCGGCGCTACGTTGCCGGGTTCAAACCTCTTCCACGGTATAGGGGAGCACGCCGCGCGTGCCGGGATCAACGCTGAGACGCCGTTCCAGCGGCGGCACGGAGCGTTGGTGGCAGTTGCGCCGTTCGCAAATTCGGCAGGAGATGCCGATCGGCTCGAACCCTTGCGTAAGGTCCAGCCCGTCGGCGTAGACCAGACTGCCGGCATGGCGCACCTCCACGCCCAGACCGATGGCGTAGCGGCGCGTGGGTGCGCCCCAGCTGCGACCTGATTTGGACACCGCGCGGGCCAAGCACAGATACCGGACACCATCGGGGGTTTCGGCAAGCTGGCGCAGGAACCGGCCCGGCGTTTCAAATGCCTGATGGACATTCCACAAGGGGCACGCCCCGCCGAAGCGCGCGAATTGCAGGCGCGTTGCCGAGTGGCGCTTGGTGATCGTACCGGCCTGATCGACCCGGACAAAAAAGAACGGCACGCCCTTCGCCCCGGGGCGTTGCAGGGTCGAGAGGCGATGCGCGACCTGCTCGATCGAGGCTCCGAACCGGTCGGCGAGACGTTCGAGGTCATGCCTGGTTTCGACGGCGGCGTGCTGGAACGCGGTATACGGCAGCAGGGCCGCACCGGCGAAGTAATTGGCCAGCCCGATCTTGGCGATGGCACGCGCCTCGTCGGTACGAAAGCGGGCCAGATCAAGCGTCGCCTCCAGCAGGTCGTTCTGGCCGGCAAGTCCGAGCTGCACCAGGAGCTGGAACCGGCGGGTTTCGGGGGCGGCTCGGGTCGACAGGGTCAACACGCCGGACTTGGCGTTGAACTCGCGGATATCGGCACGGTCGGCGTATTGCACCGCGACCCCGTGGCGGGCCAGCAACTTGCGCGCGCCGGGTTCCAGGTCGCCGTCGATCTGGTTGGCGGTATGCTCCGCTGCGCGGTCCACGGCGTCGATGTAGTTGTCGCAATAGTGGAAGAAATCGCGCACCTCCTCCCAGGCCGAAGGCTGGAGCGTCGCATCTTCCCGCCCCAGTGCCTCGTCCAGCGAGGCGAGGCGTTCGTGGGTTTCGCGGTACGCGTGGTGGAGTTGCAGGAACGCCCGCGCCAGGGCAGGTGCGTTGGAGGCCGCGAGCCGCAGGTCGGCCAGTGGCGGCGCCGCCCCGTCGAAGACCGGATCGGCCAACGCCTCGCGCATATCCGTCACCATCCGCTCGCTCTCGCCCGCGCTCAACTGGGTGACGTCAAATCCGAACTCCTGCGCCAGCGCCAGCAATACCGTGGTGGAGACGGGGCGATTGTTGTTCTCCATCTGGTTGAGGTAGGGCAGGGACACACCGAGCTTGCTGGCGAAGTCCTTCTGCGTGAGGCCAAGGCCCGTGCGCGTCTCGCGCAGCTTGGCCCCGGCATAGAGTTTCTGCGCGGGCATGGCGGCTTTCCAAGTTTGCTGACTTCGGTTTTAGGATTTGCAAACTTGGGCGTAAAGAAAAAGCTCAAGGTTTGTTCATCGACTAAGTTCTTGCGCAAAGCAAAGAAAGAAGTGTTTCGTTTAAGCATGGTAAAGCTGGTTCTTTTGCATAAAGCAGATTCGATTTACGACGATGAACCGGACGTCATCTACGATTTCCCACGAGTTTACCTTCGCGCTGTACAGGCGGCAGTTGGTGACTGGATAGTCTACTATGAACCTGTAAAGGCAGGCCCGCGTGGCTACTATGCGGTCGCCAAGATCTCCAAAGTCATTCCCAAGCCGAATGTTGATGGACGCTTCCTGGCGTTGATCGAGCCGGGTAGCTTTCTGCAATTTGATACAGGAGTTCCGCGCCTGATTGACGGTAGTCCAATAGAGAGCGCTTTGGCCGAAACAGATGGATCGGCAAAAAAGGGCGGAGCCGTGCAGCTTGCTGTTCGAAGACTGCCAGAAAAAGAGTTTGCGCGGATCGTCGACCTTGGTTTGCCTGCCAATCTCGTAGAGACCGAGGCCACTCGATACGACCCTGAGACAAACGCTATGTGGGACAAAAGCGCGACTTTTGAAAGGCCCATAATGGAGCGGCTCACACGTCGACCGTACCGCGATGTCGCGTTTCGCCGAATAGTTAGAGAAGCTTATGGCTATTGCTGTGCCATGTCAGGGCTAATGCTGCGAAATGGAGGTGGAAGACCAGAAGTACAAGCGGCTCACATAAGGCCGGTAGAACACAAGGGAAGTGACTCTGTTAGAAACGGTTTAGCGCTTTCTGGGACACTTCACTGGATGTTCGACCGAGGGCTGATATCTGTGGCTGACGATTGTAAGACACTTCTTGTTTCGCAAAACAAGGTGCCACGCGACGTCATCGAACGTCTGCTGCCTTCGGATGGCAAACTGCTATCGCCTAGTGACCCGCGCAATACGCCCCATCCTGAGAACCTTCGTTGGCATCGCGAGAACGTCTTCGGACAAGTAGATACGAGCGATTTCCTACCCCCACATTAGACCAAGCAAGCTCTATCCAGCAAAAAGTAATGCTTCCTGTTCTGTTCTTGTTATCCGAATGCCAGTTGCCGCTCGCGCCGGATGACGTAGAGGATCGCGCCAACGGACGCGGCGGAGGTGGTCAGCATCAGGGCCTGCAGCGGGTAGGGTCCCGTGCCCGGCCCCAGAACGACCCCTGCCAGCACCGACATCGCAGCCCCGCCGCCGATCATGAACGCCCCGCCAAGCCCCGAGGCGGTGCCGGCAAGATGTGGGCGCACCGACAGCATCCCGGCATTCGCGTTGGGCAGGGCCATGCCGTTGCCGAAGCCGACGGATGCGACGAGGCCAAAGAAGGTCAGCGGGTGTTTCAGGCCGCCCGCGTAGAGCAGGATCGACAGGGCAAGCCCGGCGGTTGTCAGGATCGTCCCCCACAGGATCATCCGGTTCACCCCGATCCGCCGGGAATACCGGCCCGCGATGAAGTTGCCCGCCACATAGCCGAGCGCGGGCGTGGACAGGTAGAGGCCGAGCGTGGCGGGCTCAAGTCCGAAATGCACGGTGCCCAGATACGGCGCGCCCCCGAGGAAGGCGAAAAACGCCCCCGAACAGAACGCGGCACAGGCCACATAGCCCCAGAACCGGCGGGCGCGCAGCAACTCGGGCGTCTCCTGCATCTGGTCGCGGAAGCTGGCCGAGGTGTGGCGCGCCGTCTCGCCCAGATCGGCCCACAGCAGCGCCCACATCCCGAGTGCACAGATCATCAGCAGCGAGAAAGGCGCGCGCCAGCCAAAGGCCTGATCCAGCAGGCCCCCCACCCCCGGCGCGACCAGGGGCACCAGCGCCATGCCCATGGTTACGTAGCCGATCATCGACGCGGCCTCGTCCGTGTCGAACAGATCGCGCACGATGGTCCTGCTGAGCACGAGCCCCGTCGCCACCACGGCCTGCGCCATGCGAAAAACCAGAAAAACCTCTACCGTGGGGGCGAGGAGCGTGCCGAGGGTGGCCAGCGCGAAGAGCGCCGTCGACCAGAGCAGAACCTTGCGGCGGCCGAACCGGTCCGACAGCGGGCCAACGATCAATTGCAATACTGCGACCGCCATCAGGTAGACCGAGACGCTCAGCTGCATCACCGCGTAATCCGTGGCGAAATAGGACGTCATCCCGGGCAGCGAGGGCAGGAAGATGTTCATCGACATCGCCGCCAGCCCCGCCACCAGCACCAGCGTGATCAGGTGCGGGGGCGTTGTGCGGTCCAGAAAACACGCGCGGCCAGAGCACGGCTTGAGATGAGACTGCGAAGGGGGCGGGGCATCGGACATGAGAGCGGCGTACGCCTCCGGCGCGGCCATGACAAGCGCGCCAGCGCGCAAGGGGGTGTGCAGGAGAATGCGGGATGTTACGTGACACTTATTCCTGCAGTGAAGGCGGAAGAGGGCGGGGGATGGCGGAAGAGTGCGGATGAGCCAACAAAAAAAGGGCTCTGCGGAGGGCGATGATGGGTCGTCACGTAGGAGGCACTTGTCCTGCAGTGCGCACGAAAACGGGCTGAATGCAGGGTCGCTGCAAGGTGTGGCCGCGCCTAGACGCCCACGAGGCCAAGCGGGCGCAATCCCCATTTAAATAAGGTTCAAACGGTCTTTGATGGTCGTTTGAACGCGTAAATCGCGCCACATCTCGAGCCGGTAACTGGGACGAAAGCGTCCCAGTTTGTCGTCAGCGTCCCACTTAGACAAATATCACAACAAAATCAGAGGCATGGCGATTTCACCTGGTCGGCATCATCGCCCTCTAAGTGGGACGGTTTGAGCGGCGGATCAGGATGCTCTCGTGTGCCAAACGATGCGGCCGAGGACGGGCAGTTCCTTATGCAATGTCGGCTTCCCGCCATTGGCTGGCTCTATCAGGAAGCCGCCTCCTTCGATCGGAACGACGCGTGCAAGGCGGACACCATCAGTCGTCGGGAGAACGTAGAAGCCGACACGATCCGGTTTGGTCGTGGAGGTATCGAAGAGCGCAGTTGCATGTGCCGGAATGTCGGGGGCGAGGCTGTTGTCCACCACATGGACGAGCTGGCACTTTGCGGCGTCGAGGCCCTGAGAGCGAAGCCAGGCATCGGGAAGGGCCATCGCCGCGATGACGTTGGTGTGAGAGAAGTCAGTCGGTTGCGCGTCCGTCGCCTCGATCATGCGCAAGCCCCGAGCTGCGAGCGCGTCGTCGCTCAGCCCGGTTGTGCGAGGGTCCGGGATGGCCTTGACGGGCCGCTCGTCAAGGTTCGGCTGGCCGTCAAACACTGCAATGATCGGGTGCAGTGACCGGACATACTTGAGCCGTCGCTCTTCGTCATAGCTTTTCTGAGCGCCGCCCTGGTTCGGCATCCACCCGCGCAGGCTAACCCAATCATCGGTTAGCTTGGTGATACGCTTGATCGCGAGCTTTCCTTCGTGGTCCTCGATCCAGACCCGGTCGCCTTCGACTGGCTTGCGACTGGGGGAGACCACGCAGTATGCGCCCGGCGGGATACCCTCGGGCCGCATGCTGTCCCCACGTGCGACCGCATAGAACGCGTCAGGATCGTCGATCCAGTCCGGTGCAGGCAGCGGGTCTCGAATGGCGTCCGTATCGGCCCAGCCCTGGAGCGAGCATTTGGCCAATCCACGGTGGGGAAGGGTTGCCTTGGTGAACTGAAGCTCGCTGAGGGTCGGGCGGCTACGTCTTGGCCCAAAGTAAAACTCGAGGCCTAGCGCCTCGCCTATAGCGGCAAGGTTCTCAGCAGATGGGGAAGATCCCCTTCGGATCGATTGGATCGCGGACGTGTCCTTCCGCTTAAACGCACGCTGGGTCACCTCAGCTTGTGACAAGCCGAGTTCCGCGCGCCGTTCTTCGATGATGGCCAATATGTGTTGGGGGGTCCACATGGTGTAAAAATGCACCGAAAACGAGTGCGACGATAGTACCGACATGAAAAATTCCTAAAAGTGTAAATTTACATTGCTAATACGGTGTAATGACCGTAAGAGTGTAAATATGCACTATTCGGATCAGATCAAGCTCGCTGAAACTTACGTTGCCCACATGGGCGGCAGCACAGCGACCATTTCCAACAAGATCGTTGGGCACGCGCGGCATTTTAAACGCCTTAAGGAGGGCGGCGGCTGCACGCTCACCAACGCGAAGAAAGTCACTGATTGGTTCGACGCGAACTGGCCAGCGGACCTCGAGTGGCCAGAGGGCATCCAGCGGCCCTCGGCCAAGAAGGTGGAGGACGCGGCATGATCAGGCGTTTGTCCACGCAAGAAGCCGTCCTGAAGCTCACAGAAGGGGCGTCCGAAGGCGAGCGTGTCGAGATCGGCCAAATGCTGCTGCTGTCGACGAAGCTACACGAAGCGGTCAAGCCACTGCGCCAGACCCTTCCCGTGATAGAGCGCCACGCTGGCGATATCGAGGACGCGCATTACCGCCACCTCGAAACCGTCCACAGATCCCGCAACCCGAAGAACCCAACTTCATACCCAGATGAAGCCCCTTCGGCGCGGGCAACTCCCCCGGAGGGCACCGCAGAAAGCGGCTTAGCCTCCGGGGCTTTTTCGTCCCGCTCGCCCGCCGTTGTCCCACTCACGGATCACCACCCGGACGGCGAGCCTGCGACCAGAGGGACCATCCTCCCAAGCGGCACCTCCTCCCGCCGCACCTCCCTCTGGTCGCGCTTCTTAACCTGGTCAAACCGGGTCGATCGATCCTGGACGGGATCGGTCTTCGCTGCCGTCTTCTTCTTCGGAGGGTGGGCGGCTCTCTTCATCATCTCAGGAGTTCTTCAATGACCAATGCCCCCACTTTGGACGCCGCTGCAGCGGTGGCCGAGCCCGCGCTGATCGGATGCGATCTCAGCTTCGACGAGCTGTGTGCCCACTACACGACCATGCGCCAGGCGATGACGCGGATGTCCCTGCTGAACCTGCAGCTCCGCCAGAACAACGGCGATGCGCAGGCAGACGAGCTGCTCAACCAGTTTGATCGCGCCTGCGATGACTTTCTGGCGTCAAACGCGCCTCTGGAGATCGCTGGCCTCTGGCGCATGAAGGATGAGGCGTACCTGCGCACGGATCAGGCTGTCACCTGACCCATGAACGCGGCGAGCCTCAAAAGGAGCCCCCGCCTGCAGCGCACCTTGCGTGTGCTTCAGCGCGGCGGGGCGTTCACCACAAGAGACCTCGTTCGCAAGGCCCGCATCCTAGCCGTCAATTCCGTCATCGCGGAGCTGCGGCAGAACGGATGCGTCATCGAGTGCCGGACAGAGACCCTGAAGGGGCAGCGCCGGTATTTCTATCAACTGATCAGCAGCCCGGAGGGATGGGATGCGAAAAGCAAAACTGATTGAGAGTATTTCAGAAGTGCCCGTTGCGGAGATTTTGGCCGAAGACCGGTTGAGACCGGTCGTTGAAACGGGTGTTCAAAGCCTTATTGAAAGCATCGAGAAACTCGGTGTCCTGAAGGACCCGATCCACGTCCGCAAGGTCAAGCACAAGAAGGGTCAGCTCGTCCTGATCGCAGGCGCGCATCGCTTGGCAGCCGCCAAGGCGCTGGGCTGGAAGGTGATCCCCGCCAAGGTCTGGGATTGCACCGACGACTGGGCGTCGCTGATGGAAATCGACGACAACCTGTCGGGTGCGGATCTCGACACCATCGACCTGTGTGTGTTCCTCGCGGAGCGGAAGCGCGTCTATGAGCGCCTGCACCCGGAGACGAAGAAGGGCGGCGTGCGAGGCAACCAGCACACCGGCGGGAGGCAAACGGACACGATGTCCTTTTGCCAAAACGTCGCTCAACAGCGCGACCTCACGGACCGCCAAATCCGTCGACTGGTTGCCGCTGGAACGGCACTCGGCCGAGACGAGGTCAGCCGCCTGAGAAACGCGCCCAGCAAGGTCACGCTGGCCGATCTTCAGGAGATCGCCAAGGCCGGGCCTGTGGAGCGCTACGACATCGTCGCAGCGCTGTCGGTGGGAAAGGCAAAAACCGCCAAAGAGGCGCTGTCGCAAGCCAAGGGCGAGGTTGAAAAGCCTTCCCGAACAGATGCCGCATTCTTGAAGCTGCAGGATGCCTGGGCGCGCGCGCCCAAGGAGGCGCAGCGTTCGTTCGTATCTGAAAACCGCTCCCTTCTTGTTGAGCTTCTTTCTGCCGAAGGAGAGAGCTCATGAGGGCAGCATCTCCGTCCAAAATGTGGTGGTCCGTCGCCGATCTCGAAAAGAAGAACCTGCCGGGGTTGCCTAGCAGCAGGAGACGCATCGGGCAGTATGCGGTCTCGAACGGCTGGCAGGATCATCCAAAGCTTGCGAGGCGGCGCAGGGGCCAAGGTGGGGGTTGGGAGTACCACTGGAGCCTGCTCCCTGTTGCAGCGCAGCGCAAGCTCATCAGTGAAGAGGACGTGCGACCGAACCCTGCTCTCGCAGAGCGTGGTGATGCCTGGGCCGCTTTCGAGGCTCTGCCCGAAAAGACAAAAGCGAAGGCGCGCGACAGGCTCGAGATAATCAATCGCGTGATGCTCTTCGAAGCAGGGGGCATACCGAGGACCCACGCCGTTCAGGAAGCCGCCAACATTTCCGGTTGTAGCGCGCGCGCGATTTGGAACTGGTTTGAACTGATTGAAGGCATCGCGCACGAAGACCGGCTGGCACATCTCGCGCCGCGTCATCGAACCTCGCCCCGAAAGGTCGCGAAGGCGGGGTGCGATCAGGCGTTCTGGGATTTGCTCAAGTCCAACTTTCTCCGCCTCGGCGAGCCGACGTTTCGGAAATGCTATGACGATGCGTGCGAAGTGGCCGTTTCGAAAGGCTGGCAGGTGCTTCATTACCGCACCGCTCTGCGCCGCATGGACTGCGAAGTGCCGCAGGTGGTGCAGGTCTTCGCCCGCCAGGGCGAGGCAGGGCTCGCGCGCAAGTTCCCCCCTCAGATCCGCGACAAGACGAGCATGGTCGCGATGGAGGGGGTCAACGCCGACTGCCACAAGATCGATGTCTTTGTCGAATGGCCCGACGGGACCGTGAACCGCCCCCAGATCGTGGCGTTCCAGGACCTCTACTCTGGTAAAATCCTGAGCTGGCGGGTGGATCACGCGCCCAACAAGGTCGCGGTGATGGCCGCCTTCGGCGAAATGATCGAGCGCTACGGCATCCCGCGCCACTGCACGTTCGACAACGGGCGCGAATTTGCCAACAAGTGGCTGACGGGCGGTGCCCCGACGCGGTTCCGCTTCAAGGTGCGCGACGACGAGCCGCTCGGCATCCTGACCCTTCTGGGGATCGAGGTGCATTGGGCCCGCCCTGGGCACGGCCAAGCCAAGCCGATCGAGCGGGCCTTTGGGGATATCGCGCAGCGGATCTCCAAGGATGCCCGGTTTCAGGGGGCCTATGTCGGCCACAAGCCCGATGCCAAGCCCGAGAACTACGGCAGCCGCGCGGTGCCCTCGGGTGAGTTCCTGCGGGTCCTGGCCGAAGGGATCGAGAAGCACAACGCGCGGGCGGGCCGATTGACGGAGACCGCGAACGGGCGCTCGTTCGACGAGACCTTCGCGACCAGCTACGCCAACGCACCGGTCCGCAAGGCCACCGAAGAGCAACGCCGCCTTTGGTTGATGGGGCAGGAGGTGCGCAAGCTGCACGCCACCCACGGCACGGTCACGCTTTTCAAGAACGGGTACTGGTCGGACTGGATGAGCGAGTGCGCGGGTCAGGAAGTGGTCCTGCGGTTCGATCCGGATCACCTTCAGGAAGGCCTCTACGTCTACGACAAGGACGGGGCCTATCTGGGGTTCGCAGCCTGCCGCGAGAAGGTGGGCTTCTACGATCTGACCGGTGCACGGGAGGCCGCGCGGCTGGAGCGCAAGCGCAAACGCGCTGTGCGCGAGCTGGAGAAGCTGCACAGACCGATGTCGGTCGATCAGGTGGCCGCGCATCTGGACGCGGCGTCGCGCCCCACGAGCGCGCCGGAGGCGCTGGAGGCCAAGGTCGTGGCCCCGGATTTCAGATCGGGTCCGCGCAGGCCGCAGGTTTCAAGTCCAGCCTATGAGCCCGAGCAGACAGACGAGGAACGCGCCGCCCGCGAGGACTTCGTTGCCCAGTTCCCGACCAAGACCGCAGCACCTGTCGAAGAAGACCCGCGCGCGCTCTTCAAGCGCATGCTGGCGCTGGAGCAGGCCGCAGAGGCCGGAGAGCGCCTTGGCGAGGTCGAGGCCCGCAAGCTGCGCGGATACCAGCAGACGGCGGAGTACAGCGCCTTCAAGAAGCTCTTCGAGCAGTTCGGAGAGGAGGCACTGGGATGACAGTGGAGCTTCAACACACCCCAAGAAACGAAAAACCGCGCCCGGCTGGTACCCGGAGCGCGGCTGGAACCATGAGCAGTCACTCACAGGAGAAACTATGACAGAGCAGACCCCCAGCATCAAGCCTCTGCGCAACGTGGCCGCGATGGCCACGCTGATGCAGCGCCTTGAAACCCGACTGCCCGGCCTCGAGGGCATGGCAGTCTTCTACGGACCCAGCGGGTACGGCAAGACC
Organism: Tropicimonas sp. S265A; assembly: GCF_049800835.1. Lineage (NCBI taxonomy): Bacteria > Pseudomonadati > Pseudomonadota > Alphaproteobacteria > Rhodobacterales > Roseobacteraceae > Tropicimonas > Tropicimonas sp. S265A. The sequence goes on from NZ_JBNAFU010000002.1 coordinate 351,570, forward strand.
TTCGCCGCCACCCATTGCGCCCTGGTCGACCCCTACGCCATCCACGTGGTGGTGCAGGACGTCTGGACCAAGCGCAGCTTCTGCGAGGCGATCCTCGTGGAGCTTGGGATCAAGCCGAAACACACCGTCACCAACCTCGTCAACCAGGTGCAGGAAGGTCTGATCAACTCGGGTCGCCCGCTGATCGTGGACGAGGCCGACCGCGCGGCCAAGCGCGGCATGATCGAGATGATCCGGGACATTCACGACAACTCGGGCTGCCCGATCATCCTTGTCGGCGAGGAGACCCTGCCGCAGGCGCTCATGAAGTGGGAGCGGGTGCATGGGCGCATGCTCGACTGGGTCGCGGCCGAGCCTGCGGACCTTCAGGACGCAAAGCTGCTGGCGCAGCACTACGCCAAGGGGGTCGAGGTCGGCGAGGATCTGTTGAAGAAGATGGTGGTTGAGACGCGCGGATCGATCAGGCGCATCACCGTGAACTGCGCGCAGATCCGCGAATTCGGCATGCGGCAAGGCCTCGACGCGGTCGGTGTGGCGGAGTTCACAAAGCCGCTCTTTGTGGGCGAGCCGCCCAAGATGCGGGGCCTGTCATGAGCGCACCGGATCTGACCACCGACGGGCAGAAAGCGATCTGGGACGAGATCACGAAAGTCGGCGCGTTGAGCGTCCATGAGATCGCGCAGGTGACGGGATACTCCAACGCCTCGGTGCGCAGGTATCTCAGGAAGTGGGTGAAGGAGGGACATCTCGAGCGACGCGAGCGCGATGGTGTCACGCTCTGGCTTCGGTCCAACGGCGTCGCCCGTCCCAAGTCAGCGGCCCCGCAAACCCCGCAGGAGGCCATGTGGCGCATCCTGCGCATTCGCAAGGCCTTCGACCGCAATGACCTGCGCCTTGATCTGTCGCAGGCCGGGATCGAGGTCTCCGACAGCCTCATGGACGGGTTCATCCAAACGCTTCTGCGCGCGGGGTATCTGAAGGTCGAGATCCGGGCCAACCAGAGCCGTGTGGCACGCTACCGGCTGGCGCGAGACACCGGGCCGAAGCCGCCCAAGACCGCGCGCCGCGAGATCGTCATCGATGACAACACCGGCGACCTGATGCACGTGCAGGGGGTCGAGCTATGAGCGAGCGGATGGAACGTGCCCTCGACGGATGGGGCCCGCAGCTTCCCGATTGGATCTTTGTCCTGGTGGAGCAGTGCGAGATCGCGAGCCAGAACAAGGTGGCCAAGCGGATCAGCTACACGCCCGCCGTGGTCAGTCAGGTGATCGGCAATTGCTATGCGGGCCAGATCGAGAACGTCGAGCAGCGTGTGCGCGCCGTGTTCATGAACCCGGCCCACAACTGCCCCGCAATGCTCGAAGAGATCAGCGCCGAGACCTGCCTGCACTGGCAGCTCAAGGCCACGAAGCCCTTCCGCGCCGGACCGCCGCTGATGGTGCGGATGTATCGGGCCTGTCCGCGCTGCGCGCATTTCAAACAAGGAACATCCCATGCAGGTGATTGAGGATCTGAAGGCCGCAGCGGATGCGTGTCTTGACGAAGAGGCTCTGACGGAGCTGGCGGTAACCTTGGCAGTTGAGGCTGCCAATCACGAACAGTTGCATCGTGCATTGTTCGGAGCCGTCGCAGCCCTGATTTCCGCCCCGGAATACACCGACGAAGAGAGCAGCAAGATGCTGGACGGCATATCGACCGCAGTGTCCAAGTGGAGGGCTATCGAAGCAGCCGGAGGCACCGCATGAGCCCGCTTGCTCCGATACTCGATCCGGTCGAGGTGACCGTGCTGCGCGAAGAGGTGCGCAAGAGGTTGCATCTTGCCGTGGCGCAGCGTGGTGGCGTGGCCGCTCAGTTTGCGCGTCGCGGCGGGGTCAGCGAGCAGTTGCTCTGGCAGGCCATGCGCGACGAGGGCTTCTCGTCGCCCCGAGCTGACACCATGGCCGGGCTCTGCCTTGGCAACAACGTCGCGCCGAGCTGGCTGCTGTTGGGCGTCGGGCCCATCGCGCTGGACCACGTCTGGCGTCCGTGCCCGGTCTGCGTCCCCCGGCTGGAGGGCGTGGCATGAGCAGGTTTTCCGCCGATCAGATGTGCGAGCTTGCCGACGAGGCGATCGCGTCGATCGACAAGCGGGGCCGTCGCGGCACCTCGCTTGTCACCTACGACCAGATCGAGGCGATGGCCTGCCTGATCGTCGCCCTGCGCGACGAGGTGCAGCGGCTGCAGCCGGTCTGGGACGAAGACCCCAACGAACAAACCGAGGAGAGCACAGATGACTGAGAAACCCGGTCGTATGATCCACAACGGCGAGGAATACATCGCTGACGCACACGGTGGCATGATGCCGGTTCGCCTGGTCAAGCCCCAAGACCTGCTGGAGGACGAGGTTGTCCGCAAGATCATGGGCTACGCCGAGGAGCTGAGCGCGCAGGTCGCGCGGTTCAAGGGCCACACGTTCGACGACATCGGCGGCTTCGACGCGCTTCTGGCGCAGGAGTATGGCGCGAGCAAAGGCGGGGCCAAGGGCAACAAGACGCTGATGTCCCATGACGGGCTGATGAAGGTCTCGGTTCAGGTGCAGGATCACATTGATTTCGGGCCGCAGCTCCAGATCGCCAAGTCCCTGATCGACGAATGCCTGAACGAATGGTCCGCCGACAGTCGCCCCGAGATCCGCGCGATCGTGACCCGCGCGTTCAACACCGACAAGGAAGGTCAGATCAACCGCGCCGAGATCTTCATGCTGTTGCGGCTGGAGATCGCCGACAGGCGCTGGCAGGAGGCCATGCGCGCAATCCGGGATGCCATGCGCGTGGTGGCGACCAAGACCTACGTGCGGTTCTACCGCCGCCCAGTGCAGGACGCGCCCTGGGAGGCTGTGACGATCGATATGGCGAAGGCCAAGGAGGTGGCGTCATGAGCTTCTACGCAATCGAAGACGACGAGCACGGTGCGGTCGTGATGGAGATCAAGCAGGTGCGCATCGCCAAGTTCGAGCTGCGAACGCACGCCGAGCTGTTCGTGAAGGCGCTGCAGGACAAGGAACCTCAACCCCCGATGGAGGTGTCGGGTCTGGTAATGACGCAAACGCAGGAGGGTGCTGCGATCAGCAAGGACCCTGCGGCCGCACCGCCCCCGTCGCTCGAAGAGATCGCGACGGATGTCGAAGGCAGGACAGCGGCGGCGGCTGTGCTGAAAGAGGCACGCGAACGCCGCTCTCCCCCGTCGCTCCCGGTAGTGCCAAAGGGCGCAGAAGCCGTCCCTGTCGAACAGATGGCGGACCCCAGCCGCCCGAAGGCCAAGGTCGTGGACAGCGAGGAGGCCGCCTACAAGACGGCAATGTCGCGCCTCGAGAATGGCGAGAAGTGCGCTGAGGTGGCCGACGACATGGGCCTGCCCTTTGGCAGGCTGCGCGCAAAGTGGGCGTCTCGAAAGCGGCTGCAGGCCAAGGCCGTGGCAGAGCGCCCGGACAAGGTGGCGCGCAAACCAGCCAAATGGACCGACGAGCTGGAGCTGGAGCTGCTCTGCACCAATGGCGACGCCGAGAAGATCACCGCCTTCGCCGACACCAATGGAATAGCCCGCCCGATCGTTCAGGCGAAATTCGACGCGATGATCAAGGACACCGAGAACGCGTTGGGGCAGGACTGATGGGGAGCCACTCAGCCTTGCTCGCGCGCGGCGCTCATAGCCTCTCGGATAGTGCGGTTCATGTCGGCCTCGCACGCATCGATCATTGCGTCGATCAGCGCAAACTCTCGGGTCGGATCGACGTCCCCGGCCACGCCAGCGGTCAGCCCGTCGAGAGCGGCCCCGTAGTAGTTGGCGACAGGTTCAGCGAAGAGTTCGGGGTCTTGAAGAAACACCCCGATGACAAGGCAGCTCTTGTCCAGCAAGTCTTCGGCCAGGGCGGTGGTCGGCATCAAAAGGGCCAGAGCGATCAAAAAGGTCTTCATGAAAAATCTCCTTCGCCTTTAAAGGTGGTGGGTGCGGCCGGTTTTTGCAATCCCTTCGGTGCACTCCAATGAGCGCCCTGCGCCGCAAGATCTTCGTCGGGTGCCGGGAGCTGAGGCTGGACGATGACACGCGCCGCGAGCTGCAGTTGCAGGTCACCGGCAAGGCGTCCCTGTCGGACATGACCGAGCCCGAGTTGAAGAAGGTCGTCAAGGAGCTCGAAAAACGGGGCTTCAAGCCCGTTTCAAAGGGCCGCAAATACCGGCCCGCGCCGCGCGCGGACCTGCGGCTCTGTCACAAGCTCTGGGGCCTCTTGGGGGAGGCAGGGGCGCTGGATCAGCCGGGACGAGCCGGGCTCAACGCCTTCGTGCGCAAGCAGTTCGGCGATGCCTGGTCCAGCGTGCCTGCGGATATCGACATGTTGCGCGACGCCGAGCAGATCAATGCGATCGTGCAGGCGCTGATGGCGATGTGTCGCCGCCATAATGTGCCGGGCTATGACGAAGGGCGGATGCGCCGATGAAGAAGCCCCGCAGCCGCGTCACCGATCATACCCTGGTCAAGTATGTCGAGCTTGTCGAAGGCTTGAGCCTGGACGAGATGCGCGCGCACATTGCGAAGCTCGTCGAAACAGGGGTCGAGGAGAAGGCGACGGGCGTTCGCGTGGGCAAGTTCATCTACCGTCTTTCTGGAAACCGGGTGGTCGATATCTACCCCGCCTCCCTCCCGAACAAACGCACCGGCTGCGTCAAGCATCCCAAGGTCGACCGCGATGCTTGAAGGCGTCGCGGGCGAGATCGAAGGCGTGATCGGGCTGGAGAGCGCGCTGCGTCTCTTCGACGTGGTCGGCGGTCTCGACATCGACATCCCCAAGGCCCCGCACGGCTCCAAGCTCGCCCAGATCATCGGCGAGGATGATTGCCTGCGCATGATCGCCTATTTCGGGCACGGGCGTCTGAGTGTGCCCATGGGGCCCGACAAGGGGCTGAAGGGGCGGCGCAGGAAAGGCTATCGCATGCTGCGCGACGGTGCTACGCATACCGACGTGGCCCGCGCCTGCGACGTGCACCTGCGGTCTGTCGCCAATTGGGCGCGCGAGCTTAGATCCACGGACAGCTCCCCGGACCAGCTCCCCCTCGACCTCCCCTGAAACCTTTCAGGGGGTATTCCCTGAACCGGCTGCGGCAATCTCCCGAAAAAATGGAGCTTGCCCCCAATGCCCGACATCCCGAAAACCGTTCCCGGTATCCCGTTTCGTGAGGCCAACAATATCGGCGGCCTGATCGTGCCGGAGATCGTGGTGATCCACGACACCGCGTCGCGGATCGAGAAGGGCAATGCCGCCCGCTACCTGCGCAACAACAGCGCACCTGTCAGTGTCCACTTCGTGATCGAGCGGGACGGGTCTGTGGAGCAACAGGTCCCGCTTTACAACGAGGCCTGGCACGCGGGCCGGTCGCACTACCACGGGCGCGACGGGGTCAACGAGTTTTCCATCGGGATCGAGCTGGTCAATCCCGGCCGCATGACCGACGCGGGATCTGACGCGGCGCGGACTTGGTTTGGTGAGCCGGTGCTGAAGAGCGGCCCGCCGCACGAACGCGCCATTTTCGCCGAAACACACGAACACGGCTCTGGTTGGTGGATGGGCTACCCGCAGGCGCAGCTCGACGCCCTGATCGATCTGCTGGAGCGGCTGTTCGTCATGATCCCCGGCCTGCACGATATTCGCGGGCACTGGTACATCTCGCCCGGCCGCAAGGTGGACCCAAACCCGCTCTTCCCGATGGAGCAGATCCGCACGCGCATCCTTGGCCGCGATCGGGCTGACGCCGAACCCGAGGTGGACGAGGGCAAGAACGTCTGGCTGTTCGAGGAAGACTATGACGAGCCTATGGTCCAGATCGAACTGGGCCAGATCATGCGCGACGACAAACTCAACATGCGCCGCTGGCCGTCCTTCAATCCGAACGTGATTGCGCAGATCCCCGACGGCGCGGTCGTGCCCGTCACCCGGCAAGGACTGTTCGACGGGCGGAGCTGGCTGCGCGTTACCTATGCCGGGCAGGAGGGATGGATCGTGGCGCGCTACACCGCGCCGATCCGCGTGGAGGAAGTGTCTTGAACGGCGGGGCCGACGGCGTGGTCGTTGCCGTGAGCTGGCGGCAGATGTGGGGGCATCTCAGACGCCGGGGGGGTTTTGCCCTCGCCCCGCCGTTCAAGGCAATTCGAGCAAAAGGAGATCGCCCGTGAGCGACAGGTTCCAGAAGCTGAAAGAGATCCTGGGCGCGGTCGCGCCAACCGTGGCGACTGCACTCGGCGGGCCGCTGGCCGGGCTCGCCACCAAGGCCGTAGCCGAGAAGCTGACCGGCAACCCCGATGCGTCGGAGGAAGACCTTGTCGCCGCGATCAGCAGCGGCGAGGACCTGATCAAGCTGAAGGAGCTCGAGCTGGAGTTCAAAACGCAGCTCCAGAACGCGGGTATAAAGCTGGAGGAGATCGCCGCCGAAGACCGTGACAGCGCGCGCAGGCGCGAAGTCGAAACCGGTGACCGGACGCCAGCGATCCTCGGCGCGGTGATCCTCGCGGGTTTCTTCGGGGTTCTCGGGCTCTTGTTCTTCCAGGGCCTGCCCGAGGCCGGGGGCGAGATCGTCGTCGGTGTCATCGGTATCCTGGGCGGTCTGTGCGCACAGGTCGGCAACTATTTCTTCGGCTCGAGCGCCGGGTCGAAGTCCAAGAACGCGATCATCGCGGATCTTAAGGGAAAGGTGGCCGCATGAAAAAGCCAAACCTGATCGATACGCTGATCATCGGGGCGCTCGTCTTGATCACGGCCTGCGTGATCATGACCGCGCGTGCCTACGCCCTGGTGCCGTGCACCAACCGGGAGGCGGTCGTGGAGCGCCTGACGACCGTCTATGGCGAGATGCAGGTCGCCACGGGCATTGCTGCGAACGGCAGCGCCTTTGAAGTGTTCGTCTCGCCCTCCGGGACCTGGACGGTTTTCACCAGCTCGGGAGAGGGTAGCGCCTGCATGCTGGCCTCCGGCACGGACTGGTCGCGGTTCGGGATCGTGCCTGAAGACCCGGAGGCGCACTGATGGACATGGGCTATAACGGGCTTACCGTCGCCAGTCATACCGTGATGGTGATGCTCCTGATCCTGATCGCGGCGCGTGGATTGCACGGTCTCAGCACGATCCGCGTGGACCGACATGTCCTTGACCGAATGGGGGTCGCGCTGGCGATCGCCTGCCTGGCGATCGGGATCGAGCGTGCCTACTACGTCATGGCCCGCCTGCTCGCGCGCTACGGCGAGGATCTCTGGCAAGCGCACCCGTTGCCCGAGGTTTTGAGCCTCGTGATGTCGCTTGGGCTTTACGGGCTGATGGTGCCGATCATGCTCCACACGTTCGAGACCCGGAATGCCGCCATCCGGCGGATCTGCCTCGAGCTGAGTGGTCTCGGCCTGCTCTGGCTTGGTCTTGCGTGGGCGCTGTTCTAATGGAAGTGCTGGACTGGCTGAAAGCAACCGAGCTGCTGGTCGGGCTGGTGCTGACCTTCTTTGGCGGGGGCGTGGGCGCGATCTTCTGGATACAGCGCCGCATCAAGGCGAGCGCGCAGGAAACGCAAGCCGAGCTCAAGGAGCCTCTGAACGAGAATGGCCGCCGTATCGCCGAGATCAAGGTGAATATGGATCGCCTGACCGGGGAGGTCAGCGCGCTCGACAGTCGGCTGAAGGTGGTCGAGAGCGACGTTCGCCAAGCGCCCAGCAAGGACGATGTTCACCAGCTCGAACTGCAGCTTGCGGGCATGTCCGGTGCCCTGCGCGAGCTGGGCGCAGACATGCGCGGGACCAAGGACCTGCTCGGCAGCGTCAAGGCCGCGCTCGACCGTCAGGAACAGTTTCTTCTGAACAAGGGTGGGACATGACCAGCTACCTTGACCACATGCGCCAGCATGCCCGCATTGCGATCCTGCGGTTTCTGGAAGGCGCGCCCAGCTACACCAGCAACGCCTCGATGCTGGCCGGGCTGCTGCCCCAGGTGGGGATCAGCTACACCCGCGACCAGATCGTTGGCGAGCTGACATGGCTGGAGGAGCAGGGGCTCGTTTCGACCAAGACGCATTCGGACGATTTCGTGATCGCGACGGCCACGCAGCGCGGTGTCGAGGTCGCCACCGGGGTCGCAACCTATCCCGGTGTGCAGCGCCCGCGACCGGGGAGCTGACATGCCCTCACCGAAGAAACTGGACCTGATCCCCGTCGAACTGAAGGACCGCCTCGCGCAGGAGCTTGCAACGCGCGGTTTCGGCGACATCGTGGACGTGACCGAGGCACTCAACTTCTGGCTTGAGGAGGAGGGGCTGGAGATCCGCGTCGGCAAGACGGCCGTCGGAGAGTTCTCCAAGGCGCTGAAGGATCAGCGCGAGGCGTTCTCGATGGCCGAGACGCTTCTGGCGGATATGGACATCGAGCAGGAGAGCGATCTGCACAAGGTGCTGATGCAGATGATCGCCACCTCCGCCGTGCAGATGATGAAGGCCGTACGCGAGCAGGACGGGCATCTCGAGGCCAAGGAGCTGATGTCGCTCGGCCGCATGCTCAAGGACCTGATGCAGTCGGCGGGTATCCGCGAGAAGATCATGTCCGACGAGCGGGAACGGATCGCGGTCGAAGCTCGCAAGAACGCCGCTGACGGCGTGGCCAAGAAGTCGACCGAGCTCGGCCTGTCGGCAGATACCGTCGAAGCGATCAAAGCGCAGATCCTTGGTGTGAGTTGATGGAACGTGTCACCTGCCTCTGTCCTGGTTGTAGGCGAACGACTGGGAAACCCTGCAGCGAGTACATCTGCGGTAAGCACTGGACCACCGTGCCACGTCGTCTCCGCCGCCGGTGGTTCAAGTATCGCGATCGGGCTCGGCGGGATGACCGCTGGTGGGGTGTCGCCATGAAGTGCTGGGGGCGCTGCAAGAAGGCAGCGATCGACGAGGCCCTGATGGGGGTTCATTTCTGATGGACGGAGCGCCGATCACGAAAGAAGAGTGGCAGGAGCATCGCGACGAAGCGCGCCAGACGCTCCCCGACGAGCTCAAGAAGGCCGAGAGCCTGCCCGCAGTGCTTTTGTCATATCAAGCCAAGTTGCTGGCGACGACCGCGCTGCATCCTCTGGTCATCTGCGAGAAGTCGCGCCGGATCGGGATGACGTGGGCGGTCGCGGCCGATGCGGTTTTGTCGGCTGGCGCATCACGCTCTGCCAAGGGCATGGATGTCCTTTACATCGGCTACAACCTCGACATGGCGCGCGAGTTCATCGACACGTGTGCGATGTGGGCCAAGGCCTTCATGCCTGCGGCCTCAGGCGTCGAAGAGTTCCTTTTCAAGGATCAGGACGAAGAGGGCGCAGACAAGGACATCACTGCGTTCCGGATCCGCTTCGCATCCGGGTTTGAGATCGTGGCGCTGACGTCGAAGCCCCGGTCGTTGCGCGGTCGTCAGGGCTATGTGATCTTCGACGAAGCCGCGTTCCATGACGCGCTAGAAGAGCTGTTGAAGGCGGCAGTCGCACTCCTGATGTGGGGCGGCAAGGTCTTGGTGATCAGCACGCATGACGGCGCTGACAACCCGTTTAACGAGTTCATAAACGAGATCCGCAGCAAGCGCCGTGATGGCGAAGTGCTGAAAGTCACGTTTGACGACGCGATCGCGGACGGGCTCTACGAGCGCATCGCCATGGTCAGAGGACTTGAGCAAACGCCAGAGGCTCGGCTCGAATTCGTCCAGCAGATACTCGGCTATTATGCCGACGACGCGAACGAAGAGCTTCATTGCATCCCCAAGGCGGGCACCGGTGCTTTTCTGTCGGGCGCATTGATCGAAGCGTGCATGTCCAAAGAACATTCTGTCGCGCGCCTCGAATGCCCCGATGGTTTCCAGCTCCGCCCAAAGCATGAGCGGACGGCCTATGTCGATAAATGGCTCGACGAGAATGTCGGCCCCGCGCTCCTGCGCATGGACCCGGATCTGAGATCGGCACTGGGGGAAGACTTTGCGCGCACGACTGACCTGAGTGTTCTGGCGATCGGGCAGGAGGCAAAGAACCTCGATCTGATCGTGCGACTGATCATCGAGATGAAGAACACGCCGATCCGCGAGCAGAAGCGGGTGATCCGCTACGTGATCGAGCGCATGCCGCGGTTCAACGGCGCAAAGTTCGATGCGACCGGCAACGGTCTCGGTCTAGCAGAGTGGGCGCAGGAGAAGTTTGGGTATCACCTGATCGAAGCCGTCACGATCAACGTTGCGTGGTACCTAGCGATGATGCCGCCGCTCAAAGGCCGGTTCGAGGACCAAACGATCTCCTTGGTGGCCGATGCCGACGTGAAGTCAGACCTTCGCGCGCTGCGCCTTGTCCGAGGCGTTCCGACACTACCAGACACGCGGGAGAAGGGGCGACATGGCGACGCCGCGATCGCACTGGCAATGCTCGACGCGGCGATCGCGGCCGAGCCTATGGAATACGCCTATGAAGGCGGTTCAAACGTCGGTCAAAGCCCGCTGTTCTCCGGCAAGGCGGACGATGACGACGACAAATGGAAAAGCCCGGCGGAGTTGGGGACATGGTAAAGCTGCTCGATCAATACGGCCGGGACATGAAGCGTCCGGCGGCGCGGGAACTCGACGACGAGATCGCGGCACCGGGCTTCGGGTCGGTTCGTCAGATCACACAAGGCCACCCGGCGGATGGCCTGCGGCCGCAGCGTCTGGCGGCGATCCTCAAGAACGCCGAGGTGAACGACGCGACCGAGTTCCTGCAAATGGCAGAGCAGCTCGAGGAGAAGGATCTGCACTACGCTGCCGTCCTTGGCGTGCGCAAGCGTGCCGTGCGCAATCTGGAGCTGGTGGTCGAGGCCGGGGGCGAGACCGATGCCGACCAGGACGCGGCCGCCCTGGTGCGCGCCGAGCTGGAGAAGCCGGTCGTGCGCCGGGCGCTGCCGCATATCATGGACGCGCTCGGCAAGGGGTACTCGGTCAACGAGATCCTCTGGGATCGCACCAAGGAGCCCTGGACGATCCGGGCGATCAAGTTCCGCGACCCCACGTGGTTCAAGTATGACACGGTCGATGGGGAGACGCTGCGTTTGCGCGACAACACCGGTGAGCTCGATCTGCCCTTCGGGCGGTTCGTCTATCACCGGGCGGAGCTCAAGTCTGGCCTGCCGATCCGTGCCGGTCTCGCGCGGCTTTGTGCCTGGGCCTACATGTTCAAGAACTACACCCTGCGCGACTGGGCGATCTTTCTGACCACCTACGGCCACCCGGTGCGCGTGGGCAAGTACGACACCAGCGCCACCGAAGAGGACAAGCGGACGCTGCTGCGTGCGATGCGTCAGGTCGGCACCGACATGGCGGCGATTATGCCGCGCTCGATGGAGGCCGAGTTCATCAATGCGGCCGTCACGGGCGGCGACAAGATGTTCGAGACCTCCGCACGGTATTGGGACGAGCAGTTGTCCAAGGCCGTTCTGGGGCAGGTCGCCACCACGGACGCGATCGCGGGCGGGCATGCCGTGGGCAAGATCCACGAGCTGGTGCGCTCGGACATCCGCGATGCCGATGGCGAACAGCTCGCCGCCACGCTCGAGGCCGACATCGCCCGGCCGCTGGTGGTCTGGAACCACGGGCCTAACGTCGCCTGCCCGGCGATCTCGCTGGTCTCGCCGAAGGAGCACGACCCTGCCCAGATGATGCAGGCGATCAATACATTCGGCCCGAAGGGTCTGAAGGTCCCTGTCGCCGTCGTGCAAGAGACCTACGGCATCCGGGAGCCGGAGGAGGGCGAGGCGCTGCTCGATTTCTCGCGGGCGGTCCCACGTGGTGGTGCGCTGGACGACAGCACGCCCGATCCGTCGGACGTCACACAGCGCGAGGCATCCGCCGCGATCAGCGGTCTGATCGATCAGGTGCGCGACGGGCCTTACGCGGAACCGGGCGACGAGCTGGTCGAAGCGTTCCTTGAGGCGCTGGAGGGCGCGGAGACGCCCGAGGAGGCGCGCGATATCCTGGAAGACCTGATGACGCAAACGCCGCCGGAGAAGCTCGCAGAGTTCCTGGCACGTCTGGCCTTCAATGCACGGCTCGCTGGAGAGCTGGGCGCGGACATCGGCTGATGACGGAATTAGAGTTCGTACAGTCCTGGCTCAGGGATATCGAGGAGGCCTCCGGGGTCAATGCCGCTGACGCGGAGATGATGCGCCTGATCGAACAGCGTTTGAAGAACGGTCTGACCCCGCTCTTTCGTCCCGGCATGTCAGTCCGGGTCGCTGAGGATATTTGCGGGATGGTCGAATGCGTGCGCTATCAGCGCGGTTTCTCTTTTGCGCAGTACCAGGTGAGCTGGTGGTGTGACGGCGCGCGCGTCTACGAATGGTTCGTCGAGCCAGACGTGAAAGCGATCGATGCCTGAGCGTGTCGAGCTCGCACCCCGGAGTCCGCGCGAGGCGGTCGAGTATTTCCGGTCCAAAGGGTACGCACCCAGCACCCAGCGGTTTGACTGGCGCGACGTCTGGCGCGAGGAACACGCGCGCATGTTCGTCGTGGCCAAGGCCGCGCAGGACGATGTCCTGACCACGATCCGATCCGAGCTGGACCTTGCCCTGGCACAGGGGCGCACGCTCGACCAGTTCCGCACCGATCTGCGCCCCCGGCTGCAGGCGGCGGGCTGGTGGGGCAAGGCGATCGAGGCAGATCCCCAGACGGGTGAGGCGCGCGAGGTCCAGCTCGGGTCCAACCACCGCCTGCGCGTGATCTATGACACGAACATGCGCACGTCCTACGCCGCCGGGCGGTGGGCGCGCATCCAGCGGACGAAGGCGGCGCTGCCGTTCCTGCAGTACCGGCAGGTGCAGCGCCCCTCCCGACGCGACGAGCACGAGCCCTATCACGGGATTATCCTGCCCGTGGATCACCCCGCCTGGGCGGCGATCTATCCGCCAAACGGGTGGTTTTGTGCCTGCAGCGTGCGCCAGCTCTCGCGCCGCCAGATGGAGCGCGAAGGCCTGCGCGTGACCGAAGACTTCGAGCTCGACACGTTGCCCTGGATAAACCCGCGCACCGGCGAGACCTCCGAGCTGCCCCTGGGCGTGTCGCCGGGGTTTGACAGCAACCCCGGCATGGCATGGCTCGACATGCGCGCGGCTTACGATGCGACCAGCGTGGATCTGGCACAGGACTTTCGTCCGATGGACCGGGCCCTGGTCGAGGAGGTGCGCGCGCGGGGCGTGCGCGACGGCGTCGAGAGCCTTGCCGTCTACGATCTTGCGGCAGACGCAGAAGACGGGGTGCTCGACTGGAATGCAGGCAACCGTGGCAATGTCGGCTTTACCCCGGCGATGCGGGCCGCGCTGAGGCGCGACGGAGCCAAGGGAGTTGCGATCCACAACCACCCATCGTCCACCGCGTTCAGCCCGGCCGACTTCAAGGTCATGCTCGGTTCACGCGGGCTCGACACGCTGGTGGCGGTGGGTCACGACGGCAGCCTGTACCGCGCATCGAGGCGGACGGCCAAGGTTGTGCCCGCAGAGTTGATCGACGAGGTGCAGCTTGTCGCCCGTGAGCTGCTGGCGGCCGCGCGGGCCGAGGGATTGGTGAGCGGAGTTGATGCGCAGCACCTGCTCCCCCATATACTAAGCCTGACGATGGATCGCGTCGGAGCCGTCAGATATCGGTTCTCGCTGAGCTTTCGGATGCGTCAGGCGATCGACCAGAATGAGCTGTTGATCGAACAAGTCGTGGAGGCTTTGACACGGGCATGACCGAGGTGCAGGGATGGACAGAAGGACCGGTGTCGTTCGACATCGAGGTCTGGCGGCAGCATCTGGCTGACCTGAAGGCACGCCGCGATGACATCCCCGACTACGACCGTGCTGTGGCCGAGGCGGAACGCACCATCGCGATCCTTGCCGGAGAGCCACGTCCGCAAGGCGGCGAAAGCCCGGCAGCGGCCCTGCGCGCCTTTCTGAACGCCGAAACCCCCTAGAGCCGCTCAGATGCCCCAGAAACCGCCGAGCCGGTCTTTCGGGCGTCGTCATCCGTGAAAACCCGACTTGGCGCTGTGGACCCGTTTAATAGGTATTCAAATCGCGTCCTGACGCCAGCAGGTGGCGCGCATTTGCCGCCAGCGGTTGCAGCACGGCGATTTCTTCCCTTTTCGTGAAATGTCAGATCCGGGATCAGGACTGTTGCGCGAACGCGCTCACCTGGTCCATGCTGTGCCCACGCTCCCCCGTTTTCCGACCTGCATTCCCCCTGAAACCTTTCAGGGGTCAGGCGCATATTGCGCGCGCCTATGGTCGCCCCATGACTATCGAAGCGAACACCAAGCACGGCGACCCGATCGTCCTGGCCAGCCTTGAGAGCGGAGCGGAAAGCTCCGAGATCGAGATCATGCCGGTGGGCGAGGTGCGCCATAGCGGCGAGAAGAAACCCTTCTTCGTCAGCGATCCGGAGGCTTTGATCCGGGCCAGCTTCCAGGACCTGCCAAACGGCATGAGCGAGCTCGCTATCGACTTCGACCATTCGTCCGACAAGCCGGATGTCAACAAGACACGGCAGTCCACCCGCGCGGCGGGCTGGATCTCGAAGATGGAAGTGCGCGACGGCAAGGTCATTGCGACAGTCGACTGGACACCTGTTGGTCGCGCGGCTGTCGAGGGTCGCGAGTACCGCTCGATCTCGCCCGTGTTCCAGGTCCGCAAGTCGGATCGCCAGATCGTTCGCATCACGCGCGCCGCGCTCACCAACACACCGGCAATTCGGGAGCTGTCCCGGATTGCCTCAGATCCCACTGAAGAAGGAGAACAGGGCATGTCACTAGCCCGGATTGCGAAGGCCCTAGGCCTCGCTGAGGACGCGGCCGAGGACGTGGTTCTCGCATCGGCTGCGACGGTCATCGCGAAAGCGAGCCAGTTGGACACCGTCCTGGAGGCCGCAGGCCACGAGGGCGAGGTCACCGACGAGGCGATCGCCACGGTGACCGCGAGCCTGAAGGCCGAAGGCGGCGAGCCGGACCCGAGCAAGTTCGTCTCGATGACCGAGTACACCAAACTCGCGGCTGAGGTTGCGACGCTGACCAAAGACACGGCAACCGACAAGGCAGAGGCGGCGGTTACGGCTGCTTTGAAGGGCGGCAAGATCACCCCCGCGATGAAGGACGTCGCCACCAAACTGGCTTCGTCCGACCTGAAGGCGTTCAACGACTGGATTGCCACCATGCCGACATTCGTCACCGATGGCGAGGTGATCTCCGGAGTGAAGGCCGCAAAGGTCGACGGTCAGTTGACCGAAGCGCAGAAGACCGTCTGCGCCTCGATGGGCCTGTCGGAAGACGCCTATCTCGCAACACTGTCGGGCAACGCGCCCGAGAAGAAGGAGGCCTAAGATGGCACCTCTGACCAAAGATCGCGCGCACGGCACGCATGACGGCATCCAGTTCGGCGATCCCGTCGCGGCGGGCGCTGTCATCTACGCGGGTGCGCTCGTGCAGCTCGACGCGGCGGGCAATGCCCTGCCTGCCGTCGCAGGCGGCAACACCGTGCGCGGCATTGCAATGGTGCAGGCCAACAACGCAGGCGGCTCGGCTGGCGACATCACCGTCGAGATCCGCAAGGGCACCTTCCGGTTCGCCAACAACGGCCTGACGCGCGCCGACATCGGCACGATCGTCAAGGTCACCGATGACCAGACCGTGGGCGGCGCAGGTGCGGCGGACGCGGGCGAGCTCGTCGACATCGATGCAGGCGGTGCCTGGGTCAAGATTTCCTGAGGAGACAGGCATGGACTTCAACACAGACACCCTTGAGGCGGTCAACGCCGGGATCGTCACCGCCTTCAACCAGTCGCTGACCGGCGCGGAGACCACCTACGGCCGCGTGGCCATGACGGTACGCTCGACTTCCAAGGCCAACGTCTATCCAAAGCTGTCGGACATTCCCGGCATGCGGAAATGGGTCGGCTCGCGTCACGTGCACCGGCTGGAAAGCGACGGCTTCGTCATCCAGAATGACAGCTACGAGAACACGATCGCCGTTGCGGTGAACGACATCGCCGATGATGAGATCGGCCTTTACTCAATGCTGGCGGCTGAGTTCGGTCAGGCTGCCGCAGAGTTGCCAGACGAACTCGTCTGGCCCCAGCTCGAAAGCGGGTTCACAGAAACCCACTACGATGGGCAGTTTTTCTTCGACACGGACCATCCGGTCGAGGACGAGAACGGCAACGAACAGTCGGTCTCCAATTTCCAAGGCGGATCGGGGGCTGCATGGTATCTGATGGACACACGACGGGTCATAATGCCGATCATCTTTCAGGATCGGCTGGCCGCGCAAATCGTGGCCATGACGAACCTGACCGATCCCAACGTCTTCAACCTGGACGAGCTGCAGTGGGGCGCAAAGCGGCGCTGCGCCACCGGGTTTGGGGCATGGCAGTTGGCTTTTGCTTCGAAAGAGCCACTGACCCCTGAAAGCTACGCAGACGCCAAAGCGCAGATGCAGGCCATGCGTGGGCACAAGGGCCGCAAGCTGGCGATGCGCCCAAGCCTTCTCGTTGTCGGCAACTCGAATGAGAGTGCGGCCAAGGAGCTGCTCAAAATTGAGCGGAAAGAGGGCGGGGCGGGCAACATCCACTTTAACGATGTGGACCTCCACGTCGAAACCCGCCTGAGCTGAGGAGCCTTTCCATGACGGACAGCAAACAGACCACACAAGCGGCCGCCAAGGCCGCGAAACCCGCCGCCGTCTATGTCGTGCATTGCCACGCCAAGGATGGACGCCGTCGCGGCGGCACGCGCTGGGACCACGGCAAGACCGAGGTGCCCGCGAGCAAGATGACCAAGAAGATGCTGGCGGCGCTCGAAGCCGATGGCCTCTTCAGCGTGATGGCGCCGCCCGAGGGCTGAGCGGAATACACCGCAGAGCGGGCAGTGATGCGAGATGGGAAACGCCGGGGCGCCTGTCTTGAAGAGCCATTAAAGGCCCCGGACCCTAACACCGCGAAAGGGTTTGTCGCGAGCGTGAGACACGCTCGCCCGGTGGCCCTTTGTCCGCAACCGGAGACCCCGCATGAGCTACGCAGCCCCCGCCAACCTCAAGGCGCGTATCCCCGCCCGTGATCTGCGGTTGCTGACCGATCGGGACGGCGTGGCCGACACCATCGACGATACTGTCCTGCAAGGGGCGCTCGATGACGCCACTGCGACGATCAACGGATGGATCGCCAAGCGGGTGGCCTTGCCGCTCGATCCGGTTCCGCAAACCCTTGAAACCATCTGCTGCGATCTGGCGCTGGAGCGCCTCTATCTGAACGCAGGCGCGCCGATGCCTGAGGCAGTCACGACCCTGTCGGAGAACGCCATGAAGTTCCTAAAGGCCGTCTCTGAAGGCAAGGCCTCCCTCGGGGACGAGACCGGTGGCGAAGAGGTTCAATCCTCCCCTGGTGTCGTGCTGAGCGAGGGCGAGGACCCGGTCTTCAGCCGCGAGACGCTGAAAGGCTTCTGATGGCGGTCACGCTCACATACGAGCTCGACCTCGGGCAGTTGCGCGGCGCAGGTGACAGGCTGGCTGCCGCCGCGACCGACATGACGCCCCTGATGGATGCGATCGGCGCGCTGCTGGAGCAGAGCGCGCGGGACCGGATCGAGGACACCAACACCGCGCCCGATGGCACGCCCTGGCCGAAGTCGCTGCGGGTGGAGATGAACCAGGGCGGCAAGACCTTGCTGGACAGCGGGCGGCTTGCCGCGTCGCTCACGCATATCGCATCGCGCGATCAGGCAGAGATCGGGTCGAACCTGATCTACGCAGGCGTGCACCAGCAGGGTGCGGAGATCCGCCCGACCTCCGGCAATGCCCTGCGGTTTCAGTTGCCCGACGGCAGGTTCGTGACCGTGGGCAAGGTGACGATCCCCGCGCGCCCCTATCTGGGCGCGTCCGAGGAGGACGAAGCGGAGATCCGCGAGCTGACGGCCGACTACTTCGGCGGCGCTTGGGGGGATCTGTGATCATTGACATCGATATCGGCCCGATCCGCGAGGAGATCGCCGCGACTGACACCGGGCTCGTGGAAGTGGGCACCGCAAAGACCCTTGGAGCGGCCCGCGCCGATGCGCTAACCACGCCTTCGGCCTTCGTGATCCCGTTGGCGGAGAACGCCGGGCCCAACATCTACCAGAACAGCGCCGGGCCCCTGGAGCAACCCGTGACCTTCCAGTTCGGGGTGGTCCTGGTCGTGCGCGATGTCGCCTACCGCTCCGGCGATCCGGCTTTGTCTGAACTGAGCGGCATACGGCGCGCGGTCATGCCGCTTCTCTGTCGCTACCACTACCCCGGCGCAAAGGACGTCTGCACGCCTGTGCGAGGGGCTCTCGTTTCCAACATCGACCGGGACGGCCGGATGATCTGGCAGGACACCTATCGCATCGAGTTCTTCAGGAGGATCGATCCATGAGCTTTAAATACCGCATGATCCGGGCGCGTGACGCGGCCCTGGGCGGCGCAGTCGGACCTACGGACTATGTCCTTTGCCGAGATCTGCAGATGAACCCGATCGACGGGGAGTACACAGCGCAGGACTGGGCGGACGGGCAGGAGGGGGCCAAGCCCGAGGAACTGTTCAACCCCCGTTCGTCGCTGCAGTTCAACGTGGATGCCGGTTGGGGGCAAGCCGCCGGTACCGCACCACGCATCGCGCACCTCTTGAAGGCCTGTGGCATGAGCGAGACCGTCGTGGCCGACACCTCGGTAACGTATCAGCCGGTCGGCTTCGGTGCCGCGTTCGGAGCGGTCGACGTGGAGACGTACCGCAACGGCAAGGTGCAGGCCCTGGGCGAGGTGCGCGGGTCCCTGACCTTCACCGCCAACTCGGGCCAGCGCCCGATGTTCGGGTTCAACATGGTCGGGCGGTATGCAGCGCCGCAGGCTGGCGTGTTCGGCGCGCCGGATCTGACAGGCTGGCAGTATGCGCCCGCTGTGGTCCCCAGCCAGATGCAAACCTTCACGATCGGCGGCGTGAACCTGTGTGCGACGCAGTTTACGTTCACCGACGGCCGGACGCCGCGCGTGGACAAGTACATGAACTGTGCGGGCGTCGATATCGCTGAACGCCGGGTGACCGGGCGGGTGACCGTCAAGGAGGTCGATATCGCAACCAAGGCCCTGGTGGAGGAATGCCGCACCGGTGTGACCTCGGCCATCATCTGGGAGCTCAACCAGGAGCAGGCGGCGCTTGGGGCCATGCGGATCGCGGCCCCCCGCGTCCAGATCAAATGGGGCGGTGAGGTCAACATTGAGGGCGACATGGGCGTCAACCTGGACCTCACCTTCATGCCCGACCAGGGCGACGACGACGTGGCGATCATCTTCAAGGCGCAGGAGTAGGACGATGTTCGTGTTCACTGAGCGCCCGAAGTTCACCCATCCCGTGACCGTGGAAATGCCGACAGAGAATGGCATGGAAAGCCTCTCCTTCATCGGGCGGTTCCAGATCGATCCCGACGAAGAGTTTCTCGCGGCCGGGTTCTCTGGCGTGGCCGGTCCTGGCGGCGAGGCGGAGATCGATGCCCTGATGGAGGTCTTCATCGGCTGGGACGAGGGCGAGATCGGCGTCGAGGGCGGCGGGACGCTTGAGCCGACCGACGAGAACATCCGTAAGGTGCTCGCGCAGGTCCCGACCCGCTTGGGTGTTGCCCGTGCCTACGTCGAGGCCACGCGCGGAGGCGCTGTGCGACAGGGAAACTCACTGCGGTCGCCCGGTACATCTGGGGCGGCCAAACCTCAAAAGGCGAAACAGACGCCGTCGTCGAAGACCTGGTCGCGTTCGGGCTCAGCCGCGAAGAAGCCCAAGCCCAAGCCCAAAACCTGAGCGACCCGGAGCCGGAGCCCCCGATGATCGAGATCCTCGCAGACCTGAAAGACGTTGTGATGCTGGCCGTGGCCAACGCCAACCGTCTGTCTGTGATCCCGGCGGGTCTGGGAGCGCCGATCATCACCGGCTTTGACCTGTTGCAGCTCGAGGCCGCCGCGCGGCTGAAGAACATCGTTCTGACGGACGGCATCTTCGAGGATCTGAGGGTCATCGAGGAGGAGCTTGTCGCGATCTTTCGGGAACGGAGCGCGCAGCCATGAGTGATATGTCTGCCCGCTTCATCGTGACCGCTGACGCCAGTCAGGTGGTGACCGCCGGGCGTCAAACACAAGGCGCAATGGATACCCTCAAGCGCGAGACCCAAGAGCTCAACCGGGAAACCACCAGGACCGGCGCTGCCACCGCGCAGATGGCTGCAAACATGCGCGAGGCTGAGCGGTCGGCTGTGGCGAATGCGCTTAGCCTCGATGGTGTAGGCAAGAACGCCAATGCGGCATCCAGCAAATTGGGTGGGTTTCAAGGGTCATTGCGGAATGTCGGCCTGCAGATGAACCAGGTCGCCCAGCAAGGTGCGATCACCGGAGACTTCCTCACCGCACTCGCGTTCCAACTCCCGGATATTCTTCTCGGCTTCGGCACGGCCGGGGTCCTGGCGGGTACTGTCGCCGGTTTCCTGACACCGTTGGTCACGAGCATGTTTGAGGCGGAGGAGGGTGCGGAAGCATTCGAGAAGGCGTCCGATCGACTGCAGGGCGCGTTGGACCGGTACCGCGAAAGCTCGGACCTGTCGCGCATGTCCACCGAAGAACTGACCGACCAGTTTGGCAGCGCATCGGTCGGATTGGCAGCAACTTTGGCGTTGCTGCGCGAGATCGAAAGCAGCGAGGCGCAACGCGCGCTCGACGAGGTTGCGACATCGGTGTCTGATCTGCTGGGGGTGCGTGGTGCGGGCGATCGCAGGAGCGGCGTCGCGGACTTTTTTGATCTCAACATCATGTTCGCCTTCACCGATAGCCAACGCGAGGCGCGGAAAGAGGCCCGAGCGCTGACGGCTGAATTCGTCAATCAACAGACCATCCTGCAAAACTCTGCAGGGAGCGTTGAGGAACAGGTCACCGCTCTTCAGAAACTGGTCGAAGTGACAACCACGCTGGTGGATCTGGATGGAGAGCGCTCCGCAGAAGAGGAGGAGCTGCTCCGGTTCATGGCCGAGACGCTTCTGAGTGCTCAGGAGCTTTCCGGCATCGACACAGCGCAACCGTTGGCGGACGCGGCCGATCAGGCGGAGCGCTTGGCGGATGAGATCGGCCGTGCGGTCGATGCTGCGGATCGACTGGCGGCGAAGTCGCTGAGCGGGTTGGCCGAGAGCCAGATCCGGCTCGACAACTTCGGCGATCCAGTGGCCACGGCGGTCGCCCTCGCAGGCGCAGAGTTCGACGCTGCTGCAGGACCCGCGCAGGGTGTTGATCCGATCCTTCAGAGAACCCTAGATCGGCAGCGCGCTACGGTCGTGAACAGCGCCCGCACGCAGGCCGAAAACGAGCAACAACTGGCTGAGCTGCGCCGCCAGAACCGCTCACGCCGTGGCAGTGGCCGGGGCCAGACGGATCTGGACCGCACTGTCAGCGGCATCGAGCGCGACCTGACACGCCTCGCGCCTTCCTACGAGGCGTCCATCGAAGCCGCCAATAGCTGGCGCGCACGTACCCTTGATGTGCTCTCGGCGTCGGGCGAGGCCTACGAGAAGTGGGCCGATGACGTCGAGCTGATCTACGGCGAAAGACTGATCGAGGCCTATGAAGCTGATCTTGACCGCCGCGATGACTGGCAGGCCGGGATCGAGCGCGGCTTGCGCGACGTCGAGGACGAGATGGCGAACTTCGCTGCGACGACAGAGGACCTGCTCGTCGGTGGTCTAGAGCGCGGGGAGGAGGCGTGGCTGGACTGGACTTTGACTGGGAAGGCGAGCCTTGGCGACTTGGCGGACTTCGCGCTGGAGCAGTTCGCGCGCATGGCCTACCAGCAATCCATCCAGCCCGCGTTGACGGCCGGGTTTGACCTTCTTGCAACCGGCGCGGAGAGCCTTCTGGGCATCCGCTCGCATTCCGGCTCCACGGTGGGCCACTCGTCGGTCATGTCCAGCCAGCGGATGGGCGCTGGCGACCAACTGGCCGTCGTGCAGCGCGGACAGACGATCTTCACGCCGCGCCAGCTCGACAATGCCGATGCGATCCTGTCGCGCCTCGCCTCGATGGCCGCGCAGCCCGCGCAGGTGGCGCAGGGAGCGCCGAACGTGACGGTCAACAACTACAGCAGCTCCCGCGTCGAGGCGCGCCCTGACGGACAGGGCGGTGTGCAGATCGATGTCATGGACCAGATGGAGCGGGACATGGCGGGCCGTATGCGCCGCCCGAACAGCCCGATGAACCGGGCGCTGCAGGATCTCGGTGTGCGGCCTCCCTATGGCGGAGGCCGGTCATGAGCTACCCGACGCTCCCCGCCGCCATTCCGGCGCTTGCGCTGCGCGAGAACTGGTCCTCTCAACCGATCGATCCGCTCGTGCGAACCGATCTCGACGATGGCGGGACCGCGCTGGAGCGCAAGTTCAGCAGGGTGCCGGTCCTCTACTCGCTCGCGTGGCGGCTCGATGGCGGTCAGTACGATCTCTTTATGGACTTCTGGCTGCGGGATCTCGACGCGGGTCGGCACTGGTTCTTGTGCCCCATTGTCGAGGGGCTGAGGGAGCGGATGCAGGTGGTGCGCATTTTCGGCGAGCCGCCCAGGGCCGGGTCGCCCGCAAATGGCATCTTCGAGGTGTCGTTTCAGGCGGAGCTGCGCGAACTTGAGGGACTAAACTTTGCCGAGCGGATCGCGCTGGATGCGTGGATCGTGTCCGACCGGGATGTCACCGACTTGATCGCCGATCTGACGCCGGTCGTCGCAGCGCTGGAGGCGATGCCCCGATGGCCCTGAGTTCCGAGGAGCGACGCGAGCTGGCCCTGGCAGAGGCTTACCAGCACCGGCCTTCGGGCACGCAGGTGGTTCTCACACTGCAGTTCGATCACCCGTCTTTTGACGTGCCTGCGCGTGTGGTGAACGATACCGCGCCGCTTGATGCAATGCTGGAAACCGGAGAGCAGGCGCATTTCATCGCGGCGCTCTTTTCGGCCGCACTGCCCGCTAACGGCGACGGGCGCTGGCCGGAGATCGATCTGTGGGTCGATGTGATCGGTTCCGAGCTGGAGGCGGCGCTCGACCAGTCTCTGGGCGCGACCGAGCCGGTCGTCGTTACTGCGCGCGAGTACATCCGCGAAATCGCCGACATGGGCCCGTCCTTCGTTCTGCCCGCCCTCGAGCTCGACAGCTCGTCCACTTCTGACCTGATCGTGCGTGGTCGTGCGGGCTACTTCGGCCTCGATCGACGCTTTGGATATACCTATGACCCGTCTGACTACCCCGGCATTGCGTGATCCGGATCACGTGATCGACGATCTGATCGGTCTGCCCTGGCTGGAGCTGGCGGCGGGTCCGGAGGCGTTCGATTGCTGGGGCCTTGTTGTGCACTTTCACCGCGAGGTCTTCGGACGCAGTCTGCCGCTCTCCGACAGCTTCGTCGATGACGGCAATAGCCTGCGCGAGATCATGATGGCGATCCGCGCCAACCACCTCTGGCAGAGCTGGGTGCCGGTGGAGATGCCCGCGCATGGTGACATCGTCCTGATGGCGCAGGGGCATGCGTTCAACCATATTGGCGTCTTTGTCGAGACACCGGCGCGCAGCGGCATCCTGCACGCCTGCGAGGGCGAGGGTGTGGCGCTGGATTGCCTGGCACAGGTGACCGCCCGCTATAACCGCGTGATATTCGTGCGCTATGCCGAGGGCGCGCTGTCTTCGCTGCGAGACGTGACAGCCCCGTCCATGGTGCCGCCGGGAAAGGCGCTGGCGGTCTGTGTTACAGACGCTTTAAACCCGCTTTTGAACGCGTCGATCCAAGAGGTCGAACCGGGTCAGACCGTGGCCGAAGTGCTGGTCGGAATGCCGCCGCGTCCTGGCACCTGGGTAGTTCTGAACAAGGTGCCTCTTTTGCGCAAGCATCCGGTGAGTGGGAACAACGAATACCTTCGGGAAATCATGGCCGGAGATGTGTTGTGGGTGCTGCCTGCGCTCCCGCTTGGCGGTGGTGGCGGGGGAAGCCGGGTTCTGGCGTCTGTGCTGTCAATCGTCGCCGTTCTGGCCGCCCCATTTATTGCTGGGTTCATCGCACCCGGACTTGCCGCCGGATCGTTTGGCGCAAAACTCCTGACGGCGGGCATCGCCGTGGGGTCGCAGGCACTGATTTCAACTTTCGTGCCCAAGCCTGCGGTAATCGCGCCGCTGGCGCAGCCCGATCCGACCTACTCGTTCTCTCGCTTTGGCAACCAGCTCCGCCCCGGCGCGCAGGTGCCACGCCCTTATGGCACGATCAAGCGCGAGCCGGATCTTCTGACTACCCCTTGGGCTGAATATGCCAGCAACGAACAGCTTGCCCACGTGTTGCTGCACGCTGGTTCTGGCGCGCAGGAGGTTCTGGAGTTCGGGTTTGACGACACGCCGGTCTGGACTTCCACAGCGGGCTACACCGGCGTCGTACAAAGCGTTGTCCACCAAGTTGCTCAGCCGGGTCAACGCATCACGCTGTTCCCGACAGCCGTCGAGGTGAGCTCGGAGGTGGAAGGCATTGAGTTGCCCGAGCCGGTTGGTGGCACGCCGGTCGCGATCGGGCCGTTTGCGGCTGTGGCGGCGGGCGAACGCGCAACAGAGATCGTGATTGACCTGGTCTTTCCGTCGGGCCTGTTCAGCGTTAACGAGGCCGGCCTGCAGCCTGCCTCGGTCCGGTGGCTGATCGACATTCAGCGGATCGACGACAGTGGCGCGCCCCTTGGTCCGGTCCTGAACTTTGAAAACCGGCTTTACGCGAACGCAACGGCCACACAAATCAGGCTGACACGGCGTTTTGCCGTTGAAGCAGGGCGCTACCAGGTCAGCGTGACCCGGTTCTCAGCGTCCACGGCAACCGGATCCGGGGCGCAAGACAGCCTTTTCTGGGCATCACTGCGGGCAAAGCGTGCCGATCAGGACCCCTACACTCATGATACGGCCCTGGCGATCCGGGTGCAGGCTGATGCTGTGTCCTCAAGGTCGATCACGAACTGGTACGTCAAGACGCGCGCGGTGCTGCCGCACTTCAATGTGTCGACCGGAGAGCTGGTGACCGGACCGACCGAACAGATCGATGCGGCCGCCCTGCACATAGCACGCGGAGAACACGGGTTGGCGCTGCCTGACAACCGCATCGACCTTCCGGCGCTTAAGCGGCTGGCGCAGACATGGAACGCGCGCGGCGACGTGTGCTGCACGGTGCTCGAGGCGGAAATGACCGCGTGGGAAGCGTTGGAGATGGTTCTTGCGGCAGGGCGCGCGAAGCCGGTCTTTCAAAAGGGCATGCTGACCTTCGTGCGCGACGAGGCCACACCGCCGACGCGGGTGATCACGCATGCGGACATGGTGCGCGGGTCCTTCGAGGTGGAGCGGGTGCATTTCAAGCGCGAGAGCCCGTCTGCCGTGCGCATGGTCTACCGCGATCGGGACGGCCAGATGCAAAGCCTGATCTGCCCTGCCGGGGCGCCGGCAGCCAGCGCGGCCGAGGTGCGCACGCAAGTGATGGTCGATCGCGGTCAGGTGTGGCGCGAAGGGTCCTATCTGGCGGCGTCCAGCAACACGCGTCGCCGGTTTCCAAGCTGGGTCGGTCTGCCGGGGGCCAAGAGCTATCTGCCTGGTCAGACCGTGTCAGTTTCGCACCCAAGGCCGAATTACGGCCGTCCGGCGCGGGTGGTCGCCCTGCACGGTTTGACGATGACCTTGTCGGCCGCCCACGGTCTCGCTGAGGGCGAGGCCGGTTGGCTGAGCCTGGTGCGGCGCGACGGCTCGCCCTGGGGGCCTGTGCGCGTGTTGCCGGGCGATACGGCAGTTTCCGTCATCATCGATGGCGCCGATTTCGACAACATTCTGTCCGGCATTGGCGATGACCTCTACGACCTTGATTTTCGGACCTGGCTGATCTCCGAGGAGATGGCGACGGTCGAGCAAGACGCGGAGTTCATGGCCGGTCAGCAGGCCGAGCCGACACGTGCTGTCGTGGGCACGGACGCCTCGCGGATGCTGACGTGCAAGATTGTCGGCACCACGCCGCAGGCCGGAGGACGCGTCGAGGTTCTGGCCGTCGAAGACGATCCGTCCGTTCATACCGCCGATCAGGCCCCGGTGCCGCCTGCGGCAACGGGCGCGCTGCCGATTGGAAACAGCAATGGCATTCCCTGGGAGGGCGTCAGCGTGGTGGGGATCGAGCGCGCGGGCGGTGGTGTGTTCGACTTTACCGTCAGCGGCCCGGCCTACCCGGCGGCTGTGGGGTACCTGGTCGAGACCAGCCCGGACACCGTCCCGCAGGTCTGGACGGAGGTTGGCAGTGCGAACACGCCCTTGATCAGTCAGCCCGAGAATATCAGCGAGAACATCCTCGTGCGCGCGGCGATCCGGTTCGACGTGCTGCGTGGGCAGTGGACAACGTTTCGTATCGATCTGGCCACCGCCGAGGGCGGTGTCGTCACAGCAAAAGAACTCTAGGAGCCCTCGATGCCGTCTCAATGGAATGATGATCTGTCCACCCTGACCGCCCTGATCGCGGCGCTCAACGCGAACGGACCCAAGCTGCTGGCCAACGATATCTCGTTTCCGACCATTGCCGCGCTGGAGGCGGACGCGGTGATGACGGCCGGTCTTGTCGATGGCACGTTTGTGCGGGTTCTGGCACATGGCGGGACGGTTCTGAAGAAGGTCTCCGGTGCGACGTTTGACTACGAGGCTGCAAGCGGGGCGCGTTTTGTTGTCGAGATGGAGGTCGTGCGCCCGGAAATGTTCGGGGCCGTTGGCGATGACGACGGATCGACCGGGACCGATGACCGGGCGGCCCTGGACGCAGCTATGGCGTCGGGCGCGCGGGTCCTGGATCTGGCGGGCGGGCGGTATTTCTACGATGCGGCCGCGTTCACTCCTTCAATTGACGTGACAGGCGGGCGCGTGCGCGACCAGTCGATCGAGCACGACTATCGCCCCGCGCGGAGCGTCCCGGCGATGATGTCGATTGAATATGCCTTGGCCTCCGGCGTGGCGGGCGCTGGGTTGGGCATTGGCTGGAACACGGTTCCATTCAACACGACAGTGCGCAACACCATTGTCGGTGCCAGCCGTGTCGGGGCGGCGGTCACGTTGCCTGCGGGGGTCTACGCAGTCAGCTCGTCCGTTGGTGTGCTCAGGAGCGGCACCACTCGGGGAAGGCTTGCCAATGGCGCGGGCAGCGAAGTGCCTGGCTTTGCGATGTTGACGGGCTATGCCGACAACAGCCCCGCCCAGTACGCGCCTCTGGTCGGTTCGGGGCTGATTACGCTTGCGGCCCCGGAAACGTTGACCTTCGCGATCTCTTCAGGCGTGGCCAACCCGGATAACGGCTTTGGCTTCCCCTCTACAATTGGCGGAACCAACCGGTTTGCACAGGCCCATTTCACCAAGCTGGCATAGGAGCAGGGACATGGCTGTCACACGCATTATAGACGGGGTCGCGGTGGAGGTCTGGCACGACGTGGCCTCGATCGCAGAGCTCGCCGCGCGCGAGCCGCTGGAAGGGCTGACAGAGGAGTATGTTGCTCTTATGGGGCAGCCGGGTCAGGTCTTCGACGGCCAGAGCTTCTCCGACCCTGTAACGGCCGCGCCCAGCCCGGACCTCGTCGACATCGAGGCCAACCGCCGCGTCGGCCTGATCATGGCGCAGGAACAGCAGCTCGCCGCCGTCGCCCGCGCCAACCAGCTCTTGCGCAAGCGCATCGAGGACGGGTCCTGGACCGCGGCCGAGGAAACAGAAGCAGACGCGCTGGATGCCGCCGCCAGCGCGATCGGCGCGATCCGCGTGGCGGCCGAGGCGCTCAAGACCAATCCGGTGGGCATCCCGGCGGATTTCACAGACGACAGTCACTGGCCTTAAAGGAGGCATTTAATGGCACGCGATCAGATCGAGATTACGCTCGGAGACGAGTGGGAGGAGCTGACCAACGCGGATGCGACCCACGTGTCCTGGCAAGTCACCAGTGGAACGATGGAGACGCGCGCGACCACCGTCGCCAATGCGCCCGATGGCAATGCTGCAGGTTTTGTCTATCGGGCACCAGAAGGCGAGGCCGACTGTGACATCGAGCGGCATTTTGGCCTGCCCTTCGCGCGGAGGGTCTATGGTCGCGGCCTCGGAGCTGGTACCGCGACGGTAGTTGTGGCGCATTCCGATGCGTAGGATCAAAGGTCTGCGGGGACTTTCGTCGCAGATCGCAACGAGCAGAGAGCCCTTCCAACCGGTCGGCCCCACCGTAACCGCATTGCCGAGTGTCCTGCCCGCAGTGCCCGAAGTCGGCGTGCAACTGACCGCTACCGAAGGGCAGTACGATCCGCGCGGTGCGGGCGGGGAGGTGTCAGTTGGTGGAAAACGCTGGCTGGTAAATGGGGTCCAGGTCGGGACCGGTGCGACCTACACGCCGACCGCGGCCAACATCCTTGGCACCTTGGTTTACCAGGAAATTGCCACCGAAACGGGCGGTGAGTTTGACGGCACTTCAATCGTAAGACAAGCATCCGCCGGAATTGTGCCGATCATTGCGCCCGCACCATACGGCCCAGGTGACTGGACCGCATCCTCACCCGAGCCAAACCAGATCGCTTTCCAGATCGTCAATGACCCCGAAATGCACGGGGGAACGTTGGTGCGTCGCGAGTTGCGCGTCGGGCTTTCCGTTTACGATATCGGCTTGGACGCGCAAGGCACCGTTGACGACCTGGAAGAAGCGGGCACCGAAGACGTGCAGATCCGCGCTGTAAACGAGGTCGGACCATCAGAGTTCTGGTCGAACGTAATTCGCGTCGACGTCACGGACCCGTCAGGCTGGTCGATCCTGCCGGGCGACGGCGACGCAACGATCAATTCGTATCCGGATTTCTCCGGGACGTGGGTAATCACGCCAGGCGACGGCGGGGCAACCATCTCCCAATACCCAGATTTGCCAGGAGTTTAACTGATGCCTGATAAGTTCCTGATCCTGCCTGCCGCAGACTGTGACGCGAACGGCCTCCCGACCACGCTCGACAATGCCGTGATCGATGACACAGACCTGACCGGTCTGACCAACGGCACCACCTATCGCGCGCTGGTTCTTACCGATCCGTCCGATCCCTTTACGCCGGTTCTGTCCAGTTCCGCACCGGTCATCGCGGGGCCGCCTATTCTTTCAGGCACGGCTATACAGGGTCAGACGCTCACCGCAGTGTTGCAGGGCGTCACGGGCAACCCGACACCGACGCGGGCGCTTCAATGGCTGCGCGATGGCGTGGCGATCACGGGCGCAACCAGCTTGTCCTATGTCCTCCAAGCGGCTGACGTTGGCGCGGTGATCAGCATCCGTCACACCGAGACCAACAGCGCGGGCAGCGACGTCGAAACCAGCGCCGGAACGGCAGAGGTTGGGCCCTTGGCCGTCACGCCAACGATTGAGATCGGATCGGGCGGGCACAATACCGAGACGAACTCCATCGATCTCGACATCAACATGCAGGTCGGCGGAAACGGTCTGATCGTGGTTGCGCTTTGGGACGACACCAAGTCGTCAGGCACGCCCCCGACCGTCAATTCCGCAGGTGAAGTCGCTGGGAATTTCGAACAGCAACCGGAAAATATCGCATCGCCGGGCGGAAACATTCAGGTGCGCGTGCAATATGCAACGCCAACCACCGCAAACCGGATGCGGATCTGGGCGATCAACGCCAATGACGTGGTGTCCTCGGTTCCTTTGGATGTTCCATTCAGCCCGGCAGCACTTGCAACTCCGGTGACGCTTGCGGCTGTCACGTCCTGGCCCAAAGGTCAGATCAATTCCGGCGCACCGGGAACCGAGACCGGAAAGATCACCCAGGCAGGCACCTACTTGCTCTCGATCGGTCATATCGTGAACGGCAGCGATATCGTCACGGCTATCAGTGGGGCAGGTCTTACGGTCACAAACCATGTCCGCGTGGCTCACGCGCAGGGCGGAATTTTGAATGAGGTCTTTGAAATTGTCGCGACTGGTGCGGCGACCATCAACTACGAAAAGTCAGGGTCGAGTATAACCTACGCGAGCGGATGGACCTTGCAGCGCGTCACGGGCGGCGAAATCGCTTCGGTTGTCGCGGACCATGCCAGTGTCAGTTCAGCGCTTGATGCCTCGGTCACCCTACCGGATCTTCTGGCGAGCGATGCCACGCTGGCCGTGGCAACGGTGCGCGCTGGCAACGCGGGTACCGGTTTTCAGTGGGGTGTGGGCGCATCGGATTACACCAACGATGATCAGCTTGCAAACCAGCTTATCGGCACCAGTCACCGCATCGGCGTCGCTGGGAAAACGCAGACGCTTGAGGAAGACTTCACGGTGCGCGTCACCTCAGATGCAACAACATCCTCACCCAAAATGCTCGTGACAGCGCTCAGATTGGTGCCCGCGTAATGCCGACATTTCAGCTAGAAGCAGATGTAATCCCGGATACCTCCGCGTTTCACCAGGCGTTTCAGCACGATGGCGAGACCCTGCTCGACTATCCCAACGGGTTCGGCAAGGCAGAGCACTGGGCCTTTGAGCAAGATGCCGCAGAGCCGTGGAGATACATTCCGCTTGCTGGGCCGACAACAGAGGTCTGGTATGTGACCGACGCGGCCCGAGGCCACAGCACAGCCTCGATTGCCGCTGCCGAAGGGATAGCGGAGAGCGTGGTTACGACCGCTTGGATATTGGGCCAGGACAAGTACGGCAGGAGATCGACGCACCCGTTGGCCTGGGACGATGGCGCGGGTGGCGCCGGGTTAGGGCGGACTGTCTACACGAACCAGATGGTCCAGAGCCAGCGCACGACCGTGTTTCGTGCGCTTTGGTGGCTGTTTGAGGCGGGGGCGCCGGCACCATATCCGTTCTCCCTGCGGATTACTTCTGGCGAAAGTGCGATGCACCCTGTCATGCACGGCGCGTTCGGTTCCGGCGCAAGGCCAGATTTCGCAGAGGCTCCGTTCACGTCTGGTGGAGACGGCACCCCAAAGTGGAACCTGTACGCGGGCGTCAAGATGCCCGGATACGCCAACACTGGCGGGCCGGTTGGAACCATGTGGTCCGACTGCGAGTTGCATCAGAGCAAGACGTCGATCAGCGCAACGCCATCAATGTATACGACCTGGCACGGCACGACCGTCTGGGACGTCCACCTTGAACAGCCGAAGAACGCTACTTGGGCCGATGGGGACCGCACCTCTGGCCTGTTCTTTGGCTCAGGTGCGCGCCATGTCCTCATCTCAATGTCGTGGCTGGATCTTTGCGGGTGGGAACGTGGCTACAGCCTGACCGGAGATGCCGCTTTCCCGCACCCACCAAGCGACAAGAACCATAACATCTACTGCACCGAGAACGTGGAGGACGTCACGTTCGTTGAGAGCCTGAGCACTCGGGGCTCTCACAACTCCGTTCAGTTGCGGGGTGGCGGGTTCCTGGGTCCGTCTATTCATGGAGAAAGCCAGACAGGCTGTTTCCACGGGGATGCAGGGCGGTCCTACGAAACAGATACGGAGGTCAATTTTACCAAAGATGATGTGGTCAGTGGCCTGACCAGCGGCGCTGTATCGCCACCCTTGCTGGGTGGAACGACATACAAGACCGCGTTCCGTGTGCGCCCGCCCCTGCTTGAAAGCGAGACGCAGTTCATTGTGCCGAAAGACGGCCAGCCCGGCGAGCATGTGGACGCCAGTGTATCTGGCGCGAACGGTGAAATCCTAAGCGTGGCTGACAACGGCAACTACGGTCAGACCATCGATGTTCTGACGATCAGTTGCGCGAACAGGCAGGGCCACCTGACAAGGAACCGGGTCAAGGCTTTCAGCGGGATCGAGGAACATCTCGCGGTCCATGATGGCATCTACATCTTCAACGGCGTGGACCCGCACAATCCTGCCGAACTTGCCGCGAAGTCAGGCCACCTTACCGGGGGAGACCCGGGCATCAACTTCGATGAAAACGGCAAGATCCACGAAAGTTTCTACACGGGAGACGTCGTGATCTACGGCTGGGGGCCGGAGGGCAACAACCGCGGCATCGAGGGTCTTGATCCCGCTGATCTGGAAAAGATCACTTTCGGCGGGTTCGTTGACGACCTCTTGAGCCAGCCTATCGGCACCACGAGCACTGATGCCGCGCTTGACTACATGCGGACGCTGACCGGCCCGCAGGCGTTGTTCAAGCAGGTATGGAACTATGCCGCGCCCCACTTTGGCCGTCCGACCTATGGGCACGCTGCTTCAACGATCATCTTCGACCCGGCGACCTATGCCCCGTACAGTGACGGCTATCGCGGTGACAACCC
Organism: Tropicimonas sp. S265A; assembly: GCF_049800835.1. NCBI lineage: Bacteria > Pseudomonadati > Pseudomonadota > Alphaproteobacteria > Rhodobacterales > Roseobacteraceae > Tropicimonas > Tropicimonas sp. S265A. The sequence continues at coordinate 383,949 of NZ_JBNAFU010000002.1, forward strand.
GAAAAACTGGCGTGTCAATGGCAAACGCGACTGGCCCGTGGATGGCGACAACCTTGTCCTGAAGGCGCTCTGCGGCTGGTATCGCACGGTGCGCGCCGACGACATCAACTTCAATGGCGCGGCTGCGGGCGTTGAATCGTCGGGCGGCTATATGTCCTGCGTCACTGCGCAGGGCGCGGGCACCATCAGATTGTTTCTGTCCGGCCAGTTCGAGTTCAAGGGCACATGCGCAGCCGATCTGACCTGTGATGTATCCGGGGGCCGTCTGGGCGTCTCTGGGGCGATTACAGGTGGTGTGACGGTCGATCTTACAGAGGAAGGCTCGTTTGTCGTTTATCAGGGGGCTGCGGCAACCTTTGATAGCGCGGATCGCCTTTCCATCACGGGCGGCAAGGCGCGCGTCGGGTTCGACGGACAGGGTGGCGTCGGGCTCATGCGGTTCTTGAGTGGGTCGAACCTTGTGTTCGCGGCTGATGACGACGGCATGGCCACTATTCAGGAGTTCCGCACTGGCAAATATGGCCTTGAGGATCTGGGCAGTGGTGAAACAGGCCAGCCGCTAGATCCGAACCTGACATCACAGGTCGTTCTGGAAGCGGGCGCGAACGTCACGGCTGACACGACCGGCCTGCCGTCTGGAGCGTATGTGCTGATCGACGTGGACACGCTGACGGACAACGGCGCGAACCTGTCTTCGGGTTTGTCGGTCCAAGGCAATCGATTGTTGGTCGAGGTCAGCTAACGCAGATCGAAGTAGCAGGCTGCGCGCAGCGCAGCGTCTGCCTGTGCCAGAAGGGCACATTTCTGAAACCGGGTCACCTTTGGTTGATTCATCGGGAGTGTGTCTTTGGATTGGATCGAGATCCGTTGCAGTGGGTGCAACCGACTGTTATTGAAGGTCAGAGCGGGTTGTTCATCGGTCGAGCTGGCCATTAAGTGCCCTCGTTGCCGAGCCCTTTGCCATCTGAGACCCCTAGAGGTCCCTTCATCCGAACGCCCTGAGCGTGAATGAAAGGACTTCTCGTGTGGCTCTTTTCTCCACCGAAAGACATGAAGACATTCGCGGCCTCAGCTTATGCTCCGGCGTCGGAGGACTTGACCTTGGACTGCATATTGCGATGCCCGGATATCGAACTGTGTGCTTTGTCGAGCGAAACAGTTTCGCCGCGGCCACTCTCGTGGCGCGGATGGCGGACAAGGCCCTGGCTCCGGCTCCTGTGTGGGACGATCTGCGATCCTTCGACGGCCGAGCGTGGCGTGGCAAAGTTCATATCATCTCTGCCGGCTATCCATGCCAGCCCTTCACCCTTTCCGGTCTTCGAGCTGGGGACAGCGATCCTCGCCACCTTTGGCCGGATGTCAGGCGGATCGTCGAGGAGGCCCAGCCCCCAATCTGCTTCTTCGAGAACGTTCCCGGACATCTCACCCTTGGTCTTTCAGACGTCGTCGGAGACCTTCAGCGCTTGGGCTACAGAGTTGCAGCGCGCGTCGTATCTGCGGCGGAAGTCGGCGGGTCGCATACCCGCGAAAGGCTCTTCATACTGGCCTACTCCGACCTTCAAGGGGTCGGGCAACAGAGCGTGCATTCGCATGAGCCCCGCCGGCCTGCAGTTTTGCACGGATCAGAACCAGACTGGCTCACAGGTCGGGATCAAGAACGCAGCTTCTGCTTGGACGCTGATGTGGGATTTGATGGTTGCAGCGGGCTGGAAGCCGGGACGACGGACCTTTTCCCAGCGCTGCCGGGTGATCTTGTTGAATGGGGAGAAGCACTCAGAAGGAGCCCTGAGCTTAAACCCTGCGTTCAGCGACCACCTCATGGGGTGGCTACCTGGTTGGAGCGAACCGCTGCAGCCGGTAACGGGGTGGTCCCGGTGGCTGCAGCTCGCGCGTTCCTCGATTTGACCGAGGCTTTAATTGCCCGGTAAACTCCACCAAAGAGGTCAAAGCTAAATGGGCACGACAGCGTCGCTGCCGTGCCCAATCGTCACATGCCGGTGCCCGGCATAGTGTTCTTAGCCCACGCCTTGGAGATTTGCAGGAGGACGCATGCCACGACGCAGATCGTTTTCGACACTCAAGCGTTCTTGCTCACTTGCTGCCACCCGCACTCCGATATGCGTCATTCCGAGGTCCCTGGCTCGGGCATAGCCCTTGTGCGAGCTGACCCCTGTATTCAAACGCTGTTGAAGCGATTGAGCTTCACCGACGTAGAGCGCTTGCATTACGCCGGGTGACTGTTTCGAGCACAGGATGTAGACGGCTGAAACGGGGTTGAACTGCTGCCCATCGGGGTAGCACTTGAACGTATATGCACGGCCACTCTCGCCGTACCATGTGATGTCTTCGGCCATTATCGGCTCCTATAGGTAGGGTGCCGCAGACTGCCTTGACTTGCCGATTTAGATAGGAGACAAATCGGATGCAAATTTGCAATAAGTCCGCCAGCCTACGGCGGGTTTGCTTCAGAAACACCGGCGCGGGAACGCCGGTGTTTCGCATTTTACATATGTGCAGACACCGAGTCTAGCAGTGTTCGTCAAGTGTTCTCACAAGGCTTAGGCTGCCATCGATCGGGGCAGCATTCTTGTTGTGTGTCGATCGCCACTCTAGCCGGTCTCGCCCTCATTCTGGAGCTAAGGTCGGCCGATAAAGAGTAAGGCCTGACGCGAAAATTGCTTGCTGCAGAAATGTCTGTCATTCACTGCAGAAATAAGTGTCACGCTACACGGGACACGAGGTCGCGGGGCGCGTACCAGGGTCTGGTGTGCGGGTCAGAACGGCGTGTGTGACCACCGGCCTTGCAGGGTGCCGTGTTGAGTTGCGCTGGGCAAAACTGTTTGAAAGCAGCGACGTACGGACATCGGATGGTCGATGAAGTCATGGATATTTGCTGATTTGCTTTCTGCAGAAATGCAGTAGCATAAAATTTGCAAATTTTCCCAAAGGTTCTTCTCCTGCGCCCCTTGCCTGCGCTAAGTCCCGCGCAAACGAGGACGGAGAGTCGGTCATGAAAGACATTCTGGGACAATTGGGCGACCGGCGCGAGGATGCGCGTCTGGGCGGTGGACAAAAACGCATCGACAGCCAGCATGCCAAGGGCAAGCTGACCGCGCGGGAACGCGTGGAGCTTTTGCTGGATGAGGGCTCTTTCGAAGAGTTCGACATGTTCGTCAGTCACCGCTGCACCGATTTCGGGATGGAGGAGCAGAAACCGGCGGGTGACGGGGTTGTCACCGGCTGGGGCACGATCAACGGGCGCATGGTCTACGTCTTCAGCCAAGATTTCACGGTGCTGGGCGGATCGGTTTCGGCCACCCATGCGCAGAAGATCTGCAAGATCATGGACATGGCATTGCAGAACGGCGCACCGGTGATCGGGCTGAACGACAGCGGCGGCGCGCGGATTCAGGAAGGCGTGGACAGTCTTGCCGGCTACGGCGACGTGTTCCTGCGCAACATTCGCGGCTCTGGCGTGATCCCGCAGATCAGCGTGATCATGGGGCCGTGCGCCGGTGGTGCGGTCTATTCGCCTGCGATGACCGACTTCATCTTCATGGTCAAAGACAGCTCCTACATGTTCGTCACCGGCCCGGACGTGGTGAAGACCGTCACCAACGAGCATGTCACCGCCGAGGAACTGGGGGGTGCGGGCACGCATACCAAGAAATCATCTGTCGCTGATGGCGCGTTCGAGAACGACGTGGAGGCGCTGACCGAAGTGCGCCGCCTGTTCGACTTCCTGCCGCTCAACAACCGAGAGAAGGCGCCCGTGCGCCCGTTCTTCGACGATCCGGAGCGGGTCGAGGAAAGCCTCGACACGCTGATCCCGGACAACCCGAACCAGCCCTACGACATGAAGGAGCTGATCACGAAGGTCGCGGATGAGGGCGATTTCTACGAAATTCAGGCAGAGTTCGCCAAGAACATGATCACCGGTTTCATCCGGATCGAAGGGCAGACAGTGGGCGTTGTGGCCAACCAGCCGATGGTGCTGGCCGGTTGTCTGGATATCGACAGCTCGCGCAAGGCGGCCCGCTTCGTGCGCTTCTGCGACAGTTTCGAGATCCCGATCCTGACGCTGGTCGATGTGCCCGGGTTCCTGCCGGGGACGGGTCAGGAATATGCGGGCGTGATCAAGCACGGCGCCAAGCTGCTCTATGCCTATGGCGAGGCGACGGTGCCGAAGGTCACGGTGATCACGCGCAAGTCCTATGGCGGGGCGTATGTGGTGATGGCCTCCAAGCACCTGAAGGCGGATATCAACTACGCGTGGCCCACGGCGGAGATCGCGGTGATGGGCGCCAAGGGCGCGACGGAGATCATCTATCGCTCGGAACTGGACGACCCCGAGAAAATCGCGGAGCGGACCGCGTATTACGAGGACAACTTCGCAAGCCCGTTCAAGGCGGCCGAGCGCGGCTTCATCGACGAGGTGATCCAGCCACGCTCCACCCGTCGCCGTGTCGCCCGGGCCTTTGCCAGCCTGCGTAACAAGCAGGTGCAACTGCCTTGGAAGAAACACGACAACCTGCCGCTGTGACGCGGGAGGCCTGAGGATGGATCGGCACGCAACGACCAATAGACCGGGAGGAGCGCGGGGATCGCATATGCGGCCTGCGTCGGTGGGGTGGTTGTGCCGGGTCCCGGGGTTGGTGGCCTTGGCCGCCAACCCCGCAGAAATAACCGTGTCGGCACGCAGGGCCGACGCCGCTGGATCAAGAGGGTCGCAATGAAGGGCTGGCATGTGAGGCGAGACGAGCACGGCGTGACCGTGTCGCGCACCCCCGCACCGCGCTGGGATGTGTCCGTCGTGGCGCGTCTGCCGCAGGTCCGCTCGCGCACGCGCCTCGCGCAGCAGGTCCGGCAGGACATGTGGCGGCGGTTGCAGTCCCTGCGTGGCTTTGCCCCGGCGGTGCGTGTCACGTGCGACGCACAGGGGTGCGAGGTTCGGGCCGGAGGCGCGATCACCGCGCCGTTTCCACGCGCGGCGACCGAAGCGGCTCTGGCCGAACTTCTGGAATGCCCCGCCCATCGGGCACGGTGGGTGGCCCATGCCTGAGTATCACCTGGTTCAGACAGGTACCACGCCCGTTGGACCGTTTTGCCATGCGACAGAAGCCGATGGCTGGGTGTTTCTGACCGGACAGATGCCCACCGATCCAGTGGCCCCCGATGCGCCTTTGCCCCAAGGCATCGCCGCGCAGTCCGAGCGTGTGTTGGAGAACCTGCGTATCGTGCTCGAAGGCATCGGCCTCAGCCTGTCGGATGTCGTGCAGTGCCGCTGTTACCTGACGGAATTCGAACGGGATTTCGACGCGTTCAACACCGTCTACATGCGCTACTTCCCCGAGGGCGCGCGCCCGGCACGCACCACGATCGGGGTCACGGCGCTGGCCGTCGGCGCCTTGGTGGAGGTTGACATGATGGCCCGCCGGGGGGCTGGATGATGGAAAAGCACCGCGGCTTTCCCGGTCGGCTGACCGGCACGGATTACCAGTTCACGATCCGGCGGGCCTCCAAGGACGGGGCGACACCGATCAAGGCGCGCGAGCGCTATGCTGATCGCAAACCGGCGGACAGGCGCGCGGATGCCGCGTTCATGGCGGCCCTCTGGGCGCAATTCGGGGCCGCACCGTTCGTACGCGGCAATCTGGATGCCGGCCGGCTTGGCTGGCTGTTCGGCCGGGAGGTCATCGCGGCAGAAGATCCCTTTGATCCGGCGAGTTACGACGCGCTGATGCAGATCAACGAGCCTGTTGCGCGCGCCAGTTTCCCCGAGGCTTTCGACGAAAGGGATTGGGCATGACCCCGCGCGACGCTTTGGTGAACCGGCGGGAATTCGCCTGTTTGGAGCCTCATGCAAGGTTTCCGTTGGGATTGGGCGAGTCGTTGTGCATCAATACAACCCTGACAGCATCTGCGCGGTCCCCCGCGCCTGTCTTGTTTGACGACCGTTACCCTAACCCAACTCCGGGGTTCGCCTTAGCAGCAGGCGAACCCCGTTTTTCCACTCATCTGAAATTTGCGCAGAATGTCGCCCGAAGCCGCGTCGTGATCGGGTTTGCTATCGCATATCCGCGGGACATGCGTCAGGCTCCGCGTCAGGTAACCAAACGAGGCATTTCATGGGCAAGTTCCGTATACTTTTCGTCGTTTTCGCAGCCCTCTCACTTGCGGCCTGCAACATGTCCAATGACGGGCGCAACGCTGCGATCGGCGCGGGCGTCGGGGCGGCGGGGTCCCTCCTTACGGATGGCAACCCGCTTGCCGGAGCGGCTGTCGGCGCGGCGGCAGGCGCGTTGTGCGACGACGTGGGCGTCTGCAACTGAGCTGACACGCCCGGGCCGCATCGCGGCCATTGCACACCCATCACATGATCCGGCCACCGGGGCATCGCGCCCCGGTGGCCTTTGTTTTGCCGACCGTGCCCGATCCGGCGCGGTCCGGGACTGAGAAGAAGGAAAGAAGGACCGATGTTCAAAAAGATCCTGATCGCGAACCGGGGCGAAATCGCCTGCCGTGTCATCAAGACCGCGCGCAAGATGGGCATCCAGACGGTTGCGATCTATTCGGATGCAGATCGCAACGCGCTGCACGTCAAGATGGCCGATGAGGCCGTGCATATCGGCCCGCCGCCCGCGAACCAGTCCTATATCGTCATTGACAAGGTGCTGGACGCGATCCGCCAGACGGGTGCCGAGGCCGTGCACCCGGGCTACGGGTTCCTGTCGGAGAACAAGCTGTTTGCCGAGGCCCTGGCCAAGGAAGGCGTGGCCTTCATCGGCCCGCCTGCGGGAGCCATCGAGTCCATGGGGGACAAGATCACCTCCAAGAAGATCGCGCAGGAGGCCAAGGTCAGCACCGTGCCCGGCTATATGGGCCTGATCGAGGATGCCGAGGACGCGGTGAAGATCTCCAACGAGGTTGGCTACCCGGTGATGATCAAGGCCTCTGCCGGCGGCGGCGGCAAGGGCATGCGGATCGCGTGGAATGATGACGAGGCGCGCGAGGGGTTCCAGTCCTCCAAGAACGAGGCGGCGAACTCCTTTGGCGATGACCGGATCTTCATCGAGAAGTTCGTCACCCAGCCGCGCCACATCGAAATTCAGGTTCTGGCCGATAGCCATGGCAACTGCATCTATCTGGGTGAGCGCGAGTGTTCGATCCAGCGGCGCAACCAGAAGGTCGTCGAAGAGGCTCCGAGCCCGTTTCTGGACGAAGCCACCCGCAAGGCCATGGGCGAGCAATCCTGCGCGTTGGCCAAGGCGGTGGGATATGCCAGCGCGGGCACGGTCGAGTTCATCGTGGATGGCGAGCGCAACTTCTATTTCCTTGAAATGAACACGCGCCTTCAGGTGGAACACCCTGTCACGGAGCTGATCACCGGCGTCGATCTGGTCGAGCAGATGATCCGCGTCGCCTATGGCGAGAAGCTGGCGATGACCCAGGACGATGTCACGCTGACCGGCTGGGCGATCGAAAACCGACTTTATGCCGAAGACCCCTATCGCAATTTCCTGCCCTCCATCGGGCGCCTGACGCGGTATCGCCCGCCAGCGGAGGTTGCGGCGGGGCCCTTGCAGGTCAACAACAACTGGCACAGCGACGCGCCGACCGGCCCGACAGCGGTCCGCAACGATACCGGCGTCTACGAGGGCGGCGAGATCAGCATGTATTACGATCCGATGATCGCAAAGCTGTGCACGTGGGGCCCGGACCGGCCTACCGCCATCGAGGCGATGCGCAACGCGCTGGACGGGTTCGAGGTGGAAGGGATCGGGCACAACCTGCCGTTTGTCGCCGCCGTGATGGACCATCAGATTTTCATCGACGGCAACATGACCACCGCGTTCATCGAGGAACAATACCCCGACGGGTTCGAGGGGGTGACACTCGCCGAGGCGGATTTGCGGCGGCTCGCGGCCTCGGCGGCGGCGATGTACCGGGTGGCGGAAATCCGGCGCACGCGCATCTCGGGCACGATGGACAATCATGAGCGCAAGGTGGGCGATGACTGGATCGTTGCACTGGAGGGGCAGGAGTTTCCGGTCACGACCGCAGCCGACAGGGACGGATCGACTGTCACGTTCGAAGATGGCACCACGGTGCGGGTTGCGAGCGACTGGACCCCGGGCGACAGCCTGGCTGAGTTGAGCCTCAATGACGCGCCGATGGTGGTAAAGGTGGACAAGATCACCTCCGGGTTCCGGCTGCGGTTCCGAGGCGCGGACCTGAAGGTGCATGTGCGCAGCCCGCGGCAGGCGGAACTGGCCCGCCTGATGCCCGAGAAGCTGCCGCCCGATACCTCCAAGATGCTGCTGTGCCCGATGCCCGGCCTGATCGTGAAGGTGGACGTAGAGGTCGGAGACGAGGTTCAGGAAGGTCAGGCGCTATGCACAGTGGAGGCGATGAAGATGGAGAATATCCTGCGCGCCGAGAAATCCGCCAAGATCAGCAAGATCAACGCTGGCGCAGGCGACAGCCTGGCCGTTGACGACGTGATCATGGAGTTCGAGTGAGCGACACGCCGTTCATAACCGCGTTCCCGGGTGACCGGGGGCGCGCTGCCCGTCAGCTTTCGGGAAGCGGGGCTTTGCGCAGGCGGATCTCCTCCTGCCGGAGGGGCATCTTGTCGATCGACCGGGTGATCTCGCGCACGTCCCAGGGGGCGGGCTTGCGCAGCTTGTTGCCATCCTTGCCGATGATGACGAGCATGAACCCACGCGGGCGCAGTTCCCGCCGCAGTTCCGAGCGTCCGGCGGGGTCGGTGTCGGTGATGATCACCACATCCCGGGCTGCGAGCTCTTCCGGGCGGGCCGACAGGAGCTCCATCTGTTCGATGAAACGCGGGTCGGCCGGGGTGTCTGCAAACACCACCACTGGTCGTGCGACCCAAAGAAAATCATTCAAATTGATATCAACCCCGTCGACTGGGGTCAGGTTCGTGGACGTGTCGTCATTGGCAAATGCCGCGTTTCCGAGGCCCAGAAAGCCAGCAATTACAAGGGGTATCAGTCTTTTCATGGTCCCTCCGGTCGGGCAACATATATGCCGCTCGCGTCCGATTTCGAAGGGTTTCGTGCAGATTTTCTGGCCCGTTCACCTTAATGCGAACAAAACGAGCACTGGCCTAGGCTGGAGGCGCGCAGAAATGCGGGGCAGGGGGCCCGGCGCTGCGCGGAGCCGGAGGCCAACCATGGACCTGTTTCTTCATCTTGGCGCGCATCGGACGGGCAGCACGACCCTGCAGATGTACGCTGCTGCGCGGCACGCGGCGCTGCGGGCATCCGATGTCACCGTCTGGGGGCCGAAGCAGACCCGCGACGGCCGGTTCGACGGACTGATCAAGGCTGCGGACAGGGTGACCCCCGCCCTTGCGCGCGATGGGCGCGCGGCTTGTGCGGCGCTTGGTCCGATGATGGACCGTGTCGGGACGCAGGCGTTGGTCATTTCCGAGGAAAACATGCTCGGCTCGATGTTTGCCAATGTCCGCGAGCGGTCGCTTTATGCCGATGCCGCGCGGCGGCTGGCGCGGTTTCGCCCCGCGATGGCGGGCAAGTGCCGCCGGATCGGGCTGGCCATTCGCAGCTATGACCGGCACTGGACCTCCAGCCTGGCCTTCGTGCTGCGCAAGGATCAGCGCGGCACCTCGCCATGCGAACTTGCGGAGCTTGCCGCGCAACCGCGCCGCTGGCGGGACGTGATTGCCGACGTCGCCACGGTCTACCCGGAGGCCGAGGTTCTGGTCTGGCCATTCGAGGCGCTGGTGGATGCGCCCGATGCGGTCCTGCGGGCGCTGGTCGGCGGGCGGCTGGATGCGGCCACCCCTGCGCGGTTCACCCAGTGTCACCACCCCAGCCCGCGCTGCGCCGATTTACGGGCCGCGCTGCCCGAAGGGGCCGCCCGCGCGAGCGTGGCGGGCGATGGCGCCGCGTGGGAACCGTTCGACGCCGAGACCCGCGCCGCCCTGCGCGCGGCCTATGCCGCGGATATCGCGTGGCTGCGGGCCGGGGCCGATGGCCTTGCCCGCTACATTGAAACACCCAAAGACACGAGCCCCGAGATCATCGCGGGCCGCCCCGGACAGCAAAGAGGAACCGACCATGACCAAAGGCAAAGACGCGTGGGCTGAACTGGCTGCGAAAGAGCTTCGCGGCCGCCCGCTGGACGACCTGACCTGGAAGACCCTCGAAGGGATCGAGGTGCAACCGCTGTATACGGCCGAAGACCTGGAAGGGATGGAGCATCTGAACTCGATCCCTGGGCAGGCGCCGTTCACCCGTGGGGTCAAGGCAACGATGTACGCGGGACGCCCGTGGACGATCCGGCAATATGCAGGCTTTTCCACGGCCGAGGAATCCAATGCGTTTTATCGCAAGGCGCTCGATGCCGGGCAGCAGGGGGTGTCGGTGGCGTTCGACCTGGCCACGCACCGCGGTTACGACAGCGACCACCCGCGAGTCGAAGGCGATGTCGGCAAGGCGGGGGTGGCCATCGACAGCGTCGAGGACATGAAGATCCTGTTTGACGGGATTCCGCTGGACAAGGTGTCTGTGTCCATGACGATGAACGGTGCGGTGATCCCGATCCTTGCCAACTTCATCGTCACCGGGGAGGAGCAGGGCCATGACAGGTCTGTTCTGTCGGGCACGATTCAGAACGACATCCTGAAGGAGTTCATGGTGCGGAACACCTATGTGTATCCGCCCGAGCCGTCGATGCGGATCATCGCTGACATCATCGAGTACACCTCGAACGAGATGCCGAAGTTCAACTCGATCTCGATTTCCGGCTACCACATGCAGGAGGCCGGTGCGAACCTCGTGCAGGAACTGGCGTTCACGCTGGCCGACGGGCGCGAATATGTGCGCGCCGCGATCGCGCGCGGCATGGATGTGGACAAGTTCGCCGGGCGATTGTCCTTCTTCTTCGCCATCGGCATGAACTTCTTCATGGAGGCGGCCAAGCTGCGCGCGGCGCGCTTGCTGTGGCACCGGATCATGTCCGAGTTCGAGCCGAAGAACCCCCGGTCGATGATGCTGCGGACCCATTGCCAGACCTCTGGCGTGAGCCTGCAGGAACAGGACCCGTACAACAACGTGATCCGCACCGCCTACGAGGCGATGTCGGCGGTGCTGGGCGGCACGCAATCGCTGCACACCAATGCGCTGGACGAAGCCATCGCGCTGCCCACCGAATTCAGCGCGCGGATTGCGCGGAACACGCAGTTGATCCTGCAGGAAGAGACCGGTGTCACCAATGTCGTCGATCCGCTGGCCGGATCCTATTACGTGGAAAGCCTGACCAGCGAACTTGTGGACCAGGCCTGGGCTCTGATCGAAGAGGTCGAGGCGATGGGCGGCATGACGAAGGCGGTCGGTTCGGGCATGCCGAAGCTGCGGATCGAGGAGTCCGCCGCCCGGCGGCAGGCGATGATCGACAAGGGCGACGAGGTGATCGTCGGGGTCAACAAGTACCGCAAGGACAAGGAAGACCCGATCGACATCCTGGAGATCGACAACGACAAGGTGCGCGCCGGGCAGGTGGCCCGGTTGGAACGCATTCGCAGCACCCGCGACGAAGCGGCCTGTGCCAAGGCGCTGGCGGAACTTGAGCGGCGGGCCAGCGAAGGCGGAAATCTGTTGGAAGGTGCCGTAGAGGCCGCGCGGGCGCGCGCCAGCGTGGGAGAGATCAGCATGGCGATGGAAAAAGTGTTCGGACGTCACCGGGCGGAGGTCAAGACGCTCGCCGGGGTGTATGGCGCGGCATATGAGGGCGATGACGGGTTTGCAGCCATCCAGAAAGCCGTCGAAGGGTTCGCCGAGGAAGAGGGCCGCCGCCCCCGGATGCTGGTCGTGAAGATGGGGCAGGACGGGCATGATCGCGGCGCCAAGGTCATCGCCACGGCGTTCGCCGATATCGGGTTTGATGTGGATGTCGGCCCTCTGTTCCAGACCCCGGCGGAGGCCGCGCAGGACGCCATCGACAATGACGTGCATGTGGTCGGGATCTCGTCACAGGCGGCGGGCCACAAGACATTGGCACCGAAACTGGTGGCCGAGTTGAAGGCGCAAGGTGCTGGCGACATCATCGTCATCTGTGGCGGGGTGATCCCGCAGCAGGATTACCAGTTCCTCTATGACAGCGGGGTCAAGGCGATCTTCGGACCGGGGACGAATATCCCCGAGGCGGCCAAGGATATCCTGAGCCTGATCCGGTCGGCGCGGGCTGAAGCCGCCTGACCGATGCCTTGCGCCGGGCTACCGTGAACGACGCTCGGCCGACAGGTCCTCTGGACGGCGCTCGGCGCCGTGGACACTTGCGGGATTGAACAGAGGGCGGCGCACCGGTGCCGCCCTTTTTTGCAATCGGGGCCCGTCAGCTTTCGATCAGCAGTTCCGGCCAGCTTTTGCGGGCGACACTGCGGATGACCTCCGCGATTTCGCGAAACCCGCGCGCGCGGGCGCTTTGTCGGCGCCAGACGAGCCCTGCGGTGCGCGACAGCTTGCGGCCCGCGATCGTGCGGACCACGACTTCGGCCCCGCGGCCTTCGATTTCCGAGCGGACATACAGCGCAGGGAGCAGGGTCAGGCCCATCCCCATGCCCACCATCTGTCGCAGCGCGTCGAGGCTCGTGCCCTCGTAATCGCGCGCGAGCTTTGCGCCGGTGTCGCGACAAACGTCGGTAATCTGGTCGTGCAGGTGGTAGGCCGGGCTGAGGGTCAGCATGGATTCGCCGCGCAGATCGTCCGGGGTGATCCTGTCGGCCCGGGTCAGTTTGTGATCGGCAGGCAACGCCAGCATCAGGGGCTCGCGGAACAGGCGGGCGGTGGCGTAATCGTCGCCGACCACCGGCAGCTGTGTCAGGATCGCATCGTGGGTCCCGCGCGCAAGATCCGCCTCAAGCACACGCGGGGCTTCTTCGCGAATATAGAGCCGCAGATCGGGGTGGGCGGCATGCAGCGCGCCCACCACGTGGGGCAACAGGTAGGGTCCGAGCGTGGCCTTCGCCCCGAGCCGGATCGTGCCGGCAAGCCCGTCGCGGGCGGTGGCGGCAAACTCCACAAGGTCGCGGACCCCGTCGATGACGCCCCGCGCCCGTGCGCAAACCTCGCGCCCGGCCGGGGTCATGCGGACCCCGCCGCGTCCGCGTTCGACCAGCCGCAGGCCCAGCCGTTCCTCCAGCACCTGGATCTGTGCGCTCAGCGAGGGTTGCGTGACCCCGACCTGATCGGCGGCCCGGCGAAAGTGGGCGGTTTCCTCCAGCGCGATGAGGAATTTCAGTTGTTTGACTGTGGGGTCGGGCATGGGTGATTTTGATTGGAAAAAACTATGGAAACTTTTTGAATGATTGGCTTTTCATTTGCAAGGGAAATGCCAAATAGTCGAACACGAAGGCATTACGCCGTACGGCACCGAGCGCGCCCACACCTTCATGTTTCCTCATGTCGGGCCTCTCGGAGCTAGCAAACGGGCCAATACGGAAAGACGGGGTCCCTCATCTTTCTGGCCTGTGCCGCCCTTGGGCGGTAGGGTCGCGCCGCATCCGGGGCCGCGGCGCGACCCATACCTCGCCCCAGATATCTTGCCAGCAGGTCTTGGACCGCTAGAACTATGCTGTGGTGCCGCTTCTGCGCCCCTAATCGAGTAGACGCTGCCTATGCCCCGGCCTCTGACTATGCTCCCCGCCCTCTTGAGTGCGCTCGCCGCCCTTTGGTTCGCTGGGTTCATCCCCCAAATCGCCGCCGGAGAGGTGCTGACATGGTCGCGCCCCTGGATTCCTGGCGCAGGCATCGAGTTTGCGTTCCTGCTGGACGGCTTGTCGTTGCTGTTCGCGTTGATGGTGACGGGCATCGGCGCGATTATTTTCCTGTATGCAGCCGCCTATTTCAAAGGGCATCCCAAGCTGACGATGTTGCTGGTTCTGCTGAGCCTGTTTGCCATTTCCATGCTGGGGCTGGTGCTGGCGGATGACGCGATCACGCTGTTCGTGTTCTGGGAAGGCACGACGATCACCTCCTTCCTTTTGGTGGGGTTCGACCATGAAAAGGAAAAGGCCCGGGACAACGCTTTGCAGGCGCTGCTCGTCACAGGTCTTGGTGGTCTTGCACTGCTGGCGGGGTTGATCCTGCTTGGGGCGGAGGCGGGCACGTTCCGCCTGTCGGAGATGAATGCCATGGGCGATGTGATCAAGGCGTCGGCGATGTACCTGCCGATCCTGATCCTCGTGTTTCTGGGCGCGTTCACCAAATCCGCGCAGTTTCCGTTTCATTTCTGGTTGCCGGGTGCGATGGCGGCCCCCACGCCGGTCAGCGCCTATCTGCACTCTGCCACGATGGTGAAGGCGGGCATCTACCTGCTGGCGCGCCTGACCCCGGCGCTGGGCGGTACGGAGGTGTGGTTCTGGACACTGACGATCGTCGGCGCCGTGACGATGGTCTGGACGTCCATCCTGGCGCTGAAGCAGACCGACCTGAAACTGATGCTGGCCTATACGACCGTCATGGCGCTGGGCGCGCTGACGATGTTCCTGGGCGGTGGGACGCGCTATGCGGCAATGTCGGTGGCGGTTTTTCTGGTTGTGCACGCGCTCTACAAGGCCGCACTGTTCCTGACGGTCGGGCTGATCGACAAGGGCACGGGTACGCGCGAGGTGACGCAGTTGGGTGGCTTGGCGCGCGCCATGCCGATCACGCTGACCATCGCGCTGCTGGCGGGATTGTCCATGGCCGGGTTCGCGCCCTTCATAGGGTTTATCGGCAAGGAGTTGATCTACGAGGCCAGCCTTGGCGTCGTGACAGAGCCGCTGTTCGTGGCCACGGCCGCCCTGCTGGCCAATGCGAACATGGTGGCGGCGGCCGGGCTCGTGGCCATCGCGCCGTTCTTTGGCAAGCTCTGCCAGACGCCGAAATCCCCGCACGACCCGACGGTCTGGCTATGGATCGGACCTGCATTCCTGGCTGTGCTGGGGCTGCTGTTCGGGGTTGTGCCGTCGTTGATAGACGGCGCCATCATCACGCCGGTCGTGCAGTCGATCCTGCCGGGAGAGAAACCGGTTGAGTTGAAGATCTGGCATGGGGTGAACCTGCCGCTGATGCTGTCGCTGCTGACCTTCGCGCTGGGTTTTGCCCTGTTCTACGGGCGGCGGGAGATCCGCAATTCCCTGCGATCGCAGAACTTCACCGGGGGGCTTGACGCGAACGCTACCTATTTCCTGCTGCTGAAATCGTTCAAGGCGTTTGCATCCTGGTCCGCGCGCACCGTGCAGGGCGGCCAGATGACCGTATACCTGCGGACCGCGTTCGTAGTGCTCGCGCTTCTGATCTGGGCGGCGCACCTGTCGTCTCGGGACGCGTTCGCGCCGCCGGTGTCGCTGCCCGGTCTGATCCCGTTGACGATCTGTCTGTTGATCGCGGTGTCGGCGGCGGTTGTCCTGCGCACCGGGTCGCGGCTTTACGGGTTGACCGCGCTGGGGATCGTCGGGGCCGGGATCGCGATCCTGTTCGTGTTCTACTCGGCCATCGACGTCGCGATCACGCAGCTGTTGGTCGAGATGCTGGTGGTTCTGATCCTTGCGGTGGCGCTCGTGAAACTTCCCAAGATGCCGCGTGAGGTAAATTTCCGGGCGGGGGATGCTGTCATTGCCTCAGCCCTCGGGCTGGGGGTCGCGTTCGTGCTGGCGGCGGTCCTGATGACGCCGTTTGATCCGCGGATCACCGAGTTCTTCAATGCCGCAAGTTACCCCGAGGCGTTTGGCCGGAACGTCGTCAACGTGATCCTCGTGGATTTCCGCGCGCTCGACACGCTGGGCGAGGTTGCGGTGGTGCTGGTTGCGGCCGTCTCGGCCGTTGCGGCGCTGACGGCGGGCAAGCGGGCTTTGGCCAAGAAAGACGATAAGTCATGAATTCCACGATCCTGAAAACCGCAACCCGCGTGTTGCTTCCGATCTTTCTGATCGCGTCGCTTCTGATCCTGTGGCGCGGACACAATGCGCCCGGTGGGGGGTTCATCGGCGGGCTGATGGCGGTGATCGGCGTTGCGCTGTATGCGGTTGCAGCCTCCATCGCAGAAGCGCGTCGTATGTTGCGCATTGATCCGCTGACGCTGGCCGGCATCGGCTTGGCCTGCGCCGTTGCGGGTGGGCTTTGGGGCGCGGCCAATGGCGGGGCGTTCCTGCAAGGGGTCTGGCCGTTTTACAGCTATGACCCGGAGCTGGGCACGGTCGGCGTGCCTGTGGGGTCCGTCCTGCTGTTCGACACGGGCGTTTACCTGACCGTCCTGGGGGCGGTCTGCGCGATCATCTTCGCGCTGGAAGAGGCGGTCTATACCGAGAAAGAGAGCGCGCGCTGATGGAACTGGTGTTTGCAGGCCTTGTCGGCTTTCTGGTCGCGGGTGGTGCCTATCTGATGATGAGTGGGCAGTTGATCCGGTTTCTGTTCGGGCTGGTTTTGTTGTCCAACGCGGCCAACCTGGCGATTTTTGCGGCCGGGCGGCTGACCTATGCGACACCGCCTTTCGTGGTGTCGGGCGAAAAGGTGCCGGCGGCGGGCGTGGCGAATGCGCTGCCGCAAGCGCTGATCCTGACCGCCATCGTGATCGGGTTCGGCCTGCTGGCTTTTGCGTTGGCTCTGGCCTTTCGGGCCTGGCAATCGCTCGGCACAACCGAGATGGACGCGATGCGGGCCTGCGAGCCGGTCAGCCTGACCGCGGCCGCCGTGCAGCCCCCTGTCGAAGACGACCCCGCACTTGCCTATGACCGGACCCGGATGGAGGTGGCGGAATGAGCGGCGAGATGCTTCTGGTCTGGCCTATCGCCATCCCGATGATCACGTCCATCGTGACGCTGATCCTGCGCCGGAGCACGGCGGGGGACACGGCGTCGCTGCTTGGGGCGGTGGCGCTGTTGGTCTCAGGCCTCGTGCTGCTTGCGCAGGTGCTGGGCAATGGCCCCGTCGCCGCCCAAATGGGCAGTTGGGACGCGCCGTTCGGCATCACCCTGTTTGCCGATATCCTGTCGGCGGCGATGGTTGTGATCGCCGGGATCGTCGCGGTCGCGGTGGTTATCTACAGCCGGCTGGACGTGACCGAGAACGAACGCCACGTCGGGTTCCATTCGCTGAGCCATGCCTTGCTGGTAGGGGTGTGCGGCGCGTTTCTGACCGGTGATGTCTTCAACCTGTATGTCTGGTTCGAGGTGATGCTGATCGCGTCCTTCGGGCTTCTGGTCATCGGGGGGCGGCGTGACCAGGTCGATGCGGCGGTCAAATACGTCGGGTTGAACCTGATCGCGACCCTCGCCTTCTTGTCGGGCGTCGGCATCCTGTACGGGGCAGCAGGCACGCTGAACATGGCGGACCTGCACCTGGTTCTGGCGGACCGGCAATCGGAAACGGCGGTCCTCGCGGCCGCCGCGATGCTGCTGTTCGCGTTCGGGGCCAAGGCCGCGATGTTCCCGGTCTTTGCGTGGTTGCCGGCGTCCTATCACACGCCCGCCTTTGCCACCTCCGCGCTGTTTGCAGCCCTGCTGACAAAGGTCGGCGTCTACGCGCTGCTGCGGGTGTTCACGACCGTGTTTGACGGCTCCGGCCCGTTCCTGCAACCGGTGCTGTTGGTGGGGGCAGTGCTGACCATGGTGGTGGGCGTTCTGGGGGCCGCGGCCCAGAACGACGTGCGGCGCATCCTGTCGTTCCATATCATCAGCCAGATCGGCTACATGGTCTTGGGGCTGGCGCTGTTCACGCCGCTGGCGATCATCGGTGCGATTTTCTACCTGTTCCACCATATCATCGTCAAAGCCAACCTGTTCTTTGTCGCCGGTGTGATCCGCTGGAAGGCCGGGTCGGAGGAGTTGGACAAGATCGGCGGGCTGCTGAAAGCCTCCCCCCTGCTGGCGCTTTTGTTCCTGATCCCGGCGCTTAGTCTTGCAGGTATTCCGCCGCTCAGCGGGTTCTGGGCGAAGTTCATCATCGTGCAGGCCAGTCTTGAGGCCCGCGATTGGTGGGTGGCCGTGGCCGCACTGGCGGTCGGGCTGATCACGTTATTCTCGATGACCAAGATCTGGCTCGCGGCCTTCTGGAAGGATCATCCCACGGCGGCCACTGCAGACATGCCTGTAGCCCCGCGGTCGATGGTCCTGCCCATCGCGGTTCTGGCGATCATGACGGTGATTATCGGGATCGGGGCCGGGCCGCTCTATGCCGTGGCGGAAGAGGCGGCGGTTACGCTGCTTGATCCGCTGGCCTATGTGGAAGTGGTCCTGGGACCGGATGCCGTGGCCGAGGCGCGCGCGGCAGAGGCGGACCTGATCGTGGCGGAGGTGGCGCAATGAGAGTTCTGACCCAAGTCTACGGGATCATTAATCTGGCGGTCTATTTCGTGTATGAACTGTTCGTCTCCAGCCTGCGGGTCGCATGGGATGTGCTGACACCGGACATGAAGGCGCGCCCGACGTTCATCGTGATGCCGCTGGATGCCAAGACGGACATGGAGCTGATGCTGACGGCAAACATCATCTCGCTGACGCCCGGGACCCTGTCGATCGACCTGAACGCGGACCGGACCGAATTGCTGATCCATTCGATGTTCGGCGCGGAGGACCCGGAAGGGGAGATTGCCGCGCTGAAACATGGGATCGAGCGGCGCGTGTTGCGCGCGACACGGGGGGTGAACCCATGATCGGGATGCTGTCTGATCTGCTGCTGGAGACACGGCAGGAAGGGCCGCTGGCCTTTGCCGTGCTGTTTGCCTTCGTGATGGTGACAGCGGCCCTCGTGCTGACCACCTACCGGTTGCTCAAGGGGCCGACCCTGCCGGACCGCGTGGTGGCGCTGGACCTGATCTCGATCCTGCTGGTGGCGCTGCTGACATTGTTTGCGTTGTCCAGCCAGGTGGAGACATATCTTGATGCCGCGCTGGTTCTGGCGCTGGTGGCGTTTCTGGGCACCGTTGCGCTAGCGCGGTTCATCTTGCGCTCTGGCCGAGATTACACGGGCATGAGCTCCACGCGGTCGGAGGAAGACACATGAGCCCAACGGATTGGATTGCCGCGGTTCTGCTGATCGTCGGCGGTATCTTCGCCTTTGTCGCGGCGCTTGGCGTGGTGCGGATGCAGGATGTGTATATCCGGATGCATGCCTCCACCAAGGCGGGCACGCTGGGGGTTGGCATGATCGCGGCGGCCGTGGCTGTGGGGGCCTCCGGCGAGGGCATGGTCAAGGAAATCGCGGTGATCCTGTTTCTGCTGTTCACCGCCCCGATTGGCGCGCATCTGATCGCGCGGGCGGCGTTCCAGTCGCGCGTGCCGGTGTTCACGCCCGGTGTCGCGGAGAAATCGCGCGACGCGTTCATCTGCGAGAACGAGGTCGCACCGACGGACAGGTCGCCCGCCGAATGACGCCCCGGATCGCGTCCGCCTCTGCCGCCGATGCGGCGGGGATCGCGGCGTTGTGGTCCGGTGCAATCCGGGACACCGACATCACCTTCAACAGTGTCGAGAAAACCGAAGCTGACATTCTGGCCTTGATGGCGCAGCGGGCAGAGGCCGGCCACGCATTTCTGGCTGTTCGGGACGGGGCAGGGGTGATCGGGTTCGCAGGCTACGGCCCGTTCCGCCCCGGGGTCGGCTATGCCCGCACGGTAGAGCATACGATTTTTCTGTCTGACCGGGCGCGCGGGCATGGGCTCGGGCGTCGCGTCATGGCGCAGATCGAGGCCCATGCGCGCGCAGGTGGGGCGCACTCGATCTGGGGCGGAATCTCGGGCACCAACACCGACAGCATCGCGTTTCACGAAGCGCTCGGGTTCAGCCAGATGGCGCTTTTGCCGGAGGTTGGCTTCAAGTTCGGCAGGCTCATGGATCTGGTGCTGGTGCGAAAGCTGCTGTGATCTGAGGCTTTCATCCTGACAGCCCCCCGGCAATGCGGTATGACACGCCCATGTCGATCTGGACCCGCATTGCCGATGCCGTTGCGGCTTTCACCTCGGGCGAAAGCCTGTCGGATGTCTTCGAAAAGCTGCGCGCGCCGCCAGAGCGGTCCGTGGCCTTCACCATCGCGACAATTGCCCTGAGCGCCAAAATGGCCAAGGCCGACGGCCTTGTGACCCGGGACGAGGTCACGGCGTTTCGCGAAGTGTTCACGATTGCACCCCGTGACGAGCCCGCCGCCGCGAAGGTGTTCAACCTCGCCCGGCAGGATGTCACCGGGTTCGAGGATTATGCCCACAAGATCCGCAGCATGTTTGGCGAGGATGATGCAGCCCTGACCGACCTTATGGAGGGGCTGTTCCACATCGCGATGGCGGACGGCGAGTATCACCCGGCGGAGGATGAGTTCCTGCATAGTGTCGGCGCGATTTTCGGTCTGTCGGAGACCTGTTTTCGCCGCTTGCGGGCGCAATACGTCCCCGATGCGGACCCGGACCCGTATGACATTCTGGGCGTGTCGCCCGACGCCAGCCCCGAAGAGGCGCGGGCGGCGTGGCGCGCGCTGGTGCGCGAGAACCACCCCGACCGGATGATGGCACGCGGCGTTCCCGAAGAGGCGGTCAAGCTGGCTGAACGACGGCTGATCGCCATCAACCGCGCCTGGGAAGAGATCGCGGGCCGGGAAACGGTCTGAGTCGCGATGCGTATCGCCACCTACAACGTGGAATGGTTCACCGAGCTTTTCGATGACAGTGACCAGCTGATCGCCGATGGCGGCTGGTCACGGCGCCATAACGTCACCCGCGCCCAGCAGACGGAGGCTCTGGGCACGGTGTTTCAGGCGATGGACGCAGATGCCGTGATGGTGATCGAGGCTCCGGATCACAGCCCGCACCGTAGCACCGTGCGCGCGCTGGAAGGCTTTGCCGCACGGTTTGGCCTGCGCATCCGCGATGCGGTTCTGGGGTTTTCAAACGACACCCAGCAGGAGATTGCGCTGCTTTATGATCGCGATACGCTCAGCGTGCGGCATGCGCCGTCCAACCTGGGTGCGGTGCGGTTTGATCAGGCGTTCGAGCTGGACGTGGATGTCGATGCCCGCCCCGATCCGATCCGCTGGTCCAAGCCGCCGCTGGAACTGGAGGTGACGACGCGGGCAGGGCGGATGCTGCGGATGATCGGCGTGCACGCGAAATCCAAGGCCCCGCACGGAGCGCGGTCCGACGCGCAGGCAAAGCGCATCTCGATCGAGAACCGGCGCAAGCAACTGGCGCAATGCATCTGGTTGCGCCGTCGGGTGGAGGCGCATTTGCAAGCGGGCGACGATTTGATCGTGCTGGGCGACTTCAACGATGGTCCGGGGCTGGACGAGTATGAAAAGTTGTTCGGGCGCTCGGGCGTGGAGATCGTGCTGGGCGAAGGCAACGGGCCGAAGCTTTACGATCCGCATGCCAGTCAGGCGCTGCAGCGGCGTCTGGGGGCAGTGCCCACAACCGCACGGTTCTACAACCGCGAGACCAAGCGCTACCTGTCGACCCTGCTGGATTACATCATGATTTCGGACGGTCTGCGCGCAGAGGAGGGCACGTGGCGGATTTTTCACCCGTTTGACGATCCGGCTTGTTACACTGACATGCAGTTGCGTGAAGCTTTGCTGACCGCGTCGGATCATTTTCCCGTGGTCTACGAAGCGGCGCTATAGATTTTGGGCCGATGAGGGGAGGATGAGATGCTGAAAAACTCTGTCGGGGCCATTGCAGTGATCGCGGCGCTGACCCAGCCGGTTTCAGCGCAGGAGCCGGACGGGATCGAAGAAGGGCTGGACTTGTTTTCCGAAGGCGCGCGGCGCCTGATGCAGGAGTTCGCCGGGGAGCTTGCGCCACTTTTCCTGCAACTTGAAGCGTTGGTGGACGAGATCACGGCCTATCAGGCGCCGGAGGTTCTGGACAACGGCGATATCATCATCCGGCGCAGGCCGGATGCGCCTCCATGGGCACCCGCCGACCCCGAGGCGGAAGATCCCATCGAGTTGTGAGCGGATGCGCGGGGCGTTGCCCATGTGGGTCACGTCCCCGTGACTTCGGTTTATCAGCGCGGCTGGCGTTCCCACCTCAACGGCAGGGGAAAACGGACTATGTTCCCTGTAAATCGATCTGATCTGACCCATTCGAACGCCGACAGGAGAGATCCACATGACTGACGTTCTGTTCACCCGCCGTACCCTTCTGGCCGCCAGTGGCGCAGCCGTGGCCACAGGGGCCGCTGGCCTGTCCGTGCCCGCCCGCGCGCAGGGCCTCGCCCCGACCCCGTCCATGCGGGGCGGGTCCAACAACTACCGTCCCGGCGCGCCCATCGTGGACCGCATCGGCGGTGGCGGGTTCTGGATGACCGGCACCGTGCGCCGCGCCGGAGACGGCGCGCCGTTGCCCGGTCAGCGCATCCAGATCTGGGCCCATACCACCGAAGGCCATGAGCGCGACCCCCAAAGCCATGGCGCGACGCTGACGGACGCGAACGGCGAGTTCCGTCTGGAGATGCCGCAGATCGTCCCGGCCTTCGGGCAACCGCACGGACATCTGGCCTATGACGACGATGCGTTCGAGACGGTGTTCCTGCGCCCGATCATGGCGCGCCGGTCGGACAAGACGCTCAGCGCTCATTTCGTCTTGCAACCGGCCTGATTTCCGGGCTGACGCCGGATGCGGTGGGCGCGTTTCCTTCTGATCTGGGCGGCGCTTGCCGCGGCCATCGCGGTGCCTCTGGCGGTTGCCGCCAGCAGCCCGCTGCTGGCGTGGCGTGAGCCGGTCTACATTGCTGCGGGGTTTGCCGGGATCGTCGCATTGGCGTTGATGCTGGTGCAGCCCTTGCTCGCAGGCGGGTACCTGCCGGGGGTGCCGGTGCTGCCGGGGCGGCGCGTGCACCGTGTGACGGGGTCGCTTTTGATCTTGGCGGTCGTGGTGCATGTGCTGGGCCTGTGGATAACCAGCCCGCCGGATGTGATTGACGCCTTGCTCTTCGTTTCGCCCACGCCGTTTGCCGTTTGGGGTGTGATCGCGATGTGGGCGGTGTTTGCAGCCGGGCTGTTGGCAGCGTTTCGGCGCAGGTTGCGACTGCGCCCGCGGGTCTGGCGCGTGGGACACACCGTTCTGGTGTCTGTGACTATCGCAGGCAGCGTCGTCCATGCCCTGCGGGTGGAGGGCGCGATGGGCACCGTGTCCAAGACCGTTTTATGCGCGCTGATCCTCGTTGCCACCGCCAAGGTCATCGCTGACCTGAGGGTCTGGGCGACGGCCCGGCGCAAAAGCGCCCCCTGACCTTGGGTGCTGCATCAGGCGCCCAGAACCACCGGGTCTGCGTTCAGGGCACGGGCAAGGGACTTGAAGCGTGCATCGGCGACCTCCCCGAACAGGGCGCTGGTCTCGGGGAGCAGCCTGAGCTCCAGCCGTGCCGCGTCCTTGTCGTAACGCAGCGCGCCCATTTTCGCTGAATCCTGCGCAGCGAGCATCGCTCCGAAGCGCATGGCCTTGCCGAGGGTTTCGGCGCGGTTCTGTTCGTCTTCGCTCAAAAGGCCCAAATAGGGCTCGAACCGGGATCCGCTGCGGCTGTTCTTGTACCGGTGCAGCAGGGCCAGTCCCAGAAAAACGCGTTCGGAATGGTCCAGCCCCCCCAGATTGGCGCGCGTGGCCGTGTCGAAGCAGACTTCCGCGCGGTAGTCGGGATGGGCGCGCCAACTGATGTCGTGCAGAAGGCAGGCTGCCTTCACAAGGCGCAGGCGCGACCAGTCTTCGCCCTCGAACAGCGGAGAGATGAAGGAAAACAGGGAGCGGCCGAACCCGGGGATGCGGGCGGACTGGGCCTCCGCATGGCGGCACGCCTCGATCAGCGGGTCGCGCTTGCGCAGTTTCTCGGGCATCTGTTCATAGAGCAGCCCTTCACGGATGCCGTAGCTTGAGACGATGATTTCTGCGGGGGCGTAGGCGTCCACAAGATGGCGCAGAACATGGGCCGCCATGGGCACGAGGCTCATCCGGGCCTCGCCGATGCCAGAGAGCGTGCGCAGGTCTTCGACCTCGTGGGCGTTGATGAAGTCCAGCGTGTCCGAAAGGCTGTTGGGTGCGATGCGGTATTCGTGCAGGACGGTCAGCGGGTAATCACGCCGGATCATGTCCAGTCGTGCAATGGCCCGCCAGGAGCCGCCCACAAGAAACAGCCGGTCCGCGCCCGGTGGCACGGCGTCTTTCAACGCCTCCAACTGATCCGCGATATGAGACTTGAGGGCTTTCTTGCCGCCTTCGATATCCCTGAGTTTCAGCGGCCCGAGGGCAGAGGTCGCGCGGCGGCCAACCCGGCCCTTGCCGACCTCGGCCAGTTCCATCGACGCGCCGCCGATATCGCAGATCAGCCCTTCTGCCTCCGGACGGCCCAGCAAAACGCCTTGCGCGCTGAGCCGGGCTTCTTCGGTGCCGTCGATAACCCAGAGGCGGAGGCCGGTCTCCTGCGTTACCTCCTCCCGAAACGCAGGACCGTCCTCCGCCTCCCGCATTGCAGCTGTTGCGACAGCTACCAGCGGGGTGACTTCCATGGACTTGGCGATCAGCACGAAGCGCTTGATCGCCGCCATGGCCCGGACGCGTCCCTCTGGATTGAGGTG
Organism: Tropicimonas sp. S265A; assembly: GCF_049800835.1. Classification (NCBI taxonomy): domain Bacteria; kingdom Pseudomonadati; phylum Pseudomonadota; class Alphaproteobacteria; order Rhodobacterales; family Roseobacteraceae; genus Tropicimonas; species Tropicimonas sp. S265A. The sequence continues at coordinate 408,527 of NZ_JBNAFU010000002.1, forward strand.
TCCGGTTTGAGACAGACCGGCGCCGAGGCCGGCCATGACCTTTTCGTTGTAGAAGTAGGCGGGCGAGCGGGCCGCGCCGTCAAATACAACCATGCGGACTGAGTTGGACCCGACATCAATGACCCCGACCCGACGCAAGGCGCGCGCGGACGGATCCTCGAATAACGGCCTGCCGAACGGTCCCCAGTCTTCGTCTTTCACGGGAACTCCGTTCGCTTCCCCCTCGGTCGCAGGGCGACGTTAATAACTCGGGGGCTGCAACGTCAACGGAAAAAATTCGCGTCTCGGGCCGGGTTACGCGGCGCGCTTAGTCCGTTGTATGGGCCAGTTCCGGCACATCAGCCGCCCCCGCCGATCCGCGCCCCGAGAGCGAGGGGTTCTCCATGAAAAACCGGTGGCAATTGAACATGGAACCGTCCGCGGGAACCGGTTCGCGGGTGTAGCTGCCATCGGGCATGAGCACCCATGTCTGCGCGGTATCGGCCATGTTGGCCGCCATGATCTGGCTGACGATCTGGGCCTTGACGGTCTTGTTGTTGATCTCGACCAGGGTTTCCACCCGGCGGTTCAGGTTGCGTCCCATCCAGTCGGCAGACGATATGAACACGCGCGCCTTGTTGGCGGGCAGACCATGCCCGTTGCCAAAGCAGACGATACGGGAGTGTTCGAGGAACCGGCCGACGATGGATTTGACGCGGATGTTCTCCGACAGTCCGATGATGCCCGGGCGCAACCCGCAGATGCCGCGCACGACAAGGCTGATCTTCACGCCGCGCCGCGAGGCGTCGTAGAGCGCGTCAAGCACGTCGGGTTCGATGACGGAGTTCATCTTTGCCCAGATCTCCGCCGGTTTGCCCGCCTCGGCATGTTTGGCTTCGGCCTCGATCATCTTGATCAGGTTGGACTTCATGTCGATGGGCGAGATCGACAGGTTCTCCAGCGTTTCCGGCTCGGCATACCCGCCCACATAGTTGAACACCTTGGTTGCGTCGCGCCCCAGCGCGGCGTCGCAGGTAAACAGGCTCAGGTCGGTATAGATGCGCGCGGTGATCGGGTGGTAGTTTCCGGTCCCGTAATGGGTGTAGGTGACAAGTTTGTCGCCTTCGCGGCGCACCACCGTGCTGATCTTGGCATGGGTCTTGTAGTTCAGAAACCCGTAGACCACGTGGGCACCCGCGCGTTCCAGCTTGCGCGACTGGCGAATATTGGCGGCCTCGTCAAAGCGGGCTTTCAGTTCGACGAGGGCCGTGACGGATTTGCCATTCTCGGCCGCTTCGCACAGCGCGTCGACAATGGGGGACTCGTTCGAGGTGCGATACAGCGTTTGCTTGATCGCCACGACGTCGGGGTCATGGGCGGCCTGGGCCAGAAACCGGATGACCATATCGAAGGTCTCGTAAGGGTGGTGCAGCAGCATGTCCTTCTGGCGGATCGCGGCGAACATGTCGCCGTCATGGTCCTGCACGCGTTCCGGCACGCGGGGGGTGAAGGTCGGCCATTGCAGGTCGGGCCGGCTGTCGAGCACCAGTTCCTTCAGATCCGACAGGCCGATTAGGCCTTCGATCTCGATGATCTCTTCTTCCGTGACGCGCAATTCCTCGACCACGACCGAGCGCAACCGAGCCGGGGCATCGGCCGACAGTTTCAAGCGCACGACCTCGCCGCGGCGACGGCGTTTCAGGGCGACTTCGAACTCGCGCACGAGGTCTTCGGCCTCGTCCTCGACCTCCAGGTCGCTATCGCGCAACACGCGGAAGGCGCAGTGGCCCGCCAGCTTGTACCCGGGAAAGAGGTCGGGGATCTTGTGCAGCAGCAGGTCCTCCAGCGGCAGGAACCGCTTGGTGCCGTTATCCTCCGGCAGGCTCAGGAAGCGGTTGATCTGCGCGGGAATCGGCAGAAGCGCCTTGAGCTCCCGCCCGTCCTTGGTGCGTTTCAGCGTGAGGGCCAGCGAGAAGCCCTCGTTCGGGATGAACGGGAACGGGTGGGCGGGGTCGACGGCCAGCGGCGACAGAACCGGGAAGACCTGCGACATGAACACAGCGTCGATGTGGTCGCGGTCCTCCTTGGTCAGCTGCTCGCGGTCCAGCACCTGTATGCCTTCGTCTTCCAGCAGCTTGAGAAGCGCCTCCAGCGTGGTTTGCTGCACTTCCATCAGCTTGCGGGCTTCGGCATTGATCAACACCAGCTGGTCGGCCGGGCTCAGGCCATCGGCGGCGGGCGTCGTGTTGCCCTCGCGGGCCAGTTCGCGCAGGCCCGCGACGCGCACGGAATAGAACTCGTCGAGGTTCGTCGCCGAGATCGACAGGAACCGCACTCGTTCCAGCAGGGGCACGCGGGTGTTCATCGCCTCTTCGAGGACGCGGAAATTGAACGCGAGCCAGCTCAGTTCCCGGTTGAAAAACCGTTTCGGGCCGGTGCGTTGGTCCTCCGGCATTTCGATTGGGGTGGGAAACGGGTCCGATAGGAAGTTCGCGTGGGTCATGGTCCAGCTAGTGCTAAAAAGCTATGAAGGTTTGATGACGGTTAGAGGTCTGCGTTTGCCATACTTTCCAGAACTTCGCCAGCCAGCGCCGTGTTGAGTGCGCGCCCCTCGCTGAGGGTGCGGTGGTCAAGTTCGGCCACCAGTTGATGCGCAGCGGCAAAGGATCGCTCCATCCGGGCCAGAAGATACGGCAGCAGTTTCTCGGGCGGACGAATTTGCCGGTCGTGGAAAAGTTTGGCGAGAAGTGCGCCGAGAAGATCGTCATCGGGCGGGCCGAGCCTGGCCAGGGGCATGGATTGCACGCGGCTGGCCAGATCGGGCAGGACGATGGGCCACTGACTGGGTGTGCCAAGTCCGGTGATCAGCAATCGGCCGCCGCGCGCGCCGAGATCGTTATACAGGTGAAACAGCGCCTCCTGCTGGGCGATCTTGCCGAACAGGCGGTCGGCATCCTCGATCGCGACGCGCAGGGGCAGGTCGGGAACCATCTCTGCCTCCAGCGCTTCGGCTGGCAGGATCGCGGCGCCGCTTTCCAGTGCGAAGATCTGGGCCAGATGGCTCTTGCCGCTGCGGGCCGGGCCGCACAATGCCAGACGCCCACCGTTCCAGCGCCCCCAGTCCGACAGGGCCAGAAGGGCGGATTTGTTGCAGGGGGCCTTGATGAAGTCGTTTCGGCCCATCGCGGGCTGCGGCGGCAGATCGAAGGTGAGTTGCTCGGTCGTCATTCCTCTGGCCGGGTGTCCTGCGCCATGAGGCCTTTGTAAAGGCGTCCGTCGGTATAGTGCGCGATGGCAAAGCGGACCAAAACGCCGATCATGGCAGACACCGGCACAGCCACCAGCATGCCGACAAAGCCGAACACGGTCCCGAATGCCGACAGTGCGAACAAAAGCCAGACCGGATGCAACCCTACGGACCCGCCGACCAGCTTGGGCGTCAGGTAGTTGCCCTCGATCATCTGGCCGAGGATGAAGATCAACGCCACGGCGACGATCCAGCCCGGATCCCCCCAGAACTGGAAGACTGCGAGGCCGATGGACAGCACGCCACCTACGAGGGAGCCGACGTAGGGTATGAAGGTCAGCAATCCGGCCACGGCGCCCACCACGAGGCCGAATTTCAGACCCACGGCCATCAGCGCGATGGAATAGAACGTGCCGAGGATCATGCAGACGGTCAGTTGCCCGCGCACGAACCCGGCCATGACCTTGTCGACCTCTGAGGCAAGGCGCCGGATCGTGATCTGGTGGTCGCGGGGCAGAAGCTCGTCGATGCGTTCGATCATGTTGTCCCAGTCGAGCAACAGGTAGAAGGCAACAACCGGCACGACGACGATGAAGACGACAACGCCGATCACGCCGAGAGCGGAGGCAAAAATCTGCTGGACCAGTTCGCCGGCGTTGTCCTGTATGCTTTGGCCGAGCGCGCTGAGCGACTGGCGTATGGTGCTGTCGGGGTCTTCGAGAACCGGGAAGCGCTGGCTCAGATAGGCGTTGAGTTCGTTGAAAATCGCGGGGATTTCCTCCCCAAGTGCGATGGTCTGGCTGATCAGCGTCGGGATGACCAGCAGCGCAAGGATCGTGAAGATCACCAGTGCCACGATGGCGATGACGGTTGTCGCCAGTGTCCGGCTGAGGCCCGAGGCTTCGAGCCGGTCGGCAACAGGGTCCAGAAAATACGCGATCGCCCCGCCAACCAAGAAGGGCAGGATGACGTCGCCTAGAAACCAGAGCGCCAGAAAGAAAACGAGCGCCGCGAGGCTCCAATAGATGATTTGCTGGCGAACGGGCAGGGCCATGCGAGGCTCCGATTTGTGGAGGGTCCCTGATACATGGCGCAGTTGCGCGGGCTTGCCAAGGCCGCGCGTGGGACGGGGGCTGCCACCGGCGGGTTGTGCGCTTGGCAAGGCACGGACGATGGCATAGACCGGGGCGAGTTTGCACCCCTAGACAAGAGGCCCCGCCGATGCGCCTGACCCGTTATTTCCTGCCTGTGCTGAGGGAAACCCCGTCGGAAGCGCAGATCGTCAGCCACCGCTACATGCTGCGCGCGGGCATGATCAAACAGGCCAGCGCGGGTATCTATTCGTGGCTGCCGTTGGGCTACAAGGTGCTGCGCCGCATTGAGCAGATCGTCCACGAGGAACAAGTGCGGGCGGGGCACATTCCGATGCTGATGCCGACGCTGCAATCGGCGGACCTGTGGCGCGAAAGCGGCCGGTATGACGACTACGGTCAAGAGATGCTGCGCGTGTCCGACAGGCACGGGCGTGACATGCTGTATGGTCCCACCAACGAAGAACTGATCACGGACATCTTCCGGTCGCATGTCTCAAGCTACAAGGATCTGCCCCTGACGCTGTACCACATTCAGTGGAAGTTCCGGGATGAGATCCGCCCCCGCTTCGGTGTGATGCGCGGGCGCGAATTCCTGATGAAGGACGGCTACAATTTCGACCTGACGAAGGACGACGCGCTGCATGCCTACAACCGCCATCTGGTCAGCTATCTGCGCACTTACGAGCGGATGGGGCTGCAGGCCATTCCGATGCGCGCCGATGGCGGACCGATTGGCGGGGATTACACGCATGAATTCCTCGTGCTGGCGGATACCGGCGAGTCAGAGGTGTTCTATGATGCGGAAATCACCGATCTGAAGTTTGGCGACCGGGCGATTGACTATGACAGTGTCGAAGCCTGTCAGGCTGTGCTGGAAGAGTTCACCTCGCGCTATGCGCGCACCGACGAGACGCATGATGAGGCTGTGTTCGCCGAGGTGCCCGAAGCGCGCCGCCGCGTGGCGCGCGGCATCGAGGTCGGTCAGATCTTCTATTTCGGAACAAAGTATTCCGAGGCGATGGGGGCCACGGTGCAAGGGCCAGATGGCGCACAGGTGCCCGTACACATGGGGTCGCACGGGATCGGCGTGAGCCGGTTACTCGGCGCGATCATCGAGGCCAATCATGACGAGAACGGGATTATCTGGCCCGAAGGCGTGACGCCGTTCCATTGCGGGATCGTCAACCTCAAGCAGGGCGACGATGACGCCGATGCCGCCTGCGAGAGCCTCTATCAGGCATTGGTCGGCAAGGGGCTGGAGCCCCTCTATGATGATCGGAACGAGCGGGCGGGGGGCAAGTTCGCGACGATGGACCTGATCGGGCTGCCGTGGCGGATCACGGTCGGCCCGCGCGGGTTGAAAAACGGCGTGGTCGAACTGACGAGCCGCCGCACGGGCGAGAGCGAGGAACTGCCACCCGAGGCAGCGGTGGCCAAGGTCGCAGCGATCTACGAAGGGCGCTAGGGTGGCGACCGAGTTCGAGATCGATTGGTCCACGCTGCCGACGCCCGTGGATGACGGGGCGGCGGACCATCTGACCGGCCAGGCTTTGCCCAAGCTGCGCTTGCCCTCCACCGACGGGCGCGATGTCGATCTTTCTGCGTTGGATGGCGCGGTTGTGCTCTACGTTTATCCGATGACGGGCACGCCCGGGAAGGACCTGCCACAAGGGTGGAACGACATTCCCGGCGCGCGCGGGTGCACGCCGCAATCCTGTGCGTTTCGGGACCGGTTTGCCGAGTTGCAGGCGGCCGGGGCGACGCATGTCTTTGGCGTATCCACCCAGACCACGGACGCCCAGACAGAGGCCGCGCAGCGGTTGCATCTGCCGTTTCCGCTGCTGTCGGATTCCGGGGGCGCGTTGAGCGCTGCGCTGCGCCTGCCGATGTTTGACACCGAGCAGGGGCGGCATCACAAGCGTCTGACATTGATTGCCCGGAACGGTATGATCGCACAGGTCTTCTATCCGGTTTTTCCTCCGGATGCGGACGCTGCAAATGTGGAGGCCTGGCTGCGCGCGCACTGCTGAGCCACGTTTGCCCCTTGTCTGTTTGCGACGCTGTGCGCGGCGGAATCTCGACAGACACGGGCGAAACCTGCTGGCACGATTTCGGTCAGGAGGACGCGCGGATGTCTGACGAGGATTGGCGCATTACACTGGTGATCCGAACCATCGGAGCGGAACGCGGGCGCGCGGCACGGGGCGCGCCGCTGGGCTAAGATCAGGCCCCGACGCCCGCTCCCTGACCCGTTCCAGACACCCGGATTGCCATGACACAGACCCGCCTTCGCCGCGCTGGCGGCCGCGCCGCCCGGCACGCACTGCGCGCCGCCCCGCTTGCCGACGCCAAGCGCCCGATCCGCGCCGGATTGCCCGGTGGCAGGTATGCCCCCCTGAGCCCGGACGAGGTGCAGCGCATTCATGAGGCGGCCTTGCGCGTGCTTGACGAGATCGGGTTGGCCGATGCGCCGCCGTCCGGCGTGGAGGCGATGACCCGGTCGGGTGCCGTCCTCGGCTCCGACGGGCGCTTGCGGTTTCCACGTCAGGTCGTCGAAGACGCACTGGCGATGGCCGCGCAGGATGTGACGATGATGGGGCGCGATCCGAGGCATGACCTGTCCCTGAGCGGCACCCGCGTTTACTTCGGTACCGCGGGCGCTGCGGTCAGCATGGTGGACGCCGATGGTCGCAGCTACCGCGAGAGCACCCTGCAAGATTTGCACGATGCTTCACGGATCGCCGATCAGCTCGACAACATCCATTTCGTGCAGCGGCCCATCGTGGCACGCGATCTGACCGACAATCTGGACCTGGACCTGAACACGATCTACGCCTGCTGCTCGGGCACCACAAAACATATCGGCACCTCGATCACCGAGCCGGGCAATGAACAGGCGTGCCTTGCATTGTTGCACGCGATTGCCGGGGGCGAGGACGCGTGGCGCGCGCGGCCCTTCGTGTCGAACACCAACTGTTTTGTCGTGCCCCCGCTGAAGTTCGCCACCGAAAGCTGTCAGGTAATGGAGGGGTGTATTCGCGGCGGCATGCCGGTCCTGTTGTTGAGTGCGGGCATGGCCGGGGCGACGGCGCCTGCCACGCTGGCAGGCGCGATTGTGCAGGCGGTGGCGGAGTGCCTTGCAGGTCTGGTCTATGTCAACGCGATCGTCCCGGGCCATCCGACGGTGTTTGGTACCTGGCCGTTCGTGGTCGATCTGCGTACGGGCGCGATGTCCATCGGGTCGGGCGAACAGGCGCTGTTGAGTGCGGCCTGTGCACAGATGCACCAGTTCTACAATCTGCCCGGTGGCGCCGCAGCCGGGGCCACGGATGCCAAGCTGCCAGACATGCAGGCGGGGTGGGAACAGATGTGTTCGAACCTTCTGGCGGGGTTGTCCGGACTGAACATGGTGTACGAGGCGGCGGGGATGCACGCTTCGCTTCTGGGGTTCTGTCACGAGTCGCTGATCCTGGGCGATGATGTCATCGGACAGGCGCTGCGTTGCGTGAAGGGTATCGAAGTCACGGATGAAACGCTCGCGATCAAGGCAATGCGCGAGGTCTGTCTGGGCGGGCCTGGCCACTATCTGGGTGTGGGCGACACGCTGGCACGGATGGAGACGGATTTCGTCTATCCCGCCTTCGGCAACCGCATGAGTCCGAAGGAGTGGGAGGAAGCAGGCCGCCCGGACCCGGTGGCGTGCGCCACGGCCCGCAAGCACGCCATTCTGGCCACAACGCCCTCGGCTGCATTTGAGCCGACCCTTGATGCGGAAATCCGCGCAAGGTTTCCAATTCACCTGTAAGCGCGCCTTACCTTACGAATAGGCGTCGCAGTTTTATCGGATTGTGACGTAGAATAGGCTTAATCACGCGGAGCGTGGCGACGTAGAACGAGGGAAAAGATGTTCAAAAGAACTTTGGCAGAATTCATTGGAACGTTTTGGCTGGTTTTTGGCGGCTGTGGCAGTGCGGTTCTGGCCGCAGGTGTGGCCGATGTCGGGATTGGGTGGCTGGGCGTCAGCCTTGCCTTCGGACTGACCGTCATGACCATGGCTTACGCCGTTGGTGGCATTTCCGGCGGCCATTTCAATCCAGCCGTCACCCTTGGGCTGAAGGTCGCGGGCAAGTTCGAGGTCAAGGACGTCGCGCCCTATTGGATTGCGCAGGTGTTGGGCGGCCTCGCTGTGGCGGCCGTGCTGTTCGTGATCGTGTCGGGACAGCCAGAGTTTGCAGGCGTGGGCGGCTTTGCGTCCAACGGGTACGGAGAGGCATCGCCGCAGGGCTACTCGATGGTTTCGGGGTTCGTGATCGAGGTGGTGCTGACAGCCGTTTTCCTGATCATCATCCTTGGCGCCACCTCGGGCAGCGTGCCGGACGGATTTGCGCCGATCGCGATTGGCCTTGGCCTGACACTGATCCACCTGATCTCCATCCCGGTGACCAACACCTCCGTCAATCCGGCCCGGTCCACTGCGGTTGCGATCTTCGCCGAAGGGCCCGCATTGCAGCAGCTGTGGCTGTTCTGGGTTGCACCGCTGATCGGCGGCGTGATTGGCGCGGTGATCTGGGCCGCATTGCGCGAGGATTGACGGAACGGCCCGGGGTCGGTTGCGATTGACCCCGGCCCCACGCGCGATATGACGAAGACGAGCATCTGAGGAGTTCGCCTTGGCCAAGTCGCCGCCGCCCTTTTCCCGCTATGAATGGATGATCGCATGGCGCTACCTGCGTGCACGCCGTGCGGAGGGCGGGGTCAGCGTGATGACGTGGATCAGCCTGATCGGGATCACGCTGGCGGTCATGGCGTTGATTGCGACCATGTCCGTTCGGTCGGGGTTTCGGGCCGAATTCGTCGACACGATCCTTGGCGCGAATGCGCATCTTGCGGTCTATGGCAGCTTCTACAACGAGGAAACCGGCGCAACCTCCCGGCTGTTGCCGGAGGCGGATGCGATTGCCGCCCGTATCTCGGACCTGCCGGGTGTGACGCGTGCCGCTCCGTTGATCCGCGGGCAGGTGATCAGCACGCATGAGGGACGCACCTCGGGCGCGGAGGTCTACGGATTGGCACCGCGCGACCTGGTCAGTCTGCCGGGCATCGCCGATGATCAGACCGGGCGCGGCGATCTGGAGCGCTTCGGCGCGGGCGTGGCCATCGGGTCCGGCATCGCCCGCGAACTGGGCCTGAATGTCGGCGAGCAGATCCGCCTGATCTCCCCCGATGGGGTCAAGACGCCATTTGGAACGAGTCCGCGCGTCAAGTCCTACGAGGTTGTCTATATCTTTTCGCTCGGGCGGTACGACATCGACCGAACGCGCATCTATATGCCTTTCGCAGAGGCGCAGGCGTATTTCAACCGCGATGGCGGGGCAGACGAGATCGAGGTCATGGTGACGGACCCCGAAGCCGTGAACGCCTGGCGCGGGCGGGTGCTGGAGGTGTCCGGTCCGGGGACCTTCCTCTGGACGTGGGAGGACAGCGCCAGCGCCTTTCTGCGCGCGCTGGAGATCGAGGACAACGTGATGTTCATCATCATGGCGATCCTCGTGCTGATCGCGGCGATGAACATCGTTTCCGGCCTGATCATGCTGGTCAAGAACAAGGGGCGCGACATCGGTATTCTGCGCACGATCGGCCTGAGCGAGGGCGCTGTGCTGCGGGTGTTCTTCCTGTGTGGGGCAGCGACAGGGATTATCGGCACGGTTCTGGGCGTGATCCTGGGGTGCCTGTTCGCGATCTACATCGACCAGATCTTCAGCTTCGTGAACTGGGTCGGTGGGGGCGGGGTCTGGGATCCGTCGATCCGGGGTATCTATGAAGTGCCCGCCAAGCTGGAGGCGGGCAACGTGCTGGCCGCCGTGGCGTTGTCCTTGGGGCTGTCCTTCGTGGTCACGTATTTCCCGGCCCGCCGCGCGGCGCGCATGAACCCGGTGGAGGCGCTGCGCTATGAGTGAGCCAGTGCTTGAGATCGCCAAGCTGACGAAGGCCTATAACCGGGGTCAGCCGTCCGAGATTGCCGTGTTGAAGGGCGTTGACCTGACAGTCGAGCAGGGTGAGGTCGTGGCCCTCGTCGCCCCGTCAGGCGCGGGAAAATCGACCCTGCTGCACATTGCGGGTCTACTGGATGTGGCCGATGCTGGTACCCTGCGGCTCAATGGGCAAGACGTGGCGGGGTTGACGGATGCCGCGCGCACAGCGCTGCGACGCGAGACCGTCGGGTTCATCTATCAGTTCCATCATCTCTTGCCGGAGTTCAGCGCGCTGGAAAACATCGTTCTGCCGCAGCTTGCCAATGGCGTGGCGAATGGCGCTGCGCACCAAAAGGCCGAAAACCTGTTGGCCAGCGTCGGATTGGCGGATCGCGCCGCACACCGACCTGCGGCCTTGTCGGGGGGCGAGCAGCAGCGTGTTGCCTTCTGTCGGGCGCTGGCAAACGCGCCGCGGCTCTTGCTGGCGGATGAGCCGACCGGAAATCTCGATCCGGACACATCGGACACGGTGTTCGGCGCGATGATGGATCAGGTGCGCGGTACGGGGCTGTCGGCGTTGATCGCCACGCACAACCTCGATCTGGCCGCGCGGATGGATCGCGCCGTCCGGCTGGAGGGTGGGGCCCTCGTGCCGGTCTGACCCCGTCCTCACGCGAAGTTTGGTGTGTTGTGATCCGCGGTGCAGCTAGGTTCAAGCAAGCAGCCGGAGGCCCTTTCTATGCGTGCGATGATCCTTGCCAGTGCGCTGGCGTTGAGCTCTTTTTCCGCCCTTGCGGAGCCCGTGCCGTTTGACGGCGCATGGAAAACGCAGCGGTTTTCGTTGTTTTCGTCCAACACCTACAGGTTTCAGGGTGCAACGATGGATGTTCTGTCGGATGGGTCCGTCTCGATGGCCTATCGTCAGCTTGATCCGGGGCAGTGGGACACGCGCGGCGCAAGCTGGGACTGGAGCGTGGTAGAGGGCGTCGACCCGACCGACCTGACGCGCAAGGGCGGCGACGACCGCAACCTCGCGATGTATTTCGTGTTCCTGCCGCGGGCGGAGGCCGAGGCTCTGCGCGGCAGCAACATCCGAAAGCTGTTGCAGAACGAACAGGCCCGCGTGCTGGTCTATGTCTGGGGGGGCGATCATGCGCGCAATCAGCAACTCGACAGCCCCTATCTGGGCGCGCGTGGCAAGACAGTGGTCCTGCGCGCGGCCGGGACCGGGTCCCACCGCGAAAGCGTTGATCTTGCACGGGATTACGCGCGCGCCTTCGGCGGGCAGGTCAGTGCTCTGGTCGGCCTGGCCGTGAGCGCCGACAGCGACGATACGGATGGGGCGATCCGCGCGCGCATCGGGGCATTGCGTTTGGAATAGGCTCTGCTTGTGACTGCCGGGGCAAGCTGCGAAGGTCGCCCTGACGACCCGCAGCCACGAGAGTGCATATGGCAAACGCCCAAGGCCCAAAGCTTGAAATCCGTCATGCCACGCAGCGAGACGTCGAAGGCGTCATGGCGCTGTCGCGCCGCGTTTATCCAGAGGAAGCGCCCTATACCCGGGGCCAGGTGACCGGGCAGATCAATGCATTTCAGAACGGAACCTTCGTTGCGATCTACGATGGCGAGGTCGTGGGCTATGCCGCAACAACCATGATGCGCGAGCGCAGGGTCATGGCGCGCCACACCTGGGCAGAGATCACAGGCGGTGGCTACAATTCACAGCACAACAGCGCGGGCGACTGGCTCTATGGTGTCGAGGTCATGGTCCACCCCGAGCGTCGCCGCCTGCGGATCGGCAACCGACTTTACCGCGCGCGCGAGCGGCTGTGTGTGGATCTTGGCCTCAAGGGCATCGCCTTTGGCGGGCGTATGCCCGGGTTCCGCCGCCAAAAGGCAAGATACAGCGATCCGGATGCTTATCTGCGGGCGGTCATCGCTGGGGAGATCAAGGATACTGTCCTGAACTTTCAAATGCGCAACGGGTTCGAGCCCGTGCGCGCCTTGCCACGCTATGCGCCAGACGATCTGCCCTCTGGCGGGCACGCCGCGTTGATGGTGTGGCGCAACCCCTACCACGATCCGGAATACGACAAGCAGCCTGTGACCCGCGCCGATCCGGATGTCGTGCGCGTTGCCTCCATCCAACTGGCGGCACGCACCCTCAAGGACACCGAGGAGTTCTACAAAACCGTCGACTACTTCACCAACATCGCCTCGGAATACGGCGCGGATTTCGTCGTATTCCCGGAGCATTTCACGCTGCAGCTTCTGTCCTGCGAGGACGAGGAGCTTCCGCCCGAACAGGCGATCGAGCGGACGACCGAACACACTTCGGAGTTTGTGGAGCGGCTACAACAGATGGCCCTGTCCCGCGCGATCAACATCATCGGCGGCAGCCATGCCACCCGCGTGGAGGACGGCGACATTCACAATGTCTGCTACGTCTTTCTGCGCGACGGCACCGTGCACCGGCAGGAAAAACTGCATCCGACCCCGGACGAGCAGAACAGCTGGAACATCAAGGGCGGCGACGCGATCGAGACGATCGATACCGACTGTGGTCCGGTGGGCGTGCTGATCTGCTATGACGCTGAGTTTCCCGAAGCCGCGCGCCGCCTTGCGGATGAAGGCGCGCGCATCCTGTTTGTGCCCTTCAACACCGACACCCGGCAAGGCTATCTGCGCGTGCGCTATTGCTGTCAGGCCCGCGCGGTGGAGAACCAGTGCTATGTCGTTACCTCGGGCATGGTCGGCAATCTGGACAATGTCACGAACCTCGACATCCAGTACGCGCAATCGGCGATCATGACGCCCTGCGATTTCCCGTTCGCGCGCGACGGCATAGCGGCGGAGGCATCGGAGAATGTGGAGATGCTGATCGTGGCGGACCTGAACCTCGCCGATATCCAGTGGGCGCGGGCGCAGGGCTCGGTTCGCAACCTGCGGGACCGTCGGTTCGACCTCTACCGGACGCGCTGGATCGACGGGGGCTGAGCGTCGGCGACGTCACGCGCAGGCATCTCACCGCCGATCTCAAGGATCAGTTTGCGCCGGATCGCGTCGGCGAGGCTGTCCATATCGTCCGCCGTGATCACGAATGCGCCGGGCCCGCCGATGATCCGTTCGGCATAAAGGCTTTCAAGATCGGACAATCCGGGGCGCGCGCAGGCGCGGCACAGGATCGGCAGGCCGTTGATCGTGATCCCGGCGGCCAGAACCTCCGCCCGCGCCTCGGCGATGGAAGGGCCGTTCCAGTTGTTGGCACTATCGCCCGAGAAATCGATGACTTTTCGCCAGCCTTCATACTCGTTCGTTTCGATCAGGCGCTTGCCGGTCAGCAGGGCGGACCCGATCGCGTTGCGCCCGAAGGCGCGGCGGGGTCGTCCGTCGAACGCCGCAGCGAAGGCCGCGGCACTGTCCGGCCCGTCGATGATCCGCCATGGAACCACCACGTCTTCAGTCCCCACTGACGCCCATTCCACATACGTCACCGCGATCCGCCCATAGGCCGAATTTGCGATGGCCGACAGAACGGCTGGGTCCTGCATCGCCGTCGCGTAGCCCTGGCGTTGAAACTCGATCTCGGCGGCATCAATAGAGCCGGAGGCGTCGGCCATCAGCACCAGTTCCAGCTCCACATCCTGTGCGGCGGCGAGAACCGGGGTGAGCGCCAAGAGAACTGCGAGTGCCTTGAGCATGGAAACCTCCGCTACCTTCCGTCGAGAGGTAGCGCGCGCGGGCGCAAGGTCAGGCGCGCTGGGTCAGGAAAACCCCCGCCGCCATCAGCGCGATCCCCATGCCACGGGTTGGCTGCAACGGTGTGGGCTGGGCGCCGAACAATCCGAAATGGTCTATCGCCGCCGCCGATATCAACTGCCCCAGCAGCACGAAAAACACCGCGTTGCCGACCCCGAAACTGGGCGCGATATACGTGATCGAGATCACATAGAAGGCGATCAGCACGCCGGCGAGGAACAGATGCTTGGGCTGGGCCGCGACCGCCGCGACCCCTTTGGCGCCCGTCACCAGCGTCACCACGCTTGCCGCGGCAAGCGCCACCAGAAACAGCACAACCGCCGCCGTGGCCGGTGCGCCGATATTCGCCCCGAGCCGGGCGTTCAGGGCGGCCAGCAACGGAATACCGATCCCGGCGGCAAGCATCACGAGCGCGTGGACATACATGGCAAGGGCCTCCTGACAGGGCGCGGATTTTCTTGATGTATATCAATGCGGCACCCCTGACTCTAACCAAAACTGTTCAGTGCATTTTCTGGTGGTTCTTTTGGGAGGGAGACACATGAAACCCATTGCACTGACAGCCATGATCCTTGCGCTCGCCTCGCCGGTACTGGCGCAGGAGCCCGATCCGGGTCGGGAGACCTACACGACCTATTGCGCGGCCTGCCACGGTCTGGAGGCACAGGGGGATGGCGCGATGTCCGAGATCATCTCGATGCCGATCCCGGACTTGACGCAGTTGAGCGCAAACAATGACGGCATGTTCCCGATGCTGGAGGTGATCCACATCATCGATGGGCGCACAGGTCTGCGCGGCCATGGCGGGCCGATGCCGGTCTACGGGGCGCTGTTCGACCAGGAGGCGGCGAACCCCGGCCCCTATGGTGCGCCGCTCTATACCCGTGGGAAGATCCTGTCGCTTGTCTACTACCTTGAGGCGATGCAGAATTGACATTGCCATCTTAAAGGAGATCGGAATGACCAAGCTATCCTTTGCATCCCGTGTTATCGCGGCGGCGATCCTGACCGTGACCCCGGTTGTCGTACAGGCGTCCGAGGTCGGGCGGCAGGTGTTTCGCGACTATTGCGTGACCTGCCACGGGATGGAAGGGCGCGGGGATGGGCCGATGACGCAGGTCCTGACGATCCAGCCGCCCGACATCACGCGGCTGAGCGCGGACAATGACGGGGTCTTTCCGATCAGTCGGGTCGTGGCGCAGATCGACGGGCGGGTGCCGGTGCTGGGCCATGGCGGGCCGATGCCGATTTTCGGACCGGTGTTCGAGGGACAGGCCGGAGCACTCGACAGCGAGACGGGCACACCGATCCTGACCAGTGAAACGATGGTGGAGGTGGTGGAGTACCTCAAGAGCCTGCAGCGCTGACGCTGCAGGCCTTGTGAGGTCTTACGCCGCGGCGAGCGGTCCGTTCTGGTCGCCGTCCCGCTTGCGGAGCATCATGGCGGCGGTGCTGAGGGCCATGGCCGACAGCGCTGTGCCAAGATAGATGAAGCCCGCAAGGCTGAACGTCGCCCCGAAAAAGAGGCTCGCCACTGCGATAAGGGTGCCGAAGAAAGCACCAAGGATCGTCGAAGAAAGTACTATTTGCATACTCAATACCTCCGTTAATCACTTTGGTCGGAGGCAGTGTCCAAATTGGTCACGGGGACGGGTCATTTCGCGGCAAATGCGGCGGGTGCGAGGCCCGAGGGCAGGGAATCCGCCGAACTTCCGTCATGTTCCGAAACCGCGGGAAACAATGGTGTTTTCGTAGCGGATTGGGTGGGTTCTGCGAAACAACCGGGCGGTGTCTGAGGCCGGTTTGAGGTGCGGGTTTGGCGGGGTGATGGGGTGAGTCGTTCCCGCGCCGGTCGTCGACACGTTCGGTCGACTAAATGAACCACACCGGCCAACTGTACCGCCCGGCGGCGGCGCAGCGCAGCGCTCAAACCGCCCTACGGACGTGTGGATGCACTCTTGTGGAGGGAATAATTAGAACCGCCTTTGAAACTGTCCGCGGACAGCTCCGGGTTCGAACGACCGAAGTCTTGGAGGTGGCGAAGCTTCTGCGTGCTACACAACGCGAAGAGCAGCACTCTCCTACGGTCGAACGCTGACTGAGGCGGGCGCGGGTCGATGTGCGATCTTTTGCTGGCTCACGGTAAGAAATCGCTAGCTAACAATCGCAGCCCGAACTTAGCATTAAATCATTCGAATCAATCTATAGGTGAGTTTTGCTAGAAAAAATCATTATCGGTGTCTCCACGTCTTTGCTTGGAGCTTTAATCATGTTTCTTGCTTTGAGTTCAATGAATTTAATTGGCGGCGTGGTTAAAGACGAGCAAGTACAGCAAGTAGCTACTCTAATCGTAAACGACGAAAACCGCAGAAGAGTACTGGTTTCGCGAATGGCTGAAAACGAAGCCTTTCGTGGAGAAAGGGGTGAACAAGGACAGCAAGGCAAAAAAGGTGATCCCGGCGACGTAGGCCCATCTTGGGAGCCGAAAGCAGAAATATTTGATTTGGTGTCTAGTAAGAGTAATCCAGAAAGCAAAGAACGTGATCTTGGAGAACAATTATTTTGCGCATTGGCTACGGCAGGAGAGTCTCATCAACAACAGGCTTGCGTATGTTCCATTGAACATAAGCAACCGAAATGGTTGCTGAAACTAACGACAGCTAAAAGCGTCGAGGGCGCGTGCAGCTGTTCGGCAATTTGCGTGGAATGAAAACTCAAACATCTAACTCCTCAACAAACCGCGCGTTCTGCTGGATGTACTCGAACCGCTTCTCGGGCTTTTTGCCCATCAGCCGTTCCACCAGATCGCCGGTCTCGCCCGGCTCGTCCTCGTCGATGCTGACGCGGATCAGTTTGCGGGAGGCCGGGTCCATCGTCGTTTCCTTGAGGTCCTTGGCGTCCATCTCCCCCAGACCCTTGAACCGGCTGACGTCGATCTTGCCCTTCCCGCCGAGGCCTTTTTCGAGCCAGTCGTCACGCTCGACCTCATCGAGGCAATAGACCCGCTTGGCCCCTTGCGTCAGGCGGAAGAGCGGCGGGCAGGCGAGGTAGAGGTGCCCCTGGTCGATCATCGGGCGCATCTGGGTGAAGAAGAACGTCATCAGCAGGGAGGCGATATGCGCGCCGTCCACATCCGCGTCAGTCATGATGATGATCTTGTCGTAGCGCAGATCCTCGACATTGAACTTGGCCCCGAGGCCGACGCCGAGGGCCTGGGTGAGGTCGCTGATCTCCTGATTTGAGCCGAGCTTTGACGACGCGGCCCCCAGCACGTTCAGGATCTTGCCCCGCAGGGGCAGCAGGGCCTGGGTCTTGCGGTCCCGTGCCATTTTGGCCGAGCCGCCCGCGCTGTCGCCCTCCACAATGAACAGCTCCGTGCCGTCGCGGTTGGTGGCGGAGCAATCGACCAGCTTGCCGGGCAGGCGCAGGCGTTTGGTTGCGGATTTCCGGGCGGTTTCCTTTTCCTGACGGCGGCGCAAGCGTTCTTCGGCCTTCAGCACCATGTAATCGAGGATAGCGCCTGCGGCCTTGGTGTCGGCGGCGAGCCAATTGTCGAAATGGTCGCGCACGGCCCCTTCGACCATGCGTTGTGCCTCGGTCGTGGCCAGCCGGTCCTTGGTCTGGCCGACGAATTCGGGCTCGCGGATGAAGCAGCTGACAAGGGCGGTGCCGCCGGTGGTGACGTCCTCACGCGTGATCTGGGCGGCTTTGCGGTTGTTGACCAACTCGCCGTACGCCTTGAGCGATTTCAGGACCGCGGCCCAGAACCCGGCCTCATGCGTGCCGCCCTCGGGCGTGGGGACGGTGTTGCAGTAGGACTGGATCGCGCCGTCGCGCGCAGGGGTCCAGTTGATTGCCCATTCGACGGAGCCGGGGGCGTTGTATTTTTCTTCGAACGACACTTTCCCGGCGAACGGGGCGTCGGCATAAGTCGCAGCACCCTTGAGTTGTTCGCTAAGGTAATCGGCGAGGCCGCCTGGGAAGTGGAAGGTCGCCTGTGTCGGTGTTTCGCCGTCGTCGAGCTCGGATTTCCAGCGGATTTCCACCCCTGAGAAGAGGTACGCCTTGGAGCGGACCATCTTGAAGAGGCGCGCGGGTTTGAACTTCAGCTTGCCGAATATCTGCTCATCCGGGTGGAAGGTGACGGTGGTGCCCCGGCGGTTGGGCGCCTGTCCGACCTCCTCCACCCCGCCTTGGGGAATGCCGCGTGAGAATTCCTGCGCGTAAAGCGTGCGGTTGCGGGCGACTTCGACGCGCAGGTGATCGGAAAGCGCGTTAACGACCGAGACGCCGACGCCGTGCAGGCCGCCCGAGGTCTGGTAGGCCTTGCCCGAAAACTTGCCGCCCGCGTGCAGGGTGCAGAGGATCACCTCCAGCGCGGATTTGTCGTGGAACTTGGGGTGCGGGTCGACGGGGATGCCGCGGCCATTGTCGCGGATGGTGATCGAGTTGTCGTCGTGCAGTTCGACCTCGATCCGGTTGGCGTGGCCCGCGACAGCCTCGTCCATGGAGTTGTCCAGCACTTCGGCCACCAGATGGTGCAGCGCGCGTTCGTCCGTGCCGCCGATATACATGCCGGGGCGTTTGCGGACGGGTTCCAACCCTTCGAGCACTTCGATGGAGGAGGCGTCGTAGCTGCCCACGTCCGGGGCGGCGGAGAGGAGGTCGTCGGCCATGGCTGCTGCTCATTATTTTTGTGTTTCACGCAGTATGGCAGGCAAGGGAGGGCGAGGGAAGTGGGCAACTCAGGGCGGGCTTGCGTGCGCCCCGCAGACGGGCGTCTCGCGGCGATCCCGGTGGCGGGATTTCTGCGCTGCGGCGGTGCGTGTCGCGCGCGCCCCGGTGATTCTAAGTGCGATCGGCAGTGAAAAGCGAAACCCTTCTTGAGGGGGAGCTGGCCATGCCGCACTCTCCCTCAGGGAGAAAAATCCGGCATCTTTCGTTCTCAAAACGGTCAGAAATAAGGCAGAAATCGAGGGCAAATGATTAATCTGTGGTAATATTGAAGATGTGAAGAGTGATTTTTGCGTAAAGGAAGGCCCCAATGAAAACCAAGATTTTTGCAGTCGCGGCGTTAGCGGTATCCCTGTCTGCCGGCGCGGTATCTGCGGCGACATACGATTTCAAGGCAGCCGCCGAACCCGGTGGTGGGACCGGAGAGTCCATCTATTCGGAATTCAACACCTCCAGCCTGTTTGCTGGACCGAACCTGAAGATCACGGCAAGTGCGAGTGACGACAACGATGCCGAGCAGTTCGTGTATTTCGACGCCGGCAATGCCGGGATGGGGGTTTGCAAGGACCCGAAATCAGCATCGGCTGTCAACCAGACCCAGTCTGGCGGGACCAATCAATGTAATCCCGGCAGCGATGACGGCCTGACGACCACCTTCGAGACGCTGACCTTCAAGGCAACCGTTTCCGACATGATCATCGAGTCGATCTGGATCAACTCTAACCATGACGGCAAGATGCCCCTGACGACCGAGTGGATGATCAACGGGACGACCTATGGCGCAGCGCAGATGGTGTCCGACTCCGTGTCCGGCACCGGGGACGTCAAGATTGACCTCGGGTTCAAGCTGAGCCTCGGCGACAGCTTCACGCTACACGGCGTGACCGGTCCGAACTCCTACGTCTCGGCGATGGCGGTCTCGTCCGTACCGGTTCCGGCAAGCCTGCTGCTGCTGCTCGGTGGTCTGGGCGCGTTTGGAACGATGCGCGCGCGTCGGAAGAGCTGACCTGACACCAGACCTGCAACATCCGGGCGCGCAGCACCTTGCTGTGCGCCCGTCACTTTCCTGGCGCTGCAGACCTGCTTCGTGACCACACTGGCGCGCGATTGACGACAATCCCCCCGGACAACGCAGTATTTTGTTCCGTCGCGTCACTTAAACCTTCTTGTTTTTGACACATTTTCCCGGATGCCGTAGCGATCCCATCGTGAGTTAATGAGGATCAGCCAATGTTCGGCAAAGCAGCAGCCCTAGTTCTAGCGACATCCGTTCTGGCCACAGCGGCCGGTGCATCCACGGTGATCGACGTAACCGTGTATGGGAAAAATCAGGTCAGTGATTTTCAGACGGATTTTGGAGCCGCGATCGGTGCAGGCACCTTCGTCGGTGAAGATTTCGAAAACCTCGGGCCCGGTGGCTCCGGCTCGATCGAAGGGGAAGTAGCTTCGCCTTTCGAGACAAATGTCGGGAGCTTCTCTGTTCTGCAGGGCGGTGTTGGCAGCGGAGGCACGGTCAAGAACCTGCCCGGCAACACCGGAACCAACCTCGCGCTGCGCGACGGCTCGGTCTATGGGCGCACAAATGTGTGGCCTGAGGACGGGAACTGGTTTCTCGACTCCAACGACACGTTCGGATTCACCTGGGAGGTCGACAAGACCGATGTGGGTGGCAGCTTCGACAAGCTGATGTTTGCCCTGATCGACGGGTCCGACACCGGTGCGTTCCTGCGGATTGAAACCGGCGACGGCGCGGTGTTCGAGCAGCGCAACACCGGGGCCGCCAAGCTGGGCAACGGAAATGTTGCCTATGTCGTGGTCGACTTCGGCCAGGTGGTCTCCAGCGCGTCCATCACCGTCGGTAACTTCACCTCCAACGCCGATGATGCGAGCCTGCGCATCAACGACGGCGTGGGCATCGACGGGGCAATGGTCAACGTGGTGCCGCTGCCCGCAAGCCTTGCATTCCTGTTGGCCGGCATGGGCGCACTGGGCGTGGCCCGAAGCCGCAAATCCTGATCTGAGCACCAGCCATGCTGGCCTTGGGGCCGGGTGCAATATGCACCCGGCCTTTTTATGTATGTTTTGTGACAGGTATTGATACGCCTCAAAGCGCGGCGGGCGCAGGTCTGGTATTTGGGCGCAGAATGACAACCCCCGGGAGCCCATCATGAACGACCAAAGCGCCATTTCGCCAGACGCCGCTGTACCGGCCAAACCCGAATCCCCCGCAGAGACGCCCGCGGAGACGATCGTATCGACATCTCCGACGCCCGAGGCGATCCGGCGGGCGTTCGAGACCGGCCGTTACCCGTATCGCCGCAAGCTGGCCCGCCGCGTTTATGAGGCCGAAAAGGCGCAATTGCAGGCAGAGTTGCTTAAGGTCCAGCTTTGGGCCCAGGAAACCGGGCAAAAGTTCGTCATGCTGTTCGAAGGCCGTGATGCAGCGGGCAAAGGCGGCACGATCAAACGCTTCACCGAGCATCTGAACCCGCGTGCCGCGCGGGTCGTGGCGCTGAACAAACCCTCCGACGAAGAGCGCGGGCAATGGTATTACCAACGCTATGTGGAACATCTGCCGACCTCCGGTGAGATGGTTTTCTACGACCGGTCCTGGTACAACCGAGCGGGTGTGGAGCGGGTCATGGGGTTCTGCAGCCCCAACGAGTACCTGGAGTTCATGCGCCAGACGCCCGATTTCGAGCGGATGCTCGTCCGGTCCGGCATCCGACTTTACAAATACTGGTTCTCCGTCACACGCGCGGAGCAGTTGCGCCGGTTCAAGAGCCGGGAGACGGATCCTCTCAAGCAGTGGAAGCTCAGCCCGATTGACAAGGCAAGCCTCGACAAGTGGGACGATTACACCGAGGCGAAAGAGGCGATGTTCTTCTATACCAACACTGCGGACGCGCCCTGGACCATCGTGAAGTCCAACTGCAAGAAGCGCGCGCGCCTGAATTGCATGAAGCATTTCCTGTCCACTCTGGACTACCCGGACAAGGACCTGTCAATTGCAACGCCGCCCGATCCGTTGCTCGTGGGGGGCGCAAGCCACGTGGTTCACAGCGCCGAGCACATTCTGGGTACCTCGTTGCACCCCGACTCCCGCAAGGTGAAATAACGCCGAACGCGGACCGAAAGGATTGAGCGCGCGCACCGGCTCCCTTAGATGTCAGGCATGGGACATCTTGCGCGCGCTTTTCTTGGCCTGACCCTGCTGGCTGCAACGCTTGTCGGGCGGGCAGAGGCGCATCCGCATATTTTCATCGATGCCGGTGTCACGCTGGTCTTTGATGAAGACGGCCGGTTGGGTGCCGTGCGTATCGTCTGGGCGTATGACGAATTGTATTCGCTGCTGATTGTCGAAGAACGCGGGCTTGATCCGGATTTCGATGGCAAGTTGACCGAGGCGGAGCAGGCCGACCTGTCCGGATTCGATATGAACTGGATTGAGGGGTACGAGGGCGATGCGTACCTGATGCTCGACGGGGTGCAGATCGCGCTGTCCGAGCCTTTGGAGTGGGACGCGGCGTATGAGGATGGGCGGATCGTGACGACCCATTTGCGCGCGTTGCCCGATCGGATCGAGGTTGCGGCAGAGCCCGCCATCCTGCAAGTCTACGATCCGACGTATTACACGGCGTACCAATTGACATTGCCCACGCGGATGGAGAATGCGCCGGAGTCCTGCCAGTCACAGGTTTTCGTCCCGGACTTCGAAGCGGCGGGCGACCGGCTGCGGGACGCGCTGCGCGAGTTCATGGGCAGCGAGGACGCGTTTCTCGAAGATGACTTCCCGCCCGTGGGCGAGTTCTTCGCCGAAGAGGTCCGGGTCACATGCGCGCCCTGAGCGTCGTGTTTGTCCTAGCCTTTGTGGCGGTCGGGGCATGGCTCTGGACTGGCGGCTGGGACGGGTTGCTCTACTGGGCGCAATCTGTGCAGCGCGAGGTGCAGGGCGCTCTGGCCCGTGGCTTGCGCGCGTTGCGGGCGGGGGAGCCCGGTGCGCTGACAACCTTGCTTGTTGCGTGTTTCACCTATGGATTTGCCCATGCGGTCGGGCCGGGGCACGGCAAGCTTGTGATCGGGGGCTATGGTCTGGCACGGCGGGTCAGTCCACTGCGCCTGTCCGTGGTGGCCTTCCTCTCCAGTCTGGCACAGGCGGCGACGGCGGTTCTGCTCGTGTATGTGGGGGTCTGGGTGTTGCAGGCCTCTGCCCGGACGATGAGCGCCGCGGCCGATGACTGGCTCGCCCCCGCGAGCTATGCGGCGGTGTGTCTGCTGGGGCTCTGGCTGGTCTGGCGCGGGGCGCGCGCGATGTGGACAGGCCGCGCGGCGGCGGTCCACCACGAAACGCCCCATACTGATCACCACGCGCGCCACGGCCATGATCATGCCCATGACCATGCCACTCACGCTGACGATGCGGCGTGCCCGACGTGCGGCCACGCCCATGCACCGGCGCCCGAGGATGTCGCGAAAGCCCGGTCGCTGCGGGAATTGGCGACCTTGATCGCCGTCGTGGCGATCCGTCCGTGCACCGGGGCGATTTTCGTCCTGATCCTCGGCTGGCGGTTGGACTTGCAAGCTGCGGCTCTTGCCGGCGTGGTGGCGATGGCTCTGGGCACCGGGTCCGTGACCGCGGTGGTGGCGTTCGCGTCGACCGGATTGCGTGACAGTGCAGTCTCCGCAGCGGGCGGCTGGACCCGTGTGGCGCGGGCGGTGCCGGTGATCGAGCTGACTGTCGGGATGCTGATCGCGACGCTTGCCTTCGGGTTGATGCAAAGTGCGCTCTGAGCGATCTTGCCCGACGCGGTCCGGTGATCTAAGGCGGCAGGATGGTCGGACCTCTTTCATATCCGCAGCATGTCCGTGCGATCCTGGTGCTGGGTCTGCCGCTGATCGGCAGTCACATGGCGCAGATTGCCATCAGTGCGACGGACACGGTCATGCTGGGGTGGTATTCCGCCGAGGCGCTCGCAGCGGTGACGCTGGCATCCTCCTCGGTTTTCTTTGCGCTGCTGATCGTCGGGTCCGGGTTTGCATGGGCGGTGATGCCCATGGTGTCCAAGGCCGCGGCCGAAGGGGACGAGGTGCGCATTCGCCGCGTCACCCGCATGGGGTTCTGGCTGGTGCTTTTGTTTGCTGCCGCTGTTCTGCCAATGATGATCTGGTCCGAAGGCTGGCTCGTTGCCATCGGGCAGGCGCCGAAGACCGCGGCAGACGCGCAGGGCTATTTGCGGATCGCCGGTTGGGCGATTGTTCCGGGGTTGCTGGTGATGGTGCTGAAGGGCTACCTGTCGGCGCTAGAGCACACGCCGGTCATTTTATGGGTGACGGTGGGTGCAGCCGTTTTGAACGGGCTGCTGAACTATGCACTGATTTTCGGAAATTTCGGCGCGCCCGAGATGGGCCTTGCCGGCGCGGCCATTGCAACTCTGACCTTGCACACAGCTTCGCTCGTCGCGCTCGTGCTGTATGCGCGGAGGCACTTTCCCCAGCATGATCTGTTTACGCGAGTATGGCGTCCGGACTGGCCGATTTTCGCCGAGGTCTGGCGTCTTGGGGCCCCGATCAGCGTGACGAATTTTGCCGAGAGCGGGCTGTTCGCGGTATCTGCGATGATGATGGGGGCAATCGGGACGCTGGAATTGGCAACCCATGGCGTGGCGCTCAACCTTGCAGCGCTGACATTCATGGTGCATGTCGGTTTGAGCCAGGCTGCGACCGTTCGGGCCGGCCGCGCGCTGGGGCAGGGGGATATCGAGGCTTTGAAACGCGGCGGCCGTGCCGCGATTTTCATGTCGGTGGTGTTTGCCGGTCTGACGATCGCTCTGTTCCTGAGCGTGCCGGAATTTCTGATCGGGCTCTTTATCTCGCCCACCGATCCGCTCAAGCCCGAGATCGTAGCGCTTGGCGTCGGGCTTCTGGCGATGGCGGCGCTGTTTCAATTTGCCGATGGCGCGCAGGTTATGGCGCTTGGCCTGTTGCGTGGGGTCCAGGATACGCGGGTGCCTATGGTTTATGCAGCGTTCAGCTACTGGGCTGTGGGATTTCCGGTGGCCTATCTGCTCGGGTTCCACACCGGACTGGGCCCATATGGCATCTGGCTGGGGTTGGTGACAGGTCTTGCGCTGGCGGGTATCACGCTGATGTGGCGGTTCTGGGCGGCGGCAGGCTGGCAGGCCCAGACCGCCTGATCTGCCAACCTATCCGTCGTCACGCTCTTTCATCAGGCGGTCCGCTTTCTTGCGCACGATGACTGTCCGCAAGTCATGCATCGCCAGAAGCAGGCGGTCGCTGACCGCTTCTAGGTCGTCTTCGGTGGCTTTGGACTGCGCCCACTGGGTCGACAGGTTGAGAAAGTCGATCGTACGGTCGATGTCCTGAAGATGGCGCGCCGCAAGGTCCGCGCGCCGGGTTTCGATCCAGGCGCGGATTTCAGCCTCTTCTTCGGCGGTCGGCGTCTCTCCGCCCTGCGGCCGGATCTCGCCGTTACGGACGTTGGCATTGGCGATCTGCACCAGGTCCATGCGGTTCTGGCGGGTGTCAGTCACCACGCGGAACACCGATGCGCCGTTTTCCTTTATGCGGAAGTACAGGTCGGGCAGCGACAGGGACACCGGATCAGCTCAGCGATGCGCAGAAATCCTGGATCCGGGTGCAGGCTTCCTTGAGGGCTTCGTCCGATGTGGCGTAGCTGACGCGGAAGTTGGGGCTGAGTCCGAAGGCCGCACCGAACACCACGGCGACGCCTTTTTCTTCGAGCAGCGCTGTGGCGAAGGCTTCGTCATCGCTGATCTTGGCACCCCCGGCCGAAGTCTTGCCGATGCATCCGGCGATGGACGGATAGACGTAGAACGCGCCTTCGGGCATCGGGCAGCTGATCCCCTCGGCTGCGTTCAGCATATCGACCACCATGTCGCGGCGGCGCTGGAAGGTCGCGTTGTTGGTGGGGATGTAGTCCTGTGTGCCGTTCAGCGCCTCGACCGCGGCCCACTGGCTGATCGAACAGGGGTTCGACGTGCTTTGCGACTGGATCTTGCGCATCGCGGCGATCAAGTCCTTCGGACCGGCAGCGTAGCCGATGCGCCATCCGGTCATGGCATAGGCCTTGGACACGCCGTTGCAGGTCAGCGTGCGGTCATACAGTTTCGGCTCTACTTGCGCAGGCGTGCAAAACTCGAAGTCGCCGTAAACGAGGTGCTCGTACATGTCATCCGTCATCACCCAGACATGCGGATGACGCAGCAGGACATCGGTCAGTTCCTTGAGTTCGGCATGGGTATAGCCTGCGCCGGTCGGGTTGGACGGCGAATTGAAGATGAACCATTTGGTCTTGGGCGTGATTGCTGCCTCAAGCTGGTCCGCGGTCAGTTTGAACCCGGTCTGCATGGAGGCTTCGGCAATCACAGGTTCGCCACCTGCCAACAGCACCATGTCCGGATAGCTCACCCAGTAGGGCGCAGGGATGATCACTTCGTCGCCCGGGTTCAGGGTGGCCATCAAAGCGTTAATCAGGATCTGCTTGCCACCCGTTCCGACGCTGACCTGCTCGGGCGTGTAATCCAAGCCGTTGTCACGCTTGAACTTGGCGCAGATCGCCTCCTTGAGTTCGGGGATGCCATCGACAGCGGTATACTTCGTTTTGCCCGCATCAATCGCCGCTTTTGCGGCAGCCTTGACGTTTTCCGGCGTGTCAAAGTCAGGCTCGCCCGCACCCAGGCCGATCACGTCCTTGCCGGCTGCCTTGAGTTCGCGCGCCTTGTTGGTCACGGCAATCGTGGGCGACGGTTTGACCCGGGCGAGCGATGTGGACAGGAAGGACATTTCAAGGCACTCCGGTTGGCAGTTGCGGCGCACAACTTCTAGGCGCGGCTCCGGCTGCGATCAAGCCAGAATAGGAAAAGGAGCGACCCGATGGGCGCGGACGTGAATTGGTATTCTGATGATGTTGCCACCTTCGGAGATCGGCTTGCCACCGCGCGTGAGGCCGCGGGGCTGAGCCAGTCGCAACTGTCGCGGCGGCTTGGGGTCAAGATCGCGACACTGCGCGGGTGGGAGAATGACGTTGCCGAACCGCGCGCGAACCGTGTGCAGATGCTGGCGGGGATGTTGAATGTCTCTCTCGGGTGGTTGCTGTCGGGAGACGCCTCGGAAGACGGTGCACCCGAAGCGGGCCCGGTCGGGGCTGGAACGGGAGGAACTGATCCGTTATTTGACGTGCTCACGGATCTGAGAATGCTGCGCGCGGAGCTGTCGCGGATCAATGGCGAAATGGCCCTGCTGGAAAAACGCCTGCGAAGCGCGATGGAGAAACCGGAATGACCGACTACAGATTGTCAGAAGCTGATCTGGACCGCGTGCCGGAAGACGAGCCGCGCGAGACCCGCATCAAACGACTGAAGATCCGCTCTTGGCGGCGCGGCATCAAGGAGATGGACCTGATCCTTGGCGGTTACGCGGATGCGCATCTGGCCGAAATGAGCGATGAGGATCTGGATGCGTTCGATCGGCTTCTGAAAGAGAACGATCAGGACCTTTATCAATGGGTGTCCGGGCAAGCTCCGGTACCCGAGGCGCACGCGCTCCTGATTGCAAAGCTCGCCGGGCGCTGACGTTTTTTGATGTATTTTTCAGGCGGCATTAACGGATTGTTCTAACTTATCGCCGACGGTCATCCGCACAACGAGCTCAGCGGAGGCCGCCCATGACAGTACAGACAAACCTGGATGCGAAGCCTGATGTCGGGATTTTGTCTGGCTATCTGGACTCGCTTGCACTTGTGGAACGTCTGCACCGTTTGCTGCTCGACGTGATCAAGGACGAGTTCGAGCGGGTCGGATTGCTGGAGATCAACGCCGTGCAAGCGTTGCTTTTGTACAATATCGGCGAGAATGAGGTGACCGCAGGCGAGTTGAAGTCGCGCGGGTACTATCAAGGCTCGAACGTGTCATACAACCTTAAAAAATTGGTCGATATGGGCTACATGCACCACCAGCGGTGCGAGATCGACCGCCGCTCCGTGCGGGTACGGCTGACGGAAAAGGGCCGCCATGTTCGTGAAACTGTTTCAGAATTGTTTGCGCGCCACGCACAAGGTCTGCATAATAAGTCCATTGTTGACGCAGACGGTCTAGAGATCGCCAATTCCATGCTTCGCCGTGTGGAACGCTATTGGGGCGATCAGATCCGATATATTTATTGAAGGAACTGGGAAGGGCTTTCCAATGGTTCAATTTATGCAATCGCATGGCGTGGTCGTGTTGGGCGCCATCGTGCTCGGAACGGTGTTGTGGGCCGTCGGCACAAGTCTGGTGCCGCCTCGTAAACGGCGTGTGACACTTTCACTGAAACTTCCCAAATCTGCCCGGACCCCGGCGCATCGTGCCGTCGCGGCGCGCGGCTAGACTCGCTTCACGGGTCACACCGGCCCGTCGTGTCCCCCTGGATCGATGCGTTGCGCCTGCGCGGCACCGGGCGCGAACCGGCGCCGGTCGTCACGGCAGGCGGGTCACCAATGGCCTGTATTCTCCATGGAAAGCCAGGGCTCCTGTGGCGCCAGACTGTCGCCTTTCTGGAGCAATTCGACCGAAATGTTATCTGGGGAGCGGACGAAGGCCATGTGACCATCGCGCGGGGGGCGATTGATGGTCACGCCATTGTCCATCAGGTGTTGGCAGAGCCCGTAGATATCATCGACGATGAAGGCGATGTGGCCAAAGTGGCGACCATCAGAGGGAAGTCCGGGGTCCTCGTCCCAATTGTAGGTCAGTTCAATATTGCCCTCCGCAGTGCCGTCGGGCGACATGAACACGTTCGTGAACCGTCCCGCCTCACTGTCGTAACGGCGTCGTTCTGTCAGTCCGAGCAGCTCGTAGAACCTGATCGTCTTGTCCAGATCCTTGGCCCGCTGCATCACGTGATAGTATTCAATGCCCATGTGTTCCCCCTGCTTGTCTGAAACCGGCGTGTCCCGCAGGTCGACCTGTTGCCATACCGATAGGCGACTGGAATTGGATCAGCGCGATGGCGCAGTGCCCCAGTTAAACCGTAGGTAGCCCATAGCCGTTGTGCGGGCAACGCCGCCAGGGCGCGTGATCCCTGCGTTATCCACAGAAAATTCCGCTCAATCGCGCATCGCCCACTTCCTGTGGTGGGGAACTTGGGTTAGCCTACCATATATAGTCGCCGTTGACGGCAAGTGAATGAGGCCGAGATGACCCAAATGCCAAATGACATTTCCAATCTTACTTCGCCAGAGGATGAAATTGCCCAACTCCGCGCGGATCCGCAGCCCACGCTGCGCGCGGTCTCACCCGGAATGGAGAAACACCTTTATCTGCCGCGCAAGGTACTGGACAACGGGTTTGTCCGGGTCGTGGACTATATGGGGGATGACGCGGCGATCGTTCAGGCGGCCCGGGTCAGCTACGGGGCCGGTACCAAGAAAGCTCGGGATGACAGCGGGTTGATCCGGTACCTGATGCGGCATTGGCACTCCACTCCGTTTGAGATGTGTGAGTTGAAACTGCACGTGAAACTGCCGGTGTTCGTTGCGCGCCAGTGGATCCGGCACCGCACCGCGAACGTCAATGAATACTCCGCGCGGTATTCGATCCTCGACCGCGAGTTCTATATACCCGCCCCCGAGCATCTTGCAGCGCAATCCACGACCAACAATCAGGGTCGGGGCGACGTGCTACAGGGTGCGGAAGCTGAACGCGTGCTGCGTATTCTCAAAGACGATAGTACCCGGGCCTACGATCACTACGAAGAGATGCTCAGCCAGGATGGTCAGCAGGGACTGGCGCGCGAACTGGCCCGCATGAATTTGCCCGCCAACATCTACACACAGTGGTACTGGAAGGTTGACCTTCACAATCTGTTCCACTTTCTGCGCCTTCGCGCGGACCCACATGCGCAGTACGAAATCCGCGTCTATGCCGACGCGATTTGCGAGATGGTCAAGGACTGGGTGCCTGCGGCCTACGCGGCGTTCGAAGATTACCGCATGGGGGCCGTTCAGGTTAGCGCCAAAGGCGCGGAATGCTTGCGTCGCCGCCTCGCCGGGGAAGTCGTCACGCAGGAAAACTCCGGTATGAGCAAAGGTGAATGGCGAGAGTTTGTCGCAGACTGGGGCGCGTAGCGTCCTGGTGCGCATGACGTAGCGTCAACGACACCGAATTGCCCCTGTTAGCCGATGTCACGCTTCTGTTACTTAGGTTTCAGCTCTACGACCGCGAGGTTGTTACGCGGCCAATATGACCACTCACAGAGAACGCCCAGAGAACCCCTCTGGGCGTTTTTTGCGCCGTTTGCCAGGTGTTGGATCAGCCGTTGACCTGAAGCTCGACCGCCGACGCCCGCCCGTCGCGGCCCTCGCGCAATTCATAGGTCACCTTGGTGTTGTCCGCGAGGCCGGTGAGACCGGCGCGTTCCACAGCCGAAATATGCACAAAAACGTCCTTGCCGCCTTCGTCAGGCGCAATAAAGCCGTAGCCTTTGGTTGTATTGAACCATTTCACGGTGCCGGTAGGCATGTCCGCGTCTCCCTTTCATAATGTTTTGCCGCGCAAGCGGCCTGCGTGTGAACGAGGCCTTCCACGCAGTCACCGGGAGCCCGAGGGTTGGGCGGACGTCAGAAGTCTTGTATCACACCAAAAAGGTTGGGTCGCGGTCGGGCCAAGTCCAGAAAAAAAACTGTGACAACCGCACAAACGCAGGCTTGGGCCCGCTGGCATACAGGTATGAGGAAAAAATGCGCATCTACGGACTGAAGACCTGCGACACCTGCCGCAAGGCAGCAAAGGGGTTAAATGCCGCCATGCAGGACATCCGCGCGGAGCCGTTGAACCCGGATCAGATCGACCAGTTCCTGGCTGCGTTCGGAGAGGCGCTGGTCAATCGCAGATCGACCACATGGCGTGGACTGACAGAGGCGGAACGCGAAATGCCGCCCAAGCAACTGCTTGAACGGCATCCGACTGTCATGAAGCGTCCCGTCATCGAGGACGCGACAGGCGCGCTTTATCTTGGCTGGGGCTCGGATGTGAAGGCGCGGCTGCTCTGACGGACAATCGCGTCGACAGAGATCGGGCCAGCCCCGCGGAGCACGAGGTATCCCAAAGTGAACACCCAGAAGGCGCGCTGGTCGACGATCAGCGCGGATGGGTTCTTGTCGAACCATGTGCCGATATCTGCGGCAGCCAATC
The DNA here is from genome assembly GCF_049800835.1 of Tropicimonas sp. S265A. Lineage (NCBI taxonomy): Bacteria > Pseudomonadati > Pseudomonadota > Alphaproteobacteria > Rhodobacterales > Roseobacteraceae > Tropicimonas > Tropicimonas sp. S265A. Next base: position 439,521 of record NZ_JBNAFU010000002.1, read on the forward strand.
CGTGACCGTTGATATCAACAAGGCTCTGGACGACGACAAAACCGATCATGGCAAGCGCGGCGGGACGGGTCGCAAGGCCAATAACGATCAGCACCGGCAGCACGAATTCCGCGATGGTGCCGGACACAACGATCGCCCAATGGTGGAAACCCAGAAGGGATGCGTCGTAGCCCAACGCCTCCATCGTCTTTGGAAAGATTTGCGCATAGGCACCGAAGGATGGATTGAACAGTCCGAAAAAGCCGTCGCCGAGCTTCGTCGTGGCGGAATTCCAGTAGTATGTGAAGAGAACACCGGCAAAAACGAGCCGGGCTAGGGTTGGCATCAACCAGTCACCGAGGCGTTCAAGCAGGTCGGTCAGGCGGTAGTAAAGGGCAATCATGGGGAGGTCTCCGGGGAAGGGGCTGTAAAGAGGCGATGTGCAAAGGCAAGCTGCAATGCCTCGGTTGGGTCGAACGACGGGTACACGGTTTTGGCCGCAGCCGTGGCATCCGCCAGCGACCGGCCCTCGGCGAGAGCTGTGAAAAAGGAATGGGCCCCGGTCGGCAACACCACCGGTGCCGGATCGTATTCAGCGCGTGCCACCACAATGTCCTGGCCTGCGTCGGGCAGGTGCGTGGCAGCGGCGGTCAGCGTCCGCGTCCAGATCGCGGCAACAGGCCACCGCGATGCCATCAGGCGTGCGGATGGCGCAAGCGGCAGGGGCAGTGCGCCGAGGTCCTCGGGGGGGATCTTGCCCAAAACGTTGGGATCCAGTGGGGTATGATCGGCCGCGTGATAGCTTTCGCGGATCAGGATTTCCAAGCGCGCGACATCTGGCAGATAGCCAAGATGCGCAACCGGCTCGAAGGATTCGAGAAACGCGGGAAACGCCGCGCCGTATTGCGCCATCACCGGCGTCTTGGGCGGGTGCTTCCGCAAATAGACCTGTGCCATGGCGCCGAAAAACTGATCCCCGACGAGACTGGCAACCGCCGGGAAGGCCTGTGCGAGTGCGTCGGTCAGGGAGGCCACCACATTGTTGCGATAGACGTTGAACCGTTTGACGGACACGCGGCCATCGGGGTCAACAATGCCCGCAGGTACCGGCGCATCGGGCTGTAACAGCGCGGTGGTGAACAGGCTTTGGCTCATTGAACCAGCTCTGCCAATACTGCGTCGGCGCGGGCGGCTTCGGCGGCCAGAACGGGCCAGTCCGGCACATCCGTGTCCCATTCGATCAGGGTCGGTTTTGGTCCGGCGCGGCGGATCGTGTGTTCGTAGAGCGCCCAGACAGGATCAATGACCTCGGTTCCGTGGCTGTCGATCAGCAAGGGCGCGCCGAATTCGTCGGCATCCTCGTCATGACCGCCTAGGTGGATTTCGCCCACAGATGCGACCGGGAAGGCATCGATATACGCGACCGGGTCCATTTTCTGGTTGGTGCAGGAGACAAACACATTGTTCACATCGAGCAGCAGCCCGCAGCCGGTGCGCGCGGCAAGCTCCGTCAGAAACGCAATCTCGGACATCTCGGTTTCGGTGAAAGCCACGTAGGTTGACGGGTTTTCAAGCAGCATCCGGCGGCCAAGCACGTCCTGAACCTGATCGATATGGGACGCGACACGGGCCAGAGTGGTTTCGGTGTAGGGCAGCGGCAGCAGATCATTCAGAAACCCGACATCATGCGTCGACCAGGCAAGGTGCTCAGAAAAACTGGCCGGGTTCAGCCAGCCGACGAGATGCTTCAGGCGGTCGAGGTGGTCTTGGTCGAGCGGGGCCTCGCCGCCGATGGACAGGCCGACCCCGTGGACGGAGATTGGAAACCGTTCGGCAAGCGCGCGAAGTTGTGCGATCGGGCGGCCACCGGCCCCCATGTAATTCTCTGCGTGGATTTCCAGCCAGGCAACCGGGCCGGGGTTGGTGGTGATGTCGCGAAAATGCTGGGCCTTGTAACCTACGCCGGGACGTGCGGGCAGGGCGGAAAGGGCGGCTTGGTCAAGCATGGCAAATTCGTTCTCAGACGTAGGCAGGGGCCCGGACCCGCGACACGCGCAGGCCCGGGCGGTGTGCGCCGGAATGCGTTATGCCGGCAGGTCGCGGTCCAGTTCTTCGAGCGAGCCCATGCGGTCGCCGGGCAGTTCCATTGTTTCGCAGGTGCCCGCCGGGACAAGGGTCCAAGCGTTGCCCTGATAGTCGACGGTCGAGGTTCCGGCACAGGTCGTGCCCGGGCCAGCCGCGCAATCGTTTTCGCCAGCAAGGCTCACGCCAAAGCACTTTTCCTGTGCTTGCGCCGCGGCAGTCGTTGCGTGGCCGGAGATTGCGGCGGCGACAGCACCGGCGAGAGCGAAAGCAGTGATGGATTTCGACATGGTTTGCATCCTTTGGTTGGTAATTTCCGCCCCGAGGGGTTCGGGGCACGCTGTGTTGCGATGGGCTGAATGTAAGACAAGCGGCGGGCCGCTCGCCACTCACGGCCGCGTGGGTCACGCGTGTGTGCGCTTAGCGAAACAATGTTACAGAACTTTCGGCACGTACCCGGTATTTCTCACGCTTGCGTGGGGCTTTGGGAGGAATCTTGCCGTTTGCGTGCGAGTTCTGCGAGATGCTGCGCCGCAGCTGAAACATGATGGAAACATGAAAAACGCGGAGTCACCCCCGCGTTCTCAATTGTTTCAGATCAGAACTGGCGTTTCAGTCCGCGCGCAGGTCCGGCGGCGTCGCCTGGTGCGCAAGATCCGCGATCAAGTCCTCCAGAGCAACGACCTGTGTCTGTTTCTCACCCAGCTTGCGCACGGTAACAGTTTTGTCTTCGACCTCTTTGCGGCCGACCGCGAGGATGTAGGGCACCTTGCCAAGCGAGTGTTCGCGCACCTTGTAGTTGATCTTTTCATTGCGCGTGTCTGCCTCGGCCCGCAGCCCGGCCTTTTGCAGCGCCGCCACCGTCTCCTGCACGTAGTCGTCGGCTTCCGATACGATCGAAGCCACCACCACCTGCCGCGGGGCCAACCACAAGGGCAGTTTGCCTTCCCAGTTTTCGATCAGGATTCCGATGAACCTCTCGAATGATCCAAGGCATGCGCGGTGCAGCATGTACGGGCGGTGCTTCGCCCCATCCGCGGCGATGTAGCTGGCGTCCAACCGCTCCGGCAGGTTCGGGTCGACCTGGAAGGTGCCACATTGCCAGACCCGGCCAATCGCGTCGGTCAGGTAGAAATCGAGCTTGGGACCATAAAAGGCGCCGTCGCCCGGCTCCAGCGTGTAGTTGCGGCCAACGGCCTTGATGGCATTCTCAAGCGCGCCTTCCACATAGTCCCAGCTTTCGTCCGTGCCGACCCGCTTTTCCGGGCGCGTGGCAAACTTGATCTCAAACTCCGGAAAGCCCAGTTCGCGGTAGATGTCGGCGAGAAAATCGATGAAGCGGGCGCATTCTTGCTGAATTTGTTCTTCGGTGCAGAATATGTGCGCATCGTCTTGCGTGAAGCCGCGCACACGCATGATCCCGTGCAGCGCTCCGGAGGGTTCGAAACGCGCGCAGGACCCGAATTCCGCCAGCCGCAGAGGAAGATCCCTGTAGCTCTTGAGCCCCTGGTTGAACACCTGCACATGGCAGGGGCAGTTCATCGGCTTGAGGGCGTTGATGCGGGTCTGTTCACGGTTGCGCGCGCCTGCGTCATCGTTTTCGCCATCCCGGCTTTCGTCGACCTCGACCAAGAACATGTGATGCTGGTATTTTTCCCAATGGCCAGAGGCTTCCCACAACTTCCGGTCGACGACCTGCGGTGTGTTGATTTCCTGGTATCCACCGGCGCGCTGTTTTCGGCGCATGTAGTCCTGCAACGCGGTGTAAACGGTCCATCCGTTGGGATGCCAGAAAACCTGCCCGGGGGCCTCTTCCTGCATGTGGAACAGGTTCATCTCGCGGCCCAGTTTGCGGTGATCGCGTTTGGCGGCTTCCTCCAGCATGTTCAGATGCTTGCGCAGGTCTTCGCGGTTCTTGAACGCGACGCCGTAGATGCGCTGCAACATTGATCGGCTGCTGTCGCCGCGCCAGTACGCGCCGGCCACGTTCATCAACTTGAACGCGTCTGCCGGAACCTGACCGGTGTGCTGCAAATGCGGACCGCGGCAAAGGTCCTGCCAGTCGCCGTGCCAGTACATGCGGAGCGGTTCGTCGCCGGGGATCGCCTCGATCAACTCGACCTTGTAGGGCTCGCCATTCGCTTCGTAATGGGCGATGGCGCGGGGGCGCTCCCACACCTCGGTACGCACAGCATCCCGGGCGTTGATGATCTCCTTCATCTTGGCCTCGATCTGGCCGAGATCCTCGGGCGTGAATGGCTCTGCACGGTCGAAGTCGTAATAGAACCCGTGCTCGATCACCGGGCCAATGGTCACTTTCACATCCGGCCAGATCGCCTGGACCGCACGCGCCATGATGTGCGCGCAATCGTGCCGGATCAGCTCCAGCGCCTGCGCGTCATCTTTCAGTGTGTGGATCGCGATGGAGGCGTCTTCTTCGATTGGCCATTGCAGATCCCAATGCGCGCCGTTCACGGTCGCGGAGATCGCTTTCTTGGCGAGCGAGTTGGAAATGCCAGCGGCCACTTCGGCAGGGGTGATACCGGCTGCGAAGGACCGTGCGTTGCCATCAGGAAAGGTGAGGGAAATGTCGGCCATGTCAGGCTCTCCTCGTCGGTTTGGCGCCTACGAAGCGCCCGGTTGCGGGTGATGAAGTGCAGGTGGCATCGCGCGTCACGCGTCGGGTGTCAATATCGGGTGTGCGATCGGCGGCAACTGTGACGCAAGCGCCCGTTCAGTGGCCGCTGAAGGTGCCGCCCCGGCGCGGATTGATGTGCCAACTGCTGGCATGTCGAGGCGTGCGGCGATGGGTGTGACGATACCCGCTGGAAGAATAGACGCGTTTGGTGCGTTTCTTGTAGCGCTTCTTGTGGGACGTCTTTTGCGCCTTTGGCTTGGGCGAAGTGGCAACCACGACGAGTGCATTGCCGGCCGCATCGGCGGACTGCGCAAACGGGTCCGCTTGCGATGACTCCACCTGCGGTAGTCGGCCCATGACGACATTGGTGGCAGCCTGGGTCGAGGGGATCGTGCTCTGCGTCACGAACCTTGCGGTCAGTGTTTTGGAAAGCTTGACGGACTTGCCAGGCGTATTCGCGGCCACCGGCTCGGCAAATGCCACCGAACCGAGGCCCGCCACAAGGACTATGGTCAGCATTGCGGTACGCAGCATTGGGAAGGCCAAGGGTCGGGTCACGATTTACTCCGTTGAGATAACCTTAACCCGAAAGCCGCGCGGGCACCACGCACGTTCGCGTGGGGACCCCCCGGTGCGCGCAAGGTCAATCGACCGGACTCCACTCCGGGCCGGGGTCATAGACGGTAATTGCGTCGGCGATTGTCAGGCTGTCTTCACCCAGATCGGCTTCGAGGATGACGCCATTTTCCGACACCATGAAGCTGTGCACACCGGTTTCGGCATATGTCGCGGGCACCGCCAGCAGGGCATGCCCGGCGACCATGTTTCCACCGACCCGATAATCCAGTGCACCACCCGGGGCGTTCGGGCCCTGGGCGTCCAGAATGCGAAAGTAATACCCGGAGAAGGGGTCCGGTGCGTGGTCGGTTTCGCCGTCGCTGTAGCCCGACAGCGCCGCACGGGCGAAGAGCGCGCCAAGCGGGCTTCCGGGGCCGGGCCAGAACAACCCATCACGCGCTTCTTCGGATGAGATGATACTGCCCGCGAATTCCATCACACCGTCGCCATCATGATCGGTGAGCCTGAATGCGGCCTGTACGTCGACATACGCATCCATCAACGCGATGACATCCAGTTCATTATGACCAATCTCGCGCGCCTCGATTTCAAGCCGGCCTGCGTCTATGTCAAAGCTCCATCCGGCTTCGCCGCGTGCGACCGGGATCGGGAACGGCCAGCCATCCGCCCCGAGCGCAAGTGTTACCGCGCCATCGGCTTCCGGGATCATTCGGTAGCCTTCAGCGACCAGTGCAATGATCCCTGTCCGGTTCAGCCGGTCTTCGACGGGATTCCCCGTCGATAGAACGTCCGCAGCGTCTGGCCCAAACACCTCAAGCAGTGCGTCGGTTCCGGGGGCCACCAGCGCCGCGGCGAACGCCTCCAACGCCTCTTGTGGTGTGGCGTAGGTTGCAGGGTCGGCCCAAGCGGCGGGCGATGCCACCGCGCCGAGCAGACAGGCAAGGACAGTTTTCCGGACCATGGTGTTACCTCCGCGCTTTCAGTTTGCCGGCCTTGCCTCGATTGGCGGCGGCCCGCGCCTTGTTCGATCCGCCACGCTGCTTGATCGCGGACTTTTGCGGAGCGACTTTCTTTTTTGCAGCGACCTTTTTGGTTGCGGGTTTCTTGACCGCGGGTTTCTCGGCGGCGGCAGGCCGGTTCGCGGTTTTCTTGATTGCGGCAGCCTTGTCCGCACTCGGCCGGGTCGAGGGGCGCTCAACCTGTGGCAGGCGTCCGGCTGACCCGCCGGATGGGCGGTCGATCTGGGGCAGGGAGGCCCGGTTGGTGGGCCGGCTTATATCGGCTGCCCCCGAGCGTGCCGCCAGATCATTGCGCAGGGCGTCGCCGCGCGAGGCGGCAGGGCGACTTGAAGGTTTGTCTATCGGGAGTTGCGTTGCGCCCGTATCGCCACGTCGCGCGGCAATCTTGTCTCGGGCGTCTTTCTCGCGCGAGGGATCAGGTTTCCATCCGATGTCGCCGACACTTGTCCTGTCGCCGAGATCCACGCGATTGCCGATGTTCACATTTCCATCGACATCGATGTCGATATCGGGATTTCGATAGATCGGGCCTCCACCCCAGCCGCCACAATTGCGGCAGCCCCAGTAGTTGTTCCAGTCATCGTCGTCATCGAAAATCGCGTCGATCACAACGAACGACGTGAAGACCAGCGCACTGGTGACAAGCGCATCGGACAGGGAATTGTCGTATACGACGGCAGGGTCGTATTGCGGAACGTAGACCACCTCAGGGTCGGCGGGCGTGATCACGACATTGTCTTCGGCGTCGGTCTCGACCGTCTGCGCTTCGCCGCTTATCAGGGCTCCGGTTTCGATTGCCTGGTTCCGCAAGACCTGAACTGCGTTCAAGACATCCTCGCTTTGCGCAAGCATCGCGGTTCCGACGGCATCGGTCCATTCAACGTGCACAGCCATATCAGCCAGAACATCGGGAAATGCGGTTGCGAGCACGGTGACGCTGGGATCCCATCCTTCGGCTTCAAGAGAGGTTTGCAGCGTGTCCGGGTCGCTTTCGGCATTTGCCGTGACGAACCGGTCAGCCTTGACGATATCGAGCGGGTAGGTCGCCGCGACGAGGATCTGGATCAGCAATGTATCGGGATACAGCGCGACCGGGGCCATGAGCGTTTCCAACTCCGCTTGCGTCAGCAACGCGGCGTCTTCTGCTGCGGCCTCTGGGGCGGGCGCGTCCACGGGGGCTGCGGCCTCTTGCGCGTGCACGCTACTGAGACCAACCGCCAATATCGTCGCAAGGACCGCAGAAAAACAGGTGCGCATTCATTCCTCCCCAGGTTGCAGCGTCGACGTTACGACAAAAAGCGGAGTTTCCAAACACAATGCGCACCGGTCTGAACTGGGCGGGTAGCGCCTAGCTGGTCAAGCGGAGGCGGGCATCGGCATAGGGAAGCGTGCCGGCTTGCCCGTTTCCAGGTACGATTTCAATCCCGCAGCGATGCGCGACCAGCCATTGGCGACATTCTCGTGGCCCGGCGGGATGTTGTAATGCTCGATCGTGAGACAGCATTGATCCGCTTCGGCGCTAACCAGGTACCGGCAGGTGGAGGTCGGCTCTTCGGACCCGCTGAAGAATGGGGCGAAAGTCATCACGATTTCCGATTTGGGTGTGATCCGCTCGACATGCATGTTCAGCATCAAATTGCCGCTCGGTCCGGTGTAGGACATGGTCGCGCCCTCTGCTCCGAGCGATCCTTCGGCGGCGGTGGCAAGGAAGTGGAACTTCGTGGCTTCGTCCTGATCGACGAGAGCGTGCCACAGGGCGTCCTGCGTGCACAGAATGAAAGTCTGGGACACGAAGTCCGGTTTGGTTGAGGCGAAATCGAGCATCTTGCGAGGTCCTTCAAGTTTGCTTTTCAAATTCAAAACACCGCGTGCGGCGGGTTTGGCGAGAAACGGATCGATCCAGCGGTCGATGACTTCCTGCAAGGGGACGGCGTTCAGGTAATGATACTTGAACCGCCCCTTCTTCACCGGCACGACAAGGCCGGCCTCTTCGAGCAGCTTGAGATGCTTCATCACGCCGAAGCGTGTCATCTCGACCGTGTCTTCGAGTTCTTGCAGCGACTGACCGTCCTTCTGGCGCAGGCTGTCCAGAAGGGCGCGTCGGGTTGGATCATTGAGGGCTTTGAAAATCGCATCCATACGAAGACTATACGTGAATAAATAGTCACGTGTCTATATGGTAACATGTTGTGCGACCTGAATGCGCGCGGTGCGTGCGGTTTTTCAGGCGTTTACTTGACCTTACGTGCGCGGGCGGCGGCAGCCTTGATCTCTTCGGCGATCTCTTCCGCTTCGTCCGGATCGAAATCGAGCGGCAGGTCGATGCCCTCAGCCTCGATATAGATTCGCACCATCCCCAGAGAGGTCGGGCCGATCTGCAGGTTTGCGGCGACGTCGCTTTCTTTGTTGATGCTCATCAGGGACTCCTCGGCTGGCGCAGGCATTTAAAACGCCCCGCAATGGGACGCAAGCGGCGCTGTGGTTGACTTGCGGGCCGGGCTTCGTGCTGATGCGGTCATGCAAGACCACATTTTCCGCGATGCAACGCGCGCTGACATACCCTGGCTGGTCGCACGTCACGATGCCCTCTACCGCGCAGAGGCCGGGTTCGATGGCAGCTTTGCCGGCGTGGTCGAGCGTGCGCTGAACGATTTCTTTGACGGGCGTGATCCGAAGTCCGAGCGCGCCTTCATTCCGGTTGTGGCGTCCAAGTCGGTCGGAAGCCTTTTTTGCACCCGAGGACCGGAGAAGCACATTGCGCAAATTCGCCTGTTCTGGCTTGAGCCCGCGCAACGTGGCACCGGGCTTGGGCGCGCCATGCTGGAGGCGGCCTTGCAGCACGCGCGAGCGGCAGGCATGCATCAGATGCTGGTTCGGACCTATGATCGCCACGCTGCGGCTGGCAGGCTCTATGCCAAGGCCGGGTTCGAATTGACCGAGGCGCGTGCGGTTGAGAATTTCGGGCAAAGCCTTGTGGAACAGGCTTGGCGGCGCGCGGTTTAAGGCGTAAAAAGTTCATGGGTGGGGTCGAGGCGTCTCTTGCATTTGGCATGGGCCGACGATAAACCCCCGCAGCGTGCCGCCTTAGCTCAGTTGGTTAGAGCGCCTGATTGTGGATCAGGAGGTCCCCCGTTCGAGCCGGGGAGGTGGTACCATCCCCCACCGCTTATCGACGCGCGCGCACCGGCGGGCTGTGCTGATCAAAGAAGTCTTCCATGCGATTGAGAAGCGGCTCGAGTTTTTCAGGGCCTTCCATCAGAACCTCGTGCTCGCCCTCCGGAACTTCAATCAGTTCGGCACCGGCCCACGCCTTGATCCGGTCGCGAATGGCATCCTGGCGAACCACGCGTTCATTCTCGCCCATGATCGTCAGGCACGGCAGATCGGGACTGGCCTGTCGCGCCAGATCCCGGGCTTCCCTGTAGGCGGCGTGGACCCAGCCGATGCTTGGGCCGGCCAGCGCAATCCTGGGTTCCTCGCGCACCTGCCGCACCATGTAGTCCAGCCCATCGCGTGCACGGGTCAGAAGGTTTTCTTCGAAAGGGGTGGCCAGAATGTACGGCTTGGCCCCGGTCGTGGGCGCAAGGCGGTCATGCAGGTTCAGAACCCGCGCGCCCGACCCGATCAGTCCGGCCACCGGGCGTGCCCAGATCGGCAGGTTCACGCCCCACATCGGCCCGGTAAACACGGCTGCCCGCACATCAAGACCGCGCAACAAGGCCCGAAGGCCGATTGCGCCCCCCATCGAATGCGCAAGAAGGTAGTAGGGTGTCGGCATCCCGGCTGCGCGGACGGCGGCGACCACCGCCTCCACATCATGCTGGTAGTCGTGAAAATGATCGACATGGCCGATCAGCGGGTTGGCGAGGATGCGGTCGGCAAATCCCTGACCGCGCCAGTCGATCGCGACGCTGGAATACCCCATCCCGGCGAAGTGTATGGCGAGACGCCCGTATTTTTCGACCGCTTCGGTCCGACCGGGAAAGATCAGGACGGTGCCGCGGTTGCCGGTCTCGAAAAACCCCACGCGCAGCCGCAACCCATCGCTTGTGTCGACCCAGACCGCACGTGCAGGCTCCGGCCCCTCGGCCAGATCATGACGGTAGGGGGCGGAGGGCAGCACGCGGGAGAGGCCTCAGCTCAGAACCGCGCCGAGCTTCATGGCGGTGCCCATATCGCCATCCAGCTTGAGCTGCCCGCTCATGAACGCAGCTGTCGGATTGACCTCCCCGGACATGATGCCCTGAAACGTGTCCGCGCTCGCGGTCAGGGTGCATTCGGCCTCTTCATCGCCGGCGCGCACACCGTCACTGTCGATCATTATCGCGCCTTCGTCCTCGATCACGAACTTGACCGTTCCATCGAAACCGCCGGACATCTTTTCGCTCAGGACCTCTACGGCCTTGTCAATCACGGTGCTCACACCCGTCTCCCTTAATGTGATGCGCCGGGTCTCGCTTTTTCCGACGCTTGCGTTACCATCCTGCCCATGTTGCTCAAGAATATACAACGCCTCAACGCTGCCTTTGCGGCACTTCTGATTGTGACGTCGGGTGCTTTTGCCCAAAGCGCCGAGGTCGACGAGTTGCTGGAGCGGTTGTCCGACCCCGACCTGTCGAACTGGGAGGCAGTGGAACAGCGCATCTACGAAGCATGGTCGCGATCCGGGTCGCCCTCGATCGACCTTTTGCTGACCCGCGGGCGCGACGCGATGGAGGCCGAAGACTACGATGTCGCGATCGAGCATCTGACAGCGCTGACCGATCACGCGCCCGAGTTTGCCGAAGGCTGGAACGCCCGCGCGACGGCCTATTACCTCGCGGATATGTATGGTCCCTCGATCCAGGATATCCGCATCGCGCTATCGCTGAACCCCAAGCATTTCGGGGCCCTGTCCGGATTGGGGCTCATGATGGACGAGCTGGGTTATTCCGAATTCGCGCTGGAGGCTTACCGCGCCGCGCAAGCTATACATCCCCACCGACCCAATATAAACGAGGCGGTAGAGCGGTTGGAACAGGAGCAGGAGGGCGAAGCGCTGTAAACAGCGCGCCCTTCGAGGCGGTGGATGATGCGAGACGCAGGCCGGATTGCGGCGGTCCTCGGCCCGACGAACACAGGCAAAACCCATTACGCGATCGAACGGATGCTGGCGCATCGAACGGGCGTTATCGGGTTGCCTCTGCGTCTGCTGGCGCGCGAGGTGTACGACCGCATCGTCGCGCTGCGTGGGCCGTCAGTGGTTGCACTTGTGACCGGGGAAGAGCGGATCGTGCCCGAGCGCGTGCAGTACTGGGTCTGCACCGTGGAGGCGATGCCACAGGAAATCGGCGCCGATTTCGTTGCGATTGACGAGATCCAGCTATGCGCCGATCCCGAGCGCGGCCATGTCTTCACCAACCGGCTGCTGCGCGCGCGCGGGCTGCACGAGACCCTGTTTCTGGGGGCCGAAACCATGCGTCCGGCCATAGCCGCGCTTGTCCCTCGGGCGCAATTCATGCGGCGCGAGCGGTTCTCGGACCTGTCCTATACTGGGGCGAAAAAGATCAGCCGGATGAAGCCACGGTCGGCCATTGTCGGGTTCTCGGTTGATTCGGTTTACGCCATGGCGGAACTGATCCGCCGCCAAAAGGGTGGCTGTGCGGTTGTAATGGGGGCGCTCAGCCCGCGCACGCGCAATGCGCAAGTGGATCTCTATCAGAACGGCGATGTGGATTTTCTGGTCGCAACGGATGCGATCGGGATGGGACTGAACCTCGACGTCAACCATGTCGCGTTTTCTGCGACCACCAAGTTTGATGGTCGACGTATGCGCCCACTGGCGCCGAACGAGTTGGCCCAGATCGCGGGCCGGGCCGGGCGCTACATGACACCCGGCACGTTCGGCGTGACCGGGGAGGCCCCCGTTCTGGACGACGAAGTGGTCGACGCGATCGAGCAATCCCGGTTCACCCCGATCCGTAAGTTGCAGTGGCGCAATCATGAATTGCAGTTCTCGCGCATAGACCGTCTCATCGCCTCGCTGGAGGCCGCGCCGCAGGATGACTGGCTGGCCCGGGCCCGTGAGGCCGACGATCTGGCCGCGCTCAAGCGCCTTTCGGCGCAGGCAGAGGTGGCTGCGCGGCTTTCGGATGCGCGCGATGTGATGCTTCTGTGGGATATCTGCCGGGTTCCGGATTTTCGTGGCATCTCGGCCGAGGAGCACGCGGGCCTGCTGGAGCGGATGTTCGGGTTTATCCATGACGAGGGGCAGGTGCCGGAGCCGTGGTTCGCCCGTCAGGTTGCGCGCATTGACCGGACAGATGGCGACATTGACACATTGTCGAAACGCTTGGCCTATATCCGTACGTGGACCTATTGCGCGCAGCGCTCGGGGTGGGTTCAGAATGAAACGCATTGGCGTGGCGAAACCCGCGCTATAGAAGACCGCTTGTCGGACGCTCTGCACGAGCGCCTGACACAACGATTTGTCGACCGGCGCACCTCTGTTCTTTTGCGCCGGTTGAAACAGAAGGAGAGCCTGGTGGCTGACGTGAACGACAAGGGTGAAGTGACGGTCGAAGGGGAGATGATCGGCCGTCTAGAAGGGTTCCGCTTTCGCCAGGACAAGACCACGACACCGGAAGAAGCCAAGACAGTCCGCGCGGCATCGCTCGCAGCGCTTGCGCCGGAATTTCACCTGCGCGCCGACCGGTTCTACAATGCGCCCGATACCGAGATCGATTTCACCGAACAGGGTGGGTTGATGTGGGGTGATCAGGCTGTCGGCAAGCTGGTCAAGGGGGCCGACCCGATGAAACCCGGTGTGCAGGCGTTTGTCGATGACGAGGCGGGCGCGGACGTGGCGCAGAAGGTCGAACGCCGGTTGCAGCACTTCATTGACCGAAAGGTCGCCGCCCTGTTCGAACCGCTGCTGGCCATGAGCCGCGACGAAAGCCTGACCGGCCTGACACGCGGTTTTGCCTACCAACTGGTGGAGGCGCTGGGGGTTATCCCGCGCGGGGCTGTCGCGCAGGACGTCAAGGCGCTGGATCAGGACGCACGCGGATTGCTGCGGAAGCACGGCGTGCGGTTCGGACAGTTCACGATCTTTCTGCCCCTGCTCTTGAAGCCCGCCCCAACCCGTCTGCGGTTGGTTCTGTCCTCGCTTTACCAGGGCAAGGATGTGTTCCCTGAATCACCTCCGCCCGGCCTCGTCACCATTCCGGTGATCGAGGGGATCGGGCAGGATGTCTACACAGCGTCGGGCTATCGTGCGGCAGGAACCCGCGCAATCCGGATCGACATGCTGGAGCGACTGGCGGATATGCTGCGCGCCCAGGACACCCGTAGCGGGTTCGAGGCGACGGCAGACATGCTGTCGATCACCGGCATGACGCTGGAACAGTTCGTGGACCTGATGCAGGGGCTCGGCTATGCCGGCGAACGCGGTGAGCGGCCAAAGGTCAAACCTGCCGTGCCCGCCAGCGCTGCCGGCGATCCGGAGACGCCAGCAGAAGTGCCTGCTGATCCTCCGTCAGAAGCTCCTGCGGAAACACCAAGTGAAACGCCTGAGACACCGCCGCAGGAAATGCCGGTCGAGCCCCCGACCGAGACGCCCGCCGAGCCTCCGGTCGAAGTGCCATCGCAGTCCGATGCGCCCGCACCCGATGCGGATCCTGCGGCGGAGGTTGAGGTATTTTATACTTTCCGCTGGGCGCCGAAGCCCCGCCGCGAGGGCGGTGCACAGCGCGGCAAGCGTCCGCAAGGCAAGGCGCAGGGAAAACCCGGCGGCAAGCCCCAAGGCAAAGGCCGCAAGGGTGGCAATCGCGACGCGCGCGACAAGGGCCCCAAGACCTATCAGGCGCGGCCCGATCGCAAGAAGGATCGGATCGACCCCGACAACCCGTTTGCGGCGGCGCTGATGGGGCTCAAGGATAAATCCTGATTGACCGAGGATACGCGCCAACGGCTCGATAAATGGCTCTGGTTTGCGCGCTTCTTCAAAACGCGCAGCCTGGCGGCCAAGACTGTGTCCGCAGGGGGCGTACGTGTGAACGGAACACGTGTCGCCAAGCCTGCGGCGCCGGTGGCGACCGGGGATGTTCTGACTTTTGCGCAAGGGCGCGAGATTCGTGTCATTCGTATCGAGGCGCCGGGCAAGCGGCGCGGCCCCGCCCCGGAGGCACAAGCGCTTTATACAGACGTAGCGCCCCCGTCCGCGCCCTCGGGGTCGCAGACGACGGAGCGAGTCGGGAAGCGTCCGACCAAGAAAGATCGTCGCGCTTTGGACAAAACCCGCGCCACCCCGCTTGAATGATCCCACGTCCGCGCGTAGATGCAATCGCAGCATCAAGGGAACAGTTCGCCATGACGTATGTGGTCACCGACAATTGCATCGCCTGTAAGTACACCGACTGTGTCGAAGTGTGCCCGGTCGATTGTTTTTACGAAGGTGAGAACATGCTTGTCATCCATCCCGACGAATGCATCGACTGTGGTGTGTGTGAGCCGGAATGTCCGGCAGACGCCATTCGGCCTGACACGGAACCGGACATGGAGAAGTGGGTCGAGTTCAATCGCAAGTATTCCGAAGCCTGGCCGGTCATCATCACCAAGAAAGACCAGTTGCCTGACGCGGAAGAGCGCGATGGAGAGCCGGGAAAGATGGAGAAGTATTTCTCCGAAGCTCCGGGCGAGGGCGGCTAAACCCGCCCGCAACCGCGTGTGACGGTCCGAAAAAGTGTGATGCTCGGAAGGCTTACGCTTTGAATCGGGCGAATCGCTTCTCAAACCGCCTTTTTTTTGATATACTCTCGTTACAAATGACGTGGAGAGACAATCCATCCAAGCGCCTCAGCTTAGTTCTGACGCGTTTTTTTTAGCGCTACAGTCAGAGAAACTGCTTCGCGCGCCGTTCCTTGCGGCGTTTGGACTGTCTGTCCCCTAAATGGAGAAAGCTGCATGAGCAAAGCGACCAAATCCAACGAGTTCCGCCCCAACGAATACGTGGTCTATCCGGCCCATGGTGTTGGCCAGATCGTCTCGATCGAGGAGCAGGAAATCGCCGGAATTGCGCTTGAGCTGTTCGTCATCTCCTTCGAAAAAGACAAGATGACCCTGCGGGTGCCAACCAATAAGGCAACCGAAGTCGGTATGCGCACGCTGTCCAGCCCGGACGTCGTGTCCAAGGCGATGGATGTGCTCAAGGGCAAAGCCCGCGTGAAGCGTGCCATGTGGTCCCGCCGCGCACAGGAATACGAACAGAAGATCAATTCCGGTGATCTGATCGCCATTGCCGAGGTCGTGCGCGACCTGCACCGCAACGACGACCAGCGCGAGCAGAGCTATTCCGAGCGGCAGCTCTATGAAGCTGCGCTTGAGCGGCTGACCCGCGAAATTGCGGCTGTCGGTGGCTCCGAAGAAGGCGACGCGCAGAAAAAGATCGACGACGTTCTGATCTCCCGCGCGGCCTGATCCGCACCAGATCCTAGAAAGGCCGCTTCCCACGGGGGAGCGGCTTTTTTCATGTCAGGACAGTCGCCAAAGCGATCAGGGCGGTGATTTCGGCGCTTTGCTGGACGGCGCCCAGAATGTCGCCGGTCTGGCCTCCTATCTTTGCCTTGGCGATGCGTGCAACGCCCAGGCTCACCAGCAGCACAGCCAGTGCAGCCGCAAGCCCGGCAGGCAGGCCAGTGCAGAGCGCGATGAACCCTGCCAGAAGGAGCGCGCCGCGCGCCGCGCTGACAGGCACCGTGCCGACATGAGCCGACAACCCATCTGGACGGGCGTGCGGCAAGGCATTCATCACGCCGGCCATTGCCGCGCGCGACACCGCCGCAGCCGCGACCATGCTCGTGATGAAGGTGACTGCGCCACCCGACAGCAATATGGTCAGCGCGGTCCAACGCAAACCGGTTGCGAGAACAAGGGCGAGGACGCCGTAAACGCCAACACGGCTGTCCTTCATGATCTCCAGCCGACGGGCCGGATCCCACCCGCCCCACAGCCCGTCCGCTGTATCGGCCAATCCGTCTTCGTGCATGGCGCCTGTGATCATTATCAGTGTTGCAAGGCTCATCCCGGCCGCCAGCGGTGTGGCGACACCCAGACTGGCCAGGGCAAGTCCGGGCAGAGCGGCAAGTGTTGCCAGCACCGCTCCGGCCATCGGCCACGCCCACGCCGCCCGTGCGCTGCGCGTTCCCGTTTGCGCGTGATCGACCGGCACGGGCAAGCGGCTCAACAAGCTCAGGCTGGCAAGAAGGTCTGTGAAAAGCGCGCGCATGCGGCGAAGTTCCTTTCATGGCATCTGTCGCGTGACAGCCCCGCCAAACTCGTTAAACAGGTGCCGTTTGAAGATCAACGACCGGACCTGCCCATGACGTCGCCCGCCCCTGATACGCTTGACGATTTCCGCGCGGTTCTGCGCGCACTCCCGGCGGAGGATGCGCAGGCGCGCGCCGCCGCCGAAGACCGTAACGCCCAGTTGACAAAGCCACCCGGTGCTCTGGGCCAGTTGGAAGACATCGCGATCCGGGTTGCGGCCTGGCAGGGCACCGCGGTGCCGACGGTCAGCTCTCCGCAAGTTGCCATTTTTGCGGGAAACCACGGGGTATGTGCCCGCGGTGTTTCGGCCTTTCCTGCAGAGGTTACAGCCCAGATGGTCGCGAATTTCCGCGCCGGCGGCGCGGCGATCAATCAACTGTGCAAGGCGATGGGGGCAACGCTCGACGTGCACGCGATTGATCTTAGCGTGCCAACGGCAGATTTCACGTCCGATCCCGCCATGGGTGAGGGCGATTTCCTTGAGGCGCTGCTTGTCGGATGGCGTTCCGTCGACCCGCAGGCAGATCTGTTCATCGCGGGGGAGATGGGGATCGGAAACACGACCTCCGCTGCCGCCATCGCGCTCGCGCTTTATGGCGGCGCCCCGTCGGATTGGACAGGCCGGGGAACAGGCGTGGACGACGCCGGGCTGACGCGCAAAACGGCCGTCGTAGCCGAAGGTGTGGCCCTGCACGCCGATGCCGCCACCGACCCGGTGGATGTATTGCGCCGCTTGGGGGGGCGTGAACTGGCCGCAATGGCCGGTGCGATCACGCGCGCCAGACTGGAGCGAATTCCGGTCATTCTCGATGGGTTCATCTGTTGCGCGGCAGCCACCTGTCTGGAGGCATTTGAGCCGGGCGCGCTCGATCACTGCATTGCGGGGCATGTCTCGGCAGAGCCGGGCCATGCTGCTCTTCTGGACAATCTGGGCAAGACACCGCTCTTGTCCCTTGGGCTGCGTCTTGGCGAAGGGTCGGGGGCGGCAACGGCCCTTGGTATCGTCAAGGCAGCGGTCGTGTGCCAGTCCGGCATGGCCACTTTTGCAGAGGCGGGCGTCGCAGACGGTTAGGTCGGTTTCGCGCGCTTTTCGTGCTGCAGCGCGGTTTCCGATTCCAGCGTTGCAAATCGTCCCTCCCGGTTTGGCACCGGGGCACTCGAATTCGCCGCTTCCCCGTCTTCGAGCGCGGCGACCAGTGCGGTTTCCAACTCGCGGTTCAACTCGTGCGAGCGTGCAATATACGCAGGATTGTCCGCCACCGGCACGCCGGGCTTCCAAAGGCGTGCCAGATCGCGCATCGATTTGCGGTCGATCCGAAAGAACGTATGTTCCGCCTGCGCAGCGTCGTATTCGCTCATGCCCATCGTCTCCAGCACGTAGCGGCCCGCGCGCAGGGAACTGTCGAACATCTCGCGCACGATCTGGTCCGCACCGGCCTGATAGAGCTCGTAGACGTTGATCCGGTCGCGCGCGCGGGCGATGATGTGAATGTCCGGCCGCACGCGCTTGGCGTACCGGACAAGGTTCAGCCCGGCCGTCTTGTCATCCAGCGCGATCACCAGAACCTTGGCTTTGTCGATCCCCGCCGCATGCAGCAGTTCGGGGCGCGTCGGGTCGCCGAAGAAACCCTTGAACCCGAATTTTCGCATCAGCTCGATCATCTCCAGATCATGATCGAGGATCGTTGTCTTCATCCCGGCCATTTGCACCATGCGGTTGACGACCTGCCCGAACCGCCCGACACCGGCAATGATCACCGGCTGTTGGTCGTCAATCTCGTCAGCGGGTTGTTCCGGGGTCTTGGCCTCGGAAATCCGGTGGCTGACCACCTCATAGAGGATGAACAGGAGCGGCGTCAGCAGCATCGACAACGCGATCACCAGCAACAGCGTCTGGCTGAGATCCCTGGGCAGGACATTGGTGTTGACCGAAAAGCTGATCAGAACGAACCCAAACTCCCCTGCCTGCGCCAGACCCAGCGTGAACAGCCAGCGGTCCCGGCCCTTGATCCTGAACAAGACCGCCAGCGCAAAGAGGATGAGCCATTTGATCAGGATCAGGCCGAGGGTCAGGCTCAGGATCAACACCGGCTGGCTGAACAGAACCGCGAAGTTGATGCCTGCGCCGACGGTCAGGAAGAACAGGCCCAGCAAAAGCCCCTTGAACGGTTCGATGTCAGCTTCGAGCTCATGCCGAAACTCCGAGTTCGCAAGAACCACACCAGCAAGGAACGCGCCAAGCGCAGGCGAGATGCCGACAATCAGCATCAGGGAGGCGACGCCGACCACGAACAGAAGTGACACGGCCGTGTTCATCTCCGGCATGCGGGCCGCATGAACGAAGCGAAAGACCGGTCGCGTCAGAAAGTGCCCGCCAAAAACGATTGCGGCAATCGCGGCAAGGGTGACCAGCGTGATGCCCCAACCGGGTAATTGTTCGACCAACTGCATGATCGCGGGTGTGCTGTGGCCCGCACCATGACCTGCATCCTCGGCCATGGCGAGGCTGCCATCCGGCGCCAGCTGAACGCCCGGCATGCTGCCCGCCACCGGTCCGTCATGGGACGCATGTCCGATCGCCAGAAGGGGAATGAAGGCCAGCATCGGGATGACTGCAATGTCCTGCGTCAACAGCACGGAAAACGCCGAGCGCCCTCCGCTGGTCTGCATCAGTTTCTTTTCGTTCAGCGTTTGCAGAACGATCGCGGTGGACGACAACGCCATGACCAAACCGATCGCGAGGCTGATTTGCCACGACATCCCAAGCATGAACGTGGCCCCGGTAATAGCTGCGGTGGTCAGGCCGATCTGAAGCCCGCCGAGGCCCAACAACCTTTGCCGCATGTCCCATAGCGCGCGCGGTTCCAGTTCCAGCCCGATCAGGAACAGCATCATCACCACGCCAAACTCGGCAAAGTGCTGCAACTCGTTCACATCCGTCCCGATCAGGCCCAGAACCGGCCCGATCACCACGCCCGCCATCAGGTACCCCAGAACGGAACCCAGGCCGAACCGAACCGCCAGCGGAACGGCGATCACGGCGGCCAGCAGGAAAATGGAAGCCTGGACGAGAAAAACGGTCATGGGGGCGCTTTCGATGGGACGCAACGGTGCACACTGGCAGGATGCGCGCTGCGCCCCGGCAGGTAAAGCGGGATAGGGTCACACGGGCGCGCACGCCGCAGGGGAAGCGCTAGCTGTTCGGCATCTTGAGCGTGATGTTACGCCCGCCTTTGGTGTATTGCAGCGATGCCTCGTCGATGGACGCCACGCGCCCGCCGTCGAAACGGTCGCCAACCTGCAGTTTCACATAGCGGCCCGCCTTGGTACGCACCAGTGCGCGCCGTTCGGAGGCGGTTCCGTAGACGCCGATCAGGTTGATCCGGTCCAGACGCATCGCATTCTCCAGCGTCGCCTGCCGGGCGACCGAGGCCTGTGTCGGGATCGCAGGCGCGGTTTGTTGTTGCGGTGCCGGGGCGGCCGCCAGAGAGGCCTGCGCCGCCGTCGTGGCGGGGCGTTCCGGCTGACTGGCTTGCGCTGCACGCACCGAGGCCACGATGCGTTCGATATCCGTGGGGCGCGCCGCAGGCGATGGGGCCTGCGCCACCGCCAATGCGCTTGGCGTGCCGTCCGTGGCTGCCAAGGCTTCGTCCTGCAGGGAGGGCGGTCGCGCGCGCGGGCTGAACGCGGCCAGTTCTGCGCGCGTACGGCCGTCCAGAACGGCGCGTTCGACAAGTTCGCGCGCGTTTTCGGGGCGTGGCGCGGGGCGGATGGTCGCCAGCGCAGCCTGATCCGTCTGTGGCACCGCATCGAAGGGCCGGGGCAAGGGCCGCACGCCGTTGGCTTCCGAATAGACCAGAACGCCATCTGGTGTCAGCGCCCCTTCCGGCGTGGCAACAACGCGTCCATCCTCGTCAAAGTCAAAAACCAGACCCGGGCCGATCGGGGGTTGGGGTGTTTCGAACAACCCGTCGCGCTCTTCTTCATAACTTGGCAGCGCCAGCGCGTCATCGATGGCGATTGTCCCGTCGAGCGAGGCGACATACAGGTCGCCAAGGTCTTGCGCCCTTGGCACCGGCAATGCCTCCGGGCTGCGCTGCCAGATGCCGGTCACCGCATAGAACGTTTCGGTTTCCAAAAGCCCCGGCCCGGCACCGGCCACTGGCGCCGGGGCCAGTTCGTCTGGGGTGGCGGTTGCGACAGTTGTGTTCGTGGTGCCTGGTGTGCTGGCTTCCTCCCCTTCGGCGACCTCCTCGGGCAGGGGGACCTGATCGAAGGGCGTGCTGCGCGTGGGCCGCGGTGCTTCGAACGCGCCCTCCATCTCCGGCATGACCTGCGGCGCAGCAGCGAGGGAGGTTGACGTATCGACCGGGTCCGTTGCGGCCACCGACGGGGCAGGTGCAACGCGGCTTTGATCCTCCGCCGGTTCCGATTGGGACACTGGGGGGGGGGCGCCGTCGCCTTCCCCGCGCAACG
The DNA here is from genome assembly GCF_049800835.1 of Tropicimonas sp. S265A. Lineage (NCBI taxonomy): Bacteria > Pseudomonadati > Pseudomonadota > Alphaproteobacteria > Rhodobacterales > Roseobacteraceae > Tropicimonas > Tropicimonas sp. S265A. Next base: position 460,599 of record NZ_JBNAFU010000002.1, read on the forward strand.
CTGCGAAAAGCCCGATCAAGAGCAACACGGCAAGCGCCCCAGCGGTGACCACAAGCCCGAGACCGGCTTTCGGGCGTGGTGCGGGCACAGGTTTCTCAGCCGCGCGCGGGCGGGTTGCTGTTACCGGCTTTGCAGGCCCGGACGGGGCACGTGCTGCCACCGCAGCGACGGGTGGCTTGGCAACCTTGCTGGGCGGTTCGGTCTTGGTCTTTGGCGCAGCGTCTGGGGCGACTGCTTTGGCGTCAGGTCCTGCGTCGGTTTGCCCGAGGGGCGCGGTGGGCGCCGTGCCCACGACCACCACCGGCACGGTGTCGCGCTCCAGCGTCATGTCCCCGGGCAAAAGCGCCACGGCTGCTTGCGTGGTGCCGAACATCGGCTCGCCCGAAAACGCACCTTTTGGCGGGATGGCGGCGAAACTTACCGGGTTGAACGCATGTGACTGCGCGAATGCCTCCGCCTCCAGCAGTGTTTCCCGCGCGACCACGGCGATTTGCGCCGTCTTCCCGGTGACCACGTAATCGTAGCTGAGTTCGTCCAATGCATACGGGGTCCGACCGTCGAGCGCCTCGCGTATGGTTGCCTCGTAATCCGGTCCGGTTGCCCCGCCGACATCCACATCAAGGTACAGAACCTCGGTGTTCGGCAAGATCAGCTTGCTCCGCACCGGGCCGTCTTTCGCCACGCGTTCGGCAGTCTCGCGCAACCGGGTCAGCGCGGCCTCGACATCCGCGTCCTTGAGAGACACAGTCCCGACCGTCAGCCAGCCATCTTCGGACCGCTGAAGCAGCCCGATCCCTTCGTGGGTCAGTGAAAGCGCGAATTCCGGTTTCATAGCCTGTCCTGCGCCGGCATGTGCCGGGCCCCGTAGGTGTTATCATAATGCGTTGCACTGCGCAGGAAAAGTCTGACGATGGGAGAGACCCGCGCACGCGGAGACCTGCGCATCAATAGGAGAGAGAGGCCGAGAATGGCGAACTGGATCAGAACAGGGCTCATGCTGTGCGTGGTGGGGTGCTTTGCGGTCGCCGCGAACAGCCAAACCGTATCGGCGGCGCAAGACCGCACGCTGATCGTGACCGGAACCGGAACGGTGACCGCTGCCCCGGATATGGCCCGATTGCAGTTGGGCGTGACGGCGCAAGCGGACAGCGCCGCTGAGGCACTCGCCGAGAACTCCGAGCGGATGGCAGCCGTCATGGCGCTTTTGACGGCCAGTGGCATCGCGGCGAAAGACATTCAGACCAGCAACTTCTCCGTGCAGCCCGTATATGAGCGGCGCAATGACGGAACGCCTCCGCGCATCTCGGGATACACGGTCCGCAACATGGTCCACATTCGTTTGCGGGAACTCGATAACCTCGGGGCGCTGCTGGATGCTGTTGTCAACGAGGGCACGAACACCCTGACAGGATTGAGTTTTGGCGTGTCCGATCCGGACCCCCTCCAGCGCGAGGCCGAAGCGCTTGCCGTGAAGGATGCCATGTCCCGTGCACAGGGAATGGCAGAGGCCGCGGGGCAGACGCTGGGACAGGTTCTGACGATAGATGCCACGAGCGGCGGCGGGGGGCCGCAACCGATGATGGAAATGGCAGCACGGTCCGCAGATGCCATGGCGGTGCCGGTGGCAGCCGGGGAGCTGACACTGCGCGCGCGGATTCGGATGACATTTGCGCTTGCGGAGTGACCTTCCGACTCGCTTTGTCCCCGGCTTTTCGGTCCTCCGGTGTACTTATCGTGCGGGTGTTTTGGGTTTCTGGCGGGTGGTTTTGTCTGATGTCCCGCTCACGAAACTTGTGATCGGTGCGAGGTTTCGCCCGCGCGCGCGGTTTCTTTCGTAACGTCACGGGGGTGTGAGCGGTGTGACAGGGCCAAGCCTCTGATTTCACGTGGCTTTTCCGAGTGCTGGCGGAAAATCGCACAGCAACACCCCTCACGCGGGCGTGATGCGCATTTTTGCACATATGGGTCGGCCCAAATGCCCGTTTCTTTCCA
>NZ_JBNAFU010000003.1:0-342014 GCF_049800835.1 Tropicimonas sp. S265A
TGACCTTCCCCCCGATATCCGGGCCATTGCGAACTGGAATTTTCCACCTTTGAATGGATGAAGGAGGAAGACCCATGAAGCGGAAGCGCTTTTCTGAAGAACAGATCATCGGCGTGCTGAAAGAGAGCGAGGCTGGTGCGAAGACGGATGACATCTGTCGGCGTCACGGCATCAGCTCGGCGACATTCTACAGCTGGCGTAAGAAGTATGGCGGGATGGATGCATCTGAGGCCAAACGGCTGCGTGAGTTGGAAGTGGAGAACGCCAAGCTTAAGCGGATCGTGGCGGACCAGATGCTGGACATGACCTCGATGAAGGAACTTCTGGCAAAAAATTGGTAACGCCCATGGCTAAGCGCAAAGCCGTGGGGTTTCTGATCAGCGAGCTGGGTCTGAGCGAACGTAGGGCCTGTCGGATCGTCGGGCTGTCCCGGTCGGTGCAGCAATATCGACCACTGCCGAAGAACGATGAGGCTGCGATCAAGCGCATGAAAGAACTGGCGTCTGAGAACCGGCGCTATGGCTATCTGCGCCTGCACGCGATGATGCGACGCGAAGGCTTGGTGGTGAACCACAAGCGCACGTACAGGCTTTACACCGAGCTTGGCTTGCAGGTTCGGACGAAGAAGCGGCGCAAGCTGCCTAGGCGGGATCGTGTCGCACCCACGGTGCCAGAAAGACCGATGCAACGATGGTCCTTGGACTTCGTCGGCGACCAGTTGGCTGACTGCCGCCGGTTTCGGGTGCTTAACATTGTCGACGACCACAACCGGTTCTGTCCCGGCCAAATCGTCGATGTGTCGATCCCTGGGGCGCGCATGGCGCGCTTTCTGGACGACTTGGCACTGCGTGTCGGGCTGCCGGCAGAAATCGTCCTCGACAACGGCCCAGAAGGGACCAGCAAGGCCATGTTTGACTGGTCAGAGCGGACCGGCGTGCGTCTGCGGTTCATCGAGCCAGGAAAACCAGTGCAGAACGCCTTCGTCGAAAGTTTCAATGGCAAGTTCAGAGACGAATGTCTGAACCTCCACTGGTTCCGATCCCTCCGTCATGCGCGCGAAGAAATTGGAAGATGGCGAAATCACTACAACACCAAGCGCCCTCATTCGGCGCTCGGATATCTATCACCAACGGAGTTCCTGATGAAAACCACCGCGCCAGCGCTTGAGACTCTTGCGGTCTCCACGCTGCCGCTCAACACTGAAACCCAACCGGAAGATTCCAGATCAAACCGGCCCTAACGACGGGGGAAGGTCATTCCCATTCTCTGGTTTCATCGTTGAAACGCTGATGAGGCTCACTTTTCATCGTATTCTTTTCAGCTTCGGGACGTCTCGACATTGTTAAGAAGACCTCCGACCATCTTCGATCGCTGGGATTGCGTCTGCCACCTGTTCGGTCGCCGCTCTCAATGGATTGTCCGCGAGATGCGCGTAACGCGCCGTGGTTCCGGGTTGACTGTGCCCCAAAAGAGCCCCGAGCACCGGCAGCGACATGCCGCTCGCAACTGCGAAAGACGCGTAGCTATGCCTCAAATCATGGAGGCGAAAATCCTTAAGCTCTGCAGCTTCACGCATATGCCCCCAAGGGTCTTTCAAGTTCTTTAGGTGGTCACCAGGCCGCCCGCCACAGATGATGTGAGCGTTCCCGGGTTGGCGTGGGACAGATAGAAGAAGATCAAGCGCCGGTTTGCTCAGAAAGATCGTCCGCGCGCCGGTCTTGGTATCCGGCAACGCTAGCTGGCCCTTCTCGCGATCCAACTCGGACCACTTTGCGGACAAAATCTCTCTGCATCGGGCGCCGGTTAGCAGCAGCAGCTTCACTGCATAGCCAGCGTAGGGGTTCACCCTTTTTGTAAATCTCGTTTTGGTTTTGCTGCAGAACCAGTTGAGCGGCCTTTCTGCAATCACGTCGTCAAGCACGCGCGCCAGTCGCTCGGTTTCAAGCTGTGAGAGGTAGCGCTTCCGCGAAACTTCTTTGTACTTCTTGACCAGCCTTGTGGGGTACGAGTTCTCGGGCCGCCACTCCCAAACCTCAGCCAGCTGAAAGGCTTTGGACAGCAGGGCCAAGACACGGTTTGCCTGATATGGCGTGGTAACGAGGGACTTGTGAAATACGACAATGTCCGGACGAGACACGTCGGCAACGCGAAGCGCGCCGAACTTGGGGCCTAGTATCCGCGCGATCATAGCTTCGTCATTTCGAAGGCTGCTGCGCTTCTTGTTGAAACGTGCGTGCTCCTCAACGTAGCGCTCAAACAGAGCATGCATTGTCGGTGCTTTGCTACTCTGAGCTTTCTCGGCGGCCGGATCGCCGCCAAGCCGCACCACAGCGCTCCAGTCCGCCGCAATTTTTCGCGCTTGCTCTGCCGTCATGGCGCTCGCATCACCGATCTTCGGCTCGCGAATACGCGCAGCGCGTCCTCCTCGCACTCTGTACCTAAGAAAGAAACTCTTCTTTCCGTTCGGCCTGACGAAGAGTGAGAAACCAGAAATAGCCGTATCGTGGATCTTGTATAGCGAAGCTTCCGGGGCAGCTTTTGCAACGACAGTCTTGGTGAGCTTCAAGTGACGTTTTGGCATCGACAGCCCACCTCGTGATCTCTGTCCGGCTCAAATCTGTCTTTCACCTGTCTTCCACATCTTCCGAAAGCACGAAGTAGATTGGAGTGGGTTGCCATGATTAGAAGATACATTATGGTTTAAAAACAACGAAACCAGACAAAACCGTGGATATCGAAAAAGAAATATCGTCTGACTTTTAATCAGTGGGTCGCAGGTTCGAATCCTGCACGGCTCACCACTGAAATCGGTGACTTGTATGCCAAACCAGCTTTGGCTCCTGCTCTCCGGCGACAAAATGGTGACCACTGCGGCACATGTGCTGATCAGCGTCGCTTATCAGGTTGACCATCAACTCCGCGACCCAACCTCCTCGCGCACCGCAGCCCGCTGATGTCTCACGTCAAAACCAGGGCCGAAAGCGAGTAGTCACCGCTGACGCAGACTCCTATCGATGCGGTTGCGAGACCGGGAATTCGATTGCGCCTTTTGACAACGGGAGTTGAGTTCATGCGGCCTTCAATCCATCAGGTGTGTGCCAGAAAGCGGCCAGCTCGCATCGGTGATGAGCCACGATACCCATCGCACCGAAGAGTCGAGACGACGCATGGGCATAGCTAGTGTAGACCGCTGCTACGCCGCGCATGGATGACGGTCTGCTCAAGCGGATCATGCCCGTCTGGCGCAGGTACAAAGTTCACGTTCTTGCCAGATTGCTCGAAGAAGGCCAGCATCTCAACGACAGGGTCAGTTATCTTCAAGCGCAGAACTTCAGTCGCAGCCACGGCCATGGGCGATTGGGCCGGGCTCATGGCATAGGAGCCATTTCCCTTGATGTAGGCGTGATAGCCCCTGTCGCGCAGCAAACGCCGCAACTTCACCACACGGGCAGTCAGATGGTCCACGTGGGCATTGTCGGTTTGGCCGCGAATGGTGCAATCCGGCGGTAACCGGATGAGCGCCAAATCTGTGTAACGGGCGGAATCCAGTCGCAGTTTCAGCCTGTCGTGTTGGTCTCCTCGTCGGCTTGACCAGAGACACCGCGAGCCGCGTTGGACAAGCCGCGCGCCAGAAGGTCAAACACAATGCGAATACGACGGCTGGTCTGCAGTTCCCTGTGGGTCACCAACCAGATCGGAAACTCGAGAGACGGAAACTCGGCCAGCACCTTCTCAACGCCAGGCTCGGAATCGCCCAATACTTCCGGCTGCATGGATACGCCGTAGCCGGCCTTTACCAGTTCCCACGCGACCACACCGCTTTCACTCGACATCACGAAACGATCTGCCCTGACAGGAACGCCCATGTTATGAAGCGGGGCCATAAGCCGTTGAGGATCTGCGTTGCCGACGAAGTCATGGGCCGCAATATCGTGCGCTGTTTTCGGGCGCCCCGCACGGTCAAGATAGGCAGTCGCAGCATAGAGATTGGCGCGAAAATCTCCCACATGCCGCGCAATCAGATCGGGTTGTACAGGGCGGACATGACGGATTGCAATATCCGCCTCGCGCTGGGTGAGGTTCTGCACGTCGCTCGACGCCACGATGCGGATACGAATGCCGGGTGCCGCCTCGCGAAGGGGGGACATAAGACCCGGCAGTATTGACGCGGATAGCAGGTCTGTTGCAGTCACGGCGACCTCACCTGTCACCTCCTGCGACTTGCCGGTGGCCACAATTGAAATCAGCGTGGCCATGTCACCCATTGCGCGCACGCGATCGAGCAATTCGCGCCCGGTTTCAGTCAGCTTGGGCCCTCGCACGCTGCGTTCAACTAGCGTGACGCCAAGTTTGGCCTCCAGGTCAGATATCTGTCGACCGATCGTCGGCTGAGTTGTCTTCAGGGCGCGTGCCGCGCCACTGAACGATCCTTCCTCGGCGGTCGCGAGGAAGGCGCGAACCTGGTTCCAGTCAAAAGAAATCGCATCCCAGTTCATGCATTTGCGTATAGCAAATGTAGGAAATTCGGCAATCTACTGTTTCTCGATGCACAGCTATCTCTGCGCCCAACACGGAGACGCACAATGCATCGAGACAAACCATATCGCGATATCGAACCCTACTGGGATCGGATCGCCCCGAAATATGCGGCCAAGCCCGTAAAGGATGAAGCCGCCTACGCCCAAAAACTCGACCATGTCCAAGCGCTCTTGAGTGCCGAAGACCGGGTTCTTGAGATCGGCTGCGGTACAGGCAGCACGGCGCTTCACCTTGCGCCCGCCGTCTCGCAGATCGTGGCGACAGACATTTCGAGCGCGATGATCGCAATAGCCGAGGATAAAAGGCGCGCAGCTGGCACAACTAATGCCAGATTTGCCCGGGCGGACGCATCCGAAACGCTTTACGAAGCACCCTTTGATGTCGTGATGAGCTTTAGTTTGCTCCACCTCGTGGAAGATGTGCCCGGGGTTCTGGATTCTGTTTACGCCCAACTCAAACCTGGCGGGCTCTTTCTTTCCAAGACGGTCTGCCTCGGCGACGCGTCCCTGAGTCTCCGTCTGTTCGTTCGCGCCTTGGGTGCGGCCGGCCTGGCCCCGCCTGTCACACCGCTCAGCCGGGCCGAACTCGACTGCGCCCTCATGCAAGCCAGGTTCGCTCTCGTAGAGCACCGTTATTTCGGTAAAGGCAAATTGAACCCTTTCATCATCGCACGGCGACCAGCCTGAGCCTCACACCAACAAGAACGAACCCAAGCATGCGTACATATCCCAACCACAGAACCTTCGCACTGTGTTGTCAGTGCTGTGGATTTTCCTGCTCATGAACATCATTTTCCATCACATTCACCAGTTTCTGTCGCCCGGCTACATCGACACCATAATGGCAGACCATTTCAACGGGATGGAAATCACGCCTGAACTCATGCTTCTTGGCGGGGTCCTTGTCTCGGTTCCCATTTCGATGATCCCGCTCTCGCTTCTATTGGAACGTCGATTTCTGCGACCGCTGACTATTGTCTGTGTGATCATCACAACGGTTACGATGATCCCCTCAGCGCCAATCGACTTGGACGATGGCTTCCACCTTGTTCTGCAACTCGTGGGTGGCGCTGGCATTATCTCTATCGCCTTTGGCGGGGCGCTCGGGTATGCGGCCGTCGCGTCAAAAGCGACCGGGCGTTAAAACCCATGGCCCATCTCACAAACACTGACGGCGGTGCTATCGGTATCTACGACAGGTTGGCTCCTGTTTATGACCAGCATCATCAACGCTGGTTGCGGCTATCAGGTGGCGAGGCGCAAGCCGCCCTTGAGGCCGCCGTCAGGGTTGAAATGAAACCGTGGTCCAAGCTCCTCGATGCGGGCTGCGGCACCGGCAGATTTGCGCGCCGACTTTTGTCAGAAAGTGTACGACCTGACCAAATCACGCTACTGGATCCATCAGGGGCCATGCTCACGCACTGCGCCGACCTCCCGGTGGAGACAAGCCGCAACCGGCTTGAGGCTTTGCCCTTTCCCGATGCTTGCTTCGACATAGTGACTTGTGCTTGGGCGCTTGAAACAGTGCCCGCACCGGAGGCTGCAGTGGACGAGTTATGCCGCGTGTTGCGATCCGGTGGGTTACTCTGTCTAATATTCTGTGCGGAAAAACGGCCGCGCAAGGTGTTGGATTGGGTGATGCAGAAGCGAATTACGTATAGCGGGGCGGGTCGGTTTCTCGACACGGACCAGATCGGCGCTCACATACGCTACGCGATGACCTGCGACGTGCAGCTTCTGCCGTCGTCGGGTCCTGCGGCGACGTTGATCGCTCGTAGACACCGGGCTTGATCTGCCGTCTGACCTGTCCCGGTTACGCGTCGCGAGGAAGGCAAAGGACTTGACCTTGATGCATGCAATCACGTTCTCCCGGCTAACGGATGTGGCGCCATCTGACATTGCAGCGCACATGTCTGATCCAAGGGTCGCCGAGCACATGCCGCTTTTGACAGGTACGTGGAACACCCAAATGGCGACCAAATTTATCAAAAAGAAAGAAGAATATTGGGCCCGCGACGGGCTGGGACACTGGGCTTTTCTGGTCGACGATCAATACGTCGGGTGGGGTGGTTTCCAGAAAGAAGAGGGCGAGTGGGATTTCGGTCTTGTCTTGCGGCCCATAGCGTTCGGCCTTGGCAGACGGATATCAAAGCAAGCCATTGATTTCGCCATGGCTGACGACCGCATTCCATTTGTGACTTTCCTGTTGCCGCCAACTCGGAAGAACCTCGGGGCGCTAAGCAGACTTGGGGCCGAGCACGTTGGCGATGTGAACTACGACGGGGCCAAGTTCATGAAGTTCCGTCTAAACACATAGCAATTCGAAGGCCGCTGGTTGCGCTCGTGGCAGCCTCAGCCCACCATCAAGTTGCTATCAATCCAAGGTGTCTGCTGTGACCGAAACGACCCATGCGACCGGCGGCTTGAAAACCTCTGGAAGCAACGCAGCGAAGACTACTCCGCAGCTTTCAGGCGATGCCACGTCAACAACTGCTGCGGCTCAGTTCGTTTGGTTTGTCCGGTAGTTCAGAAACCTGCGGTTATTGGAAGCGAGCAAGCGGTTCGAACACCGGCAATGCAAACCGCAACCGCAGGTCAGTGGACGACATTCGAGTGACAGCCAATGGCGAAGTTTTAGCCAAGGATTCAGGCGCTGCTCTGAGATACGCGCAGCGCCAATCAACGACCTGACACAATCAGGCTCGAAAAACAGCGCACATAAACTCGGAACCTTTGCCAAGCTTCCGCGTTGCCTACGCATGTTTGAACGCATGCCAGTCGACGCCCTTCCTCCGGTCATAACGGATCAACTTCTTTCGTGGTGGGCGTCAAGCTTATCCGCGTTGCCGCGCCTTGCGCTTGCGATCGCGGCTTTACTTTTCACGGCACTGGTCTTGTGGATTGCAAAGGGGACCATCCGAAGACTCGGCGCAAGGTTCAGACTTCGCCGAAACCTGATCGATGTTTTCCTGCTCATGTCGAGCGTTGTGTTTTGGCTTGTGGGGTCCTTGATTGCCCTGACAATCGTCTTTCCCACGATAACGCCATCCAATGCTTTGACCACCCTCGGGCTGGGGTCGGTCGCGATTGGGTTCGCCTTCAAGGACACGTTCGAGAACTTCCTTGCGGGCATTCTCATCTTGCTACGCGAACCTTTCCGCATTGGAGACCACATCGAATGTGAGAGCGTTGAAGGCCAGATCGAGGTTATCACGATCCGAGATACGCATATTCGACAGACAGATGGGCAGCTCGTTGTCATGCCGAATGCGCAGCTGTTTCACAACCCAGTGACGGTCAGGACCAATCGGGAGCTGCGCCGAACGAGCATCATCTGCGGTGTGGCCTACCACGAGAATGTAGATGAAGCCCGAGACGTCATCTCAGAAGCCGTGCGTAGCGTGGACATGGTGCGGGATGACGTGCGCGACATACAGGTCTTTGCAAAAAGCTTTGGGTCGTCCTCAATCGACTTCGAGGTGACTTGGTGGACCGGATCCCGACCTGTGGATATCCGGGCCAGCCGGGACAAGGTTGTGGCAGCGGTGAAGGGCGCCCTCGACTCAGAGGGCATAGAAATCCCCTTCCCATATCGCACTCTGACCATGAACGAGCCGCTGGAGATCGCAGGTGTCGCGCCAAAAAGCGATGCGGCCTGACAATGCCAGTGCACACCTCCTTAGGTGATGGCGCCGATACGTTGCGTATGCGCGCGCGGCTGCCCGTCGTGGCACTCACGCTGGCCAAACACGCGCCAGCCTTTGCGCTTTTGTACCTGCCGCCTGCCGCCTGGGCCTTTCTTTCTGGACACCTGGCCTTGGGCTTTGCGCTCTCTGGACCTGCCGTAACGGCACTCGCGGCGTTTGCCCTTGTCCTTCGCAAACCGCTTCCTGACGATTTGCGCCGGATCGAAGCCATGGTCACGGTGGCCCTCGTCTTCCTGATCGCCGCCATAGGTGCGGTGCCAGCGTTTGTCGAATTGGGAATGCCGCCGGTAGACGCCATGTTCGAAGCGATGAGCGGTATTACAACAACCGGGTTGTCCGTGGCCCAAGCGCCAGATGAGTGGCCTTTTGCGGCCCACTTTCTGAGAGCTTGGATGCAATGGATTGGAGGGCTGGCAATGGCAACGGCCGTTCTTGCTCTTTTGTTGCCGTCGGGCACATCCACACAGCGTCTTGGCGCTGTCGGGATTGACCACGGCGACAGGATCGCTTCGACACGGATGAAAGCCCGCCAACTGCTTGGCGTTTACCTCGGCCTGACACTTGTCATGATCGCACTCGCCGTGCTGGTCATCCCGGGCTGGCACGAAGCGTTGGTTTTGATCTTGTCGGGTATCTCGACAGGAGGCTTCGCGCCAAGATCAGACAGTCTCTCCTCCTACAGCCTGCTTGGGCAGTCGGTCGTGATGCTGTCTTGCGTGCTCGGATCCGTTTCGCTGGTGACCTACGTCCTCGTGCTCAAAGGAAAATTCGCAGACGCTTGGTTCGCAGGGTCTTTACGACGTGTCTTAACCGGTATCGCTCTCAGCTGCGGGGTCTACGCAGCGCTTTTGCTGGCGACAACCACGCTCACGACAACCGAAGTTGCGCGAAGACTTCTTGATCTCGTGTCGGCGCTATCGACCGCAGGGTACTCCATCGGTCCCATGCCAGAGACTGGAGTTACCTTGACCCTATTTCTGATCGCAATGCTGATTGGTGCAGATGTGGGATCCACCGGTGGCGGCCTGAAGCTGGAGCGTGTTGGCACCCTGGCACGCGCCCTCCGGCACGCATTACGGGCACCGTCGATGCCTGATCGCGCCGTCGCACCACTCCGGCAAGACGGCGACAAGGTCTCCGGGAAAGCGATCATCTCCTTGCTGGCGCTGCTGCTGATCTATGCGCTCACCTTGCTCTTGGTCTGGATGCACTTTCTTGTGCACGATCACGCGCCCGCCCCTGCGCTCTTCGATACGATTTCAGCGCTTTCAACCGTTGGCCTGTCTACCGGGTTGGTCGGAGCCGACCTGCCAGCGGATCTCAAGCTGTCACTGACCTTTGCTATGTGGCTCGGGCGGCTTGAGTTCATCGCAGTGCTTGTCGTGCTGCTTCCGAAAACCTGGATGAAAAGGATTTAATCCATGCGTGTTACTGTCTTGGGGGCATCGCGCTTCGGTGCCGCAATCGCGGAACGGTTGATCGAGCAGAACCATGAGGTCATCTTGATCGACAAAGACAAGACGCGGCTCGAAAAGCTCTCCGAAAGGCTTGATTGCGGGATGATTGAAGGGGACGGAACGATGCCCACTGTATTGCGCGAAGCCTATCGCGATCGGGAAGACGTCTTCATTGCTGTGACCAATGCGTCGGATGACAACATCCTTGCATCCATCGTCGCACGGTCCGTTGGATACGGACGCGTTATCCCTCAGATCACGGCGACCGAACTGATGGATGTGTGCCACGAACTTGACCTGGATGACGTGATCAACCCGCATGCGACGGTCTCTGAAAGCATCTGTGCCAGCCTAGAGGATCACACCGAGGTTGACCAGGACACTGTCCTTCACAATGACTTGGCTCTCAAGCGGATCGCTGTGCCCGAGGATTTGCAAGGCAAGACTTTTGGTTCGTTGGACATCCCGGATTGTGCACAAGCCGTCGCGCACATCCGGGACGAGCATGAGAGTTTCCTGCACGAGGATACGCAACTCGAGCAAGGCGATATCCTGATGTTTGTCGTAGCGCGCGACAGTGTGAAAACACTCAAGTCCGCACTCGGCGCATAACCGAAATCTAAGACCCCACCGTGCGCGCAAGGTTTGTCTTTGCAGGCAACAGCTCAGCTCGGTAGCACAGGTACACAGCCCCGGCGATTGCGGCGATGTTGGCCATAAAAGCTGCCAAAAGAATTCCCGAGTAGCCCAACACGGAGACGCCAAGCCACGCGAGAGGAAGATAAACCAGAAAGATACGGCCGAGGCTTAGGCTCATCGAGTAAAGCGCCTTGGATCTCGCGTTCATTGCAGCGTTCGCGGTCACGAGAATTCCGTAGCCAGCGAAGCTCCAACCAACGATAGACAGATACTCCGCAGTAAAGCGTGCTGCATCCGTATCGCTGGCGATAAGGCGTGCCAGTGGGTCCGCGAATGCGAAAAGGCAAAGCCCAAGAACGAAGCCATATCCGAGACAGAAAAGCCACGCTTGCACGACAGAGGCTTTTGCACGTTCATAGGCTTCCGCCCCCCAGTTCTGCCCGACAACCGGACCGATCCCGGAAGACAGCGCAAGCAAAACCACGAGGGCAACCGACTGAATTCGCGTGGCGGCGCCAAAGCCTGCCACGGCGGCATCGCCAAGCGTCGCGACAGCAGCTGTCACCAGAGCCATGCCAGCGGGATTGATGGCGTTTGAGAAGGCCGCCGGTCCACCGACACTCGCTATCGCGCCGAAGTTCGCCTTCAGTCGTTCGCCAAAACCACCGCACAGGAAAACGTGGCGCGCGCGGATCGCAAACCACAAAGCCAACCCTGCCGCGATTACGCGACCTGCAAACGTCGCGGCGGCTGCGCCGGATGTTCCAAGACCTTCGATTGGCCCAAAGCCGAATATCAAAACCGGATTGAGCGCAATGTTCATAGCAGCAGCGACGATCATGAACACGGATGCCAAAGCTGCCTGACCGTGCGCCCGCAGAACGGCGTTCGTGATCATCAGCAACACAAGAAACGGAAAGGATGCTGCCCAGATCGGCACATATACTTCGATCTCGATCAACACAGCATCACTGGCCCCCATCAACCTGAACAGCGGGACGTGAACTGCAAAAAAGCAAAGCGCTACAACGACCGAAAGGGTCAGGCCCAGCGCGAAGGCGTGCACGGACAAACGGGCAAGAAATACGTCGCCTTCTTTTCGGCCGATGGCCTGAGAAACGCTTGCATTCGCGCCGGCAGAAAGGCCAATCGCCAGAGACGAGAGCGCGGAAGTGACAGGATAGACGTACCCGATTGCTGCGAGAGGCTCACCGCCAAGCCGACCTAGAAAGTATGCATCCGCGATACCAACCGACAGAACCGCAAGGATACCAAGGGACATAGGTGCCGAAACAGCTGCAAGCGCGCGCCACACCGGACCCGTCGTAAGATCTCTGCTTGGCATCTGCTATCATCTCCGGAGCAAAAAGTTGATGTGCACATGAAAAGGCCATGCTCCTTGAAGGGAACATGGCCCGTATCTGTATGGACGAGGCGTCAGGCCGCCTTGAGGATGTCGTCCACGGCTTCGCGCGCTTCGTCTTTGGTCTTCCCATATTTCTGCTGAAGAAGGCCTTCCATCTGCTCGCGGTCGCCCTTGGCTTGTTCCATCTCATCATCGGTCAGCTCGCCATAGCTTTCGCGGAGCTTGCCTTTGATTTCGGTCCATTTGCCTTCAATCTGGTCGCGGTTCATTGCTGGTCTCCTTATTGGATGTTGGGCTGATCGCCGGTCAGGTCCGCGCGATCATCTTCTGGCGGAACAACTTCAACGCTCGGCACGGTGACGGTCTCTTCCGTCACGCGTACGTCGCCCACCTCTGCTTCGAAATTCGGCAGTTGGCCGCCTTCAATCGAGACTTCGGGCAGCTGCGCTTCTTGTGTCTGATCAATATCGATCATGTAGATGCCAGCACCCACGGCGAGCACCGCGATGACAGTTGCAATTGCAAGTCCTAGTTTCATGGCGTTCTCCTTCTCTCTGGCCAATCAACGGTCGATGGCGCGAAGAAGTTCCGAAAAAAGTCATGCAAGATCACCGCGATACGAAACAGGAACGGTGATCAGTCGCCGCCGAGGCGGGTGCCTGCGGTCTAGCTGCCACCGCAACTCGCCTGCTGTTTCACAATGGGTGTGGTGCCAGCCAAACGCCTCCGCCAGTTGTCTCCACTTCATATCGAGAAAAGACAGGTCTGGGCGCGTACCGGTGTCCTGTTCTTGCTTGTCTTCAATAAGGCCGAAACCGCCATCGACCCACACGACCATGGTAATGTCCAGGTCGAGCCGCGAAGCGGTTTCCATGTCCTGAACGTTCATCATGACCTCACCGTCACCGCACACGGCCAGCACGCGGTCAAAGCGTCCAAGTCGCGCCGCAGCAATCGCACCAGGTAACGCGATGCCCATGCCGGCAAGCCCGTTTCCAATGATGATCTGCCCGGGTTTACGCGGCGCTGTGTTGCGCGCCAAAGCCAGCTTGTGCGTGCCAACGCCGGATATCAGAACGCTTTCGTCAGTCAGGGCATCTGAAACCGCAAGCGCAAGCGCCGTTGCATCTGGTGGTTGGGACTCGAACCTGCCGCGTGCCCAGTTCAAGTCACGGAGTAGTGCTGATCGCGCTTCTTCTGCCTTTGGCCAGACTTCCCAATGTTGTGCGGAAAGCGCCTCTGTCAGCGCTTCAAGGGACACGAGAAGTGACCCGGCGACCTCCACATCCGGCGACCAATCCGCTCCGGTGTTCAGCTCGATCTCAGACAGGGCCACAACAGGTGTTGCTCTGCCATTCGAGAGCTTGTCCAAAGGGTACTCAACCGGGTCCAGCCCGACAGTCAGGATTAAATCTGCCTCCAGGATCGCATCATCGACATTGTCATGGCTTGGCAATCCGAAAGTCCCGATGAACTGCATGTCATTGGGGTCAACTGCACCCTTGGACATGAAACTCGACGCCACTGGAAGACCGGTCTCAGCCAGCAAGTGCGCAAGAGCCGCAGTAGCGCCAGTGCGCACCACGCCATTGCCAGTCAGAACAATCGGTCGTTTCGACTTCGAAATTCGCTGCGTCGCCTTTGCAATAGCCTCGGGTGCAGCCGTAGGAGCATGTCTCAGCGGGCTTTGAACAGGCGCACCTTCCACGTCCTCCGAGGCGAGATCTTCCGGCAAACTCAGATGCACGGCGCCAGGTCGCGGTCGCATCGACAGGTCCAGTGCCTCGGAAACGGCGTCCGGAATTTCTGCGCCAGACCAGATCATGCGCGACCGCTTGGTAACCGGTTCGAAAAGCTTCTCTAGATCGATAATCTGGTGGCTGTTCTTGCCCTCCGGCACGCGTCGACGCGCGCCCTGCCCCGTCACCGCTATAAAGGGCGCCAGATCCAGCGTCGCATCGGCAACACCCGTTACAAGGTTTGTCGCGCCGGGTCCGAGTGTGGCAAGGCAAACCGCCGGTCGCCCAGTCAATCGCCCATGCACAGAAGCCATGAAGGCGGCGGCCTGCTCATGTCGGCACAGGACCACGTCGATGTCAGACGAGTCGAGCGCGTTTATAAGGTCGGTTGTCTCTTCGCCCGGCAAGGCAAAGATCGTGTCGATGCCGCCCGCTTGCAGGCAACTTACGAATAGCTGTGCTCCGGTCATCGCGTTGCCCTAGATCACACCCATGGCCGAGACTGCATCGGCGACCCGGCGAAAGCCCGCGATGTTTGCGCCTCGGCTATAGTCGATCCGGTTGCCATCTCGCCCTTCGCACAGGACACGCGCATGAATGTCCCGCATGATTTGTTTCAGCTCTGCATCTACTTCGTCAGGGCTGGCATAGCGCCCATGGCTGTTCTGACTCATTTCCAGTCCTGATACAGCGACGCCACCCGCATTGGAGGCTTTCCCAGGCGCGTGTAGGACTCCGGCGTTTTCGATGACGTCGTGCGCGTCGCTGGTCAGCGGCATGTTTGCGCCCTCTGCGATGATCGACACGCCAGTCTCGACCAGAACTTTGGCCATTTCTTTATCAAGTTCGTTTTGCGTCGCACAGGGCAGCGCAATGTCGACCTCTGCTTCCCATGGGCTCATGCCGGATTTGAAGACCGCGCCGCTTTGGCTCGGAGGCGATGAGATATCTTCGCCAGACTGCTTGCGTGCCCGGACCCATTCGATTGTCTCGCGCGCCAGTCCGTCCTCAGCGTGAAGGGTTCCCGAGGTATCCGACAAGGTGATTACCTTCGCGCCTCGCTCGACCGCTTTCTCAGCAGCATGCGTTGCAACGTTCCCTTTGCCTGATATGGCGATCCTCTTGCCCTCGAACTCTTTTCCAGCTTCGGCAAGCATTGCGTCGACGAAGTAGACAAGCCCGTAGCCGGTCGCCTCAGCCCGGATCGCAGACCCGCCGAAACTTTGCCCTTTGCCAGTCAGCGCGCCGTCAAACTTCTGCGCGTGCGCTTTATAGGTTCCGAAGAGCCAACCTATCTCGCGTGTGCCGACATTGATGTCGCCGGCAGGGATGTCCCGGTCAGGGCCGATGAACGGGGCCAACTGGTGCATGAAAGCCTGGCAAAAACGCATGATCTCGGCACCGCTCCGACCACGCGGGTCGAAGTCTGCGCCCCCCTTGCCGCCACCAAGTGGCAGGCCGGTCAAAGCGTTCTTGAAAACCTGTTCAAACCCGAGGAACTTCAGAACCGATGGCGACACGCTCGGGTGAAAGCGAAGGCCACCTTTGTAGGGACCGATTGCATTTGAATACTGAACACGCCACCCGCGATTGACCTCGGTTTCGCCCTTGTCGTTCTGCCAAACCACGCGAAAGCCGATGATCCGGTCCGGCTCGGCCAAACGCTCAAGGACTTTGCTGCGGCATAGGCTGAGTGCGCCTTCTCGATCGTGGTCACATCGCGCGCGACGTGTTCAACGGCTTGATGAAATTCTTTCTGATCAGGAGAATTTGCACGAACTGTGCACATGAAATCTTCAACGAGCGCAGAGCGTCGCATGGGCTCTCCTTGGATTTTCGGGGAAAAGATGAATGAAGGGTGAGCGGACCACTCACGAACCGCTCACCCCTTCAGGGGACCCTACTGCCTTAGGGCGTTTTCCCCTGAAACGCTCTTGCCACCAACGCAATGACGAACAGAGCGATAAAGACAAAGAACAGAATCTGCGCGATCCCGGCAGATGCGCTCGCGATGCCGCCGAAGCCGAACAGAGCGGCGATCAGGGCAACCACGAGAAAGGTAACGGCCCACTTGAGCATCGATTTTCTCCTTTTCAGTTGCACTTACCCAACTGCGACCGACAGAAAACGTTCCCTTACGGGTCAAAAAACTTTGAGCTTGCGCAAAAGCAGCTGCACATCGTCGGTGCGGAACGGCTGCTCTAGCACGTGGATGTTTTGATACGGATGCTCATAGACCGATCTGTGCCCGTTCATGACGACAACGGGGGTACCAAGCGCAACCCACTGTTGCGCTTCGGGCAGTGCGATCACGTTTTCAAACGCGCCTTCGATAAATACGACCGGACATGCCGAAACCGACACGAGCTTGAGGGATGCTGCAATTTCAACTGACTTGGCCCCGGCAGCCACCAACGTTTCCCGCAGGTCCAGCTGTACGAGCGGATTGGAATGAATGACCACACAGGGTGAGTGCGTGGCAACAGACGGCTTATCCATGCAGGAGGTGTCCTGTCGGTTGGTTTCGGGAACGGAAGAAGCTTGGTTGTGTTGTCTGTATGAAGCGCGCCGTGGTTGCGCGCATTAAACTGTGACACAGCTTGCGAAAGAAACCATGGTTACGGACTGCTCAAATTGCCCGTTGCGAAGGCTCGATATTCACAGCGACTTGGGAAAGGACGAACTGGCGTTCATGCGGCGGTTCAAGCACGGTGAATTGAAGGTTGACCCTGGCACCCCATTGTTGATGGAGGGGTCAAACAGCCCGCAGTTATTCACCACTCTCAAGGGTATGGGCGTCCGCTACAAGCTGCTGCCGGATGGCAAAAGGCAGATCGTGAACTTTGTACTCCCCGGCGATTTCATTGGTCTTCAGGCGGGCGTCATGGGGGAAATGAAACATTCGGTCGAAGCAACGACGCCCATGGTGTTGTGTGTCTTTGACCGATCAGAGCTGTGGACCCTGTTTAAACAGCAACCAGACCGGGCGTTCGATCTGACTTGGGCCGCCGCGATGGAGGAGCATTTCCTCGGGGAAGCGCTCACATCGATTGGTCAGATGTCCGCAATCCAGCGGATCAGTTGGGGCCTCATGCGATTCTTCCAACGATGCGTAGACTTGGAGCTGGTCGACAACGAGAGCTGCCCGTTCCCATTCAAGCAGCAAGACCTTGCTGATGCGCTGGGGCTTTCGCTCGTCCACACAAATAAAACGCTGATGAAGCTGCGCGACCGGCAGTTGCTGTCTCTGCAGGATGGGAAGCTGCGATTGCTTGACGCCGAGGGGCTGCAAGAACTTGCGTTCCTTGACCTTCAGCGCCCGTCAAAACGTCCGTTGATCTAATTGAAAAGCCCGGCTCTGCGCCGGGCTCTTTTCATGTTTTTGATTTGGGTCCTGCGAGCAGCCAGATGATGAAGCCCACCAATGGCAGGATAAGCACCAGCAGACACCAAAGAACCTTTCGTCCGGTTGTCGCGCTGGAGCTGAGGATCGACACGAAGGCCCAGATGTTCAGAGCTAAGAGAATGAGGCCGCCTAGGCTGGTAATCTCAACCATGTGTAAGTTTCTTCCTTTCCGGGGCGGACCGCCGTTACGCGGCCTTCAGTTCGGTGCAGCTCTTGAGCACATTGGAGCCATCCGATTGCTTGATCAGAAAGGCAGGCGAAGATGAACTCGCGTTTCGGGTCACTTCAGTGCCCTCAATCATTCTGGAGACGTCGTTGGTGAAGCGCTCAGCGATTTCGCCGGACCCTTCGCCGTCACCCCAGTTCCATTTCACGCTGTCGCCAACGGAAAAGCCCATTATTGCGCCTCCTCAACGGTGACACGATCAGTTGCATCATCCTCGACGAAGGTATCACCCCAAAGAAGTGCGGCAACAATCACGACCAGAGGAACCATCGCTGCGACGGCCATGCCCCACAACGAGGGTTTGTGCCGTTTAGCTTGCTTTTCGATATTTGTGTCGGGTGCAGACATTTTTGTCTCCTTTCAATGGAACAACAGTGATCAGCGTAATTTGTTCCGGGCTACCGGGGCGTCGGGGCTTCGCCAACGCCCGGCTCCACCTCCGCTTTCACCTGTCCCCAGGCAAGGAGGGTAAATACAGCCGTGCCGCCCACCACGTTTCCGGCGAGAACGGGGATGAAAAACTGGAACAGCGCGGCAGACGCCCCCAGCTCACCTTGAATGACGAGGACCCACATCTCGACCGAGCCTGCGATGATGTGGGTAAAGTCACCCGCTGCGATGAGCCATGTGAACAGAAGTATGAGCAGGACATCGGAACCGTTCTGTCCAGGCATCATCCAGACAATCGACGCCACAAGGATGCCCGCCGGAATGGCTCTCAAGAACGCCTCCATCGCGGGGAAACCAGTCGCATGGTACGACAGATCATTCACTACGAGCAGCAGATCGTCCGAAACAGCGCCACTGGTTGTAATGAAGGCCGCAGCGATCAACGCACCGACGATGTTTGCGGCCAACACGATGCTCCAGAGCCGCAGCACTGCAAACAGGCATTCGAGGGACCGTTCCGCCACCAGCGGCAGAATCGTTGTGATCGTATTTTCGGTGAACAACTGCATCCTTCCGAGGATGATCAGCAGAAACCCAAAACTGTAACCGATGTTCTCGATGAGATAGCGCCACGCTTCGTCCGGTAGATAGGCACGGAAAATTGCCTCGCCCAAGACGGAGAATGAAATAAGGATGCCCGCCGCGATGCCGGACCAGATGAGGGAATTGGCCGGACGCTCAAGCTCTTCCTCTCCGTCTCGTCGGATCACTTCGTAAATGAGCTTCGAGTTCAACCGCGTTGCGTCGCGGACGGCATATTCTTCGTTCATCGTCGGCCTCCTGATCGATAGCAGTTCAACCCCGAGGCGCGTGGTTTGTTCCAGATTTCTTGGAACTCGACTGGGGCCGCGGCGTTTACACCTCAGCAGAAAGGAGTTCTGAATATGAACGAGACATTGAAAATTGTTCCGACCGCCGTTGATGTTAAGACCGGTGTGAAAGACACTGCGGCGATCGCCGAAGGGTTGGCTGATGTGCTGGCTGACACCTACCGTTTGGTGTTCAAAACGCACGCGTATCACTGGAACGTAACTGGCCCGGCCTTCTATTCGATCCACAAGCTTACCGAGGACCACTACGAAAACATGTTTACCGCAGCCGATGAGCTTGCAGAGCGTATTCGGTCACTCGGGCATCTTGCGCCCATGCGGATGGAAGACATCATCGGCCGCTCGCGCGTGGAAGACCCGCAAGGAAAACTCTCTGCCGGTGAAATGGTTGAGGACCTTGCGCAAGACCACGAAAAACTGGCGCATCGCCTGCACGCACTGGTCGAGTTGGTCGAAGGTCGTCGTGACCCGGTGACCGAGGACCTCGCGACCGAACGGTCGGCTTTTCACGAGGAAGCTGCATGGATGCTCCGCGCCATCTCGGCATCTTAAAAAAAAAAGCCCCGGCAAACTGCCGGGGCTTTCTGCTCGTCTTGTTTAGGTATCAAACCAGTTCGGCCATTTCCTCGGTGGTCGCAAAAAACATCGCCTGGCTGACGGCTGCGGTCACTTGTTCCTCGGAATAGGGCTTGGTGATCAGAAACGCAGGCTCGGGTCGTTCACCGGTCAACAAACGCTCCGGATACGCAGTGATGAAAATGACTGGTCGATCGCCGAGTTCTTCCAGCAAGGCATTGACCGCATCAATCCCAGACGATTTATCCGCAAGCTGGATGTCGGATAGGATCAGGTCAGGCACGTTTGCGCGACCTTTGGCAATCGCCTCATCCTTGGTGCGGGCAACATCCGTCACCGTATGCCCCATGTCGGTGACGATGGATTTCAAATCCATCGCGATGATGCCCTCATCCTCGATGATCAGAATGTTGCCCAAGACCGCTTCGCCCATTTGATGTCGTGCACGCTCGAACAGCTCTTCTGCTTCATTATGCGAGATATCCATGATCTCGGCGATCGCCGAAAAATCAAAGCCCTCAATCGAACGCAGCAACAGCGCCTCTCGCGTGTTGTGTGGAAGATCGGCAAGACGCCATTGCGCCCGCGCTTCTAGCAATTGATCAGTGTCAGAAACGCCTTCGATCAGGGCACCGGATGTTGACCAGATTTTGTGGAAGACGCTGAAAAGCCCGAGCTTTGTCGAGCTGCACGCACCGACCGAGGCCGGACCAGCGACGATGGTCTCCAACGTTGCGAGCGCGTAGCGATCGCCGCTTTCTTGTTGCCCTGTCAGCGCACGGGCGTAACGCCGCAAGAACGGCAATTCCGCTGCAAGCGAGGTACCGAGATCTCCGGGTGATGTGATCTCAGACATCCAAGTCTCCTTTTGTGTTCTTTGTGTGGGACCTTTTCCGCGCTAGTTCGTTCCACACAGAGCAGTACTTTTTTAAAGATGAAGCGAGACATGGCGTCGAAAAAGCAGAAGTCCAACGTGGATCGTCAGATCGATGAGAACCTCAAGCGCGTCTACGAGGACACGCTGAAAGAGGAATTGCCGGACCGATTTTTAGATCTTTTGGCACAGCTGAAAGAAAAGGAAGGGTCGAAATCCGATGGTGCATGACCCGAGAGAAGAAATCGTCGAACACTTACCCTCGTTGCGCGCATTTGCGAGATCACTGACGCGCAATCCGAGCTCTGCCGATGACCTTGTTCAGGACACGATCGTGAAAGCCTGGTCCAACATCGACAGTTTTCAGGCCGGGACCAACATGCGCGCGTGGCTGTTCACGATCCTCCGCAACACCTTTTATTCACTGAAGCGCAAGAGAAAACGTGAAGTCGAAGACACCGAAGGCGACATGGCAGAGCGTTTGTCGGAGAAGCCGCGCCATGATGGTCGCTTGGCCATGCGGGACTTCGCGCAGGCCTTCGAACAGCTTCCTGATGAGCAACGCGAAGCTCTCCTACTCGTTGGTGCGTCTGGTTTTGCCTACGAGGAAGCCGCAGCCATGTGCGACTGCAAGGTCGGGACCATCAAAAGCCGTGTGAACCGCGGTCGCAAGCGCCTTACGGAGCTGCTCGAACTGAGCGATGACGACAGTCTGGAATTGACGGATCCCGCGACGATGGCGGTGCTGTCCGGTCGTCCCGCAGCATGAACACCTTGTTGCGCCGCTGGGGTGGCGTTCGTTCGCTCCGCAATCGTTTGGTTATCCTCCTGAGTATTGGCATCTTGCCGCTCGGCGTCGTTGCCGTGGTGCAGACCGCGGCCGTGGTGAAGGATGCCCGTGTGCTGGAAGAACGAGATGTGCTGAACCGGACGCTGGAAGCAGCTTCAAACGAGCAATCCGTTTTGCGAAAATCCTTTGGCGCCGCCTCGGCATTGGGTGCAAACGCGCGGGTCACGGGTCCGGACAGCGAAACATGTCAACAGATCATGGAAGACTTCGTTGCACAGACGTCCCCGTATATCTTCGCTGGATTCATCTCTGCTGACGGTATCATGCGCTGTACCTCGACAGGAGATACCATCGATCTTAGCGCGATGGAGTCGTGGACAGACTTCGTGGCCGATCCACGCCCCGTTACCGCCGTGAATGCCGAAGGTGCAGCAACGGGACAATCAGTGATCATCACCACCGTGCCGGTCTTTGATCCAGTCTCGAACGACCTAATCGGCGCAGCCTCGATTTCCCTGCCTCACCGAGTTCTGGATCAGCTTTTCGAAAGCAGCGAACGACAGCTTGGGCTCGCGCTTCTCGATCCGGATGGAACGGTTCTGATGGCCAGTACCGGGATCGACCGAGCCAACCAGTTCGAACGCCTTGGTCTTGATCCTGCCGCACTGGATGTTCCCAGCTCTGGCTTGACGTTCCTGTACGATGACCAACTGGGCAATGAACGACTTGCGGCACTCGTTCCGCTCCTTGAGGATCGGGTATTCGTTCTGGGTCTCTGGGAAAAGTCTGTACGGCCATACTCGATACCTTTCCTCGGAACGCCTGAACCGCTCTTTCCGATCTTGATGTGGGTCGTCGCGCTTGGCCTTGCGATACTCGCTGTTGACCGACTGATCTTGAGGCATCTCAAGGAAATAGATGACAAGATGTCGGGGTTTTCACTGGATGATCCAAGAGACAGCTATGCGAGCGTAGAAGAGGCACCTTCAGAGCTTCGTTCGATCGGGGTGACTTACAACCGCATGGTCGAACGCATTCTACATGATGCGGCTCTTTTGGAAGACGCAGTGCGCGAGAAAGAACTGCTTCTTCGCGAAATCACCACCGCGTGAAGAACAACCTTCAGCTCATCTCATCCATTCTGAACATGCAAATGCGCTCTGTTCCCGAAGGTCAGGGCAAGCGCGTTCTGGGGCGCGTCCAGGATCGCGTCATGAGCCTGTCGTCGATCCACAAAGCCCTCTACTCAGGCACTGACGTCGATAATGTGCGTGTGGACACGCTTTTGTCGGACGTGGTCAGCGCAGCGTTCACACTCGGTTTGCCCGCAGGGTCAGGGGTCAAGACCGACAAGGAACTGGCACCTGTGTATCTTGATGCCGACCAAGCTGTACCCGTCGCGCTTTTGACCAATGAACTTGTCACCAATGCAGTGAAATACGTCGGCCGACCAAAAGATGGTGGCCCCGTCATTCGGGTGCGGCTGGATCAGCAGGACAACGAAATTTGCCTCTCGGTAGAGAACACTCTGGGCGAACCGCTGCGCGAAGACCTTCAGGATGAAAGCACCGGCCTCGGCGGCAGGTTGATTGATGCCTTCGTCACCCAGCTTGGGGCCGCTGCCGAACAAACCGAGGGAAGCGGGTTCTACCGCGTGCGTGTGTGCTTCCGGTCCTTGTCGCATCAGACTGAGGCCCCCTCGGTGCGCGACCAAGTCGCGAAAGAAGTCGCCACCCTGAGACGTACTGCGCAAGCATGACAAAACCCGAAGGGCACCCTATGGCAATCGATCCGGCCTCAACGCCACCTTCCGCTATTGAGAGTTTTGAGCCGTTGTTCACGGCGGAAGAAGCTTTCCCGGCCTTCGAAAGGCTTTGGCTGAACGCCGAGATGCGAATTGAAGGCTGTTTCCGCATTTTCGACCTGCGCACCAAGCTACGCAGCCCGGAAGCGAGGTTGATAGGCGAGACATGGTTTGACCTGATCGTTCATTGCCTTGACCGTGGTGTTTCCATTGATCTCACGATCTCGGATTTCGACCCTGTCGTCGGTACAGAATACCACCGTCTTAGTTGGGCAAGTGCTCGGCAGCTTGCAGCCGCCGCAGAACTCGCAAAACATGGCAATCTCACCTATTCGATTGCGTTGCACCCGGCACGAGTGGGGTCGCTGCCTCGCCTGCTGCTGTATCCCAAGCTGCGTCAAAAACTGTACGAGCGTGACGAAGACCTGCTGACACCGGGCGTGTCAGAGCGAAAAACAGCGCTTCGATCTACCCATCGTGCCAGCAACGCATCACCAAAAGCTTTCCGTTTTTGACGGGGAGGTTCTGTATATCGGCGGCTTGGATCTGAACGAACGGCGGTGGGATACGACGTCATATGACCGAAAGGCGTCTGAGACCTGGCATGATATCCAAGCCATCGTTCAAGGCCCGATAGTCGCCGCAGCGCAGTCTCACTTAAGAACGTTCAAGGACGTTGCGGCAGGGGTCAAGGAGCCGGAGGAGGCTTCAGATAGCTTCCTTCGGACGATATCGACGAGGCGCAGATTTCCGTTCTTTCATATCTCACCTAACCCGCGGATCACCGAGATAGAAACGGCACACCTCAGAGCAATCAAATCCGCAAACGGGCCGATATACCTTGAAACCCAGTTTTTTCGCCACCGTCCGTTAGCGGAAGCGTTGGCCGCGGCTGCGGGACACAATCAGGACCTTGGCCTCATGATGGTGTTGCCAGCCGCACCCGAGGATGTCGCGTTTCGGGGCAACCGGAATCTCGATGCGCGTATGGGTGCCCAGCAGCAGATGGAGGCGCTAGAGATCCTCAAAGAGGCGTTCAAAGATCGACTGGCACTTGCATCACCGGTCCAAAGACGCCCAGCAGAGACCGCAGAGGGCGGCCCCGCATTGCTGCACGGCTCCCCGCAAATCTACGTGCACTCCAAGTTGTCATTGTTCGGGCTAAGAGAGGGGATTCTGTCTTCGGCAAACCTAAACGGACGAAGCCTGCGTTGGGACACCGAAGCGGGGCTTCATCTGAAAAACCCAAAGCACATTACACTGCTTTGGTCGAAGGTGCTGTGCGCCTGGCTGGGATCAACGGCGCCCGACCCCTCTGGAGACCCCATTGACTTCATAGCCAGCGTCAATCGGCTTCTTGCGGCCAATATGGTCCTCGCGCCTGAAAACCGCATTCACCACCTGCTGCCTTTTGCGCGTGGTAAGGATGTTGCACTTGCTCAAACGGTGCATGGTGTCCCGGACGAACTCGTATAAAAAAAGGCCCGCATGTCGCGGGCCTTTTCCGGGTTCAGATGGGGTTCGTTACCCTTCCCAGTTCGGAAGTGCTTCCAGCTCGGTTTCGGACATCGGAACAGACACCCGGTAGTCGTCACCGTCTTCGCTGACAGTAATGTCCAGTTTGTCGATCCCGAGCTCCACAGGCTTTTCACCGAGTCCAAGAAAGCCACCGACATCAACAATGGCCGCGTCAATCTTGCCCTCATCCGACAGGTTCAGCTGGCTAACTTCGCCAATCCATTCACCGGATGCATCATAGACGCGGGCGCCGGTAAGATCTTCGGCAGTCAGCGCGGCGACCTTCTCAGCCTCAAGCGGGACACCATAGGCAACAGGGTTGTTCTCCATATGATCGTCGGTCAACGCCTCGCGGTTGTCGCGCTTCATCCACTCGCGATCATAGGCTGGCGCGGCTTCGAGGTCGGCCTTGCTCGCCGGTATCACGAGGAAAAAGTCATCGGGCGCGTCGGTTTCGCTGTCTGAAACGAACCGAATTTCGTCCTTGTTCATTGCAACGTGGTGCTCACCAATTCCGAGAAAGCCACCGATATCGACCAGAACCGAAGAGATATCGCCCTCGCGGGTGATGACGAGGTCATTGATCTCTCCCACATCGTCCCATTCGGTCTGAGCACCTTGAACGGACATCATGCTCCAGCCCTCGTCCCCTTGAGGCGCGGTGGCGTAGACGCGCATGCCGATAAAGTCCGATGCGTGCATATCGGTTTCGGATGCACCCGGGATAAACATATCGTTGTCGGCGGTCATTTCTGCATGGGCGGCAGCTGCGGTGAAGAGTGCAGCGCTCAGCGCGGTGGTTCTCAAAAGGCGTGTCATGTTATCCTCCGTGTTGCATTGCAAGGGGCCGGGCCCTCAACAAACCAACAGCAAGCCGCTCGGATTGTTCCAATTAACATAATGATATCATTCAAAAAAAGGCCCGCCGAACAGGCGGGCCAGTAAAAGGGGCCGGAAGACCGAGGGCAGAGAACGGCGTTCCGGAAGATCATGGGCCCAATTGAGTGAACCCATAACATGTCAACACGCCAAGGCCGCGCGGGTTCCCTTCACGCAGCAGTCTTTTTCAATTCTGCGTCGACACTGGCCAACTGGTTGTGCGCTGCGGAGTAGGCTCTGGCAGCCGCGACCAGCGATTTGAAGAGCGCGCGGTGACGTGGTCGGTAAAACAGATGTTCAGGATGCCACTGGACGCCTATGGCAAACGGATCACTGACCCGTTCCACAGCTTGAACCATACCAAATTCGTCCGCTGCAGCTATGCGTAGACCCCTGCCAAGTTTGTTTACCGACTGACGATGCAAGGAGTTTACACGCATTGGACCGTGGCCAACAACGCAAGCCAAACGACTGTCATCCGTGATATGCACGGTCCTCTTGGGCAAGACCGTGTAAGTGAAGCGCGCACCGTACTCGCCAAAGGCGTCTTGGTGAAGGGTACCGCCCGTTACCACGTTCAGCATCTGCGAGCCGCGACAAATTCCGAGTGCCGGAATACCGCGTTTAAACGCAGTTTGTAGGACTTCGCGCTCAAACGCATCCCGCTCATCATCAAAACGCGCTTCCAGAAATAGTTCTCCGCCGTAGAGCGTCGGGGAAATGTCGTCGCCGCCACCGATGACCACGCCATCAACCGATTCAAGATCAATATCGGCCCGGGTTTGCCATCGCACGGCGCGACCACCGCCAAGCCAAACATTCAACGCAATCAACGGGAAGACACGCCACCCGGTGCGGCGCGAGACTGTCACTCCAATCACAGGGCGGCTCATGACGCACCCAAGTGACTGTGCGCAGACAGAATTTCAGATACGCGATCTGACCAGTCCCCGTCGAAATCGAGGCGCTCTCTTCGCAACTTGTTCAGGAGTTCTTTGTCCTGAGCGACTGCGTCGACAAGTTTCCACTGGTTCCAGGCCAGATCGATACTCCAATCGGCTTCGTCAATCCGACAGTCGGGCAACCGAAAGTGATAAGCCGGACGCGCTTTGACTGACCCCAAACCCTTGGCAGCTTCGGTGACGCGTGCGTCATCAACTGTCGCGAGAAGGGGCAGCATGTCGAGACCGTGATCTCTGGACGGCGCGTGGGCCAGGTAGGCGGCAAGAAGCCCATCGAAACTCGTTGGCAGAGAGTTCGCGAGAGCATCAACAAACGCGTCGGCGTACGGGCGCACGAAGGGCAGCATGCGGCGGGAAACATCAATCGGGTCTTCGGCACGCAGGAAGGGTTCCAGCAGCGCGTAGGCGGCGACACGGCGCGCGACCGCAGCCCCATCCATCTCAGCCGCCTCAATATTCAAATGCAGGCCGAACCCGAGGAACACGCCATCACGCGAACCAACTGCGCCAGCGTCGCGGAGTGATGACACTATGATGTCAAAGTCGGGCAATCGATCCCGGCTAAACGGCTCGGTTACCAATTCGACAGGCACCACATTTCTGAGCAGTTTCTCGGCGGTTTCGCCGCCAAGCTCGCGCGCCGTTTCCGCATACCGCGTGTCGAGGTAGACCTCACATTTGCCGAACGCTTCGGTTTGGCACGTCCAGTAGCCAGGAGCGTGTTTCCGCGCCTGACTGTTTGTGGCCAAAGCGACAACTTCAGCTGCGGTGCGCTCTGACAAACCCGAAAACTCAAGCTCAAGGCCAATTCGGCCAAGGTGGTCTTCCGAAATGTCCGGCGTCAAAAAATCTCTTGGATGTTGCATGGTTCGGAAACGCGCCGACCCGGCGAATGGTTCCTCAAGAGCGACCCGGTGTTTTGAAGTGAACACGGAACCGACACGGCGGAGGAACGTTTAAACTTCCAGCAGAAGGAGGCTCTCGTGACACACAGAATTGCTTTACAGCAGGTGCTGCAACTTACGCCCGACACGCGCCAATACGTTTTCTCTCGCCCCAGCAACTACAACTTCAAACCCGGGCAGGCGACCGATCTCGCGTTGGATCGGGAAGGATGGCGCGATGAAAAGCGGCCCTTTACCTTCACCAACGACCCCGACGCCAATATCCTGTCGTTCACGATAAAGAGCTATCCATCTCATGATGGCGTCACCGCGCGTCTCGCGAGTTTGGAACCAGGCGACGATGTGCTTATCGACGAGCCTTGGGGTGCTATCGAAGACAAGGGCCCAGGTGTCTTTCTGGCTGCGGGCGCCGGTATCACTCCTTTCATCGGCATTCTGAAGCAACGGGCTCGTAAACGTGAGATTTCCGAGTGCAGCCTGCATTTCGCCAACAGGACCGAGGACGACATTATCTGCCGTCACCTGTGGGAAAACCTGCCAGGTTTCGAGGTCGAGTTCCTGTTATCTGACCCCCAAAGAGGCAACGTACCTGCCCGTCGACTGGACGCAGCGTACCTCGATCAGGCAATAACAGACTGGGATCAGCGCTTCTATCTTTGCGGACCTCCAGAGATGGAGGACGAGGTCGCAGACATTCTTCGAAGCAACGGCGTTCCGGACGAGAAAATCGTGCGGGAAGAGTGATACCAAGCCTCTGGATAAGCGCCGGAAGTTGACACTTTGATTTACGTTCAAAGAAGCGAAACGTCTGCGTCGGAGCCCTCCCTTCGCCGCACACCCAAGGAACCGAACAGGTCGCTCCGCGTTGACCAGCATAGTCATTGAAGGGAAAGCCTATGCTGGGGTCTTACAAGACTGCATCAGTCGATCAGCCCAAGGGTGCGATCACCGATCTAGCCACTGACATCGTTGATGTCATGCGCGGATACAAAACGATGCAGGAGCGTGCCGAAGACGATTTGCGTCCGATCGTCGAACGGCTCCACACCCTGCATTCCCATCATGCATCAGCACTGTTCCGCGTGCTCGAAACCTATGGGGGCGAACCAGACAAGGCCGGCTCGATCATGGGTGTCGTGCATTCGGTGGTCGCGACCGCGCGAGACTGGACCGGATCACTGGACACTTCGGCGCTTCCGCAAATTTTGGCTGGCGAGAAGCAGGTCATCAACAGCTACAGCGCCGCCATAGACAACCTCAAGGACGCACCGCGTCTGCGCGGGATCCTTGAAGATCAAAGGGCCGTTCTCCGAGCCCACATCGCAGCACTTGAGCAGTGATTACGGGCTGCTGCCACGGCCAATTGCATTTCAACCAAGGAGGGAAGAATGTCATCCTCAAAGACGGAAACTACGAAGGAAAGATTAAAAAGCGCGGCCAAGAGCGTTGGCGCTTCGGCAAAGGCTCATGCAAAGCAGCGCGTCGACGAAGCGCAATCAACCTTTGCGGACCGCACCGAAGCCGAGGCTGACAGCATGCGCCGTGCCGCAGCCGAGTTCGACCATAACCCGATCGCACAGCAAGCAGCGTATCACCTTTCCGAAAATCTTGCGAAAGCCGCAGAGATGGTCCGGCACGCAGACCTTCCAACTCTGCAAGAAGACGTAACCGATTTCGCGTACAAGCATCCGTTTGTCTTCTTTGGTGGTGCTGCCGCGCTCGGTTTTGTCGCCGCGCGCGCACTAAAAGCCTCCGATCGAGCAGAAGGTCCGGAAATGTCCGCTTCGGACACCTCGGTTCGCCCGCAAGCCGATGGGGTCAAATGGGGGTATTCCTGATGTCACACGAGTCCGGCAGCCGTCGAGCGGCTTCGACCCTTTTCGCGAACGTTGCAGACAGTGTGCTCCGCATTCTCCGCAAGGAGGCGAAGCTTGCGCGCGCGGAACTGGCCGAAAACTTCGATAAGGCCAAGGTGGCGCTGGCTCTTCTCGCAACGGCCGTTGTTCTGGCTCTTGTCGCGGCTGTCGTCCTTGCAAATGCCGGCGTCTCCGCGCTTGTCACAGTCGGGGTACCGCCTTGGGTCGCTGCGCTTATCGTCGGCGGGACTGTTTTGCTGATCGCGGTTGGCTTTGCAGCAAAAGCGATGAGTGACCTGTCGGCTGAGAGCCTTGCTCCGTCGCGCACGATCAGGAATGTGCAGCGTGATATCGACGTTCTCAAGGAGCGGATCGGTGGCTGAAACTGACAAGATTACCAGCGAACTGGAGGACGAACGCGTTCAACTGCGCGCAGAGCTGGACGCCTTGTCGCAAAAAATTCGTCTCGGAAAAGCGGTCGCTCAAGCGTCACATGCTTTCGGTCATTCAGCAGATGATCTTGGCCGCAAGGCAGGCAAGATCGCACAAGAAAACACCCTGCCGCTCGCTGTCACCGGGGTGGGTCTTGCCCTCTTGGCTGTAAACGTTCTTGGACAATCATCACCAAGTCGTTCAGGCGCGGACGATACCCGCGAAACGGACACTGCGAGCGGTGTCCGCAGCCCGACGCCAGAGATGCAAGGCTGTGCTGCGCGCGCTGCGTCTTGGCTTGAGGCGCCAGAAATTCAACACAACAGGAAAGGAGAACATGATATGACAACGTATCACCCGTCATCGCAATCGATGAAAAGGCGCGCGTACGCCGCGACAGAAACCCTGCGCGCGCGCATTGACGAAGGTCTCGAAGACTTGCCGGACAGTGCGAAAGCGCGCATTCGAAAGGCCCGCGAGGCTGCAATTTCTGCCCAGGCCCAGGTTGAGAGCGAAGCTCGCCGGGTTGCCGCGACCACACGCGACGTGGTGCATGAGAATCCGTTGTTGGTTGGCGCGCTCGCACTTGCCGCCGGCGCCGCGATCGCCGCTGCACTGCCACGCACGGCTGCGGAGAACCGCGCCATCGGTGGGCACCGCGATGCGCTGTTCGATGAAGCGGAACGTATTTTCGACGAAGAGAAGTCCAAGGCACTGGCACGGGCAAAAGCCCTTGCAAAGGCAGGGCACGAAAAGATCACAGAAGGTTTGAGCGGTGATGTGTCTGACCCCATCGCCAAGGCAAGCAGCGGCCGCGGCAATGTCAAAACGACGGGCACAGACAGCGCTCGTAACGGCGCGACCTAAACAAGTTATGGAACAGGTAAAACCCCCGCCAAGTTGGCGGGGGTTTTTTCATGTACTCGAAGCCGTATCCGTTCTTTTCTCTGCATTCCTTGGGGCGAAGACGAACAGCACCCAAACCAGCAGCGGGATCGCGATAAGACCGCCAACAGGCCCCCACAACCACAACCAAAAAACGAATGAAAGAAAGACGAACAACGGGTTTAGAGCCATGCGATGCCCAACGAGTGTCGGCGTAACGAATTGCGCTTCAATCATGTTGAATGTGACAAACACAGCGGCTGGTAGAAAGCTGAAAGCGCCATCGAACGTCACCACGCCTACGACCAGCAATGCCAGCGCGATCGACGCAGGGCCGAGGTACATCAGATAATTCAAAAGGAACGTTGCAAGACCCCACAGAATTGGCTGCGGCATTCCCAACACCGACATAGCCAACGCAACGATCAGTCCGAACCCGGCATTGATCATCGAAATCGTCAGAAAATACTGCGATACGCGACGTTCTGCCTCGCACATGCGCGCTTGCGACCATGTCGGCACGAGGTTGGCCAGCTTGTCATAGACGTCCGACCTGCTGACAAGAAAAAAATAGAGCGTCCCGAGGAAGATCAGAAGCGCGCTCAAAACAGATGGACCGTAGCTTAGCGCATCTAGAACGCCCGGTATCGGGACAGGGTCAGTATCAGCTTCGGCGGGTGTTTCTCCGTCCGAGAGCGCGTCTGCGACAGTTGATTGCAGTTCCTGAACGCCCGAGAACGCACCTTTCACCGTTTCGACTACGATCCGTACCTCCTCCCAGATCAATGGAGCGTTCCGGATAACGTCTGACACAGTTGGCTCGATCGCGACAAACAGAAGAAAGGCAACCAGAACGAAAACGAACAAAACCGCAAAGGCTGCGAGCGCGGGATGGAAACCCAACCGACCAATGCGATCCACGAGCGGGGCCAGCACCACCCCGATCACAACCGCCGTCAGCACGGGCGCGAACACAGCTTGTGCCCAATCCAGCGCAAAGCACACAGCCACGGCTGCGATTGCGCAGACAAAAGGGGCGCATCTCATAGAGCTCAAGTTTTCAGTTTTCATTGAGTGCGAACGCATAAGTCGGTGATTGGTTGCCCTGAATGACAGGCGGCACCCTGTTGATCTTCGGCCTTACCGACTTGGACAATCCTCAGACGTCGAGTGTAGGTCATGCGCGTCAGTCAATCCTGAATGGCCAACGGCTTGTAGGGAAAACTCCGGCTGATCGTGATCATGACCGGGTCATTGGCGTCGTGCGATATTGCTTGCAAAACGATTAGAAGTTTCGCGCCATCAGCAGCTTTCTTTGAACCACACGCTGGCCTCGGCCTATTTGATCATCCGTCGATCCGTCTTGACACCCGGCGCCTTCTGCTCCCCTCCGCATGCTCCAAATGAGAGCGGGAAAGACGCTTTGACGCTGTTGCTGGAGTACACTCGCATCCCGTTTGGCCAGCGGATTCTTCGCAAGAGCGACTTGCCGCGACCATGCGGCCGCAATTGCTCGTTCCTGAGCAGGTTTAAGCGCCCAACGAAGGCCAACTACTGCCTCCTGTCGACGTGCAAAGCGACGACCTCCACTTGGTTTGACGGCGTCTCCTGACCGTTTAGTGGTCACTTTGAGGGTTGCGATGACCCAAAACATGCCACCACTAAGCGACCCTGCAACACGATGTCGGAAGACACGTCATTGAAAAGCGAGTTCTGATCGGTGGCTCGCAGGTTCGAACCTCGAACACCTGCCGCAAACACTAGTCTGGCGTGAGATGTCGTTAAGGTCCGATATCCGGCTTGCATCGGACGAGTCTACAGCAGGGTCCGTTTCAGTCGAAACGGCGGCCAGTCGGAGCTGCCCAAGCACCGGCATAACGGGCATCGCCTGACTGTCTCTGCCGAAGGCGTGCGCAATACCTGCGGTCTGCGCGGCGAAACCGGCGCGTCGGCACAAGATCCGCCTTCACCGCCTACTCGGGGCTGGTCTTCGCATGGCCGATGGCGCATTTTCTGAGCCAAGCGATTACTCTGGCGCTAGGCTTTGCGCGCGGGAACGCCCGGGCCCTCCCGGTGCTGCTGTAGCTTCGGTCAGGGCGTTGGCCAGCCAGTTCCATTCGTCGAGCATGCGGCTTGCCTGCGAAGGAAGGCGACCCAAGAGTTGGGCAGGTTGGGAGGCCTGAAAAATGACGCTGAATGCCGAGCTGAAGTTCAAGATCACCGACAGGCAACCCGTTTGCGGCGCCTTTATCAAAACACCGCATCCGATCGTGATCGAAATCATGGGACAGGCCGGATACGACTTCTTGGTGCTCGACGCCGAGCACGCGCCGTTTGATCGCGCAGCCATCGACACCATGATGATTGCCGGGCGGGCCTCGGGTGTGCCTTTGATCGTGCGCGTCCCTGCGAGCGGACCCGAGTGGATCATGGCGGTTCTGGACGCCGGCGCCGCCGGGGTGATGGTGCCTCATGTGAATGACGCCGATTTCGCGGCAAGACTGGTACGCGCTACGCGCTATGGCTCCTGGACACATGGCGGTCGCGGCTTCGCTGGCACCACCCGTGCCGCTGAGTACGCGGCGCGCGGCCTGTCCGATCACCTTGCCATGACCCCGGACGAAATCACGTTGATCTGCCAGATCGAGGACCCACCTGGCGCCGGGGCTTGCCGCGACATCGCGGCAGTCGAGGGGGTAGATGCCCTCTTTGTCGGGCGGGCTGACCTTGCCGTTGGTTATGGAAAGACCGATTTCTTCGATGCCGAGGTCGCCGCGAAATCCGTGGAGGTTCTGTCAGCACAGGGGGCCGCAACGGGCCTTTACTGTGCGCCGGGCGAAAACCTTGGACCCTTGGCCGAAGCAGGCGCGACCGTCTTTGTCATTGGGTCTGATCACACATGCCTGAAACGCGGGAGCGCAGACGATCTGGCAGCTGTGCGTGCACTGAAGTCCTGAATGGGAGGCCTGCAATGACCATCCGATACCTCAAGCGCGGCAAGCCGGATGCTGAACGCGCCGAAGACGACGCCAAGGTCCGCGCAACGGTTGAAGCGACCCTGGCGGATATAAAGGCGCGAGGCGACGCCGCGGTGCGCGCGCTGAGCAAGAAGTTTGATGGCTATGCGCCACCGAGCTTTCGCCTCAGCCAATCCGAGGTCGAAGCGGCCATGTCGCGGGTTTCGGACCAGGACATGACGGATATACGCTTTGCCCAGGCTCAAATCCGCGCCTTTGCCGAGGCTCAGCGGGCATCGATGACCGACATCGAGATTGAGACGGTTCCGGGCGTGATCCTCGGACACAAGAACATTCCTGTGCAATCCGTGGGGTGCTATGTGCCGGGCGGGAAGTTCCCCATGGTAGCCTCCGCCCACATGTCGGTGTTGACGGCCTCGGTTGCGGGCGTGCCGCGGATCATCGCCTCGGCGCCACCCGTCGATGGAGCGCCGCATCCGGCCATTGTCGCGGCGATGCACATGGGTGGCGCACATGAGATCTACGTTCTCGGCGGCATTCAGGCGGTTGGGGCGATGGCACTGGGAACCGAAACCATCCACCCCGTGGATATGCTCGTCGGACCCGGCAATGCCTTTGTCGCCGAAGCCAAGCGGCAGCTTTTCGGACGGGTGGGTATCGACCTGTTTGCCGGCCCGACAGAGACGATGGTTATCGCCGATGACACGGTTGATGCGGAAATGTGCGCAACCGACCTTCTGGGACAGGCAGAGCATGGCTACAACTCGCCCGCGGTGCTTGTCACAAACTCGCAGAAGTTGGCCGAGGACACGCTGACCGAGATCGATCGGCTGCTTGAAATCCTGCCCACGGCAGAGACCGCGGCAGTAAGTTGGCGCGATTACGGAGAGGTCATTCTGTGTGATGGCTACGACGCCATGCTGGCCGTCGCGAACGAGATCGCATCCGAGCATGTTCAGGTGATGACCGACCGCGACGACTGGTTCCTGGAGAAGATGCACAGCTACGGTGCCCTGTTCCTGGGGCCGCGCACCAATGTGGCCAATGGCGACAAGGTAATCGGGACGAACCACACGTTGCCCACCAGAAAGGCAGGTCGGTACACAGGTGGGCTATGGGTCGGCAAGTTTCTGAAAACACACAGCTATCAGAAGGTTCTGACCGATGAGGCTGCAGCCGAGATTGGCGCTTACGGCTCACGCCTGTGCATGTTGGAAGGCTTCGTCGGCCATGCCGAACAGTGCAATCTGCGCGTGCGCCGCTATGGTGGCCAGAATGTTGGGTACGGAATGGCAGCGCGAACCGGAAAGGCGGCGGAGTAAAACACTGCTAGGGGTTTGCCGCTGACGAGAAACGCAGGCGAAGCGTCACGATTTCGTAGTTAGAGACCGTCAGCGTAACCGCATTGTCGGCCATGACCAGCGCCTCGGCGCGGTCTTCCAGAAGGCCGCACCGCTCAACCGCGACAACCGAAGGGTGCACTGACAATCTGACATCGCCGCGTGTGTTATGCGCCTCGTACAGCCGAACGATAACACCGTCGCGGTTCTCTGCTGGTTTGACAGTTTCAATCACCACACGCGGGCTGTTGCAGTGCACAAGCGCGTCCTGACGCGCCACGCCGGTGCCGGGCCCGGAAAAAACCCTGGGCGGGACGTTGAGCGCATACGCCTCGCGGCGCACGTCGATGCGCGTATCGCCCACATGCGGCAAGAGCGCGTATGTAAAGCGGTGATGACCCTGGTCGGCGGTGTTGTCCGGCATCGTGGCAGATTTGATAAGCGAAAGTCGCAGGACATCGTCGCGCACGTCGTAGCCGTATTTGCAGTCATTGAGCAGCGCCACGCCGTAGTCACCGTCGCTCAGGTCAGCCCACTTGTGCGCGGGCACCTCGAACTGGGCAGCATCCCAACTTGTATTCCGGTGCGTTGGCCGGTCGATCTGGCCCCACTGAATGTCAAACTCCGCCCGTGTGGCGCGGACCGATACCGGAAAAGCTGCTTTCAGCAGCAAATGGGTTTCGTGCCAATCGACTTCCGTGTCGAAGTCGATCCGCGCGGAATGCCGGCACAGGCTGATGCGTTGAGTCAGCCGTGAGCGGCGAAAGACGCGGGTCACTTCCACGGTTGCGCGGAGCGGGCCGTTTTCCGTCACCGCGAAGCTGTTGAGTGCCGTGATAATCTCGCCACGATCCTCGAAGAAGATATCAATATCCCAGGCGTCCCAACTGATGGGGCGGTCCTCGAACAGTTCCAGCTTGTTCCCAACTGTACCGTGTTTGAGCACTTCGCGCGATGCGCGTTTGTCCCAGATTGAGGTGAGCATGCCATGATCGCCGATCGCTACACGCAGGAAATCGTTTTCCAGAAGCGCGCCCCCATCTTCCAGCGCGATGGCGTTAGCGCCCGTGGCCTGTGGCGCCTCAGCCGCCGCGGCATCAAGCACCCGCGCGGTCAGAGGAGTTGCCTCGGGCAGTTCGACCAGAAGCCCGTTCTCTACGTGTTGCTGCACAAGCGTCACGCCATTCTCGGCAACCGGTCCGGAACCGGGGGGAAGAAGCGCGTGCCGTGGTCTTTGCAACGGACTGCCATCCAGCACAAGGAAGGCGGCCCCTTCCGGCAGTAGGGCTTGTGCCGCGCGTTCGAGGGCCGCTTCGCCCACGGTCGAGATTTCTGCGAAGTCGCGCTTGGCGTCCTCGAAAACGACCGGGACCGACGTACCTGTCAGGATGTCGTGAAACTGAAGCGTGCAGAGCTTCTGCCAAGCTTCTGTCAGGTCCTGGGGCGTTTGTCCTGCAAGCATGGCGAGCGACATTGCCAGCTCGGTATCGTGCAAAAGAACCTCGGCCTTGCGGTTGGCGCGCTTGATCCAGCCATTGCCTGTCAGCACACCCCGATGGCCTTCTAGATAGAACTCTCCAAGCCATGTGGGCAGGTTCGGATTCGTTGCCTCCAGACTTTCGAAGAATGCCCGCACGGTCGATTGCTTCAGCTGAGGCGCACCGGGGAGCGCTTCGTAGACTTTGGCCTTGCGAATGAGGTCGTCTGTCGGCCCACCGCCCCCGTCACCGTAGCCGAACGCGATCAGAAGCTCATGGACCCGATCTTTCATCTTGTTGCGGGTCCATGTGCCAACGACCTCTGCCGCCGTAAGATCCGACTTGTAATTTGTTGGGAACGGCAGGTGCTGAACCGTGCGCGGGGTGGTCAGGAACTGGGCCAGAACACGGGAGCCGTCTATCCCCTCCCACCAGGTGGTGGAGGCGGGCATCTGGTTGTACTGGTTCCAGTTCACCTTGTTGGTCACAAACCAGCGCAGACCCGCCTGTTTCATCAACTGCGGCAAGCACCCCGGAAACCCGAAGGTATCAGGAAGCCATAGCACGGGACATTCCATGTCTGGACCGAACGTGCCGTGACAGTAGGTTCGCGCCAACAATATCTGCCGCACAAGCGCTTCGGCACCGGGCATGTTGGCGTCTGGTTCAATCCACATCCCTCCAAGGATTTCCCACCTGCCCTCTGCAACACGGGTCTTGATAGCTTCAAAAATCTCCGGGTAATCGATCTCGGTCCACGCATAGAGTTGTGGCTGGGAATGCGAAAAACGAAAGCTGCCATGCTTGTCCATCAAGCGCAGCACATTCGAGTAGGTGCGGGCATTCTTCTGCCGGATCTGGGACATTGGCCAAAGATAGGCGATGTCCATGTGCGCATGACCTGCGGCATGCAGCTTGATATCCAAAGGAGGTCCGGCTTTTGCGAGCCCGTCGCGCAGTCTTTCCGTGGCTGGCGCAACCGACGCGCGGAAGGCACTGTCCATGGGATCGCGCGTATCCAGAACCAGAAACGCCGCATCGAGCGCATTCAGGATCGCGTGTTTTTCGGGCCGGTTGTCGTTCATTTCCGTCGACAGATCGAGCGCGGTTTCGGCCAGCGTGACAAAGTCCTGTAGAGCCCGGTCGATATCGATCACAAAACAGTCCCGCATAAAGAGCCGAGACCGGTCTGCGGGGTCCGGCGGCCAGCCCGTAAGACCTGTCCAGCCATGCAGCATCAACTCGTGCGGCAGGCCGTCGGATTTGGGCAGATCG
Source organism: Tropicimonas sp. S265A (assembly GCF_049800835.1). NCBI lineage: Bacteria > Pseudomonadati > Pseudomonadota > Alphaproteobacteria > Rhodobacterales > Roseobacteraceae > Tropicimonas > Tropicimonas sp. S265A. Next base: position 36,911 of record NZ_JBNAFU010000003.1, read on the forward strand.
ATGGTTTGGTGATACCGGTCGGCAGACGCATATGGTGCCCCGTCGATGTAAACCAGAGCCTCGGGGTGGGTGAAGATATCACCCGCCACACCCAGCGGAAGGTGAAGCGCCGGATTGTGCCACCCCTTCGGTGAGACAAAGCTGGAACGCAGAACAAAATGCAGGTTCTGCCCGCCCCAGTAACTGTTCCAGTCCAGCCGTTGTCCATGGCTGTGCGCGGCAATAACCGACACGTCCGGCATCGCGGACGCATCAGGCAGCGTTTCCAGCGCAAAGCGCTCTATCGGACGACGTGCCCTCGCGACGTAGGGCTCAATCAGCCGCAGACGTTGGGCAATCTTCTCGGCCGTCAGCCGCTGGCGGTGGGACATACCGTTCTTTCGTTACGCGAGCACGAAGCCCGGGATCGTGCCACGCAAGATCGTTTCCTGCTGGCCGTCGAGTTTTGACAGATCGTCGAGTGCCGCGCGCGCGTCGTCGGACGACCCCCAGTCGCGATCAAGATCGGGCCACGGGATCGAAGAGATCAAAAGCCGCGTGTAAGCGTGCTGCGGATCGCCGATCACGTCACGCGGGGGACCGGCCTCCACAACGTGGCCCTTGTAGAGAACCATGACGTAGTCCGAAACGTGGTAAGCGGTGGCCAGATCGTGCGTGATGTAAATGATCGAAATGCCGTGACGGTCCTTGAGATCGTGGATGTTCTTTAGGATCGTCGCGCGCAGGGACGCATCCACCATCGAGACTGGTTCGTCCGCAATCAGCAGTTTCGGGCTGAGCATCAGTGCACGTGCAACGATCAGGCGTTGACGCTGCCCGCCTGACAACTGATGCGGATAGCGGCCCAGAACGGTTTCCGGGGCGAGCCCCACTGCACGGCAGGCCTCTTCCATCGCTTCGGCTGTATGGGTCGCGTCCCTTGAAAGGCCAAACCTCTCAAACGGGAACTTGAGGGTATGATTGACCCTGTAGAACGGGTTGAAGCACGCATAGGGGTCCTGGAACACGGCTTGCACTTCCTTGCGGAAGGCCAGCGCGTCGTCCGACGATTGCCGATTGATATCGCGTCCCTTGAACAGAACCTCGCCTTCGGTGGGCTCGTTGAACCCCAGCATCAGGCTTCCCATCGTAGACTTGCCCGATCCCGATTGCCCGACGATGGAAATGATCTTGGGCACTTCACCATCGAGGGTGAAACTCATCGGGTGCAACGCCGTCACCGTGCCGTACTGCTTAGTCACATTGCGCAACTCCAGAAGCGGCGTGCCATCTTCGGTCACGAATCCGGCGGCGGGTTTGGCCGGGGCCGGATCGAGGAAGCTATCGCCGCCGACCAGCGGCACGGAGGAGATCAGTTCCCGCGTATACGGGTGTTGAGGTGTTTCGATGATCTGCCGGACCGGACCGAACTCCACCAATTCGCCCTTTTTCAGCACCGCGATGGTGTCGACCGATTGCGCCATCAATCCCATGTCGTGCCCGATGAGGATCAGGCCCGCGCCGATCTTTGCCTGCACATCGCGCAAGGTTTGCATCACGTGGCGCTGGGTGATGACGTCAAGCGCCGAAGTAGGCTCATCGGCGATGATAAGGTCGGGCGCAAGGCAAACGCCGATGGCGATGCAGACGCGCTGCTTCATCCCGCCGGACAACTCGTGCGGGTAGAGCGGACCGACCACCTCGGGATCCAGCCCCACACCCCTGAGCGCGACATCCGAGCGCCGCTTGAGCTCCACATCCGTGACCGCACCTTCATGGGCGACAATCCCGTCCCAGATCTGGTTTTCAATCCGCATCACCGGGTTGAGGGAATTCATGGCGCCTTGCGGGATATAACTTATCTTGCGCAACCGTACGCGGCGCATTTCCTCGTCCGTGAGATTAAGAATGTCGGTTTGCCCAAGCGAGTTCAGGTGAATTTCCCCCTGCGAGACGAAACCGGGTTTTGCCAGCATCCGCATCGCGGCGAGCGCCGTCGTGGTCTTGCCGGAGCCGGATTCGCCAATGAACCCGATGCGGTGTCCCTGCGGGACCGACAAGGAGATATCGGTCACCGCATGGACCACGCCTTCGGAGGTCGGAAAGTCGATGGACACGTTCTTGAAATCGAGAATGGTCATACCGGCGGCTCCTTACAAGCGCCTCAGCCGGGGGTTTGACACCTCGTCGAGCCCCAGGTTGATCAACAGCAACCCGATGAACATCACCGCAAGAAGGACCGTCGGGATGCCCCACCACCACCACAGGTTCTGGATCAGCGCGCCGGAATTGATCGCATCGTAGATTACCCGGCCCAGCGTCGGCACGCGTTGCGGCCCCAGACCCAATACTTCCAGCCCCACGGCCGTGACGATGGAGGTCGTCACATTGGCAATGAACGACCCGAAAAGGTACGGCACGAGGTTCGGAAGCATCTCTCGGAACATGATATGTCCGGTGGACGCACCAGACAGGCGCGCCATCTGCACGTAACCCGATTCCCGCATCGACAGCACCTGCGCGCGGATCAGCCGCGTCGGAGACTGCCAGACGAAGCAGGCGATGAGAACTGCCATGATCGTCAGGGAGATGTCGCCGTAAGCAGCTTGAAACACGACAAGGATCAGCAGCGGCGGGATCGTTATCATCACGTCCGAACTGACGCGGATTACATCATCGACACGGCCACCGATGAACCCCGCTGAGAAGCCGAGGAAGATCCCGATGGACATGCCGATCAGCGATGCCAGTACGCCAACAAAAAGCGAATTCGGTGCCCCCACGATGAGCAGGGCGAGAATGTCCTTGCCGGTCACATCCGTGCCAAGCGGATGTGCCCAGGACCCCACCTGCCCGCGCATGTTCTCGATCCCCGCCGGGGCCTGCCGAGGCATGCCGGAGCCGGTGAACACCATATCGGTATCCCAGAAGATGCGCCCGAGAATACCAAGGGCAACGATGCCGAGCAGAAGCCCCGCACCCCAGATCAGCTTGGGATTGCGCCACGGGTTATCGAAGCGCTTCATGCGCTTGATCTGGCGCTTCGTCAGGCCCGAGGCATCCGGAGCGGCAGTTTCGGGTGCAGCTGCGTTTTGGTCGGACATGCGCCTACCCTCCGTGCCGGATGCGGGGGTCAATGAAGGGATAGATCAGATCGACCAGAAAAACTGCAAGCGCTGTCATCAGGATGATGACGAACGACACGCCCTGAATGACGGGGTAATCCTGCGTCAGGATCGCATCGTATAGCAGCTTGCCCATGCCGGGGTACGCGAAGATGCGCTCCACCAGCACTTGTCCGGCCACGAGGAGGCCGATCTTCAGCGCAAACGCGGTAATCTGCGGCAGGATGGCATTGCGGATCATGTAGCGGTACAGAATATAGCGCGGGCGCAGACCCTTGGCCTTGGCCAGTGTCGTGTAGTCTTCGCCCTGCACGGTGATCATCAGTCCGCGCATACCCAATGCCCAGAAACCGAAAGTCACCACCACGATCGACATCGCGGGCAGGAACCCATGGTAGAGAACGGAACTGACGAATTCCAACGTCCACCCCGGCTCCACACTCAACCCGTAGGGTCCACTCAACGGGAACCAGCGCAACTGGGTCGAAAAGATATACATCAACAAGAGACCTGACAGGATCGGCGGGATCGAGGTGAAGACCATCGCTGCCGGGATCAGCGCTTTCCAAAGCCGCGGCGTTTGTTCCCAAACCATCAGCGCGCCAAGCAGATTGCCGATGAAAAAGGTGATAACGAGCGAGATCATCATCAGCCCAAGGGTCCACGGGAGCGCATTGCCGATCATTGTGGCAACCGGCGTCGGGAAACTGGCCGTGGACAGGCCGAAATCGAAGGTCAGCGTGTTCTTGATATAGAGCAGGTATTGCAGGATCAGCGGTTGATCGAGGCCGAAGGTCGCGCGCAGTTGCGCCAATATCTCTTCGGCGTTGGCGACCGATCCACCACCCGCTGCCATGCGACCAAGGGCAGCCGAGGCCGGATCAAGGCCAGACAGCCGCGGAATGATCCAGATGAGCGTTGCTGCGATCAGAACCGTCAGAACCAGCGTACTGAGCCGGTTCATGAGGTAGCTGGCAGGGATACGTCCCATGCAATGTCCTCCCAAAATGTGATCCAGGCGTCCTCTTGACGGAACGTCCCTAGAAAGCTCGGACGGTCAGGCCGCCTGCCCCGCCGCCTGGCGAGAGATGGTATGGTTCCAACCGCGCAACACCATCCGTTCATCCGGATGCTGGTTGTCCGGCTCAACCTGATCATGGCCGTTATAGAGTTGGCACAAAACGGTCTTGCGCGTGCGGTCGGATCGGTTCGGCATGGAGCCGTGCAGAGTGAAGTAGTGAAAGAAGACCACGTCACCGGCCTTGCATTCGACGGGCATGGCCGCCTCGATCGGATACTGGTCGATCACATCGTTCTGACGTCGCCCGTCCGCGCCTTCCACGCGACCAAGGCGGTGTGAGCCCGGATAGACCCTCAGGCACCCCATCTCGTCGCTGGCATCGCTGACATGAATGATGCCTGCGATCATGCTGTCCCGGAGCGTCGGAAAATATGGCCAGTCCTGATGCATCGGAAAAGGTGAGCCGTTCTCCGATGGCTTCTGAAAGAGCTTGGAGTGATGAAGGATGATGTCTGGCCCGAGGATCGCTTCCACCACGTCAAGAAAGCGGGGGTTCAGGAACGCGTTCAACCATGTACGCGAGTATTTCTGCACATTGTGGGTATGCAAGACCACATCACCCTTGCGCGCGATTTTATCGGTTTGGCCACCATCCCATGTGGCATCGACCACCTCTCCGCTTGCGCAGAGCTGCGAGACGATCGCGTCGAAATCGTTCTGAAGTGCCGCCACTTCTTCGGCGGTGAACACGCCTTTCGCGCGGTAGTAGCCATTCTCCGAAAAGAATTCCTTGATGCCAGACATCTGCCTGAACCTTATTTGAATGAGGCGGGGCGAGGGAATACGCCCCGTCTGGGGGCCCCCGGACCAGCGCGTCGAGGCGCGGACCGGCAACCGTGAAGTGCAGCGGTCACTCCGCTTTCGTCAGATTGTGAATCATCTGATGCGTTGTGTTCCACCAGTGAAACGGATGGTTGTAGTAGTTTTCGTTTGACGGCCAGCCGGTCCAGTAGGTGGTGTTGAAGGGGATCAACTTTGCCGATTGGACCAGCGGGATGAACGGCATGCCTTCGGCAAGGTGACCATAGGCTTCGGCGACCATGCCCGGGATGGCCGGATCACCAAGCGGCATGCCTTCCATCTGATCAACGATTGCCGAATACGCCTCCGCGGCCGCACCGTTCCAACGTGCCGTGTTGTTGAACCCCGGTGAGCGTTCGCCCACCGGTACGACGTCGGCGACGGTATAGCGCCCCATGGAGGTCCAGGGCTCGTTCACCGACCCGCAGGACAGCCAGCTATAGGTCATTTCATAATTGCCAAAGGGCAGAACCTCGCCCCAAAACACCGAATTCTCGACCGGAACGGACCGCGCGTCGATGCCTGCGCGCTGGAGCTGTTCGACGATGACGTCGATCGTGCGCGTGTATTCGACCGAGGCCGAGTTCACATGGATGGCAACCGCAAGCGTTTCGCCGTCTTTTTCGTAGTAGTCGCCGTTACGCGTCCAGCCCTGAGCTTCAATCAATGCCTGACCCGCCGCAACATCCGCGGATGGGGACAGGCCAAGCCCCGCCTCCACAACCGCATCGATGAAAGGCGCCATCGAGCCGTACTCCACGAACATTGTCTGCGAAGCGGTTGTGGCGCCTTCGACAGCAATGTTCACGATCTGGGACCGATCTATGATCAGGTTGATCGCCTGGCGCATCTCTGCGCTGTCCCACGGAGCAAGCGTTGTGTTGATCTCAAGCTGTCGCGCGCAGGGATCGGCCGCTGCAAATGGATAATCGTCGTACCAGGCGATTACAGCATCGTTCTGGAAACCGATCGCCTCGAACGTTCCAACAGAAACACTTTGCGCTGCATCAATTTGGTTGGTGGCCATCAACTGGGCGCGGCTTTCCTCCCCGCCGGACTCCAGAAACACCACGCGCAGGGGCTCTGGGAGGTCCTGAAATCCGGTTTGCGCGCCCCACCAGTCATCGTTGCGGTCCCAGATGGCACGGTTCGACGCTGCGCTCGTGAACGTGTAGGGCCCGGTCCCGACAGGCGGGTTGAAAGTGAAGGTCGCCGGGTTTTCCGCCTGGCTCCAGATATGCTCCGGCATGATCAGGAAAGAGCCAAAGATCCGTACGCCGAAGTTCTCGACGACAAAGCGTGGGTTGGGCCCGTTCAAGGTGAAACGCACCGTCAGATCGTCAATTTTTTCGACGCTAGCCACCTGTGCGCGCAGGGTTGCCACCTCACGAGCGGTCAGCTCCTCGTTGGCCAGCGCCATTTCGGTCGAAAAGACCACATCATCTGCATTGAAGGGCTCGCCGTCCGACCATGTCACGCCTTCACGCAGCGTGATCGTGAACTGGGTGGACTCTGCATTTGCCTCAAACCCCGTGGCAAGCCATGGGTCAAGGTCACCGGTCCCATAGTTCAGAATGAACAAAGGCTCCCACATGGTCTGATGCGCGCCATGCATCCGGCGAATGCCGGTACCATCTGTCATCCAGTTGAAGTTCTCGGGATCCTGGATCGTCCGGTCGAGGTCGAAGATCACGGTATCCGCGCGCGCGATATCCTGCGCCCCGGCCATGCTGGCCATGGCGACCACCACGGCCGATGTTGCCAGCGGCAGCATCCTGTTCACTCTCATCTCTTTCCTCCCTAGGGTCTTTTTAAGTGCCGTGGCGTCCCACGGGTTGCGCAACGTCCTCCGCCTGTCTGGCGGATGAAGTCATCTCAGGTAGTCGAGAACATAAACCCGCGTATCCGCCGGCAAGTCAGAAGGTGCGATCTCTACGGTATGATCGCATGCGAAATCGATTTCATCGTCTCTGAAATGGCTCAGAAAACTCTCAATCCACATCGTGTTTCTTGGTTTGTAAGTCAGCGTTCGAAAATGCATCGGAATGACAATCCTCGGGCGCACACGGTGGATCATCTTCAGTAGATCCGGAAGTTCGATCGTCAGATAGCCCCCGGCCAAAGCCAACAGCACGTCAACATCCTCGAAAAAGTCGATCTGAGCATCGGTCAGCGGATTTCCGACATCCCCCATATGCGCGATCTTGATGCCCCCGAGTTCAAACCGGTACATCCCGTTTTGGCCGGGAACCTCGTGTTCGGGGTGATGGTCCCACTCGGCAGCTTCGATAGCGCGCACCCCCAAGCCACCAGCTTCAGCAGCCCCGCTGTTCTGCGCCACCGTCAGCGCGTTGATCACGGTTGGCTTGCCCGGGATCAGATCCGCACGGCAATGGGCACTATCATCATCGGAAGAGATCACCACGACATCCGCGGTATCCGTGATCGGCGCATAGCCTACACCTTCGGGCGTGTAGGGATCGGTGATTACGGAAAACCCCGTGTCATCGGTCAATTTGAATGCCGCGTGCCCAAACCAGGTGATCTTCAAACCTTGTGCCCCCGGTTGATCAGTTATTGCCCACGACGTGCGGGCTTGTCGTTTGCAGGATGTCGTCGTTTGCCGGGCGCGGGTGATGGCGCCAGTACCCATGCAGGTCGCGTCCGCGCGCAACAATCGCCTCCACGCCCTTTGCCCAGCTGGCATCTGTGATTTGAACTTCCGGCGGGCAATACCTGAGCGTGAGTCCGCAGCGCCGTCGGTCCGACAGGTTGGCCCTGGAGCCATGAACCAGCATATCTGCGTGGAGCGAAACCTGACCCGCCTTCAACGTGTTGGTGAACGGTGCCCCATGGCTTTCCGCATCTGCAATACCCTTGTGGAAAACTGAGTCAGCCCCCATGGCAGAAGTTTGCATAGCACCCTTGTCGTGTGTGCCCGGAATGAACCTCATTGCCGCGTTCTCCTCATCGGCGTCATCGATGGCCAGCCAGACCGTGACCGTGCGGGCCGGACTTAATTTCCAGAAGGACGCATCTTGGTGCCAGGGCACCTGTTTGGGGTCATGGGCGCGTTTCGACAGGATTGCGCTGGCCCAGCAGATGATGTTGTCCCCGACCAAGTCCTGCACAAGGTCGAGAATACGAGGCTCGGTCGCGATGTCCCAAATGCCTGCCATCCGCGCCTGGTAGCAGTTGATCCCATAGGCCCCCTCATCACCGAGGTCGGACATCAGTTTGTCGAAATAGCGCCGCAGGTCAGCAATTTCATCCGCTTCGTAGACGGTGAATGGTTGAACGAACCCATGCCGGTTGTACTGCGCGACCTGCGCAGGCGTCAGGCAACGGGCAGAAGCAGGCGCGACCGGGCGAAAACTCAGGTCGAGGTCGATCGTGTCTTCCATGCTTTGTTGCCCTCCCCGCAACATCGCGTCGGGCAAGGATACGACGGACACTGTCGTTTTCGCAGACCCGCGCTTGACAAAAAGATGTACTATTTTGATCTTCACTCTCGGATGCCGCACCTGCGAAGACACTGAAACATATGAGACGCCCGCAGAAGATGTTCAGAATTGACACGTATATCGGCCATGCCGAAGCGTTTCATTTTGTGCGCAAGGACCTTGCGGAAACGCTCCCACTTTTTGAGCACAATCACGATTTCTATGAACTGATGCTTGTCGACCAGGGCCAGGTGCACCATTGGATCAACGGCGTCGAAGAACTGCTCGGTCGCGGGCATCTGGTTTTTCTGAGGCCTTCGGATACACACGCGTTGCAAGGTGTACCCGGCACCGGGGCCCGCATACTGAACGTGATGTTCCGACAGGAAACATCTACCCATCTTGTGGAGCGATACCACGAGGAACTCAAAGGAAGGTTCTTCTGGCAAAACGGATCCTTGCCAACTGCCCTGCGACTCCACGGCCCGCAACTGGAACGCGCAGTGAACTCGTTGCAAATGCTGCAAACCTCCCACCGAAGTCTCGCGAGGATAGAGAACTTCCTGCTGTCAGTGATCACGCACGTGCTAGATGCGGGGGACATCACGGACGATCGCGCCCCCGCCTGGCTTCTTGCAGCATGTCGCGCGGCGCGCGACCCCAGGGTCTTTCGGCAAGGCGCGAACGGCTTCCTGGCAGAGGCCGGGCGCAGCCATGAGCACGTCTGCAGGCAGGCCCGGCGGTACTTGGGACTAAGCCCGACACAATACGTAAACCGGATCAGGGTCCAGCATGCTGCCATGTTGCTGGCAGGAACAGACAAGCCGTTGGCGGATCTGGCTGCGTATTGCGGCTTTGAAAACCTGAGCTATTTTCACCGTCTTTTTCGCCACCAGTATGGAACCACACCCCACCACTACCGGCGCAGGCATAGCAAGACCGGCACAGTTTGAGATCAAGCGCTCGGGCAGGATATCGAGGTTTCGGTCGCGGCAGAAGCGATCTGTCCCTCAGCTACGCTCAAAAGCACTCGGCTAAAGTCGTCGCCATGTTGCGGATCAATTGCGGGTACAGGTCCGGACCAAGCTGAAGATTGACACCCAGAGGGTCGATCACGGCCGTGTTTGCGTCCGTCCCGTCCAACACAGTCGCAACGAGTCCCGGGTTGTATTGAGGCTCTGCAAGGACGCATCCGATCCCTTCCGATCGCACGCGTTCCTGGATCTCGGCAATCCTCGCTGGACTCGGGTCGCTCGCATCGCCAAGCGAGATCGCGCCAGAAGCCGGAACGCCGAAGTCGACTTCAAAATATTGGTAGGCATCGTGGAAGGCCACGAAGTTACCGCTGCGTGCGGGCTCCAGAATACCGCTCACTTCCTCAGAGAGCGCCTCCATCTCGGCACGGGCCTCTGCCGCATTCGCGAAGTACGTCCCCGCATTATCCGGGTCCGCAGCAGACAACTGGGCTGCAATCACATTGAGCCATGTCGCGGCATTGCGCGTGGACAGCCACGCGTGGGGATCGTGCTCTCCATGGTCGTGGCTGTCATGCGCATGGTCTTCATGGCCGTGCTCGTCATGGTCATGCGCGTCGGCCTTCGCCTCGTCATGGGCGTGATCATGATCATGATCGTGAGCATCGGCTTTGGCTTCTTTGTGGTCATGATCATGATCGTGATCGTGTGCGTCTGCCTTGGCTTCTTCGTGGTCATGGTCATGATCTTCGTGTCCGTGCGCGCCATCACCGTGATCATGGGCTTCAAACAAGACACTTTCGCGGAAATCGTGCAGGATCGTCCCATCCGCTTCAAGTAGCGCAGTCACAGATGCGCCGTCGGCCAGTGTTTCCACGGCGTCTTCGAGCCAAGGTGTCAGGTCCTCTCCCAGCCAGAAGACAACGTCCGCCTCCTGAAGCGTGGCCGCCTCCGAAGGTCGCAAGTTATACTGATGCGGCGACGCCCCTGCGGGTATTACCAAATCAGGCGACCCGATACCGACCATCACCCGCGCCACGAGCGAATGAACCGGCGCAATGTCGACAGCAACTCTAGGGGCCTCGGCAAGTGCCGTCCCTCCCAACAGAGAGGTGGCAAGCGACAAGGGAAGGAGCATTCTGGACATCGAAACCTCGGTGTGATCTTATAACAATACGAGCGGTATAGATGATATGAAATAACATGACAAGAGAGGCGCGAGGTATGGGCGCGAAGACCGCGACACCTGTCGGGTTTCAAAAGCACGATCACGCAGCCTGTAGCCAGAACGCGTTGCAGGCGGCCGACGAACGCTGTGCTGCCGAAGGTCTTCGCCTGACACCGGTACGTCGCAAGGTGTTGGAGTTGCTTCTGCGCGAGCACCGCGCGCTTGGGGCCTATGCCATCCTTGACCTTTTGCGCGACGAGGGGTTCGGTTCACAACCGCCGGTGGCTTATCGCGCATTGGACTTTCTGGTTGAACATGGCTTCGTTCACAAGATTGAACGCCTGAACGCGTTTGTTGCCTGCGCCCACCCCAGTGAAAACCACTCGCCTGCTTTCATGATTTGCCGCCTCTGTGACGCCGTTGCCGAGGCCCAATCTGCACCGTCGAGGGGCTCACTCGGAGCCGCCGCCCGTGCAACCGGATTCCTGATCGAAAAAACCGTGGTCGAAGCCGAAGGCGTATGCCCCGCCTGCATAGACAAAGCGGACGCATGAGCCTTATCGCGGTTAAAAACCTTGGCGTTGCCTTCGGCGCGAAAACCGTCCTGCACAACGTGGCCCTACACCTCGACGCCGGGGAAATCGTCACGATTGTCGGGCCGAACGGGTCTGGCAAGACCAGTCTCCTGCGGGCGATTATCGGTGCCGTGCAACCGTCCAGCGGAGAGATCACCCTGAAACCCGGCCTCAAGATCGGATACGTCCCGCAACGCTTGCACATCGACCCGACACTACCGATCACGGTCGAACGTTTCATGCGATTGTCGGACAAGGTCACCAAAGCCAAATGCAGGTCAGCGCTCGATGCCGCCGGCGTGCCGGACTTGCTCAAACGCCAGATGTCAAAACTGTCGGGCGGGCAATTCCAGCGTGTGTTGCTGGCGCGCGCCCTGATCAATACCCCCGATGTCCTGCTTTTGGACGAGGCCACGCAGGGCCTCGATCAGTCGGGGTCCGCCGCATTCTATCGGCAGATCGAAACCGTGCGCCAGGAAACCGGATGTGCGGTGCTGATGATCAGCCACGAACTACACGTTGTGATGAGCGCCTCTGACAGGGTTATTTGCCTCAACGGGCATGTCTGTTGCGAAGGCACGCCCGCAGTCGTCGCCTCGGCGCCGGAGTATCGCGCGCTGTTTGGCACCGGCACCGGAGGCGCACTTGCGCTCTATCGGCATGATCACGACCACGGTCACGATCATGATCACCCCCATAGTCACGAGGCCGCAGAGTAGTGCTCGACGATTTCATGACCCGCGCAACACTTGCTGGAATCGGCGTTGCGTTTGCGGCAGCACCACTTGGGTGTTTCGTTGTCTGGAGACGGATGGCCTATTTCGGGGACGCCACCGCACACGCGGCGATCCTCGGCGTCGCTCTGGCGCTTGCTTTCCAGATATCGATCTTCGTCGGGGCGATGGTGGTGGCGCTGGTCATGGCTTTGACGGTAACGGTCCTGGCAGGGCGCGGTTACGCCATGGACACGCTGCTCGGGGTGCTCGCACACTCAGCACTGGCATTCGGACTGGTTGCGGTGTCTTTCCTGTCCGGCGTCAGGCTCGACCTGATGGCCTATCTTTTCGGTGACATACTGTCTGTCTCGCGTACTGATTTGCTCGTGATATGGGGGGGCGCTGCCGTCGTCGTCGCTTTGATCATGTGGCGCTGGTCCGCCCTGCTGACATCGACATTGAACGAGGAACTCGCCTACGCGAGCGGTCTCAACCCGAGACAGGAACAACTCGTGTTGACCATCGCGCTGGCGATCACCGTTGCAGTCGCGATCAAGGTCGTCGGCGTTCTTTTGATTGCCGCGATGCTGATAATTCCGGCAGCTGCGGCGCGCGGGCTAAGCCGAACACCTGAGGCCATGGCCTTTATTGCGGCGGCAATTGGCGCGATATCAGCAGTTGCCGGACTTCAGGGGGCTTATGTTCTTGATACACCGGCCGGGCCGTCCATCGTCTGCGTTGCGACACTGCTCTTTGCGGGCCTCAACATCGTCGGATGGCGCAGCCAGGGTGACGGCTAAAACAAGCGGCGGAGTTCCGTGAGACTTGGTGCGCCTGCACTGCACCCCTTCAGGCCGCGCTGCCCCACGCTGCCCCGCGCTGTTCTTTGGGAAAAGAGGAGGCCACATGCCCAACTCATCGGTAACGCTCCATCTTTTGTGTGGCAAGGTCGCGTCGGGCAAATCAACTCTGGCAAAGCGGTTGGCCCGCGCTGATGGAACAGTTCTGATCTCGGAGGACGCCTGGCTGGACGCGCTCTTCGGCGAGGAGATGGCTTCGCTATCGGATTACGTCCGATGTACGTCGAAGCTTCGCAACGCCATGGGGCCGCACGTGACAGCCTTGCTGCGTGCGGGTGTCTCGGTAGTCCTCGATTTTCAGGCAAACACTGTGGAAACACGCAAATGGATGCGTGGGCTCCTTGACGGAACACATGCAGAGCACAAGCTCCATATCCTGGATGTTCCTGATGAGGTTTGTATCGCACGGCTTCATGCCCGTAACGCAGAAGGCGCGCATCCGTTTGCGGTGAGTGACGCCCAGTTCAGACAGGTCACAAAGCATTTTGCATTTCCTTCAGCAGGCGAAGGCTTCAATCTGGTCTGGAACGGATCCGGTGCTCCCGGAACCAACACGGACCATCGCTGATGGTCCACACTGCGTGCCTACAATCGCATTGATGCGCCTGACACTCAAACCGCTCCATGCCATGCGCGGCTCGCTACTCCCCTGAGCGGCAGGACAAGCCGTGCAAAGGGCTCCGATGTTTGCAAACGCGGCTCTGGCATCGTAGCCACGTGATATGGCAGATTTTCCTGTGCTCTGGTCCTTTCGCAGATGCCCCTATGCGATGCGCGCACGGCTGGCGATTCAAAGCTCTGGAATACAAGTGGAGTTGCGTGAAATCCTGTTGCGCGACAAACCCGAACAGTTCCTCGATACATCGCCATCCGCAACTGTTCCAGCGCTCGCCCTGCCGGATCGTGTCTTGGATGAAAGCCTCGACATCATGGTCTGGGCCCTGAAGCAGAATGACCCGCGCGGGTTGCTGGATATGCCCGCGGCAGGATGGAAGCTGATCCAGGAGAATGACGGTCCGTTCAAAGCCGCCCTCGATCACACGAAGTACGCTGTCAGATACCCGGACCTCGATCCTCGGGCCGAACGCGCAAGGGCTGCGGCATACCTGACAGCGCTGGACACCCGAATTGCCGAGGACGGGTGGATTTTCGGACGCCGCCCAACACTTGCAGATTACGCCATACTGCCCTTTGCACGTCAGTTCGCCAATACGGACCGCTGCTGGTTCGACGTACAACCGTGGGCAGCACTGCGCGACTGGCTCGACCGCTTCATCCAAGGCCCGGAGTTCAGCGGCATCATGGCCAAACATGCACCATGGGCGCAGGGTAACGCACCGGTCTGGTTCGGCACGCGGCACGTCGAAGAGCCCTGACAAACGCGCCTCATAACCAAATCCGGTACTCGGGCAAGTGCATGCGGCGCAAAATGCGTTGATCGAATCACGGTTCTTGACTATGCGCGTCTCCAGAAACGGCTACGCCGGGAGAAGACGGGACACCCCGTCGCCGAAGGAGCAACCGCCCCGGAAACTCTCAGGTCCAAGGACCGGTATAGCTGCAACACTCCGGAAAGCGACCCGCAAGGGTCCACCGTAGGAGAAAGCCCGCAATCGGGTGAAACTCTCAGGTTCCACGCACGGAGGGGGCAAGCGGCAAAAGCCGCAAGTGCAAGGAGCTTTATCATGTCCAGAGTTGCCGTCATTGGTGCGGGCGTTACCGGCCTGACCACTGCCTACGAACTGCAAAACCACGGCTTTGACGTAACGGTTTTCGATCGCAACCGATACGCCGCGATGGAGACCAGCTTTGCGAACGGGGGGCAGCTTTCTGCGTCGAACGCGGAAGTGTGGACCCAATGGGGTACCGTTCTGAAGGGCCTCAAATGGATGCTGCACGCGGATGCACCCCTTCTGGTGAACCCCGCCCCAACCTTCCACAAGATGCGCTGGATGGCGGAGTTTCTGTCAAACATTCCGAATTACAAAGCCAACACCATCGAAACGGTGCGCCTTGCGATAGCGGCGCGCACGGTCCTTTTTGAGATGGCAGACCGCGAAGGGATCGATTTTGATCTCGAACGTCGTGGTATTCTGCACTTCTACGACCGGCAGAAGGACCTCGCGCACGCGCGCAAGGTCAACCTCTTGCTTCAGGAGGGCGGACTTGACCGGCGCGAGGTCAGCGTCGAAGAAATGCGCGAGATAGAACCTGCGCTTCAAGGCGATCTGCTGGGCGGGTTTCTGACCGAGTCTGACAGTTCGGGTGACATCCACAAGTTCACAATGGGTCTTGCCAAAGCCTGCATCCGCCGTGGCGCGATGCTTCGTTTTGGCGCCAACGTCGAAAAGGTGTCGTCGGTGCAAGGAGGAGTTCGGATTTGCGAGGGCGGAACCGAGCATGTCTTTGACGCTGTTGTAGTCAGCGCAGGAATCCACAGCCGGGAATTCTCCCGTCAACTCGGGGACCGCGTGAACATCTATCCGGTGAAGGGCTACTCCGTGACCGTGGCGCTGGAGGACGCCGAAAGCCAGGCTTCCGCTCCCTGGATCAGTCTGCTTGATGACCGGGCGAAAATCGTGGCGAGCCGTCTTGGCGCAAACCGGTTCCGGATTGCCGGAACCGCCGAATTCAACGGTGCAAACCGCGATATCCGGGCAGACAGAATTCGACCGTTGACGGAATGGTGCGAGCGTCATTTCCCCGGCATCTCGACCGAAAACGTGACACCATGGGCGGGCTTGCGTCCGATGATGCCGTCCATGCTGCCGCGGGTCGGACGCGGTATCGCACCGGGCGTGTTCTACAACACGGGCCATGGGCACCTTGGCTGGACGCTTTCGGCCGCCACCGCGCGCATCGTTGCAGGTGCAGTCGCCCAAGAACATCGTGGCGCGGCCCCGGCCGCTTTGGCAGCCTGACGCCCATACTCTTGCGGCTCTGTTCAAGGCGCAGGACGGGGCCGCTTTTCAATGAACCAAACCGTAGCGCCCGAAGTCGTGCCGTTTTGCGAAATGCACTCGTGAATTGAATTCGTCGCGAGGTGATCCAGTTGTCTTTCATCGCATCCCGGAGACGCTGATGAGAAAGATCGCCCTTTTCGCCGTGTGGGCCTGCGTCGCTGCGGACGCCAAGGCCTTGGACCTGGTGCTGACTGACCGATACGAAATCAACCGACCAGCCAGCCTCGACTACGATCCGGCCTTTTGCGGTCTCTGGATCGCGAACGAAGGTCCCGAGGCAATCCTGGTAACGTTGGACGGTCTGGAGCTCCGCAGGATCGGCTCTGACCTCTACCGGATCAAAGCGATCACACTGGAGGGTGACGCACTTCTGGTTGGAGACGGTGCAGGTGGCTTTCAACGGTTGTCGAAGGACGGGGTAGCGCTTGGCCCGCCATTCCAGATCGAAGGCGGTTGGGCCGACACGGAAGGCATCGCGATCGACGGGGATGGAAACCTGATAACGGTCGAGGACGATCCCGAGTACCTGACATGGCTCACCCCGAGTGGCGAAATCATTCGCCGGATCGACACCATGACGCTGGACCCACCGCTGAGTGAGGCCCAGGGCATCGCAAGAGACCCTAGAACAGGTCATCTGCTGATCGTTGATGATTTCGAAGGCACGAACAGCCTTTATGAGTTCGACGCCACCGGAACGCTTCTGGCGACAGCCCCGCTGATCGCCTTCGGGCTCGATCCCGAGGGCATCGCGATACGTCCTGGCTCCGATCAACTCTTCATAGCCTTCGACGGCGGGGCGGCGATTGCCAGCTTTGACTATCAGCCGACCCTTCCGGACGGGCACGCGCCATTGCCGCCCGCGTCGGATTGCGTGATGTTCTGAGTGGCCGAACTGCGGACCGGTTCCGTTGACGGGATTGAGCGAGCGACTTAGGTGCGCGCCGGAACCAGACTGCGCTTGATACTGCCTGCGCGGACACGCAACATGCGCTCGGCGATCGCCAGACAGCCGCCCAAGCGTTGTCCCACCGTCAGTCCGGGCACGCGTACGACCGACCCCAGAAACCGCCAGAACGGCGTGCCGAAGGGACCACCTGTGTCCCGGGCATCCGGATCGAACCAATTGACCAGATCCTTGCGCGTGGCGTTTGCCCGGGTAGAGATGCCATCGTGGAGACGGCGGGTAAACAGCACGGGTCCATCAAGGCGGGCGATCTTGCCCACCAGGGCGGTCTCAACCAGCAGGTCGAAGTCCGAACTGATATGGCTCCCGATCAGGCGCGTGCGTATCAGCGCATCGCGCCGGTAAAGGCCGAAAACGGATGTCACGAGCCCAAGACCCCTTACAGCATCGCGGACCCGCTGCACCGGCGACGGCGACAAGCAATGAACGTATGGGCTGATCACATCGAGTGCATTGAGATCACCGTCCGTGACCATGAAGTTCGGATAGACCAGCGCGGTTTCGTCGCCGTAGGTCGCGAAGCCCTCTAGGCACTGCGACAGGAACTCAGGCGCAATCAGGTCGTCATGCGCTGCCCATTTGAAGAAAGGTGCCGACGAGCAATGAACAAGGTAATTGTAATTCTTGGCCGCCCCGATATTGCGCGGATGGCGCACTGCCCTGATGCGAGGATCCCGATCTGCGTAGTAGCGAATGATTGCAGGGGTTTCATCCGTCGAAGCGTTGTCTGCAATGATCAACTCGAAGTCTGTGAAGGTCTGCGCCAAGATGGAGTCTATCGCGTCGGCGAGGTAATTCTCGCCGTTGAATACTGGCAGACCGATGCTCACAGTGGGCGCAGGAACCACAAAACCTGATACTCTGTTCACACCAATGTCCCAGCTTCTTTACAAAGCCTGAATGATGCAAGCCGGGCGGGCGGCGTGTCAATTGAAAGCAGAGCTTGGCGCGTGTGGCTGTTCCCCGGCAGTCTGTCTGTTCGTAAGCTTCCGCATCCTTGGGATACTGTAGTCGCCCCGGAAACGGTCCAAGACGACCCGAACGAGAACGGTTCGTCAACTCGACCGGTTTTCCTGCGTCTAGGTCGAAATCACTTCGAACTTCGGCTCAAGGCCCATGGTACGCAGATCGCTTGCGATCTCATCCTTGTAGAGCCCGTTGGAGATCAGGATCAGCGCGGGTGCGATATCCGCGACAGCAGACGGCGCAATCACTTGCGTGCCGGTTCCGGGAATGAAGCGACCATGTTTCTGAGGGTTGACGTCCACCATTGCCGCAAACCCCGACCCGGTGTGCGCCATGACATTGGCGAAGGTAATGCCTTTGGATCCGGCGCCCCAGATGACGACCGGCCCATCCGTCGCCTCCAACAGCATCTCCCACCGCTGCGTCTCGCGGTGAAAATAGTCGGCAAAGCCGGATGCGACGCGCTGCAAAGGCTCAAGATCGCAGGGTGCAACCACTTTCTCACCGGCAGTCTCGGCCTTTTCCGCTTCGATGGACAGGAACTGATCACCATACCCTCGCACCAGAGAGACGGGACGAAGACCAGCCGCACGAAACGCCGCGCAAAGCGAGGCTTCAGTCCAGTATGTGACGTGCTCGTAGATGACGTCCCAAGGCGATGGCGCCATAAGCATCCATTCCGCGTTCGGAACCTCGAAATAAAGTGGTGTGGTTCGCGCGCCCAAGGCATGCGCAACGTCATCAAGAAACAAACGCGGTGTATCGAGATGTTCGAGAACATGGCGACACAGCACCAGATCGGCAGGATCGCGTAGCGTAGTCGCGTCAAACGCTTGCGCATGAATTTCCACGCCTTCACGGTTCGAATACGCTGACACCCGCCCCTCCATCGACGGGTCATACCCAATCGCGGATTTCACCCCCAACCGCGCGAACAGGTTCAAGACGTAGCCGTCTCCGCAGCCGATCTCGACGACTGTGCCGTCGGTCAACCCGTAGTCCGAGACAAGGCGCTGCACGAGTGCCTCTGCGAAATCGCGAAAATGCGGCGAGTGGTGCAAGGCGTTCTCATAGCCCTGCGCATACGCAACAAGGGTCGGGTCAAAGGCCCGGTTCCAGATCAGCCCGCAACCTGCGCACAGTGCCAGTTCAATATTCCCGCATCGCGCATTTCGGGCCGCCTCTGGACTTTCGAACAATTGGTTGCACAGCACCGGTACTTCGCGGAACTCCGCAATTTTCCGGTCGCTCTCTCGCTGGCAAGACGGGCAAAACGGCAGCGTCACCTTCCACGCGCCTCTCGTTCACCAGCCGCTGCCGGCAGAGCTTGTGGGGTTTTCATCAGGGCTTGATCCGCTCTACAAACACGGGCCCGAAGTCCACCGCCGCCCGATGCGCAACGAGCGCCACGGCATGGGGTTGGTCGGTCACGGGAACGCTCGCATCGGTCAATTCAATCCAGTCGCTGATCTGCCCGGAAGCCGGATGCGCCCATTGCATCCGAAGGGAATAGCCAGCTGAACCCGTCGTGACATCCAAGGGGCCACGGGCCTCCGCGATGATACGATAGGTCTCTCCTTCGACAATGTCGCGTGCATCGTATTTGCGCACGGTCGTGTGCGGTCGCGCGCCATCTTTGCGCGAAAGCTCGACGCCAAATCCGTTCTGCACGTCATAATACCACGCGATTGCATACTCCCAGCCGCGTCTCGGGGAACGGGCGTCCGGGTCATTGTGCCCGCCCCAAAGAGGAATGACGCCAAACCCGAACGGGCGCCCCGTGTTCTTGCGAAACGTAACATCGACCGTCACCCGACGTGGCCCGTCAAATGGTGGCGCCACCAGCACCAGCCGGTCATAGCCTTCCGCTCCCTCGACGGGACCAAGCCGCCATCCCTCTGCTGTCTCCCTCCGTTCCCAGACACCGTCTTGGACCTCTGCCATATCTCGCGACCAATCCCAAGAGATCGGGAACGACACTGGCTCAGGTGCATACTCAAACGGGACATTTATCTGTCGTGTAAGGCCAAGAAAGCTGGTGAACACAACCTCAACCTCGTTGAGCCCGGGGATAAGTTGGTCCGAAGGAACCTCCAACAGGATAGCTCCGGAACTCAGCCTTGGTGACTTCTCGACGAACGCACGCCAGCCACCGTTGTTCGCACGGAACACCGTCCCATCGTGCAGACGCCCGAAGACCCCCCGTTCGCCGTTCAGGTTTGCTGACAAGTCACCCGTTTTCAGGCCAATCACGCCAGGCGGGTCAAAACGCGCAACCAAATGCTCAGGACCAACCAGGAACGTCGCCTCAAGGGTCGCAAGACCAACAACGACCGAGGCGAAGGCCGCGATCAGCAAGCGCTGAAGGATCTGTTTTACCGTCAATCTGATGTCTCTGTCCGTTCCCTGAACCGGTCATACTAGACCAAACGACCAAGTCCCCATTGCGATCGTATCGCGCGCAATAAGCAACCGCACGCGGAAACGCAGCGCTGCTTCATACATTCTTTGGTGGGTAATCGCGCAGCGTTCGCGCCCGAAATGCCCCTAAAGTGTCTGGAAGAAACCCGGTTTTGAACTTGGAACTTGCATCTCACGCAGCCATACATTTGCCCAGTAATTATTGGGAATGTTTCATGAAAGTAGCGATACTCGCGGGTGGCAAGGGCTCCCGCCTCGCGGAAGAAACCGTCACGAGGCCAAAGCCCATGGTGGAAATCGGCGGCATGCCGGTCCTGATGCACATCATGAAAATCTATGCGCATTACGGGCTTGATGAGTTCGTGATTGCGCTTGGACACAAGGGAAATTTCATAAAGCGCTACTTCGCCGACTACACGACCCTTGCCGGCAACCTCACCTTTCGCACCGCCGATGGCGGGCCGCCCATTCGCAACACACAAGACACACCGGATTG
Source organism: Tropicimonas sp. S265A (assembly GCF_049800835.1). Classification (NCBI taxonomy): domain Bacteria; kingdom Pseudomonadati; phylum Pseudomonadota; class Alphaproteobacteria; order Rhodobacterales; family Roseobacteraceae; genus Tropicimonas; species Tropicimonas sp. S265A. Next base: position 57,446 of record NZ_JBNAFU010000003.1, read on the forward strand.
GACCGTGAACCTTGTAGAAACCGGGGAAGAAACGCTGACGGGCGGGCGCGTGAAACGCCTGAAACCCTGGCTGGGCAACGGCACTTTCCTTTTGACCTGGGGCGACGGCGTCTCGGACGTCGATATTGGCAAGCTCATCGCGTTCCACCGCAGTCATGGCAAGCTTGCGACGGTGACCGCAGTGCGCCCTCCGGCGCGATATGGACACATGAGGTTCGATGGGAACACCGTGACCGCTTTCGAAGAGAAACCGCAGACGGTCGAAGGCTGGATCAACGGCGCTTTCTTTGTGCTTGAGCCCGAGGTTCTGGATTACATCGAAGGCGACATGATGATGTTCGAACATGCCCCTTTGCGAAACCTCGCGCGCGACGGTCAACTCATGGCTTACTTCCACGAAGGCTTCTGGCTGCCGATGGACACGCTGCGCGACAAGAAAGTACTCGAAGATCTTTGGGAGACAGGCGGACGGCCTTGGGCCCTTTGGGAGAAGCCCTGATGCGCGTACTCGTCACCGGGCATCAAGGCTATATCGGCACGGTCTTGACGCCGATGCTGCTGGCTGCGGGGCACGACGTTGTGGGTATGGACAGCGATCTTTACGAACGCTGCACGTTTGCCGAAGGCGGCGAAATTCCCGACATCCAATGGGTCCGCAAGGACGTTCGGCAGGCAAACCCCGGAGATTTTCTGGGCGTTGATGCGGTACTGCATCTGGCCGGGCTTTCCAACGATCCGCTCGGGGACTTTCGGCCCGAAACCACGTTCTCGATCAACTATGATGGCACGATGCAGGTCGCGCGGGCGGCCAAGGCGGCGGGTGTGGGACGCTTTGTTTTCGCCTCCACCTGCTCCAACTACGGCGCGTCCGGCAGCAGCTTCATCGACGAAAACGCGCCCTTCAATCCGGTGACGCCCTATGGCGATAGCAAGGTGCGCTGCGAACTTGACCTGTCCGACCTGGCCGATGACGGTTTTTGCGTCACGAGTTTGCGATCCGCGACGGCCTATGGCCTTGGCCCGCGCATGAGGTTCGACCTGGTGCTGAACAACCTTGTGGCTTGGGCAGTTACGACCGGTCGCATACACATGAAATCCGATGGCATGTCGTGGCGCCCGATCACGCATATCAAGGATATCGCACTTGCCTTTCGTTGCGCGCTGGAGGCCCCGTGGCATACCGTTCAACGCGAGGCTTTCAACGTGGGCGTGACTGCGCACAACTACCAGATACGGGATCTGGCAGGCATCGTGGCGCAGGTGGTACCCGATTGCAGTTTGCAGTTCGCAGACGGTGCCGGGCCGGACAAACGGTCCTACCGCGTGAATTGCGACAAGATCTCTCGCGTGTTGCCGGGCTTCGTTCCGCAATGGTCACCTGAGCGCGGGGCGCAGGAAATCTACGAGGCTTGCAGGAACTCCGGTCTCACACTTGGAGAGTTCGAAGGACCGCGCTACCAACGCATTGGCCACATCCATCAGTTGATTGCAGACCGGATCATTGGCACGGATTTGTCCCACACAGAGACGGCACGCGCAAATTGGTCGCCTGCAGCAAATTCTGAGGCCCAAGACTTTGCCCAAGACGCCGCTTCCTGCGCGTGCATCTCTTGTGGAACGTCCGGCCTGTTGCCGGTGCTCGACCTCGGTCCCATGCCCCGGTCAGACGGATTGTTGCGTGCCGATGACCTCAAGCGTTCGGAAAACCTCGTGCCACTTCGGCTTGCATTCTGTCCGGTTTGCAGCCTGAGCCAACTTCTCGAAGTTCGCCCGCCGGAGGAGATGTTCGGAGACGACTACGTCTATTTTTCATCTGTTTCCGAAGATCTTCTGAAGCATAGTCGCGACCATGCCGCCGACTTGATCGCGTCGCATGACCTTGGCCCGGACAGCCTCGTGGTCGAGGTGGCGTCAAACGACGGATACATGCTGACGAACTTTCGAGATGCCGGGGTTCCGACCCTTGGGATCGATCCGGCCCCAGAACCTGCACGGATTGCGCGTGAAAAGGGGATCGAGACGATAAACGACTTCTTCGGCAAGGCCCTTGCAACCCGCCTTGTTGCAGAACGACGAAGGGCCGACCTGATTATCGCCAACAATGTCGTCGCACATGTCGAAGAACAGAATGATCTGGTGGCGGGCATGGCAGCGCTGGTGTCCGAGACCGGCGCGGTTGTCGTGGAGTTCCCCTACGTGCGTGACCTGATCGACCACGGGGAGTTCGACACGATCTACCACGAGCATCGCTGCTATTTCTCCCTCAGTTCTGCTCAATCCCTGTTTGAACGGCACGGGCTGCACATCCGGGATGTAAGACGTCTGTCCATTCATGGTGGTTCTTTACGGATCACGTTTGGCAAGACCGGCGCACGAAGCGAAACCGTTTCTGCATTATTGGACGAAGAACGCGCCCTTGGTCTTGATCGCCTCGCCTTCTACGAAGGGTTTGCCGACAAGGTTCGCGGCTTCCGCAGCCGTGCGAGACAAATGATCGGCGATTTGAAGGCCTCTGGCGCCCGCATCGCCGCATACGGAGCAGCGGCAAAAGGCACGATCATGCTGAACTATCTTGGTATTGACGGACGCGTTATTGATTATGCCGTTGACAAGAACCCGGCCAAACAGGGCCGGTTCATGCCTGGTGTCCGTGTGCCTATTGTCGGACCCGAGGTGCTGCAAACAGACCCGCCGGACGTTCTGATCCTGCTGCCCTGGAATTTCCGCGATGAGATTGTTCGGCAGCAACAGGATTTTCTTGCGCGCGGCGGGCGCATCGTCGTTCCGATCCCGGATCTTGAGATCGTACGCGCATGAGCGCACGCGCGACATGCCCGGCCTGTGGCGGGAGCGATCTTCGCGACCTCTACCATCTGCCTGCGATACCCGCACAAAGCGTAGTCTTGCTGGAGACCGCCGAGGCGGCGCAGAACTTCCCTACGGGCGAACTTACTCTGACCCTGTGCCACCTTTGTGGGTTCCTCTTCAACAGTACATTCGACGCCAGCCTTGTGGACTACGCCGGGACCACCGAAGAAAGCCAACACTTCTCAGGCACGTTCAACCGCTTCGCGCAGGGGTTGGCGCGCGAACTTACAGAGCGGCAGGATTTGTCGAACCGCTTCACGCTCGAGATCGGCTGCGGGAAGGGCGATTTTCTGACAGAACTGGTCAGCCAAAGCGGATCCCGGGCGCTTGGGATAGATCCGGGCTACATTCCTGAGCGTTCCGCAAAGGACATTGCACCCGAGATCCGCTTTCTCCGCGACTACTTTCATCCCGCGCAGGTCGCCGAAGTGCCCGACCTGATCGTCTGTCGGCACACTCTTGAACACATCGCTGATGTCCGCCCATTCATCGAGGATATGGTAGCAGTGACCGCGGGCCAATCACGCACCCAGGTCATGTTCGAGACACCCGATGTCGCTCGGGTCCTCGCCGAAGGGGCGTTCTGGGATATCTACCACGAACACTGCTCGTATTTCACCATCGGCAGCCATGCCCGGTTGCTAAGGCGCGCTGGACTAGATGTCTCTCACAGCCGCCTTGCCTATCACGGTCAATACATCATCCAGTATGCGACGCCGGGTCAGGGCATGCCACGGCCGGAAGAGGAAGATCTCGCGCAGATCCTGGCACTGGCCGAGGCGTTTCCCACCCGGGTCGCAGCTGCGCGCCGCACTTGGACAAACAAGGTGCAAAGCGCAGCGCGCGCAGGCGGTCGGGTTGCAATCTGGGGCGGCGGATCAAAGGGCGTGTCGTTCCTGACCACAAACAGCCTGGGCCCCGAAGTAAGCCATGTGATCGACATCAACCTGCACAAACAGGGAAAGTTCATGCCGGGGACCGGCCATGTGGTCTCCGCTCCAGAAGCGCTGCGAGACGCGCCACCCGACCTCGTGATCGTGATGAACCCGGTTTATCTGGCGGAGATACGCTCAGAGCTTGAGTTCATGGGCCTCTCTCCAGAGGTGGTTGCCTTGTGACCAGCGCCGTTTGCAAGCCGCGCGGACACTGGCATGTTCAAGGTCCGCCCCGTGGCGCGGTCAAAGGACAGAAACTGATTTGTGAGCTGGCTGGTTTGCAGGGCGGCCTCCACCAACTCGGCGCTACGCTTTTTGGCCGAGGTTTGGTCCGGCGCGTTTTGGACCGCTTCAACCGAGGCCAATATACCGGCCACCGGAGTCCGGAGCTGCTGAGCCGCAATGGAAACGAGTTCATCCTTCGAATTGATCGGTCGGGAAATGCGGTCCAGCAGCCTGTTCAGCGTCCTGACAAGAGCTTGGGCTTCCGCGGGGACTTCATGCCTGATCGGTTGGTGGAAGTTGGACGCACGACAACCGCGCTGGAGCTTCTGGACGCAGGCAACGGCATCGCACCCGTTCCGATTTCTGCGATGCACGACGCCAAAAGCTCGCGATAGAACATCGTCCTTTGACCGCGCCCACGCTGTCACGCCCGGTAGGGTTTCTGACCCGTACCGGCAAGGCGGCGAGTATTGTTGCAAACCACTTAGCGGATGCAATTCTCGGTATCTGCCGCACAAGGACAAGCGCCTTGAGGCAATGCGCGCGTATGGTTGCGTCGACAGCAAGAGGCTGGAATGCGATCCCGCGTCTGGATATGCTGTAGCCCGCACGAGAAAGATGTGTGCAACCCCAGTGAGGTTTGCGCTGGATAAGTGAAAACGTTCGGAGAGGATGGCGTCAGCGCGGCCCTGTCGATCTGGTAGGTTGACCCTGCAACAGCAGCGCAATCTACTCAAAAACCGAGGTGGTTGGACAACCGCCAATCGTTGCGGCGCGCGCCCTAAGCCGTGCCCAAACCGCACGGAGGAGCCAGCCCGATGTCAGACCGCCACGAAGACGGCATGAAAATGCGCCGTAGAGTTCTGGGCGATGCCCATGTTGACCGCGCGGAAGCGGCCAAAGACACGTTCGACGCGCCGTTCCAGGCCCTGATTACCGAAGGCGCATGGGGCACTGTTTGGTCCGATGATACGATCAGTTTGCGGGACAGGTCGATGCTGACACTCGCGCTGCTCGCAGCGACCGGGAATTTTGAAGAAATACCAATGCATGTCCGCGCAACCGCCAATACCGGTGCGACCAAGGACGATGTCTTGCAGGCATTTCTGCACGTGGCGATCTACGCTGGTGTGCCACGTGCGAACCATGCAATCAAACTTGCCAAGGAGACCTATGCCGAGATGGAGGGTCAGGCATGACTGCCCCGGGCGACTACTACCAACGCAACCGTGACCTGCATCCGCCAGCAATGACACCTGGCTACAAGACCAGCGTTTCGCGCAGCCCTCGTTACGCGTTGATCTCGTTGGAGCAGACTGCATCGGAGGTCACCGGGCCAGTATTCGGACACGGGGATGTGGATGTGGGCGACAATGACCTGCTGACGAATTACGCGCAGGCTGGCGCGGCGCCGATCGGCGAGCGGATCATCCTGCACGGGCGTGTTCTGGATGAAAACGCGCGTCCAATACCAAACACTTTGGTCGAGATATGGCAGGCCAATTCAGGCGGGCGATACCGTCACAAGAAAGATACCTACCTTGCCCCGATCGATCCGAATTTCGGCGGCTGCGGCAGAACACTGACGGATGCTGAAGGATACTATGTCTTTCGCACCGTGAAGCCCGGGGCGTACCCATGGCGGAACCATATCAACAACTGGCGTCCGGGCCACATCCACCTGTCCGTTTTCGGATCGGCCTTCGTTCAGCGCCTTATCACGCAATGCTATTTCGAAGGCGACCCGTTGATCCCGCTATGTCCAATCATCCAGACGATCCCGGACACCGAGGCCATCGAACAACTGGTCGCGAAACTCGATCTGAATGCGACGGTCCCGCTGGACAGCATTGCCTACAAGTTCGACGTGGTGCTCAGGGGGCGCCGCTCGACGTTCTTCGAAAACCGTCCGGAAGGGAATTAGGAGATGCCCCAAACCTTGTCCTACCTCCGGGAAACCGCCTCGCAGACGGCAGGGCCTTACGTGCATATCGGGCTGGCGCCGGGTGCAGCTGGATTTGAGATCTATCGTCAGGAACTTGGCCGCGACATTGCCGGAGCCTCCGCGAAGGGCGAACGCATTCGTGTCGAGGGTCTGGTGATCGACGGCAGCGGCAGCCCCGTCAAGGATGTTCTTCTGGAGGTTTGGCAAGCCAATTCGGAGGGGCACTTTGCACATCCCGAAGGCGGAGGGCCAGTCGAAACCGGCTTTCGCGGCTGGGGTCGCGTCATCACGGATTTCGAAACAGGGCAGTGGGGCTTCGACACCGTCAAGCCGGGCCGCGTTCGGGGCAGAAACGGGGCCCTTCAAGCCCCTCATCTGTCTTTCTGGCTGGTAGCACGCGGCATCAATATCGGGCTCTGTACACGTATGTACTTCGAGGATGAAGCCGAGGCGAACACCATGGACCCCGTACTAAACCTGATTGAATGGGAGACGCGCCGCGACACGCTTGTTGCAAGCCGCACTGATCGGGACGGCACACCGGTGTACAGGTTCGACATCCAGCTGCAAGGCGACGCAGAAACCGTCTTTTTTGACGTTTGAGGGTGGTATGACACATCCCTGCATCATCTGCGTTGCGATTACAGGCTCGCTGCCGCGCAAGTCCGACAATCCGGCTGTACCAATCAGCATCTCGGAACAGGTTGAAAGCACGCACGAAGCCTTCGAGGCCGGGGCGAGCATTGTTCATGCGCATGTCCGCAACGTGGACGAGACGCCATCATCGGACCCAGAGAAATTCGCGCGGCTGAAGGAGGGCCTGGAGCAGCATTGCCCCGGCATGATCATCCAGTTTTCCACCGGTGGGCGATCCGGCGCCGGCAGGGAAAGGGGCGGTATGTTACCATTGCGCCCCGACATGGCCTCGTTGTCTGTCGGATCGAACAACTTTCCATCGCGTGTCTATGAGAACCCACCGGATCTGGTCGATTGGCTTGCGTCAGAGATGATCGCCTGCGGAGTGAAGCCCGAAGTGGAGGCGTTCGATCTGAGCCATATTCTCAAGGCACGAGAGATGGCCAACAACGAGCAACTCGTCGGCACCCCGTATGTCCAATTCGTCATGGGCGTGAAAAACGCCATGCCCGCCGACAAGGCGGTTTTCGATTTTTATGTTCAAACGGTCCATCGGCTCTTCGGACGGGACGCCCCGTGGTGCGCGGCAGGGATTGGACGACACCAATTGGAGCTGAACGAATGGGCAGTTGCGGCAGGGGGCCACGCGCGCACCGGCCTTGAAGACAACGTGCGCCTTGACCGGTTGACCCTGGCCCCCTCCAACGCCGCGCTGGTGCGTCGCACAACTGAAATCTGCGAAAAACATGAAAGGCCGGTCGCAAACTGGAAACAGGCGCGCAGCATACTTGGGCTCAGGCAGGTAGCAGCGTGATACCCCCTTTGAACGCAACGGGACAACGACCGCTGCAGGGCGCTTGTCGGTTCGCTACAGCTTAAACGGAGCTTGCTGAAACGAACCGAGCACAGACAACCGAAGCTCAGTGTCGCGGCACTTCAAACCGCAATCCGGTTACAGGCCCACACGTCAATCGACCTGTCCATCAACTCCGTTATCCGCGAACAACCCGGCCTTGAGGCTGGTCTCTACCAGTTCGGCCACGGACCCGAGCCTCATCTTTTCAAGAATCCGGGCCCTGTGGTGATCCACCGTCCTGGGGCTGATGCCGAGTTGTCGGGCGATCTCCTTCGACGAATTTCTGGCAGGGTTCGTTGCGATGATCAGCGCGATTTCCCGTTCGCGGTCCGTGAGAGCTTCGTAACGGGTCAGCGTCTCGGACGTCTGGAGGTTTTCCTTGCGGCGTCGCTCGTCGGTTTTGAAGGCGGCCTCGATCCGGTCGATCAACACAGACTGTTTGAACGGTTTCTCAAGAAAATCCACCGCGCCCATTTTCATTGCCTGCACCGACTCGGGGATGCCGCCGTGTCCGGTAATAAATACAATCGGGACAGAGATATTCCGATCCTTCAGGTGCCTTTGCAGCTCAAGCCCGTTCATCTTGGGCATGCCGTAATCTAAGATCAGGCACCCCGACGACGTATCGTCATAGGCTTCGAGAAACTCCAGAGCGGAAGCAAACGTCCGGACATGATAGCCACGCAGACTCAGCGCCCTCGACAAGGTTGCGCGGATATCTGCGTCGTCATCGACGAGAAAAACAATCATCTTTTCGTCCGCGACATCGGTCATCAAGAAGCCCCTTTCGCAGGGATCGTGAAACTGAAACGGGTCAGGCCCGCCAATCGTTCGTGCCAGATTTTGCCGCCATTCGCCTCGACAAGGGTCCGGCTAATCGACAGACCCAGGCCCATGCCGTCCCGCTTCGTTGTTTCGAACGGTGTAAACAGGTCAAGGCCTTCGTCGATACCCGGGCCGCCATCCTCCACGGTCACTTGCGCGAAGTCCCCATCGAGGTGCGCCGAAACCGTTACGACCTTGCGGGCACGTGGAGTCTCGGCAATCGATTCAACAGAGTTTCTGAGCAGGTTGACGACCACCTGTGCAACCTGAACCCGCACCGCGCGCGCTTCGAATTCGGGCCCTTTCGCGATGAGTATCTGCACTGAATGCTGACGGGCCTCAGACAAAACAAGCCGCCGCGACTGTTCCAGCAACTCGCGCACACCAAACTCGGTTGGCACATTCTCGTCCTTGCGCACAAGAGCGCGCAAGGCCCGGATAATGTCGGCGGCCTGATGCGCCTGCTGGTCAATTTCGCCCAGAAGTCCGCGCACCTCTTCAAAGCGGTCAGGCGTGTGCCCGATCATGTATTGCGCAGCATCCGCGTTCTGAGTGATTGCGGTCAGAGGCTGGTTGAGTTCGTGCGCAAGCCCGGTCGCCAATTCTCCCATCATTTCCTGACGGGAAAAATGGGCAATCTCACGATTGAGGGTTTCGATTTTCTCTGCCGAAGCACGCGCCTGCGTGATGTCGTCGATTGTTGCAACGATGTAGTTCTCATCCGCGCCGGCCTGCTGAAAGTAGATCCCGTTGAAACTGATCCAGACAGGCGTGCCATCCTTCGCGATCGCTTTGGCCTCGAACCCGAACGCGGCATGTTCTGCGATACTGTCACCGAATTCCTTCAGAACGTCTTCCTCATCCGGGTCCAGCAGGGATTGGAACGCAACGCCGCTCAACTGGTTTTCGGTGTATCCCAACAGTTTCGCAAAGCTCGCATTCGCGCGCAAAATACGACCCGTGGCGCTTTCGATATGGACCATTCCGCGAGAGGCCTTCTCGAAAGTCAGGCGGTACTCCGTTTCCGTTTTCTTTCTTTGGGAGATTTCGTTCACCAGCGCCGTGTTGGCGTTCTCCAGCTCCCGGTACGTGCTGGGCATCGGTTCTTCGGGATCCACCTCGCCTTGCGAGATAAGCGCAGAACGCACTGCAAAGGCCCGCACCGGGGCGTGGATGCGCTTGGCAAGCGCAAGTCCAAGGAGCGCCGTCATGACCGCAACTGCAAACGCAATCAGAGTGTTCTGGGTCCGGTTTGCCTCGATCGTTCCAATGAAATCGCTCTCGGGCGCGTAGAGGACGATGGTCCACGGGATGTCGTCCAACCCGAAGGGCATGATCAACGACACGAAACGTTCGCCCAAATGCTCGAAATCACTCTGGATTGCGGACTCAAGGGTTACACCGTCCCGGGTGAGCCGGTCTCCGAAAGCGGCGCGCGCAATCGGGTCCTTGATCTCTTCGATGGAAGGAAACTTGAGCGTTCCCCCCTCTCCGACCGTTGTCAGAAGCTCGGGGTTGGGGTGGGCGATCACGTCCCCGTTGCGATTCAGGATAAACGCGGCGCCGTTTTTACCGATCCGGAGCTGCGACAGAAAATTCGACAGTTCCTGAATCTCGATATCGACACCGACAACCCCTTGGACCTTGCCGAAAAAGTCGACGACCGGGGTGGCAGCAGTGATCCCGGGCGACTGCGATGTGAAAAAGATGTAGGGATCGGTCCAAATACTGTCGCCTTGCTCCCGCGCTTCGATGTACCAGGGCCGTGCGCGCGGGTCGTATTTGTCGTCGGGATCTATGTGTCGGCCAACATCCGAGAAAGCTTCATCACGCTGTATGAACAACGCGCGGTCAACGCTTTCCACATTGATGATTTTCGTCACATATTCCTTCAGCCCATTCCGTTTCACGTAAACAAAGTTGCCGTCTTCGTCTCCGTAATAGGCTCCCGCGAACTGCGGTGCCGAGCGCAATTGCTGAAACAACAGTCCTTCGAGATGGTCGCGATCCTCGCGCCGAACGATCTGGTTTTTTGCCAATGCCGTGGACAATTCCGCCGCGCTGCGCGCCGGCGACATGAACCATTTGGTGTGCTGAATCACATTGGTGCCGACGTCCACGAGCTGCGTTCGCGCATGTTCAAGCAGGGTTCGTTCGGATGTGAAATACGATGAGAAAACAACCACTGCCACCGCAAGAAGCTGTAAACCTGCAAGCGCGAGGGCGAGAATTGCACCAAGTGACTTCATCCGTTCCGTACATCCCTGCGACCGCTTCCAAGCGCCGAATACCACTCAGCACCGCACAGTAAAGAAGATTTGGAACTGAAATGCACTGGTTGAATGCAGCGTGCACGCTGACGAAGAAGCCGCTCTGCCCCGAGGGGCAGAGCGTGCCTGCCTGAGCCACTCACTCCCAGACAGGCATGGAAACTTCGCACTCACAAACTTCCACCGCCTTTAAAATACATCAGACGGAACAGGCATAAGCGTACGCTGCGCCGCCGAAAGACACTATTGGAGCGATTGCCTACGTAGAATTGCCTATGCCGCGCAACTCAGCTTCGGGATGTCCTCTATCCGCACAACACGCCACGTTTGCACAGTTTGATCGCGCGGCACTGATCTTTGGTAAGCTGGTTAGCGCCCGGTTTCCGACAGGGCATGGCCCTGCCGGAAACCGGACTGGGACATTCGATTTCCCAAACCCGAGCTTTGGCCGTTGGCCTGCCGCGGGTCAGAAGAAACCAGGAGAGTTCGGTCTGCAGGATGGCCCGATCCACGTGCCGCTCTCGGCGTCGGGATCAAGGCTAATCCGTGAGTGGTAGCAATCCGAACTCTGTGCCCACCTTCTGCCGATCTGACACGCGCCAACGTTCCGAAGTCCGCGCAGCCAGAATGCGTGTTCAAGTGCATCAAGCAATAGGAGGACGGCCTCGTCAAAGCAATTGCTCACATCGTCCCAGATTCTGACCTGCAGGCCCTGGATGTAGTTCTGCAATTTAGACGGTACCTGCTTTGGTTTCCCTAGCCGGCGCGCGCAGCTTCACCGAGAACTTCTTTCAACAGAGGATTTGGGAACCTTCGTTTGATCGTAACCGCACAGAATACCTCCGTAATCTCGTCGAGACGGGCAAGCTCAACCAGCCTGCCCGTGGCCAGCTCGTCCTGTACGACAATCGGCGGAATGACAGCCACGCCAGCATCTGCGCGGGCCAGAAGGCGCAACATCGCCATGTCGTCCGCTTCGGCCGCAATCTTGGGAATAAGCCCCATACGTTCGACCATCGCGTCGAACCCAGAGCGTAGCGAGGTTTCGGGCGTTGGCAGGATCAGTGGATGGGACGCAATGATATCCGTAATTTCTGTCTCGCCGGACAGGACCCGCTCCGGCGCCCCGACCAGACTGACGGGTTGCTCTGCAAGTCGGTCGACAAGGTAAAGGCTGGCTGCATCCCGGGCGGGGACAAGGTTCGTAAGAACCACGTCCAGCGACAATGCCTCCAGCCCGCGCAAGAGCTGCTCTTGTGTACCGGAACGCAGTATGACCTCGGTATCGTCGCGGCCCATGATCGGTTCGACAAAGCCGAACTGAAAATTCCGCGACAGAGTAGCCAGAGCCCCGATCCGCAACACGTTTCGCTTCCCACCGGAGGTTTTCAGCGTCGCGGTCAGGTCTTCGGCGGCCCGAAAAATCTCGTCGGCATGGTCCAGCGCGATGCGACCGGCCTCCGTCAATACGAGGTTGCGCCCACGCCGCTCAAAGAGATCGTGGCCGAGCGATGTCTCAAGCGCCTTGATCTGAGTAGACACCGCCGATTGCGAGATGTGCAGCGCGCGCGCAGCGCCTGTCAGCGTGCCGTCTCGGGCAACAGCGCGAAACAGGCGGAGATGGTGAAGGTTCAAGATCGACACAGTTCCACCCAATAGAACATTTTCGATCAAAATATGAAATTTTCTTGAACTATGCCAGTGCCTATCTCAAGGCGGAACCATCACATCGGAGACCTGTCATGGAGCAAACCCTGTCGTTGTCATTCCTCGCACCGGTAGCCCTGCTTGGCGTTGCTGCGCTGTCTTCGCAGCGATCCGGGCGACGTCCGGGCCAACTGCCTGTATGGTCCGAGAATGCGGCGCTTGCAGCTTTGGCACTTTCGGCAGGCGGCGTCCTGCAGTTTATTCTGGCCGGGCCTGCACAACTGGCGGTGTTTGAAGGTGCTGCATTCTTGGCCCTGCGCGCCGGTCCTGTCAGCGTCACGCTGGCCCTGCTGGTCGCGTTCATCGGCTGGGTCGTGATGCGCTACAGCCGCACTTATCTCGACGGCGAGGAAGGTGAGGGCAGATTCCACGGACTGATGCTGGCAACGCTCGCCGCCGTCCTCATCTTCGTTCAATCCGGCAGTCTGGCGGCGTTGATCTTGTCGGCAGCGCTGGTCGGTGTTGGCCTGCGCCACCTGATCCTGTTCTATCCTGAACGGTCCGAAGCCCGGCGCGCCGCTGCGAAATTCGCCTTGGTCTGGCATGGCGGTGATGTGATGCTGGTATGCTCTGCGCTCTTGCTTTTCGCGGCATTTGCCACAGCGGACATTGATGTGATCAACTCGATGGCCGCCAGCGCGGGCCTGACGCCCGTCGCACAAGCCGCCCTCGTTTTCCTTGTGGCTGCCGCGGTGCTCAAGACTGCCGCCTTTCCGTTGCACGGTTGGTTGACCGAGGTAATGGAGGCGCCAACCCCGGTTTCCGCACTATTGCACGCAGGCATCATCAATTCCGGCGGGGTTCTTCTGATCATGACTGCGGGCCTGGTTCAATCCAGCCCCGGCGCAATGGCGGCGTTGGTCATGATCGGCGGGTTCACGGCCCTGTTCGGCGCGGCAGTAATGCTGACACAGAGCGCGGTAAAGACCGCTCTGGCCTGGTCGACCGTGTCGCAAATGGGCTTCATGCTGCTGCAATGCGGGCTCGGACTGTGGGCTCTCGCACTTTTGCACATCGTGGCGCATTCGCTCTACAAAGCCCATGCTTTCCTGTCTTCGGGCGGTGCCGTCGCAGCGGTTGCGGGGCTGCGGCGTCCGGGTCCGGTTGCGGTCCCGAACCTCAATGCCGTCATGAAGGCCTTTGGTCTTGCGATTGTTCTTTACGGTGTGATCGCGGTGCTTTTCACGGCCCTCTTTGGTCCCAAAACCGCACAAGCGCTTGCCTTGGGCGCAATCCTGATCTTCGGCGTCGCGTACCTGGTGGCACAAGGTCTGGCAGACACTGCCCCCAGGGCTTTGACCAAACGAACCGCGCTGGCCTCGCTTGCTGCGGCGATCGCGTACTTTTCGTTCCAGGCGGTGGCCGAAGCGGTCTGGGGCCCCGCTCTGCCAACCCCCCCGGCCCCCGGTGCGCTGGAATGGGCGCTTGTCATCCTTGCCGTCGCCTCTTTCGGGTTGGTGGCGTTCGCACAAGCGCTGTTTCCATTGTGGGCGCATCATCCGTCCACGGCAGGGCTGCGCGTGCACCTTGCCAATGGTTTTTATCTGAACGCTTTGCTGGACCGCGCCATCGGCGGTTTCCGCATCACGAAACCCAATAACTGACGCGAGACTGACACCCATGTTCATGAAACATTCCGAAATCGCCCCCGCTGTGATGTCCAACGTCCTGAAAGCAGCCGAAGCAGCTGCACGGGCCATTCCACCTGCCTTCCCGCTTGAGGCAACCGTGGCCGTGAACCCGTTTCTTGGCCAGGCCACCGAGGATCTGGCGACGGCCTCTGCGCGGCTCAAAAGGGTCGCGGGCCTGCAAGCCACACAATCTGCTTCTGCGTACAGGGTCGCATTGGAAAACGGACGGATCACCGACGCGGACCTGTCCACAGCACTCGCGGCATCGACCTCGTCGCTAAAACCCGAAAGCGTTGCATCCCTGAAGTCTGCTGCGATGGGCGACGAAGACGCTCAACCCGTTGCACTGCCAACCATCGCGGCACTTGCTGCCGAGGCGACGGGGGTGGATTGGCCGGCGCTCGTTGAAAAAACCGTTGGGCTTTGGGCTGCGGGTCATTTTGACCGCGGACAGGCCCTGTGGTCGCCGACCCCGGGTACAGAGGCTTTCGCCGCGTGGCGGGCATTTGCGACCCATGATCTTACCCCAGAAATCGCCGGTCTGACTGGCTTTTGTGCGCATGTTACCCAAGCACCAGATACGGCAGAGCGTGCGATTACACGCGCAGCGGCAACCCTCGGCCTTGATGAAGCGTCCGCCGAAACCGCATTTCATCGCTTGTACATGGATCTCGGAGGCTGGTCACAGCACGCGCGGTGGCTTTTGTGGCAAGCCGAATTGGCAGGAAAGACCGATCGGACCTTGGTTGATCTGCTGGCCATCCGGTTGATCTGGGAAGAGGCACTTCTGAAGCATGTTCCAGAGATTGGACAGGCGTGGGCAGAGACAGTGGTCGCGCACGCGATGCCTGTTGCCCCAACGCGCGAGACGGTTGCTCTTGCCATTTTGCAGGACGCGAGCGACCGCGCCCATCAGCGGCAGTTGGCGGACGCTCTTGATGGTGCGTCGACCACTGGCGAAAGACCGTTTCTGCAAGCCGCGTTTTGCATCGATGTCCGGTCAGAAGTCTTTCGCCGGGCGCTTGAAACCGTGGATCCATCGATTGAAACAATCGGCTTTGCCGGCTTCTTCGGGTTGCCCCTCGCCCACAAGTCACACGGCTCCGATGTG
This sequence comes from Tropicimonas sp. S265A, assembly GCF_049800835.1. NCBI lineage: Bacteria > Pseudomonadati > Pseudomonadota > Alphaproteobacteria > Rhodobacterales > Roseobacteraceae > Tropicimonas > Tropicimonas sp. S265A. The sequence goes on from NZ_JBNAFU010000003.1 coordinate 72,455, forward strand.
GTTGAGGCGCATCTGCCTGTCTTGCTGAACCCGGCCGTTGAGACGACAAGCCACGCCGAGGGCCCTGCGGAACAGGACGTTCGGATCTCGGCCCGGACCTCGCGGGCTTGGGGCCGGTTCCGGCAGGCGGCAGTGTCGTCATTCGCATTCGTCGAGGCCGCAGGCCCGCTCTATGCTGGCAAGCTGGTGCGTGACGCGCTGGGGCTCGGAACAACGCCTGCGCGTCAGGAACCGGCACCGCGGGTTGTTGGTGATCTGTCCATCGAACAGAAGGTGGACACCGCGACCGCTGTCCTAAAGGCGATGAGCATGACAGAGGGCCATGGTCAGCTGATCCTCCTGCTTGGACATGGCGGACATGTCACGAACAACCCTCACGAAAGCGCGTATCATTGTGGCGCTTGCGGCGGCTACACCGGTGAAGTGTCGGCGCGCCTTCTGGCACTTCTTTTGAACGATCCAGAGACACGCGCGGGTTTGAAAGATCGCGGGATGGCTCTGCCGGAGGACACGTTGTTTGTCGCTGGTCTGCACGACACGACAACTGACCGTGTCTCTGTGTTCGAGGATAGCCTTCCACATCATAGGCCCGAGGATCTGCGCAAACTGCGCGGTTGGCTGGAGCAGGCGGGCAAGATCGCGCGGGCCGAACGGGCCGCAAAACTTCCCGGAGCGTCTGCGGACACGGTTGCGGCGCGCGCCCTCAACTGGGCCGAGGTCCGACCCGAATGGGGTCTTGCGGGGTGCGCGGCCTTCATCGCGGCACCGCGGAAGGCAACCGCTGGCAAGGATCTGAGCGGCCGCGCGTTTCTGCACAGCTATGACTGGCAGACTGATGAGGACTACAAAACTTTGGAACTGATCCTGACGGCCCCTGTGGTGGTGGCCAGTTGGATAAGCCTTCAGTATTTTGGATCCTCCGTCGCGCCCGAGGTATTCGGCGGCGGCAACAAGCTGATCCACAATGTGGTTGGCGGGATCGGCGTGATTGAAGGTAATAGTGGCCGCCTGCGCCCGGGCCTGCCGTGGCAAGCTGTCCACGATGGAAACGCGCTTGTGCACGAACCATTGCGCCTGTCGGTCATGATCGAAGCTCCGCGAGAAGCGATCCTTGACGTTCTTTCGCAGCACCCAGAGGTGCGCGGGCTTTTCGACAACAGCTGGCTGCACCTGTTCACTCTGAAGGACGGGCAGGTCGATGCGCGCTATCGGCCCGGTCTTTCGTGGGACGAGTACTCCCCTACGGAGCATGCGGCCTGATCGTCGGCTTATATCCGCATCTTTCGATAGCTGGCCGGGGTCTGCCCCGCCCAGCGCTTGAACGCCCGGGTAAACGCGCTTTGCTCTGAAAACCCCGTAAGAAATGCAATCTCGGAGAGCGAGTATTGCTCGTCTTTCATGAGACCTTCAGCGAGCTCGCGCCGCGTGGTTTCCGTCAGGGTCTGATAGCTGAGCCCATGCTCGGACAAACGCCGCTGAAACGATCTGGCGCTCATCCCCAGACTACGCGCAATATCGGCGACCTTTGGCAGGCCCTCGCTCAAGGATCGCGCGATTGCATCTTTCGTCATGGCCTCCAGAGATGGTTCATCGCGCAGGCTGCGCAGTTCCGCCTCCAAGTGGGACAACAGGAATTGCGTGATCCCTTCGTCGCCGAGCCGGGTGGGCTGCGCCATTGCCTCCGGCGATATGAGCAGGGCGTCGAGATCCGCGTCGAACCGCACCGGGCAGCCGAAGAAGGCCTCATGATCAGTAATGGATGCCGGTGCAGAGTGCTTGAACCGCACTTCGAGAGGAGTGAATGCGTCGGAGGTCACCTGCCGACAGAGCGACACGGTACTCGCAATCGTTGCTTCGTTGGACAGGCGCATCCCGAGCCTGCGAGGACCGGACCGGTGCAGGATATAAAGAACGCCCCGGTCGGTTTGGCGGAGTTCGTATTCGACGACGCTGGTCCAAAGCCGTGCATAGCGTTCAACCCGGGCAAAGGAACCGCCCAACGTTGGCGCCGCTTTCCAGGCAAGGCCAAGTGCCCCATATTCGTCGCACAGCATGGACGCCCCGACCCGGAGCGGAAGCGCAGTCGCGTCCGTTTGTTGTGCGATGCCTTCCAGCAAGTCGTAGTACACGGTGTCTCGCAGCATGACTTTGGGGTCCAGCGGCGCGTCAGATGAAAGCCCGGCCTCCGTCAGAAGTTCTGCTGCGTCGACGGTTGATCCCGCCGCAGCAATCACCTTCCGCGCGAAGAGCGACGTCACATACCCCATGCCCTTCAGTCTAGGCTAAGTCAGGGCGATATCCAAAGCGCGCGCCTTTCATCGCGGCCCGTAGGCCAGCCGATGCGCGCGCGCCGCTCTCAGCCCAGCTGATAGCCCGGTGTGGAAGCAGAGATCGCGCGCTCTTCCTCGTCCATGTCTTCGGCGATTCCTTCGAACATGGGTGTCGAAAGATATCTTTCGCCCGTATCAGGCAACATGCACAAGATGACGGCTCCGGTCTCAGCTTGCCGCGCGACCTCTTGCGAAATCGCAAATGTAGACCCACCGGATATTCCGGTCAGAATGCCTTCGGTGCTGGCCAGTTTCCGTGCCCACGCGATCCCGTCGGCGCCGGCAACCGGCAACAGCTTGTCGTAGAAGGACCGGTCGATGGATTCCTGCAAGACCTGCGGAATGAAATCCGGTGTCCAACCCTGGATCGGGTGTGGTTCGAAGGCACTATGGCTGACAAGTGGCGCGCCTGAGGCGTCGCGCTCCTGAGCGATCCCGCTGCCCAAAAGCTGTGCGTTGCCTGGTTCGGTAAGGATGATCTTGCAGTCGGGCCGTTCTTTGCGCAGCACACGGCCCACGCCGGACACCGTACCCCCGGTGCCGTAGCCCGTTACGAAGTAGTCAAGACGCTTGCCCCGGAAATCAGACAGGATCTCCTGAGCTGTGGTGTTTTCATGCATGTCGGCATTCGCTTCGGTTTCGAACTGATGCGCGAGAAACCATCCGTTTGCCTCCGCCAGTTCAACCGCCTTGCGGTACATGCCGAACCCCTTTTCCGCCCGCGGGGTCAGCACCACCTTGGCCCCAAGCATCCGCATCAGCTTGCGCCGCTCGATCGAAAAACTGTCCGCCATCGTGACCACGAGCGGATAACCCTTCTGTGCGCAGACCATCGCCAGACCGATGCCCGTATTTCCGGATGTCGCCTCCACGACAGTCTGCCCCGGAGAGAGGGACCCGTCGCGTTCGGCTGCCTCGATGATATTGAGCGCGAGCCTGTCCTTCACCGATGCCGCAGGGTTGAAGAACTCGGCTTTTACGTACAGCTCCACCCCCTCCGGCGCGAGGTTGTTGATCCGGATCACCGGGGTATTGCCGACCGTATCAAGGATGGAGCCAAAGAGTTTTCCCTGCCCCTCCGTCTTACGCATGGGAGGTCCTGAACCCATATTCTGTCCTTTCCGAGAATGGCCGAACCGCCCGGTCCGGGTGTTCGGTTGTCTTCGCCAAACGAGGTGCTGAAGGCTGGAGGTCTGCCAACCAGAGGCTCCTCGCACCGCAGCAGTCGTCCCTGATGGTGACTGGTTTTCTTGCGAATCTCAACTTTGCGCGGTCTAGAGCGCCTCCGCGAGGATTGCGGCGTAATGTGCGTCCTCCAACACAACAGCGTTCTTCTTGCTGGACGATGCGCCCGCCGATTGGCTGGCCAACTCTGCAAAATCGGATTCAACGACCCCGAAGGAGGCAAGCCGGGGCAGGCCGTTTGCGTTTTGCCAACTTTCCAACCCAGACAAGTCGTCCCCACCCTGTTTCGGTGCGAACACCTCAGCAATTGCGGCACAAGCATGCAGAATGCGTCGATGCGCGTCGCTCCGCGGATCTGCAACTTTCAGGTTCTGGCGCAGAACAGGCACAAGGAAGCGTCCACACAAGACGCCGTGCGGTGCGCCGTAGCGCCCCCCCAGCACAGACGCCAGTCCGTGCGCAGCCCCAAGCCCTGAGTTTGCTAGCGCAAGCCCGCTTGTCATGCTGACCCACGCCAGATCACGCCATGCCTGCGGCGTGCCATTTTTAATCACCGCACGCAAGGACCGCAACCCAAGGTCGATGTTCAGCCGCGTAAGAGCATCGGAAAACGGCGTTGCGGCGCAGGATGTGTAGGACTCGATGGTTTGCACAACCGCATCCAGACCTGAGCTGAGGATGGTTTCGCGTCGCGCCGACGGCAAAAGCAGCGGGTCCACCAGCGCTGTGACCGGGAACAGGGCACGCCCCCGCAAACTCACCTTCGCACCCCTGGACGGGAGCTCCAGAACGGCGTTTGCCGTCACCTCGGCCCCGGTGCCGGCAGTGGTCGGTACCGCGATGCATGGGATCGGACCGGGTGCGGCCAGCAGGTCGGCGGAGATTGCGGAGAAATCTTCCTTCAGCGTCAGATCGTGACCGAGGCAAAAGGCAACCGCTTTTCCAGTGTCCAGCACAGCCCCTCCGCCGCAGGCAACAACAGCCTCTACGGCCCTGGGACGCAATTCATCCACCGCGGCATTGATCGACGCAACCGAGGGTTCACCGGCGCAACGAACCTCGGCGACCGCGTAGCCTTGGGTGCGCAGGCGGGTGACAAGCGGCTCGGCGGCCACGCCGCGCCCGCCCCGGATCAGCGCCAGACTTCGGACACCCTTGGGCAGGACGTCGGCGATCCGCGTGCTCACGCCATCGCCGAAATGCACATTGGTCGGTGCGGAAAACGCGAATGGCTGCGCGGCGATCATTACTAGAACGCCATCGTACTTTGTACGGCGCGCTGCCACGCGGCGTACTTGTCGTTCCGTGTTGCCTCGTCCATCCGCGGGGAAAACCGTTCGTCCAGCGCCCAGGATTGCGAAAACTCCGCCTGATCCGGCAGGGCCCCCATTTTCATCCCTGCCAGCCAGGCAACGCCCACGGCCGTCGTTTCCAAAACCTTTGGACGGTCGACCGGAGCTCCGATGATGTCGGCCAGAAACTGCATCGCCCAGTCAGATGCGCTCATCCCGCCATCGACACGCAGCACGCCAGCGCCGGTGTCCGAAGTCCAGTCCGAGCGCATGGCCTCCAACAGATCGCGGGTCTGATACCCGACACTTTCGAGTGCGGCACGGGCCAGATCCTCGGGCCCGGAATTGCGGGTCAGACCAAAGATGGCGCCGCGGCAGTCAGGGTTCCAATAGGGCGCACCAAGACCGGTGAACGCGGGCACCAGCACCACCGATTGAGACGGATCGGCCCGTTCGGCCAGCGGCTGCGTCTCCGAGGCTTCGCGGATCATTTTCAACCCGTCCCGCAACCATTGGACCACGGCACCCGCGACGAAGATCGATCCCTCCAGAGCGTACGTCGGCTTGCCGTCCAGCTGATAGGCAATTGTCGTCAGAAGTCGATTGTTGGAACGGACCGGTGTGTCGCCTGTGTTGAGCAGGGCAAAGCACCCGGTGCCATAGGTGGATTTGAGCATGCCGGGCTCGAAACACGCCTGCCCCAGCGTCGCCGCCTGTTGGTCGCCCGCCACACCACGGATAGGGATCGATCGCCCGAACAGATCACTTCGGCACATGCCGAAATCGGCCGCGCTGTCCTTGACCTCGGGCAGCATGTCCATCGGGATATCGAACAGATCACAGATTGTCTGGCTCCAGCGCCCCTTGCGAATATCGTAGAGCATCGTGCGCGCAGCGTTGGTGGCATCGGTCGCATGAACTTTTCCACCCGTCAGCTTCCAGATCAGGAATGTGTCGACCGTCCCAAAGAGCAACTCTCCACGTCTTGCGGCATCTCGCGCGCCTTCGACGTTATCGAGCAGCCATTTCAGCTTCGTGGCCGAGAAATAGGGATCAAGCAGCAGGCCGGTGCGGTCCGTGAACATGTCCGAATGCCCGGCATCCCGAAGGGTGCGGCACTGATCGGCAGTGCGTCGGTCCTGCCAGACAATCGCATTGTGGATCGGCTTGCCGGTGGCCTTGTTCCAGACAACGGTCGTTTCGCGCTGGTTGGTGATCCCGATGGAGACGATTTCGGACGGATCAACGGACGCGCGCTCGATCACCGCGCGGCAGGTGCCTGCGGTCGTCGCCCACAGATCGGCTGGATCATGCTCCACCCAACCCGATTGCGGAAAGATCTGCGGAAACTCTTCCTGCGCGGTGGCGACGGGGTTTAGCGCCGTGTCGAACAGGATCGCGCGAGAGGACGTGGTGCCCTGATCAATCGCCAGCACGTAGGTCATCGGATCAACTTTCTGATGGTATCATCAGCGGCCCTCACGGGTCGGCTGGGTCGTGAAAGAAACGTGGGGCGCATTATGCGCCCCACATCATCGGTGTTTACTGCCAGGACTGGATCAGTTCGTCATAGGCGACGGTCATCGGCTCTTCGTCCTCGTTCTCCAGCTTCGGGAACGGCGCCCCGGGCTGTGCGAACCAGTGCTCGGCACCAAGCTCTTCGTTCATGACCGGACCAAGATCGCCCTGAACGCCTGCGCGCTCCAGGCGCTCAAGCACGGCTTCCTGTGCTTCGCAAAGGGCATCGAGGGCTTCCTGCGCGGTCTTTTGACCGGACATTGCGTCCCCGATGTTCTGCCACCAAAGCTGCGCCAGACGCGGATAATCCGGAACGTTCGTGCCGGTCGGCGACCAAGCCACGCGCGCGGGCGAGCGGTAGAACTCCACCAGACCGCCGAGCTTGTCGGCACGCTGCGTGAAGTGATCGCTGTCGATCGTGGACTCGCGGATGAAGGTCAGGCCTACGTCCGATTTCTTGAGGTCCACGGTCTTGGAGGTCACGAACTGGGCATAGAGCCACGCGGCCTTTGCACGATCCACCGGGGTGGATTTCATCAGCGTCCAGGAGCCAGCGTCCTGATAGCCGACCTTCTGGCCCTCTTTCCAGTAGACACCGTGCGGGGAGGGCGCCATGCGCCACTTGGGCGTGCCATCCTCGTTCATCACCGGCAGGCCAGGCTCGACCGTGGCGGCGGTAAACGCGGTGTACCAGAACATCTGCTGTGCCACGTTGCCCTGCGCCGGGATTGGACCCGCTTCGGAGAACGTCATGCCAGCCGCCGCCGGGGGCGAGTACTTCTGCAGCCACTCGATCGCCTTGTTCACGGCATAGACCGCGGCGGGCGAGTTGGTGGCCCCGCCACGAGCCACACAGGATCCGACCGGCTGGGAGTTTTCGTTCACACGAATACCCCACTCGTCCACCGGCAGGCCGTTCGGCTCGCCGACGTCGCCCATGCCAGCCATGGACATCCACGCATCAGTGTAGCGCCAGCCCAGCGAGGGGTCTTTCTTGCCATAGTCCATGTTGCCAAAGACTTCGCCTTCGACGCCGAGATGGCTCAGGTCGCGACCGGTAAAGAACTCGGCAATGTCCTCATAGGCGGACCAGTTCACCGGTACGCCAAGGTCATAGCCATAGGCTTCGCGGAAGTCGGCCTTGTTCTTTTCGTCGTTGAACCAGTCGTAGCGGAACCAGTAGAGGTTCGCGAACTGCTGACTGGGCAGCTGATAAAGCTTGCCATCGGGCCCGGTGGTGAAGCTGGTGCCGATGAAGTCATCGATGTCCAGCGTCGGCAGCGTCACGTCCGCGCCCTCTCCGGCCATCCAGTCGGTCAGGTTGCGCACCTGCTGATAGCGCCAGTGGGTGCCGATCAGGTCGGAGTCGTTGATGTAGGCGTCATAGATGTTCTCGCCCGACTGCATTTGGGTTTGCAGCTTTTCGACGACGTCGCCTTCGCCGATCAGGTCATGCGTGACCTGAATGCCGGTGATCGCGGTGAACGCGGGCGCCAGCACCTGGCTTTCGTATTCGTGTGTCGTAATTGTTTCGGAGACAACCTTGATCTCCATCCCCTGAAACGGCGCTGCCGCATCGACGAAGAACTGCATTTCTGCTTCCTGCTCTTCGCGGGACAGGACGGACAGACCGGCAATCTCGTTGTCGAGAAACTCCATCGCCGCGTCCATGTCGGCGAATGTTGGCGTGGCAGACAATGCCAGCCCAACAGCCACCGCCGTTGACGTTCTAAGTGACAAGTTCATGAAAAACCTCCCTGGTTGAACTTGAGTATCGTAGCAGCCGGGCAGGTTATCCTCTCACCCGGGTATTCATCGGCGCAGTCAGACGTATCTGAACACCAGAACGGCGTAGACCGCGCAGATCACAAGGGCCCACCACTGGGCCATGTCGGTCAGGCCCAGCCAGGCCAGATTGATGAAGGCCGAGCCGAGCAGCGTTATGAACAGCCTGTCCCCGCGCGTCGTCTCAATCCGCAGCACGCCCACGCGGGGCGTCTCGGGAAACTTGATCGCAAGGATCGTGAAGGTGATGAGCAGGCTGGCGATTACCATGAAGAAGATCGCCGTCGGCCAGGTCCATGCCATCCAGTCCATTAGGATTCTCCTGCCTGAGCGAAAGCGAGGAACGAGGCAATCAATCCTAAGATAAAGAAAAGGATCGAAGAAATGTATCCCGTTCCTGCGACCCGCACGTGCCAGATATTTTTCGCCAGCCACGTTTGCTTCGAGTCCACGTTCGCATATGTCTCGGTGTCATTGAGTATTTTCATCATCGCAAAATAAAGAACTCCGACGCCGGAAAACGCGCATACCAACCCAGCGGAGAAGCATCCGACCGCAAACCACAACTCCGGAGAAACGGAGGGTCTAATAAAAATCTGTCCGGAGAGTACGAGGCCAATTGCACCGCCGTGCAACCCAATCGCGGACTTTGCGAAAAAAGTCATCAGGCCCGATACGGTATCATACCGCTTGTCGTGCAGCTGAAGAACGAACTCTTCAGAAGAAAAAACTTTCTCTGCAACCTTTGACATCACACCCTCCCCAACGCAAAGCCCTTGGCGATGTAGTTGCGCACGAAGTAAATCACCAAAGCGCCCGGCACGATGGTCAGAACCCCCGCTGCCGCAAGCACGCCCCAGTCAATACCAGCGGCCCCTTGCGTCCGGGTCATAATCGCAGCGATGGGCTTTGCGTCAACCGTGGTCAGTGTGCGGCTCAGCAGCAGTTCCACCCATGAGAACATGAAGCAGAAGAACGCCGCCACACCGATGCCCGAGGCGATCAGCGGCATGAAGATCTTCACGAAGAAGCTGCCGAAGGAATAGCCGTCGATATACGCTGTCTCGTCGATCTCTTTCGGGACGCCGCGCATGAACCCTTCGAGGATCCAGACCGCCAGCGGCACGTTAAACAGACAATGCGCCAGCGCCACGGCGATATGCGTGTCGAACAGACCGACGCTGGAGTAGAGCTGGAAGAACGGCAGCGCAAAGACCGCGGGCGGCGCCATCCGGTTGGTCAGCAGCCAGAAGAACAGGTGCTTGTCGCCCATGAAGTGATAGCGGCTGAACGCATAAGCTGCGGGCAGCGCCACGGCGAGGCTGATAACCGTGTTCATCACGACATAGATCAGCGAGTTGATGTAGCCGGTATACCAAGCCGGATCGGTCAGGATCGTTCGATAGTTGTCGAGCGTCGGGTTCGACGGCCAAAGCGTGAAGGTGCTAAGGATCTCCGTGTTGGTCTTCAAGCTCATGTTCAAAAGCCAGTAGATCGGCAGCATCAGGAACAGCAGGTACAGGGTCATGACGACCGTGCTGCTCTTGACCTTGGGCAGGGCAAAGCCGCGGCTCTCGGTGCGCGTGATCGAAGCGTCGGCCATGGATCAACCCTCCCGCTTATCGAGGTTGGTCATCACGGTGTAGAACACCCATGAGATCAGAAGGATCACGAGGAAGTACATGATCGAGAAGGCCGCAGCAGGTCCGAGGTCGAACTGACCGAGCGCCATTTTTACCAGATCGATGGACAGCATCGTGGTGGTGGAGCCCGGGCCACCGCCGGTGACCACAAACGGTTCGGTATAGATCATGAAACTGTCCATGAACCGCAACAGAACCGCGATCATCAAGACGCCCATCATCTTTGGCAGTTCGATATAACGGAATACGTTCCAGCGGCTCGCCTGATCGATCTTGGCCGCTTGATAGTAAGCGTCCGGGATGGATTTCAGTCCCGCGTAGGCCAGCAGCGCCACGAGCGAGGTCCAGTGCCAGACATCCATGACGATGATCGTCACCCAAGCCGCAAAAGGATCGCTGGTGTAGTTGTAGTCGATTCCGAGCCCGGCAAGCGTGTGGCCCAGAAGGCCAATATCCACCCGACCAAAGATTTGCCAGATGGTGCCGACCACGTTCCACGGGATCAGCAACGGTAGGGACATCATCACAAGACAAAAGCTGACCCAGAACCCGCGCTTGGGCATGTTGAGCGCAATGAAAACACCAAGCGGGATTTCGATGGCAAGGATGATGGCCGAGAACATGAGCTGGCGCCCGAGCGCGTCCCACATCCGGTCGTCACGGAGCATGTCCTGAAACCACTCCAGCCCTGCCCAGAAGAACTGGTTGTTTCCAAACGTATCCTGCACCGAGTAGTTCACGACCGTCATCAGCGGGATGACAGCAGAGAACGCCACAAGGATCAGCACCGGCAGAACAAGAAACCATGCCTTTTGATTGACTGTCTTTTCCATCAGGCGGCCTTTCCTTCGGTGCGCCAATCATCGACGTAAACATTCACATGTGCCGGATCGAAGGCCACACGGGTCATGTCGGGTGAAATCGATACGTCTTCTGCGGCAACGATATTGATTTCGCTGCCAAACAGGTCGGCGCGCACGATCTTGTGGCGACCCACGTCTTCGACGCGCCTCACCTTGACGGGCAGGCCCTCGCCATCGGTCAATTTCACGAATTCCGGGCGCACGCCCAGTTCAACCTTGCCGGACAACGGCTCAAAAGCCCGGTCCAGTTTCAGGGTGGCGCCGTGAACCGTTGCCGTCATCCCGTCGATTGAGGCCGGGATGACGTTCATGCCCGGGGAGCCGATGAAATAGCCGACAAACGTGTGCTCAGGCCGCTCAAACAGTTCCTGCGGTGTGCCGATCTGCACCACGCGCCCATCATACATGACAACGACTTTGTCAGCGAAGGTTAGTGCCTCCGTCTGGTCATGGGTCACATAGATCATCGTGTGCCCGAACTCGTGGTGGAGCGATTTCAGCTGCGTCCGCAATTCCCACTTCATGTGGGGATCAATCACCGTCAGCGGTTCGTCGAACAGGAGCGCGTTGACATCCTCACGCACCATGCCCCGACCTAGACTGATCTTTTGTTTGGCGTCTGCCGTCAGACCGCGTGCGCGCTTGTCGAGTTCGGCTTCCATCCCGATCATCGCACCGATCTGCTGCACGCGCTCGGAGATATATTGTGCGCTCGCCCCACGGTTCTTCAGCGGGAAGGCGAGGTTGTCGCGCACGGTCATCGTGTCGTAGACCACCGGAAACTGGAACACCTGCGCGATGTTGCGGTCTGCCGTACTCGCGCCGGTCACGTCCACGCCGTCAAACAGGATGCGCCCCTGGCTCGGATGCAGAAGGCCTGAGATGATGTTGAGCAAGGTCGATTTCCCGCAGCCCGACGCCCCAAGCAAGGCGTAAGCCTCGCCATCCGACCAAACATGGTTCAGTTCCTTGAGCGCAAAGTCATCTTCGCCCGCCGGGTTGGGAAGGTAGGAATGCGCGAGGTTGTCCAGCGTGATCTTTGCCATGGTCCCCTCCCTTCAGGCGGCCAGCGCGTAGGAGGCGGGCGCAACCAGCGTGCCGTCCTCGTCGAAAATGTAGACATGGCGCGGGTCAAGATAGACCTTGAGCGGCGCACCAAGTTCCAGGTCATGCACGCCATGGACCAGACCCACCCACCGTTCGCCATGATGGTCGAGATGCACGAAGGTTTCGGACCCGGTCAATTCCGTGACGACCAAACGCGTATCAAATTCCATAGCTCCTGCGCTGTGCGAGATAATCTCCACATGGTTCGGGCGGAACCCGGCAAGATAGCGACCATCTGCCAACCCCTCCATCGGACCCATCACAGGGGCGCTTTGACCATCCCCGAACATGATCTTCGCTCCGGTCTTGCTGACCCGCAGAAAGTTCATCGGCGGATCGCTGAAGACTCGTGCTGTCGTGGCATCAACGGGCTGACGGTACACCGTCGGCGTTGGCCCGAACTGCGTGACCCGCCCTTCCCAGAGCGCGGCGGTCGAGCCGCCAAGCAGAAGCGCTTCTTCAGGTTCGGTCGTGGCATATACGAAAATCGATCCGGCCTCTTCGAAGATCTTGGGAATCTCCACGCGCAGTTCTTCGCGCAGCTTGTAATCGAGGTTCGCCAAAGGCTCATCCAGCAGAACCAGCCCAGCATCCTTTACGAGGGCCCGCGCCAACGCACAGCGCTGCTGCTGCCCGCCAGAAAGCTCCAATGGCTTTCGATCCAGCAGCGGCGAAAGCTGCATCAAATCCGCGGCCTTGCGCACGGCAGCGTCAATCTCCGCCTTGGACCTCCCAAGGATGCGCATGGGCGAGGCAATGTTATCGTAGACCGTCATGGTCGGGTAATTGATGAACTGCTGGTAAACCATCGCGACCTGACGGTCTTGCACCCGCATGCCCGTAACGTCGGCGCCTTCCCAGAAAATCTGCCCCTCTGTCGGCGCATCGAGACCCGCCATCAAACGCATCAGAGAGGTTTTTCCCGACAAGGTCGGTCCAAGGAGCACATTCATCGTGCCTTTGTTCAGCGTCAGGTCGGTGGGGAAGATATGCGTGACCCCGTTCACCACCTTTGACACGTTCTTGAGTTCAAGCGTCATGGCCCCCCCTATTCCGCTGCCGCCGGATGCATTGCCCGGAAACGGTCCTTGATCCAAGTGTCGAGCCGCGCAATCTGATCCTCCGTCAGACGCAAGCCGAGCTTGCTGCGTCGCCAGACCACATCATCTGCGCATTGCGCGTATTCTTTGTCCATAAGCCACGCGACCTCCCGTGCGGTCATGGTCGCGCCGAAGTCTTCGCCAAGGTCGCTTTGTGACCTGGCACCTGCAAGAATTTCAGCGGCTTCTGTTCCGTAGGCCCGGACCAACCGCCGCGCCCAACGGTCGGACAGGAACGCGTGATCTGCACGAAGTCCCTCGATCAGCGCTGCCACGCCATCGACCGGAAAATCGCCCCCAGGCAAGGGCACGCAGGCGGTCCACGGCCCCCCAACATCCGGGAATACGGTCTTGATCTCGTCCAGAGCGCTTTCCGCAAGTCGACGATAGGTCGTGATCTTTCCACCGAAAACGTTCAGCGCGGGCGCGCCACGGCTCTTGTCCAGTTGCAGAACGTAATCGCGCGTGGCCGCTGTCGCGCTTGTAGCGCCGTCATCGTAGAGAGGCCGTACGCCGGAATAGGTCCACACGACATCCGCATCCGAAATCGGCGAGGCAAGATACTGGTTGATGAAGGTGATCAGGTAGCTCTGTTCCTCGGGCGTACATTCGGGCTCGATCGATGCATCGGGATGGTCTGCATCGGTCGTCCCGATCAGCGTAAAATCAGTCTCATACGGAATTGCAAAAATGATCCGACCATCGGTGCCTTGAAAGAAGTAGCACTTGTCGTGTTCGAAGAGCCGCTTTGTCACGATGTGGCTGCCCCGCACCAGCCGGACACCGCTTTGCTGATTGCTCTTGAGGGTTCCCCGCAATACGTCCCCGACCCAAGGTCCGGCCGCATTCACGACCATCTTGGCAGTCACACTGTGCATTTCACCGGTGGACGAGTTGCGAAGCTCGACGCGCCACATGCCGTCCTCGACACCAGCGGAGACGACCTTCTGTCGCGGCAGAATGGTGGCACCGTGCGCTTCGGCATCACGGGCATTCAACACGACCAAGCGTGAGTCTTCGACCCAGCAATCCGAATACTCGAATGCCTTTTCGAATTTCGGGCTCAGCGGTGCGCCCTCTGGCGTATTGCGCAGATCCAGACCACTCGTACCCGGTAGGATCTCGCGCCCACCAAGATGGTCATAAAGGAACAAACCAATCCGGATCAGCCAGGACGGGCGGCGCCCTTTCATCCACGGCATCACGACACTAAGCAGTTTCGACGTCGGCGTCGTGGTGTCAAACCGCATACTCTGATGATAGGGCAGCACGAACCGCATCGGCCATGCGATATGAGGCATTGCCTTGAGTAGAGTTTCGCGCTCGATGAGGGACTCGCGCACAAGGCGAACTTCGAAGTACTCAAGGTAACGAAGACCGCCGTGGAACAGCTTGGTCGACGCGGCAGAGGTGGCCGCCCCGATATCGTTCATCTCTGCCACGGCAACGGACAACCCGCGCCCCGCAGCGTCACGCGCAATACCACAGCCGTTTATGCCCCCGCCGATAACCAGCAGGTCAAAGCTCGCCCTCATTGGCTTCCTCCCTCGCGCCCCTCAAGGCGCAACCAATTAGTTACAAAAAACGCGTGCGAATGGAAGATATAAATGTTCGTTTATGATCGATTTGTCGTAAGTATATGGTTCGAAGAGGTTTTTTAACTCCTCCATCAAAAAGGTGTGGCCGGATCGAAGCGCAAAAAAGGACTTGGGAGGTAGAATCGATCTTGAGTCATCGTAAATTCGAACAAATTCGCGCTATAACAGCGTACAAACGAACAGCAGGGTCGAAATGGTACAAACACTGCGAAAACCCGAGATCATCAATATCGCGCGTCGCGAAGGCATGGTGACGGTCGAAGGACTCGTGTCCCATTTTGGGGTGACACCGCAAACGATCCGCCGCGATCTGACAGAGTTGGCCGATGCCGGCCAACTGGATCGCGTACATGGCGGAGCCGTGCTTCCCTCCACCACGACCAATATCGGATACAGCGAACGGCGCGAACTGAACCAGTCATCCAAGGTCGACATTGCCCGGGCTGTCGCGCAGGAGATTCCCAATGACTGTTCCGTCTTTTTGAACATTGGCACCACAACCGAAGCTGTCGCGGCAGAACTGATGCGGCACGAAGGTTTGCTGGTGGTCACCAACAACATCAACATCGCGGTGGTCCTGTCGGCCAATCCGCACATCGAGGTTGTGGTCACAGGTGGGAACCTGCGGCGCTCGGATGGCGGGCTCGTTGGCGATCTCGCCAAACAGTCCATCGGCCAGTTTCGGTTCGATTTCGCAGTAATTGGATGCTCCGCCTTGCATGAAGACGGCGAGATCCTCGACTTCGACTTTCAGGAGGTAGGCGTCAGCAAGGAGATCATCAGCCGAAGCGAAACTGTTTTTCTTGCTGCCGATGCGTCCAAGTTCGAGCGTAAGGCACCAGCGCGTATCGCCTCACTGGATGCCGTAGATGTGTTCTTCACGGATGTGTCGCCGCCATCTGCGTGCCTACGTTTCTGCGCCGATGCAGGAACCCGCGTCGAGATCGCGGGAAAGGCCAACACGCCCTAGGGCGCGCTCCGCGCCCGTGCCGCAAGCACCTGCCGAACAAAGGGAAAGATCAGTGCAATCATTGCAGTCATGCCCAGAACAAGCGCGATGGGGTGGCCCGAGAAAAAGGCGAGGAAACTGCCATCGGTCAGGATCAGACCCTGGCGCAACGTAATCTCCAGCGTGGGCCCCAGAACCATCCCGATGACCAGAGGTGCCATCGGGAAGCCCTGTCGCCGCAGGATGAACCCACCGACGCCAGCGGCCCCCATCACGAGCAGGTCGAACGGATTTCCGCGCACAAAATACACCCCTACCGCGCACAAAAGCACGATAGCCGTCATCATGTATGCCTCTTTCACTCGCAGAATTGGCGCGGCCACCCGGGACAACAGAATACCCAATGGCAGCAAAAGAAGGTTGATCAGGAAAAAGCCCGCGAAGATGGCGGCAATCAGACTCGGGTTGTCCTCAACCAGTTTTGGGCCCGGTGTAATCCCATGCAGAGTCAGGGTCGCCAGCATCACCGCCGTGATCGCATCGCCCGGAATGCCCAGCGCCATCGTCGGCACCAGCGCACCGCCGGTAACCGCGTTGTTTGCGGCTTCGGAACTGACAATGCCATCCGGCTCGCCTGAGCCAAACTTGTCTCCATTGGGGGATGATCTGCGCCCCTCCGCATAGGAAATAAAGGCAGCTGTGGCCGCGCCTGTTCCCGGAAGAACACCGATAAGGTTGCCGATCAGAACGGACTTGCCAAGGTTCTTGCCCCGCCCTTTCCACATCGCGAGGCTTGGCAGCTTTACGCCCTTGAAATCGATCAGGTCTGATGTGGTGTTCAGTTTGGCACTCGCCCGCATCAGAACCTCGGACAGGGCGAAAACTCCGATAACAACCGCAAGCAGGTTGAACCCGGCGAAGAGTTGCCAGTTGTTGAACGTGAAGCGCATCTCGCCAATGATCGGGTCGCCACCGACAGTGGAAAGGAAGATCCCGATCATCCCCGCAAGCAGCCCCTTGATCACCGACCCGGTAGAGACAGACACGATGCAGGTCATGCCCAAAAGGATGAGAGTGAACGTTTCGATCGGACCGAACTCGAGCGCAAAGGCCGCCAGTTGCGGTGCGGCGAAGATCAAAACAATGGCGGATACGAGCCCCCCGATCACAGATGCAATCGTCGCCCAGCCAAGCGCCAGCCCGGCCTCGCCGCGTTGCGCCATGGGATATCCATCAAGACAGGTGGCTGCCGATTGCGGCGTTCCGGGCGTGTTGATCAGGATGGCTGCAATCGACCCGCCATAGACCGACCCGGCATAAACCGCGAGCAATAACAGGATGGCAGGGGCCTGCCCCATTGTCAGCGTAAAGGGCAGAACCATAGCCACGGCTACGGTTGATCCGATCCCGGGCATCGCCCCCAGAACAATACCAAGTACCGTGCCAAGCACCAGGACAAGAATGCCTTCGAGCGTCAGAATGATGGCAATGGCTTCGGGAAGGGAGGATAGCATGCGTGCCTCAGAACAGATGCGTGAAGCGTGACACAGGCAGCGGCATTTTCAGCATGTGATTGAAAAACAGAACCAGAGCACCGGGAACGGCGATGGCATAGAACGCCACGGTCACTGGATTTCGTATCCCGAAGATCGGCAGGGAGATCGCAGCGAAAACGACCGATGGCAAAAAGAACCCCTCGCGGCCGATGACGTTGGTGTAGACGACTGACGCGAGCAGCAGCACAAGCACACGCCACCAGTTGGCCACAGTCGGGTTACCAGACGGCGACCAGAGCGCCTGGACCAGTGCAAGAAGTGACAGCCCGATCCAGAGGACCAAGATGATGCGTGGAAAAAACACCGGAGACTGCGCCAGGTCCGTGCTCGAAAACACCTGCCCGAAGGTAGAGGCATAAAGCCCCACACCGATCAGCAACAGCCCCAGGAGGACCATCACCTGCTCATTGGCAATGCGCGACATTCTGGGTCCCTTCGGTCCGGGACCGGGCAGCCGTCGCGGCCGCCCGGAATCCGCTCAATCAGAGACCCGCGGCTTCGATCAGCGCGCCATTGGATACGTATTGCTCGCGGAAGAAGGCATCGAACTCCGCAGCGCCGCGGTAGTTGATCACCGTGCCGGAATTGGCCGCAAATTCCTTGAACCCGTCCGAGGCTACAGCCGTCTCGCACGCCGCTTCAAGCTTGGCCGTGACTTCTGGATCAAGACCCGCAGGCGCGAAGAGGCCGCCCCAGAGGTAAAGCTCGTTCAGGGGCGGCTCAATACCTGCCTCGGCAGCCGTTGGCACATCAGGATAGTTTGCAAGCCGCTCGGAATTGAACACCATCAAGGGCCGGAAATCACCACGATCCATCAAAATCTCGGTGTCTCCAAAGAACTGGATCGTTCCTGCGGTCAGTTCCTTGACAGCAGGCCCTGACCCCTGAAACGGCAGGTGCTTGAGCTTGTCCAGGATACCAAGGCCCGCAAACGCCGCTACGGTCGTAAGGTGGGTCATCGCCCCCGGACCAGAGGAGCCATAAACATACTTGCCCGGCTCTGCTTTTACAGCCTCGACCACGTCAGCGGCCGTCTGGAAAGGCGTATCGGCATTTGTGAACAACAGCGTCGGGGATGCCGCAACCGAACAGATCGGCGTCCAGCTATCCACGTTGTAAGGCACGTTCTTGATCTGCGGTTGGATCGTGGAGACCGTGATAGAGAAATAGCCCAACTGATAGCCATCCGGCCGCTGCCCCTGCAGGGCCGATGCGGCGACCGTACCGGACCCACCCGCCATGTTGGACACAAACGCATCACCGCCAATAGCTTCGGCAAAGTGGGGCGCAAACCCCCGCAGCAGCAAATCCGTCCCGCCACCCGCATTGAACGGCGCAATCAGATTGATCGGGCGCTCGGGGAAATTGTCATCGGCAAAAGCCGTGCTCGCGACAAGGGTTCCGGCCACACAACAGGCCAACGCAGTCAACTTCATGTTTATCCTCCCAAACCAGTCGGGGTGCATGCAATTGCCGAACGCGCAGCCGAATGCACCGGGGCAGCATGACTGGTTAATCTCCTCTACCCCTCCTGCGAGGTAGGCCGCATTCGCCACGAAGCATCAGGGAATGGTGTTTTCTATGCAGTTTTTTGGATGCTGCGGTTGCAATGAAGCAAAAAACCATCCATATAACATCCACACGGATGGAGAATTCAAAATTGGTGGCTCAAAAGAAACCGCGCGAAAGTCAGATCGAGACGGAAAAGATTACCATCAACCTGGGATATGTTGATCTTGGCCGCGTCGATTTGCTGGTGCGTGAAGGGTTTTACTCCAATAGGAGCGACTTCATCCGCACTGCAATTCGCAATAAACTGGATGCACACGACAAGACCGTCGCGCAATCCATTGAACGTCACACGATGGAGTTGGGATTGCGGGACTACACCAAGGCCGATCTGGAAGCGTTGCGCGACGCGTCCGAAGTCCTGCATGTCAAGGTCGTGGGCCTTGCCCGGATCGCATCGGATGTCCCGGTTGACCTTGCGGTACAGACAATCGGCTCCATCACCGTTCTGGGAGCGCTGCAAGCAAGTCCTGAAATCAAAAAGGCGCTGGCGGACCGGATAAACTGAGGCTCAACCCCTGCCGAAAGGACACATCGCATGTTCACCTTCAACGTCGGCGCCAAGCGCCCGGCGGACGATGACGCACGCACATCGCGCATCGCCGCAGCCAATGACCTGGTTCAACAAACGCTCGCCCGGCACGGACTGCTCGGTGGAGCGACCCACCCTACGGATGCGCCGGCAACACCGAACCTGTCTGCGATGAAAGATCTGCTTTCAAGAGTCCAATCGACGACCAAATCGCCCGTGCCTATCGATATCCCCGACGGCGCTAGCTTCGAAACAGCGACCTTTTCCTGCAGCGCCGGACAACGGTCCTATCGCTGTTACGTGCCCAGTTCTGCCACGACCGGAGCGACCGGCCTGGTGCTCATGCTGCATGGCTGCACGCAAACTCCGGAAGATTTTGCGATCGGCACGGGCATGAACGCCTTGGCGGAAACCCATGGCTTCGTAGTGATCTATCCCCAGCAATCGCGCGGCGACAACGCCCAATCCTGCTGGAACTGGTTCAGCCGTGGCGACCAGCGTCGGGACCGGGGCGAACCCGCCATTCTTGCAGGCCTGACCAGGGAAATTGCAGCACGATACACCGTGCCTGCCACGAAAACCTATGTCGCTGGCCTGTCAGCCGGTGGGGCCATGGCGGTTGTCATGGGCGAGACATACCCGGATGTGTTTTCGGGCGTCGGTGTGCATTCCGGACTTCCATACGGAGCAGCAAAAGACGTCGCATCGGCTTTCGCCTTGATGGCCGGAACGAACGCACCGGATCAACAGCTGGCTTGCAATACCGCGATACCAACGATCGTGTTTCACGGACAGTCGGACAAAACCGTTCACCCTGCCAATGGCGATCTGATCGCGCGGCAGGTCGCGTCAAATGCCGGTCCGCAAATGCTCGAAACCATCGAGAAGGGAGAGTGCAGAGGGCGCGCGTTTGAGAGGCTGGTCGCATCGACGCCGCAGGGACAAACGATGCTGGAGCATTGGACGGTCGAGGATCTCGGGCATGCCTGGTCGGGTGGACAATCGGGGGGATCCTATACGGACACCGCCGGACCAGATGCCAGCGGCGAAATGGTGCGCTTCTTTCTTTCCTTGTGATCCTGGTCTGGACGCCGAACCTTTCGTGTCTATCATCCGCCCGCACGAGCCTTTATCCCGATTTCGCGAGAGCAGCGTAGCATGGTGGAAAGATGAACAGACGGTCTTTCGGAGTTGGCGCGGCTGCCTGCATGCTATGCGGCTGCGCAGGGTCCGCACCGCGCAGCACGGCTTCCGGTTCAAGGTTGCCCGACGACCTGCGCCCGACGCGCAACGCCGCCTATGACACCTGGGTTCGTGGGTTTCGGGCCCGTGCGGAGGATCGCGGTTTTTCCCGATCGCTTATCGATGAAGCCTTCCGCGGCACGGGTTACCTGCCCGGCGTCGTTGCCCGCGACCGCAACCAGGTCGAGTTTAGGCGCACACTCGAAGACTATCTCGCCATCGCCGTGTCGGATGAACGTGTATCGCGGGGCCGCACTGCGTTCGCACGGCACGCAAGCACTCTGGCCAGCATCGAGGCTACCTATAGCGTCGATGCCCATATTGTCTGCGCGATCTGGGGACTTGAGAGCTTCTATGGCGACCGACAGGGATCTGTTCCGGTTGTATCGGCGACATCTACCCTTGCCTTTGACGGACGGCGCGGCGCGTTCTTTGAACGGCAGCTGCTCGCCGCACTGGACATCCTGCGCAGTGGCGACATCACGGCGGATCGCTTGACCGGAAGTTGGGCCGGGGCCATGGGACACACACAGTTCATTCCTACGTCCTATCAGGAGTTCGCCGTTGATTTCACCGGTGACGGACGGCGGGACATATGGTCCGAAGACCCGAGCGATGCCCTGGCCTCTGCCGCAGCATACCTGGCGCGCAACGGCTGGACGACCGGAGTACGCTGGGGCTCGGAAATCGTGTCTGGCGACGCGCCCGGACGGGTTATTCAGCCCCAGGCTGGGGGCCCGAAGTTTGCCGTGACCCGGAACTTCGACACGATCAAACGTTACAATAATTCCGACTCCTACGCCATTGGCGTTGGCCACCTGGCAGATCGCATCGCCGGGAGACCGCCTTTGCAAACACCGTTTCCTCCGGACGCGTTCGGCATGACCAAGGACGACAGGGTCGCCTTGCAGGAAGGCTTAACGCGCGCCGGTTTCGACACCGGCGGCGCAGATGGGGTGATAGGGCCGAACAGCCGCGCTGCGATTGAAGGGTACCAAGCTCGGATTGGTGTGCCGGTCACAGGCGACCCGTCGATCGCGCTGTTGAGATCGCTGAACTAACCACGTGTCTTCAGAGCTTATTAGGCAAGACCCAGTTTAACATGGCGTCAGCTTTGCTATGAACGAGAGACAAAGCTGACGCGGATCGAGGAACCTGATGTCTGAACCACTGCCTGACGCGGGCTGGAGCCGAACGTGCCTCACGGTGCCGGACGCGATTGTCTGCCCCCCGAAGGAGTATTTTCCCCTCGGACCGTGCGGCGTTTGGAACGATCAGGGCGACGTGGCCCAAGCCGCCCACTGGCGCAAAGGGCAACGCTTTACCACGGCCGTTGCCGAAGCCCCTGCTCCGGTCAACCACCTCAAGGGTAAGCACTTGTGGGCCGGCATCCTTTTTGGTCATTTCGGCCACTTTCTGACTGAGTCCATCTCGCGGCTTTGGGCTGTGGAAGATGAACGACCCGACAGCGTCATCTTCATCCCGCGCCATGCACGCCTCGACAATCTGGACGCGTTCAGGGGGGAAATGTGCGACCTGCTCGGGATAGGTGTGCCGATCCAGATCATCGCAGACCCTACATCGGTCGAAGAACTTGTGGTGCCGGGTCAGGGGTTCGGGCTCGGGTCGATCACGGCAGGCACTCCGGAGTTCTGGGCGATGATGCAGCGCATGGCCGACCGGGTGCAGGAGGATGCCCCAAGAAAAATCTACATCTCCCGTACCGAGTTCGGTGGCAAAGGCGGGGTCATCTGCGAGGATGTTCTCGAACGCAATATGGAAGCGGCCGGCTACGAAACGCTTCACCCGCAGCGGTTATCTGTTTCCCAGCAGATTGCTGCCTACAAATCCGCAACGCATGTTGTGGGCCTCGACAGTTCCGCCTTCCACATGGTCGGCTTTGCTTCCCAACCGCAGCAGCAGGTGTCCATCGTGCTGCGACGGAACACTGACGATCATATCTACATCGCGGCGCAGCTTGAAGCGACGCTTGAAAAGCCCCCTCAAATCATCAACGCGCTGAGCGCGAACTGGGCGCCATCCGGGCAACAGAACGCGAACCACAATTCCTATGGTGAGCTTGACCATGATCGATTGTTCGGGGCGTTAAGGGACACCGGATTTGTCGATCCAAACGCATCCTGGACGCCCCCGAGCGGGGCGGAAAAAGAGGCGGCGGTAAAACAGGCCGCCGACCGGTGCGGTGAGCCCCTGGTCAGGCTGGAGGTCAAAGAAACAACCGAGACCACGTCGCCCGCGGTCCACAGGTCGACCTTGGCCACGTACATCAGATCTGAAAAGCTCATCAGCGATGGCAGGCCGAAAGTGCTGGGGGTTTGCCGTTTTTCGATGCTTGGTCGCGGAGACTGGAAAGCCTATCGTGGCCAGCCTGATGACAAGCTCGAAGACATCTATGAGCAAAAGGCCGAAGAGCTTTTCGCCGAGGCACGGATGAAATCGCGTCTGGCGACACTTGAGCATCTGACACTTGGTGCGATGACAGCGCAAAGCGATCAGGAATCGATTTTTCTGGTTTTGTCGTCGGACCGGATGCCCAAGCACTATCGCGACCGTCTCGCCGAAATCTGTAACGAGGTTCCGCAAGCGGTTCTGCAGTTCATCGAACCGATGCATGTATCGGACGCGATCCGCAAGGCGACGACCGAGATGGAGATTGAGCTGAGCGACTGCCTGCAATACCGGCTGGACGATGACGACTGCGTTGCATTTGATTTCACGCGCCGGGCCCGGCGGCATGCGCGCACGTTCTGGGATTACTCGAACTTCGCAATCAGTTTCGCCCAGCAGTACTACTGCGTCAGCGATGGCCCGACCGAAGGTATCTACAACTGGTGGAGTCCCTTCTTCAGCGCGGGGGCGAGCGTGCGACATAACTCCAAGACAGTCTTCGATTTCGGGCATTACAAGATCCCGAACCGCCTACCAGCGTTGACGGACCCGCATTTCCCGAACATCGTCACCCACCGCGGAGACAACGACACCCCACGCCATGAAGCCGCCATTCTGCGAAAAAGAGGCATGAAGCCTGCCTCCGCAAAAGAAGTCATGCGCACGCATGAGCGACACTTTCACTTCCTGTCGCCGAAGGGGCTTGAGTTGTGCGGTTTCGACAAGGTTCTGAAGCAGGCAGAGACTGCCTAACCGAGACGTGGTCTGACCTCCGTTCCTTCTGAGTTCACCTGAACCTCGAATTGCTGAGCGCGGGCACCAAGCACCGTGAACATCTCTGGCCCGGTGCCGGTCATCCACGCCTGCGTCTGCAATCCGCAAATCTCATCATAAAGCGCAGCTTGGCGGCTTGCGTCCAGATGCGCTGCAACCTCGTCCAGAAGCACGATTGGAGCCACGCCTGTATCGGCCTTCAATGCCCGGACATTCGCAAGGACAACAGAGATGAGAATGGCCTTCTGTTCTCCGGTCGAACACTCGCGGGCCGGGACATCCTTGGCTGCATACACAGCGTCCAGGTCGGTTCGATGCGGTCCGACCAAGGTGCGCCCTGCCGCCATGTCCCGCGACCGGGTCTCGGACCATGCCTGCGCGAGCGCCTCGGCACCCTGAGGATCGGACGTATTTTCGGGGCCTGTGAGCGCAAGGCGTGCTGCCGGAAACGCCGTCTGCGCCCCGGATTGTGCGGCACTGATCTTGGCCAAGGCGATGCGGCGGTTATTCTGAACCGTTGTCCCGAACTCCGCCATCTGTGTTTCCAGCGCGCGATACCAGTGGGCGTCGCGCACATCGTCCTTCAGCAAACGATTGCGGTCGCGCATCGCTTTTTCATAACCCAGCGTCGCTTCGGCGTGATCGGGAAAGAAACTGAGCGTCAAACGGTCCAAAAAGCGACGGCGTCCTTCGGCGCCCTCGATCCACAGCCGGTCCATTGACGGCACAAGCCAGAGCATGCGCGCCAAAACACCCAGAGATGTCTGGGGTGCTATCTTGCCATTGATGACGACGCGGCGCGCGGCCCCGCTCTCGCTGTAAGTTTCAATCTCATGCTCTCCGTTTGGGTCAGTCAACCTTGCACTGATCTTCCATCCCAGTGCCTCGGGCTTACGCGCCATGTCATCCGCCGATGCACGTCGCAACCCGCGCCCGGGGGACAAAAGGCTGACCGCTTCGAGAATGTTGGTTTTGCCAATGCCATTCGCGCCAAAAAGGACCACTGGACGCGTATCCAACGTCAGATCAAGCAGACGATGAGAGCGAAAATGCGAAAGGCGAAGATGTGAGAGTGACGCGGTCGTCACACCCGCATTGGCATCACGACATAGACTGCCGAGGTGTCGCCACCCTCACGCATCATGGTGGGATCAGCCGCGGAGTTGAACATGAAGACCGCGTTCTCGCGGTCGACCTGGCTAGCGATCTCCAGAAGGTACTTCGCGTTGAACCCGATCTCAAGACGCTCATCCCCGTACGCCACCGCGAGTTCTTCCTCCGCAGCACCGCTGTCCGGTGCGTTCACCGACAGGACAAGGCGATCCTCATCAAGAGCAAGTTTGACAGCGCGGGATCGTTCGGAACTGACCGTCGCCACGCGGTCGACCGCCTTGGCGAATTCCGACGCGTCGACCTCGAGTTTTCGGGTGTTGGCTGTCGGAATGACCCGCGTGTAGTCGGGAAAAGTACCGTCAATGACCTTGGAGGTCAGCGTGATCTCGGGTGTGGCAAAGCGGACTTTCGTGTCAGAGACGGACACGGCAATCGTCGCGTCATCATCGTCCAACAGCTTGCGCAGTTCGCCAACTGTCTTGCGAGGAACTATGACCCCGGGCATCGTTTCCGCGCTGTCCGGCATGTCGGCATCAATCCGGGCCAGACGGTGGCCATCGGTGGCGACACAGCGCAAGGCGCGTCCATTCTCCCCATCGGAGATATGCATGTAGACGCCGTTCAAATAGTACCGCGTTTCTTCGGTGGAGATCGCAAATTTCGATTTGTCGAACAAACGGCGCAGCGTTGGGGCCGGGGCGGCGAAGTTGCAGCTGTACTCGGTCGAGGTCATGACCGGAAAATCTTCTTTCGGGAGCGTTGCCAACGAAAAGTTCGACCGTCCCGCAACGACCTGCAAACGCCCTTTTGCGCTATCGTCGATCAATTGGACCAGAGCACCATCTGGCAGCTTCCGCACAATCTCATGTAGTGTCACCGCCGAGACGGTGGTCGCGCCCGCACGTTCCACCTGGGCTGACACCTTGTCGACGACTTCGATATCGAGATCGGTTGCGCGGAAACTGACCGTTTCACCCTCCGCCTCGATCAGGACGTTCGCCAGGATCGGGATGGTATTCCGACGCTCGACAACGGATTGCGCCTGGCTGACAGCCTTCAGCAGGGTGGCGCGTTCGATGCTGATTTTCATGGGCTAATTCCTGTTCCCCCGGGCCGCCGAGATTATCCGCACGAACGCGGTGCACAAGCGGTAAAATGAACTTTCCTTCGTTTCCCGGAAGCGTCAAGGCCCGCCGAGACAATCGGCGGGCCTTAAATCGTGATTGCTGGCTTTTTGGATCAGCCTTCCAGCGTGCGTTTCAGGATCTTGAGGTCTTCGGCAATCTGCGGGTCTTCCTCGCGCAGAGCTTCGACTTTTTTGACAGCGTGGATGACAGTCGTGTGGTCGCGCCCACCGAACCGACGGCCAATCTCCGGCAAGGAACGGGTCGTCAATGTCTTTGCCAGGAACATGGCCACTTGCCGCGGACGTGCGATCGTACGCGTTCTGCGTGGGCCGAGAAGATCCGCCATCCGCAGATTATAGTGCTTCACAACGGCCTGCATGATCTCGTCAACAGTGATCCGGCGGTCATTGGCCCGGATCATATCCGACAGAGCCTCGTGCGCGACATCTACCGTGATATGGTCCCCTGCCAAGGATGAAAAAGCGAAGAGCCGGTTTAGCGCACCTTCAAGAACGCGCACGTTGGATGAAATGCGTTGCGCAAGAAACTCGAGAACGCCATCGTCGATGATAACCTCTTCGCCAGATGCAAGGTGATCCTGCAGCCTTTGCTGCAAGATACCCAACCTGAGCTCATAGTCGGTCGGATGCAGGTCGACGACCAATCCCCAGCTTAGGCGCGACTTGATGCGGTCCTCGAGGCCGTCGATCTCCCCAGGGGCGCGATCCGCAGAGATGATGATCTGCTTCTTCTGATCCACAAGCGCGTTAAACGTGTGGAAGAACTCGTCCTGCGTGCTGTCTTTACCCGCGATAAATTGCACGTCATCGACCATCAGCAGGTCAACAGAGCGAAACATCTCCTTGAAGCCCATCGTATTTTTCTCGCGCAGTGCGCGGACGAACCGGTACATGAATTGCTCGGCAGAAAGGTACAGGACTTTCAACTCAGGGTTGCGTCGACGTGCCTCCCACGCAATTGCGTGCATCAGGTGTGTTTTACCCAGTCCGACCCCGCCATAAAGAAACAGGGGGTTGAAGGAGACCGGTCCCCCCTCTGCCACACGCCGCGCAGACGCATGTGCCAATTCATTCGGCTTCCCGACCACGAAGTTGTCAAAGGTCAGCCGTGGATCGAGCGGCGAGCTTTGCGTGGAAGAGGCTGGCATGGCATGCAGTGTCCCGGCATCATCATCGGTGTGCAGTGGCGCGTTATCTGCTGCGGCTGCCCTTGCCCGCGCATCAGCCCGCAACTGCGCCACATCAAATTCGATGCGCTTTACATTGGCTCCGGCAGACACGAGATGGCGCAGGATGTCGTCGCTATAGTTCCGTTCGACCCAGTTGCCGACAAAGTTCGAGGGAACCTCAAACTTCGCTACGCCGGCTTCGCACGTGGCGAAGCGAATTGGCTCTATCCATGTAACGTAGTTGTTTTGCCCGATGGTTTTAAGCAGATCATTTTGAACACTCCCCCAAGTGTCTTCTGTCATTTTTTGCCCTTTTTTCAGTTATCTAAGACTGCCTCCACGGCAAGCCTCGCGCCTTCCAACCGGAAAGCGTGCCCCTATGTTTTTGTGCATCCAAATCGCCTTCGAACCCTTCGGCAACGTTCACGCAAGCAATCGCGTGATCGTCCCCGATATGGGACCGCGCCACTGCTTCAGCAGCGCTCAGAGACCTTGCTCCGGACCGGCACAAGAACAGCAGCGTGGACGGTGCAGATGCCCCCAAGCTCTGTGCCAATTCCGAAAGGAAGTCCGGGTTCTCGCTCATGTGGGGATACCGCTTCCATTCGATCTGAAGCAGTGGTTTTCCCACGGGGTCGAGGTCAGGCACACCTACGAAAGTCCATTCTGCCTGTGACCGAACATCGATGAGCACTGCCGAGGTATCGTTCTCGAGAATGGTCCAGGCGTTCTGTGGGTCTACCTCAGTCACACCGGGCACATTCGCCGTGCTCATCAGCCTCCTCCTAACAAATATGAATCGCAGTTCTAGGGGTAGCAAGTCACGACCCGGACCCGCAACATATCTTATCGGTTGACTCACGGCAAAAACGTTACCGAATCTTTACACAACCACTGGTTGCATATTTAACGTCTTCAAATTCCTGTAGAAACACAAAACGCCCCGCGAGCGGGGCGTCTGAAAAAAGTCTTTTCGGACTCGGTTTAAGCGTTCAGCGCTTTCACACGTTTCGAAAGGCGCGACATTTTCCGTGCCGCTGTGTTTTTATGCAATATGCCCTTTGTCACGCCGCGCATCAGTTCCGGCTGCGCTGCCTTGAGAGCTTCGGCGGCTGCCGCTTGGTCTCCGGTTGCGATCGCTTCCTCTACCTTGCGAAGGTATGTGCGGATGCGCGACCTGCGCGCTTTGTTGACCTGAAAGCGGGCTTCGTTCTGGCGCGCGCGCTTCTTTGCCTGGGGCGAATTTGCCATGGTGTGTGTCCCTTTCCCGGGTGTCGTGTATCAGTTTCACAGCACATGATGACCCCACGGGAGCCCGGGTTCTGAAACCGGGTCGTCCGGCCTGAGCGGGCCTCACACGCATATCTGGACCGCGCTATAGTCAGAATCAGTCCGAAAGGAAAGCTGTATTTGTGCTGCCTTCCGTGTCACTTGTCCCGGAACTGTGGCTCTCGCTTCTCGATGAACGCAGACATGCCTTCGGTTTGATCTTCGGTGGCAAACATCGCGTGGAAGAGGCGTCTCTCGAACAACAGCCCTTCCCGGAGCGACGTCTCGTAGGAGCGGTTGACCGCCTCCTTGATCGCCATCGCCGTCAACTGGGACTTCTCGGCGATCTTGTGCGCCGCCCCACTTGCTTCTTCCATGAGCTTTTTGGCTGGCACGACGCGGCTGACCAAGCCGGAGCGCTCTGCCTCGTCCGCGTCCATGAAACGCCCCGTCAGGTGCATATCCATTGCCTTGGATTTTCCGACGAACCGGGTAAGACGTTGCGTTCCGCCAATACCAGCGACGACACCCAAGTTGATTTCAGGCTGTCCGAACTTCGCAGTATCCGACGCGATGATGAAATCACACATCATGGCCAGTTCGCAGCCGCCACCCAGCGCGTAGCCTGACACAGCTGCGATAATCGGCTTTCGGCAACCAAGAAGCCGCTCTACCTCAGGACCAAATAGATCTGAGCCGAACACTTCGACAAATGTCTTCTCACTCATTTCGGTGATGTCGGCGCCAGCGGCAAAGGCCTTTTCCGACCCTGTCAGGACGATACACCGGACCTTTTCGTTATCTTCCGCCGCAGTGAGTGCCTTGGCGAGTTCTCCGAGCAGTTCTGAATTGAGTGCGTTCATCGCATCCGGACGGTTCAGCTTGATCACCGCCACATGATCCTCAATCTCGACGATCAGTGTGTTGTAGGCCATTCAATGGCTCCCGAGTTCCCCAAACCCGGGCAGGGTTACCAACTGGAGCGCTAGGCGCAAGCTATCTTTGGCAGGTCGGACAGTAGAAGGACGATCTGCCGGACTGCACGACACGACGCACAACATCTGGGCAGTCTGCCGTGGCGCACTGGCCTCCTTCACGCCCATAGACCCGGAATCGGTGCTGAAAATACCCCAGGTCGCCGTCGGCCTGTCGATAGTCCCGGAGGCTGGAACCGCCTGCTTCGATCGCTTCGGACAAGACGTCGCGAATAATCGGAACCAGCTTGGCGATCCGTTTCGGCGCAACCTTACCGGCCTTGCGCGCAGGATGGATTCCCGCGCGATAGAGTGCTTCACAGACGTAGATATTGCCCAGGCCTGCAACGATTTTCTGATCCAGCAGAGCAGCTTTGACCGGCGTACCCCGCCCCCGCAGCCGCCCGACAAGATAATCTTCGTCGAACGCATTGCCCAATGGCTCCGGCCCGAGCGCAGCAAGTAACGGATGATCCTCGGCCGTGGCGGTCGGCATGAGATCCATGGCCCCAAATCGTCGGGGATCGTTGAACACGATCCGGGCGCCACCCTCCATGTCGAGGACCACATGATCATGCTTTTCGGGATCTGTTCTTGCATGATGGAACACGCCCACCTGTGCACCCTGAACGACTATGCGCCCCGACATGCCGAGATGGATCAGCAGCGTTTCCCGCGTGTCCAGATCGGCAAGGATATACTTGGAACGTCGTCGCAGCTGCGTCACGCGGGCCCCGGTCAGACGCTCCGACATACGCGGGGGAAAGGGCCATCGCAAATCCGGACGACGGATGTCTGCATGCGCGATCCGCAGCCCGGACATGACCGGATCCAACCCTCGCCGGACCGTTTCAACTTCGGGAAGTTCGGGCATTTCCGCTCCTGCCGTTGCGTCGCGTTGTAACCGCCGACTTGCGGCCTATAAGGAAGGAGATGGAAGACCAGCGGCAAGGGCCCAAATGAGCGACATGGAAGAAAAGACAACCCATTTCGGCTATCAGACCGTTCCAGAGGAAGACAAAGCGGGACTCGTGCAGGGCGTTTTTACCAACGTGGCGTCCAAGTACGATGTGATGAACGACCTGATGTCAGGCGGCCTCCATCGTGTCTGGAAAGACGCAATGATGGACTGGCTCGCGCCGCGTGACGCTCAACGCCTGCTGGATGTTGCGGGCGGTACGGGTGACATTTCCTTTCGGTTTCTCAAACGCGCTCCGGGCGCAAACGCGGTTGTGCTGGATCTGACGGAGTCGATGCTGATCGAGGGGCGTCGCCGCGCGGAGGCGGAGTCTCTGTCGGATCGTCTTGAGTGGCTCGTCGGGGACGCGATGGCCCTGCCCTTCGACGACAACAGCTTCGACGTCTACACAATCAGCTTCGGAATTCGGAATGTCACGCGCATTCAGGATGCCCTTTCAGAAGCGTACCGCGTGCTCAAACCCGGCGGGCGATTGATGGTGCTGGAATTCAGCCAGCTGCCAAATCCCGGGATGCAATGGGTCTATGATCGCTATTCGTTCAACGTCATCCCACCGATGGGCAAGTTGGTCGCGAATGACCGCGAGAGCTATCAGTATCTCGTGGAGTCGATCCGGAACTTTCCTGATCAGGAAACCTTCGCCGGCATGATCCGCTTGGCTGGATTTGAACAGGTGAAGTACCGCAACCTGACCTTCGGCGTGGCAGCGTTGCATTCCGGTTGGAAGATCTAGCATGCGCGGCCCCCACAACTTCTGGCGCCTGATCCGTACAGGGGCCACGTTCGAGCGTACCGGAGCGATGCGTGTCGCCCTCGAGGCAATGGATGCCCCGCGACCTCTTCGCGTGGCGGCAAGGGTCCTGGGCTGGCCGTTCCAGTGGCTCGGGCTGAAGGGCGATCCGGACATGCCACCGGTCACCCGGGCGCTCACGGCACTCGGACCGGCCTACATCAAGTTCGGTCAAATCCTGTCAACGCGCCCGGACGTTGTCGGCAAGGACCTCGCGTTGCAGCTTCAGGTTCTGCAAGACAAGCTGCCGCCATTCTCGGTGGCCGAGGCAAAGCGCAGCATCCAACGTGAATTCGAACAGCCTGTAGATACCCTGTTCTCGGAGTTCAGCGAACCGGTTGCAGCGGCCTCGATCGCGCAGGTGCACAGCGCACGCATTGCCAGCACGGAGGAGCGCGTGGCCGTCAAGGTCTTGCGTCCGGGCATCGAGAAGGCGTTTCGGAAAGACATTGACGCTTTCTACCTGATTGCGCGTCTGGTCGAGTTGCTCGCGCCCTCAGCACGACGGCTCAGGCCGATGGATGTCATCGCGCATTTCGAAGGTGTCGTGAATGGCGAGTTGGACCTGCGCATGGAGGCGTCTGCCGCCGGAGAGTTTGCTGCGAACACATCTGAAGATACGGGGTTTTCCGTACCTCCCGTGCATTGGGAGTTGTGTGGGCGGCGCGTGATGACACTCGGCTGGGCGGACGGCATCCCGCTGAACGAATTGGGCGCTATTCGGGATACTGGCTGCGATATGGATGCTTTGGGTCGCAGGGTTCTGGAGCTGTTCCTGAACCACGCCTTGCGGGACGGGTATTTCCACGCAGACATGCACCAGGGCAACCTGAAGCTTGGTCCGTCCGGCGACATCGTCGCGCTTGATTTCGGGATCATGGGACGGATCGACGAGTATACTCGCCGCGTTTATGCCGAGATCCTCATGGGATTTATCCGCAAGGATTACCGACGTGTAGCCGAGGTTCATTTCGAGGCGGGATACGTACCGGCAGATCAGGATGTGGATGCGTTTGCCCAGGCGCTGCGGTCAGTCGGTGAGCCGATCTTCGGTATGGACGCATCCCGCATCTCGATGGCGCGCCTGTTGGCTTACCTTTTCGAAGTGACTGAACGGTTCGGGATGGAGACAAGGACAGAATTGATCCTGCTTCAACGCACCATGGTCGTGGTGGAGGGCGTTGCACGGTCGCTGAACCCTCACATCAACATCTGGGAAGTGGCGCAACCCATCGTCAGCCAGTACATTGCCGCGAATATCGGACCAAAAGCCCTGCTTCGTGACTTGACAGCTACGGTGCGGGTTCTGGGCAAATTTGGTCCAAAACTTCCGCAACTGGCGGAGGCCGCGCTTGTGCGACAGGCCGCGCTTGATAATCCGCCACCGCAATCATCGACATGGTCGAAGTGGCAGTGGTTCGCCCTCGGCGCGACATCAGCCCTTGCGGTGAGCATCGGCCTGCATCTGCTCTAGGTCGGCGGCTTCATGCTCCATCGCCGCGGCGTATGCGTCATCGCCTTGATGGGCTTTCCAGTTGCAATAGCAGAGCATCCGCCATCGGTAGAATGGTAACAGTTGGGTTGCCCGGCGCGCGGTTTGGTCATCATCATACGCCATCAGCAAGGTTTCAGGCGTAACCGGCTCAGCGCCGTATACGACAGCCATGGCGGGGGACGTGGCATGGGCAATGTCTTCGACCGGATCACCTATTGCCGGACACTGCCAGTCGATCAAAACAAGATCTCCACTGACGGTCGAGACAGTGTTGCTCGCGATCGGATCACGGTGCACGAGGCACGGTTGAAACGGATGTACAGTCGGCAGGCACGTCGGACGCAAGGAGGTTGCCCAAGGCGGTAGCACGGTGTCTGCGAGCATCGCCTCCGCTTCCTGGAGCAGAGCGTCCGGAGCATGCGGCCGGATTGGAAATCTCTTCAGCGGTGCGATCCGGTGCAGGCGTTTTAGAACACGCGCAAGATCCGGGGCAGTTGGAACTCCGGAATTACCGGAAAGATATTGGTACAGGATAAGCACGGTGCCGTCCTGCAACGGGTGCATACCGACAGGCATCGGTGCCACGCCATGTCGAGACAGCGCACAAAGCGCTGCCCATTCGTCGTGAGGCTTGTTCTGAAACAGCGGGTTGGCGAGATCTTCTCGCGCCAGCTTCACGACGATCTGCGACCTCTCATCGCCAAGAGAAACAAGAAGTACGGTACTGGTGCGCCCGCCCGGCAAACTACGCACGTTCTCAGCACGAGCAAGGAACGGGAACGCGGAAATGGCTTCAGGGGGGAGAAAGGGTTCTAAAGATGTTGATCTGATACGCGGCATCACCCGAACGGGTATAGACAGAGGCCACGCCCGGAGCCAGCGGCTATCCCTCATCCCCGCGTCGAAGCGCCAAGACGGCAGAGGAGTCAATTCTATCACCTGCCGTCGCGATCAGGACGCTGGACGTGCCTTCGCTCCGCACTTCGGCAACCTCACGATAGGCGCTCACCGCACCGCCAGTCACGGGTTGGCCGGCAGCAGTGGCCGAGATAGTGAACTGATAGGTTCCATTCGGAAGCGGTTGTCCGGCCGAAGAAACACCCGCCCAAGTAAAGCTGCCGTCTGTCAAATCCAGCGGCAGACGCTGAACCTCCGTGCCATCCGGCCGCGACACGACTAGTTGTGCATTGTCTGCCACGCCGGGAATGGCAACTTCCAAATCAATCGGTTGACCTTCGAACCCGACCGCGCCAGACGCCAGCACTTCCATGCCAACCCAGCTTCCCATCTGCGCAATATTTCCAAGACTGGTCTGCGCTGTAAGCTGCTTGAGCAGATCATTTGTCAGGGTTTGTTGCTCAACTCCCGAGAATGTGGCGAGCTGTACGGCCAGTTCGTCGGAATCTGCAGGATCTGTCGGGTCCTGGTTTTCAAGCTGTGTGGTCAGCATCAGCAAGAAAGTCTCATAGTCGGAATTAATCGCAGTACCGCTCGACTGTCCGGTCTGCACATTAGACTGGCGCACGGTATTGGGGACCGTAGATGCTATCGCGTCCATTCCTGTCTCCTAAAGTCGCAGGTCGAGCCTGCCTTCAACAAGGGCCGTTGCGCGCGTGCGCGACAAAAGCGCGGGGTCGCCGCCCGGATCGAGCTCCGGATCGTTTTCGGCAGGGATGACGCTTTGTGAAGGCGTCAAGTCCTTTTGCGAGTCGTTCGATTGACCGTCCGAGGTCAACGCGGCGTTTGACATGTCGTAGCCTGCTTCTGCCAACTCCTGTCGCAGCAGCTCAAGGTTGCGACGAACCAGATCGAGCGTTTCCGGCCGGTCTATCTGTATCGCAATCAGCTGTGCAGCTTCGCCTCCTGAAAACGTGAGGCGCACGCGTCCGAGTTCTTCAGGGTTGAGTTGCACCTCGGTCACCCGCTGATCTGCAGCGACCGTGACCTCTCGGATTTGCGCCACAACGGAACGCGCATTCTGTTCCGTGAGCTGTGCGGGTTGGGCAAACTGAAGTTGCGACAGCGACCTTGGATTGCTGCGTTCGGTGTCAAGCAGGATTGCGCCGACATCTGCGTCAGAAACAGCGGCAAGATTCGTCAGATCCCGATCAGGAGAAATCGCGTGAGCGACCGCCGAAGCGACCACAGTCGTCGCACTAGGAGCGAGCTGCGGTCGTGTACCCGCTCCGTCTGTGGTTGCAGTCTTCTGGCGGATGGGATCACCAACCTCGTCCGCGTCAAGCGAAGGCGGTTGCGACTGCGGATTGGGCACTTGGACATCACGTTCAGAGTTGGCGCCGACAGACGGTGAAACTTGGCCGGTGTTTACGAGCGAGGGCCCGCTGAGGTCTTGTGGAGCCCGCGTCCGCGGGCCTTGGATCTGAGGCGCTTCGCTTCTTGAAGGCGGCTTAACCGGATCAAGTGGAAGACCTTTCAAATCCCGGACAATGCCGCGTCCGTCGCGTTCCGCGGACTGCACCGATATCTCTTGCGTGATACGGCCAGTGCCCTGCATGTCCGCTGTCAATTGCGCTTGAAGTGCCAGCTCGGTCTCAGCTTTTCCGACGTGCATCAGCGCTCGACGATCAGGCTCCGTTCCTAGACGCAGACCAACTTCCGGACCAGACCGCACTTGGGCTAGATCAGCGGCGACAGCTTGGGGTGGCACGGGACTGACTTCGGGCTCGGAACTGCTTTCAACCAAGATGATGGATTGCGGCGCCACCCGGCTGTGGTCGGTTTTCACGGCCCTTGCTTGACTGGAAAGTTGCGGAACCATTTCTGGTGCATCTGGGGTGGCAACCCCCAGCGCTTTGTCTGCACCTGCGTGAAATAGCTTCTCGTCTTGTTCCGTTTCCGCCGCCCGTGCGCCGAGCGTGACCGGAATTGTCAGAACAGGTTCTTCTGAAACCGGGCCGGTACTCGGGGCAACCAGACCTATCAAATCTTGAGCTGAATACGGCTTCTGTGCATCAGTTTCAGCAACAGGTAACTTTGGTGATGCCAGCGCGGAGTGTTCAGTACTGCTGCTAGCGGGGGAAAGGTCAGTAGCCTGCTTGGCCTCGGATTGCCCACCGGGGTCAGCTTGAATGCCACCGTAAAAGGACTCAACGCCAGCCAGTTGGCCGCGCGCCCTGGTTGGTCCAATCGTCCCTTCTTCAGTGGCCGCGGCTTTGTCGATAGAAGTTTTCTGTTCGGAGCGCGATCCTTGGTCCGCGTTCTGGAAGGCTTCGCCGCCTTCTTCTTGTGCGCCAGTGTCCTCAAAAGTCTCCGCTGCACGTGCGTGGACCAACTCGGCAAACTCGGCGGATGATCCTTCGGCATCCGTTTCACCGCGTCGCGCGCCCGCCAGGGTGCCTTCGTCAAAGACACGGACACCTGCCGACTTTGGTGTTGGCCCGATTCTGAGGAATTCTTCCGTCATGACCCTGTAGTAGCGGTCCTTTCCTTACGACTTCTTTACCGAGACGGGTCCATACCTTGAAAAAACCTGGAGCATTCGATGGATTCGATCAGCAGTGTACGGAGCGGCCCCTTGGTCAGATCCCAAGCGGATCTGGCCGAAGTAGCAGAGAAACTCGAAGCAGCCTTTCTTTCCGAAATGTTGAAAGCCGCGGGTGTCGGTCGCCCCCTATCGGTGATGGGGGGGGGAATAGGCGAAGAACAGTTCAGCTCTTTCTTGCGCGATGAGTATGCAAGTAATTTGGCCAGGTCTGGGGGCCTGGGCTTGGCGGAGTCGATAATCCGATCTTTGGAAAAGGCGGCGCAAAATGACTGATGTTGTAATTTTTGAAGAACTTGAAGTTGGTCTTTCGAAATTACGCAATGCACTGCGCAGTGCCTCTTTCAGCGAAATTCCGGATATTGCGAGAGAATTCGAAGCGACGCACCGAAAGCTTCAGAAGTTTGAAAACCCCACGGTGGATTTGAGTGCGATCGCAAACGAAATTACGGCGGCGCTGAAACTGATAGCTGCAGCTTCTCGCGGATTGCAATCAGCTCGAAATAGAATTGAGCAGTACGGAAAACCAAAGACGGCCTTTGTAACCTACAAAGCCTCGACGATTCGACACGGCAAAGAGCCAAAGTCGTGATGGAGCGACTTTCCAG
This sequence comes from Tropicimonas sp. S265A, assembly GCF_049800835.1. Taxonomy (NCBI): domain Bacteria; kingdom Pseudomonadati; phylum Pseudomonadota; class Alphaproteobacteria; order Rhodobacterales; family Roseobacteraceae; genus Tropicimonas; species Tropicimonas sp. S265A. Next base: position 108,953 of record NZ_JBNAFU010000003.1, read on the forward strand.
AAAATTCTATGTAGATGGGGCGTTTGCCCGAAGCACAGTTAATCTGTTCTTAGAACGTTCTTGCGAAGACAAAAGCGCATCGATCGATGGCACAGCGGCGGAATCTGCTGTCAGCGTCAGAAGGGCGTTTCGTGAGTTCCGAAAGGACTAAGAGAAACCAAACGCAAAAGGCGTAACGGAAGGGACTAAAACCATGTCCAGCATTCTGACTAACAACAGTGCCATGGTGGCACTTCAGACACTCCAGTCAATCAACAAGGACCTCGCCAAGACCCAGGATGAGATCTCAACGGGCAAGTCGGTTGCATCAGCAAAAGACAATTCGGCTGTTTGGGCGATTTCCAAGGTTATGGAAGCAGATGTAAACGGCTTCAAAGGCATCTCTGAAAGCCTCTCGCTCGGTGAATCCACCGTTGCTGTGGCGCGGAATGCAGCCGAAACGGTCACTGACCTGCTGACGGACATCAAGGGCAAGATCGTTTCCGCACAGGAAGAGAACGTCGACCGGACGAAAATTCAAACGGATATCGACTCGCTGAGAGAGCAGATCAACTCCGTTCTCAACGCGGCTCAATTCAACGGCAAGAACCTCGTCAACAACTTTGATGAGAGCTCCATTCTGTCTTCTCTGGACCGTGACTCTGCGGGTGATGTGACCGCCAGCTACATTTCCTTCAACGGTCAGAACCTGACTTCCGATGGCGGTACACTTTCAACATCGACCGCGCTTAACCGTATCGGTACTGTGGATGACGCGGGTGCTTACACCGTAGGTGCAGGGGCTACCCTGTCAAACGCTGCCAATGACGCGACCATCACGCTGGCGACATCGCTTGACGATGGCGACACGTTGACGATCGACTTCGCTGATCAACAGTTCACTTACACCAACAATTCGGGAGGTGCGCTCGCTGTTGGCGATCTTGATGATATTGTTGCTGCGGGCTTGGCAAACTTGGGCGTCGAAGGGGTTACCACTGCCGTCACCGGCGCTGGTGAAATCACGGTTTCCTCTACCAATAAATTCGACGCAATCACAATCCAGGGCAGTTCCCCGACGACGACCGTAACAGTCGATCCCGACGCGGGTGGAAGCCAGAGCGCAGCGGCTCCCGGGGCGGCGGCCACTCTTGTAGCACGGGCCGAAACGATTTCCCTTGGTGGTACAGGCAACACCGGAGGTGTCGTAAAGGAAGGTGATGGCTTCCAAATTGCGCTTGATGGGTCAACATTCAATTACGTGGCAAAGGATGGCGACACACTCAACGACGTGGCAACCGGTCTGAAGCGGGTTATTGATGCGCAAGGTGTTGACGGCGTTTCGGTCAAGGTGAACCTCTCTGATGATCCGACCACGTCGCCGCCTACAATCCAAATTGACAACGATGGTTCGAACAACATCTCGTTGACAGTGGATGATGGCGCTGATGGTGTGGCGTCCGGTGGACTCGTCGGCCTTTCTGGCATTGATGTCACAACATCAGACGGCGCGAGGAACGCACTCAATAATATCGAGAGCCTGATCCAGACATCGATCGACGCTGCAGCTGAATTCGGCTCCATTCAGAGTCGGGTGGAAACGCAGGCCGAGTTCATCGGAAAGCTGACCGACTCGTTGAAGTCGGGCATTGGTGCTCTGGTGGACGCTGACATGGAAGCAGCATCTGCGCGCTTGCAGGCATTGCAGGTTCAACAGCAGCTCGGCACCCAGTCGCTGACAATTGCGAACCAGGCGCCGCAGAACATTCTGACTCTGTTCCGTTAACATAGTTGGCGCCGGCCGAAAGTCGGCGCCAGTACTTATTCGCCATATGCCCGCGTAGTGAAAGTTTCCGCTTCATGAACACACAAGCTGCAGCAATATCCTACTATTCGAATTCCACACGTTCGGTGGGAACGCGTCACAGCAACGAGTATGCTGTGGTTTCTCACATAACCCAAAAACTCCGAGCGGCCGAAGAACACAAGGCGAGCAACTTCCCACACTTCGTTGAGATGCTCACACTGAATCGTAAACTCTGGCAAAACTTCGGTGCTGACGTCGCAGAACCAGATAACCAGTTACCGAAAAGCCTGAAAGCGAAGATATTCTACCTCGCTGAGTTTGTCGATCAACATACGAGGCTCGTACTGAAGGGCACGGAATCCGCTATCGATTTGATTGAAATAAATGACACGATCTTGCAAGGGCTCAGGAATCAAGGCGGTCCGTCATGACCGGTCTGGTTCTCAAGTTGGGGCCGAAAGAGCGTGTACTCATAAATGGCGCTGTGATCGAAAATGGCGACCGGAGAAGCCGAATAAGCATCAGGTCTCCCAATGCCAATATCTTACGTCTAAAGGATGCAATTCATCCTGATGAAGTGACAACTCCTGTCCGGAGAGTTTGTTACTCTATTCAATTGGTTCTTTCTGGTGATGCAGAGAAAGACGAGATGAAAATGCCAATTTTGAGAGGTATCGAGCAACTCAGCCAAGTCTTTAAGGACGCTGACAGCAGATTGGCCCTAGACACATCGACGAAGTATGCGGTTTCGGAGAATTACTATCTTGCACTAAAGGCACTTCGAACTTTGCTTCAAAGAGAAGAACGGCTACTGGCTGCGAGGCCCAATGTTTGAAGCCATTGTTCCTTTTTCTGGAGTTGCAGGCTGGCAGTACCTAAACGCAACCGAGGAACGTCAACGAGAAGCCTTCGAGAAAAGTCCAATTAGGCAAAGAGACCTAGAATACTTTCGAAACAACATCGCGAGTGTCACTTCTGTTGACGAATTTGTGGAAGATACACGACTAATGCGAGTTGCTTTGGGAGCGTTTGGACTCGAAGCTGATGTCGGAAATCGAGCTTTCATAAAAACACTCATTCTAGAGGGCACCGAAGAGAGCGGCGCTTTGGCAAACCGCCTTGCCGACAAGAGGTATTTGGAGTTTGCCGAAGCTTTTACAGTCAAGAAAGTATCCGGAGGCGCACCGTTCACATCCGATGACATCGAGGAGGTAGTTACAGGCTTCCTAGAACTCAAGTTCGAAGCATCGGTTGGCACTTCAGACGAAAATCTGCGTATCGCTTTGCAGCTTGAGCGCGAGATCGCAGATATTTCCCGAAGTGTGAAGAGTGAAGATGCGCAGTACTTTACGATACTCGGATCCCCGCCGCTGCGTTTGGCATTTGAGAAAGCTTTCGGATTGCCTGAGAGTTTTTCTTCAATCGACATTGACAAACAAGTGGAAGTTCTTAAAGGCGCTGTAGCCGACAGATTTGGCAGTAGTTCACTCTCTATTTTCGAAGATCAAGAGCGCACCTCAGATCTTATTCAACTCTACCTCGTCAGAGCAACTGCGGGTGAGTACAACGGGTCCGTTGCGTCAGCACAGACTGCCCTTCGCCTTTTGACTTCTTAGGTCAATGCCTAGGCGCACTATTGAATGACCTTGTAAAGTCGTTGAAAACTCTCGACGATGCTTATGCTTTCAACCCGAGACAAGAAACGCTCCAGTTCCTCGTTCACTTGGCAGGCTTTGTCTATTTCTGAATTAGAGCCCTGTGTATACAAACCCGACTCGATCATGAGCCTTGATCGCTCATATGCACTCAATAACGTTCGCGCTTGGTACAATATTTCATTTTCGCCTGTGGATGCTGCATCAGGAAGACTTCGGGAAACTGATTGCAAGACGTCGATCGCCGGGAAGCGGCCTCTTGCTGCTATTTCGCGCGAGAGGATGATATGCCCGTCCAGAATACCTCGAGTGATATCCGATATTGGCTCCTCCAGATCAGATCCGGCCACGAGCACACTGAATACAGCGGTGATATCGCCGGCATCGTGTTCGCCAGGACCCGCTCTTTCGACCAATTCCATAAGCAGACTAGATGTGGACGGTGGGAAACCTCGCATGCTCGTAACCTCTCCGCAGGCACTTGCAACTTCTCGGTGAGCCTCTGCGAAACGCGTAAGGGAATCTGCGATAAACAGGACATGCGCGCCTGCATCACGGAGACATTCCGCAATCGACATCGCTGAAAACAAGGCGCGCCGCTTGATTGCCGGGGATTGATCTGAAGTGGCCGCGACGACCACACAGCGCGTCATGGCATCAGGACCAAGAATCTTTTCTACGAAATCGCGCACCTCGCGCCCGCGCTCCCCGATAAGGACGAGGACTACGACATCCGCCGAGACAGTCTTTGCGAGTTTTCCCAGTAATGTGGTTTTGCCCACGCCGGAGCCCGCAAAAACCCCAATGCGCTGCCCGCGAGCAATAGGAAGGAATGTATTGAGAACCGCCAGGCCGGTTTCCAGCCGTCCTCCGAGTGGTTTTCGGTCCATTGCGTTCGGCGGGGATGCACGAAGGGGGTAGCTGCGGTCTCCGTCGCGCAGACGTGTTCCATCCATCGCGTTGCCGAATGCATCCAACGTATGTCCAACCCACGAAGGATCGGGTGCGATAGAAGACTGTCCGCAATAGATTGCCCGATCGCCAATCGCCAGACCTTCTGTACGTGACTCTGGAAAAACTGACGCTTTCTCACTGTTCAACGCAACCACCTCGGCACCGACAGATCGCCCTGCCTTCGTTTCCAACCTGACTCGGTCTCCGATCTTCAAGAGCCGCGCGAGGCCTTCAACGTCGACGAGTGACTCGCCGAGCCGACAAATCCTGCCAGATACGGTTTCTATTTCTAGTCGCGCAAACTGCCGATTCAATTCAGAAAAGTTGGAACTCTGGATCATCTTGGCGCTTTCACTCCCCGGCTTACCGTTTCTTAAACGAATCGGGGTTAATCCTTGGTTGAAACAGTCGAGGGAGAAGCCCCGATGCTAGATAGTTTGAGCCTTTTGCGTATCGCCGGGGAGAAATCTTCGGCCTCTGCGACTGCGCACAGCGTCATTGCACGTAACATTGCAAACGCGGACACACCCGGCTTTCGCGCACTGGGTATTGAAAGTTTCAAATCGCGTTTCACCGCAGAGAACAGCGCGTCGTTGCGGACGACGCGCGCTGAGCACATGTTCGCAACTGCGCCTGCGTCAGACGTGAAGACCTATATCGATACCGCGGCACCAGTCGACCAGAACGGCAATTCAGTTTCACTGGAGCGCGAAATGGTTCGTATGGCAGAGAACCGGCAGGAGCATGACCTTGCGCTGACAGTCTACAAATCCACGCTAGGCATTCTTCGCGCCGGGCTTGGGCGAGGCTGATCAGTATGTCCAACCTCCTTCAGTCTCTTTCAACTTCGGCTGCAGGCCTTGTAGCCCAAGCAGATCGCTTGAATGTGGTTTCACAAAACATCGCGAATGCTGACACCCCGGGCTATCAACGGAAACAGGTCACGTTCGCGGAAGTCATGGACAACCTTTCCGCGCCAGCAAAGGTTACTGTCGAGCGGATAACTCTTGATGACAGTTCACTGAAGCAAATCCACGACCCGTCGCACCCTTTGGCAAACGAACAGGGTTTTTACGACGGCTCGAATGTAAATCTAATGCTGGAAATGGCGGACTCGAGAGAAGCGCAACGCTCGTATGAGGCCAACCTTCGCAGTTTTGAGAATGCGCGGCAAATGTCCCAGTCGTTGCTCGATCTTTTGCGGCGCTAACCGGGGGTTCAAATGGATATTCGTTCTTCTCTTCTGGCGACACAGGGCTATGCGCAAACGAAGGCCGTCGCCCCGGCATCTCAAGAATCCAACGAAGCTTCGAAGGCAATGAAGTCTGCCCAAAGCTTTATAGAAACGATGCGGGAAAACGAAGCGGTCGTTACTGAAAACCTTATCACCGGTGCAGACCCGCACGCCCTGGTTCAAGCAATTGCCGAGACCGAATTGGCTGTGGAAACGGCCGTCACCGTCAGAAACAAGGTCGTCGAGGCCTATCAGGAAATCCTGAGGATGCCGGTATGATGAGCGACGGACAGTTCTTCGATACTTTGCGCCAGGGCCTGTGGGTCGCCGTCGTCATATCAACGCCGGTTCTCATCGCAGCCCTCGTCACAGGTCTTGCTGTTGGTTTGCTTCAAGCGCTTACTTCGGTTCAAGAGATGACCCTTACATTCGTTCCGAAGGTCGCCGTGATGATGGGCGTCTTTTGGGTGACGATGGGCTCGATGACAGAACTTCTGAAAGACTATTTTCAGGTCGTTCTAATCCCGGCAATCGTGGGGTTCTGAGACTATGGACACCATGATCTACACGGCGTTGTCGCGGCAGTCCGGTCTGAAATCGGAACTCGACATCATTGCGAATAACCTTGCAAACGCCTCGACGACCGGCTTTCGCGCGGAGAGCCTCGTATTCTCAGAATACGTGAGCCAGCAGAGCCGCACGAGAGACTCGGTGTCTATGACCGACATCGGCGCCCGCATCATCGATTCGTCGCAAGGTGCTTTGCGGCAAACCGGGGGTACGTTGGATATCGCGATCGAAGGCGAAGGGTACTTTCAACTTGCCGGCGCCGAGGGGGTGCTGCTGACCCGCGCAGGGTCGTTCGCCAGCAACGAGAACGGTGAACTGGTGTCCCTCGAAGGCCGGCAGGTTCTGGACGAAGGTGGCGCTCCTATCTTCATCCCCCCCAATGCACGCGACATTTCTGTCGCGTCGGATGGAACTCTCAGCGCAGACGGTGCGCCGCTGTCGGTTGTTGGCGTCGTTGCGCCGATCAATGCAACAGCCATGGCGCGCGTTGGTGCAACGGCCTTTGCACCCAACGGCCCTGTGGAAATCGTCGAGGGCGCTACACTCCACCAGGGTTTTCTCGAAACCTCGAACGTCAATCCCTTGGAAGAAGTGGCACGGATGATCGAGGTCCAACGACGCTACGAGTCCGTGAAATCATTCGCCGACCGAGAGCATGACCGTATCAAATCGGTCATCGACACACTTGGACGCTGACGGAGACCGAAATGAAAGCACTATATATCGCCGCCACCGGGATGAATGCCCAACAGACCCGTGTGGAGGTTATCTCAAATAATCTCGCGAACATGGGTACGACAGGGTACAATACAAGGCGGGCAGAGTTCAGCGACCTTCTGTACCAGCAAGTCAAACAACCCGGTACGATCAACGCATCTGACGGCACTGTCCTGCCTACCGGTATCCAAATCGGCCTCGGCGTACGGACAGCTGCTGTCAGCGTGGAACTTGCACAGGGTGGCTTGACGCAAAGCGGCGGCGACCTCGACATCGCGATAGACGGAAACGGCTTCCTGGAGGTTGCCCTCGCCGATGGCACGGCTGGATTTACCCGCGATGGCAGTCTTAAACGCTCGGCCGAAGGCGTCATCGTCACATCGGACGGCTATGCGCTTCAACCCGAAATCGTAATTCCAGACGATGCGAGCCGGATTTCGATTAATTCGGAAGGTGAGATCTTCGCATACTTTCGCGACAGAACGGAACCCGAAGAATTGGGCCAAATCGAGCTCGCCACGTTTCCAAACGCAAAAGGACTTGAAGCGATTGGCGGCAATCTGTTTCTAGAGTCCAACGCATCCGGTCCTCCGATTAATGCAACCCCAGGCTTGGATGGTTTGGGAACCATCCGCCAAGGCTACCTCGAAGGATCGTCCGTGGACGCAGTGCGCGAGATAACCGAACTGATCGAGGCGCAACGAGGGTATGAACTCAATTCCAAGGTCATGACCGCAGCTGACCAGATGATGAGTGCTACGTCACAGGTCAGATAATGCGTCTTCTTCTCATTGCTCTCATTCTCGCGCCGATATCCGGCCAGGCGGACTCGCTTCTGGCAGCGAGAACAATACGGTCACAGACCATTTTGACCGAGGATGACATCACAAAGTCGGAACAGGTATTTGCAGGTGCGATTTCTGACCCGTCACAAGTCATAGGGATGGAAAGTCGCGAGATAATTTATGCCGGTCGGCCAATTACTGTAGGCCAGCTCGGACGCCCCGCACTTATCCAAAGGAACGAAATCATTACGCTTATTTTCGAAACGCCCATCATGCGGATTGAGACCGAAGCGCGATCCCTGGGAAGGGCAGGCCTTGGTGAAACGGTTCGCGTGATGAACTTGAACTCCCGAACCACAGTCTCCGGGACGGTCACAGCGTCCGGGCACGTTCTTGTGGGAAAATAAGGAAAGGACGAAGATGCGAAATACTGTCTTCATCGTGCTCTGCGCAACCTTCGCACTTTCATCTTGCGGGCGTCTCAAGGATGTTGGGCAAACGCCGGAGTTTACGGCCTCGGCTGGAAATTCCGAGTATCTTGCGATGACGGTTCCGACACTTCCACAAAGCCTGACGACTCAAATTCCAACTGAGGAAGCCTCACTATGGAGCGGCAGTCGAAACTCGCTGCTCGGCGACAGAAGAGCGAGTAATGCGGGCGATATCCTTACAGTCGTGATCGAGATCGATGACCGCGCTGAGATCTCCAACAGTACGGATCGGTCTCGCTCGGGGTCCGAGGAGCTCGAGATTGAAGAGTTCTTTGGAATTCCGCAGCGTATCGCACCTCAGCTTCCGGACGGCGCATCTTTGGGATCAGCAGTCAGTACCAATTCGAACAGCAGCTCGGAAGGCGAAGGATCCATTAGTCGACGCGAGAAGCTCACCCTTCGGATTGCTGCAACCGTTATTGGGCTAATGCCAAACGGCGTATTTCAGATACAGGGGAGTCAGGAAGTGCGCGTAAACTATGAACTCAGGGAGCTGATCGTTTCCGGCTTTGTAAGGCCGGAGGATATCTCGAGACAAAACGAGATCACATATGACAAGATAGCTTCTGCAAGAATATCGTATGGTGGTCGCGGCCAGATTTCCGATGTGCAGCAGCCAAGATATGGCCAGCAGATCACAGACATTCTCTTGCCGTTCTGAAACCCGTCATGAGACTAATCTTGCCGGTCTTGGGAGGTCTTATCGGGGTCGCAGGCGGCGTCGGCGCTGCTTATATACTGTCGGAGCCGGTTGAACCAGAAGTCGTGGAGGAAGAGCTCACGTCACCCGCAGAGTTGATTGCACCTCAGGATGATCCCGAACTCGCGGCTGAGCTTGGACTGGAATATATCAGGCTGAACAACCAATTCGTCGTACCTGTTGTGAGAAATGGTGCCGTTTCTGCCCTGGTCATTCTTTCTCTTACGGTCGAAGCTGATGCCGGCACCCGGGAGGCCGTTTTTGCCATGGAGCCCAAACTGCGGGATGCGCTGCTCTCGACCTTGTTCGATCACGCCAACACCGGTGGCTTCGAAGGCGTTTTCACAGAAACGCACACGCTCGCCGGTCTTCGCGCAGCTTTGCGAGAGACGGCAAAGTCACTCATGCCAGAAACAATTCGCGACATCCTGATCATGGATCTGGTACGGCAGGATACAACTTAATCGTATTCGGATCTTTTCAGACGCGCCTTTCTCTCGGCCGCGGCTGCCCCCTTCGCAAGGGTCTTCACAACCAGTTCCTTCGCGGCGGCCTTTTTATGAATGTGTTCAAGTTCGGCTAAACGAACTCTAGCCTCGATCAACGTACTGTTCGTCTCTTCGATTTTCTTCCATGCCCAATTCTCATGCTTTATCTGATGTTCGATATCGAGCGAATCTCGAGACCCTCGGCGCGCGTTTTGAACCGAAACGCGCAAGGCTGAGACAGTGTCTTGCAATTCTCGACACGCCTTGAGTTGAGATACGTATTCGATCTCTGAACGCAACTTTGCTGCGTGCGCCAGATCGAGCAACTGGTTTAGGTGTGCGTCCGGTCTCAACCGAGTTTTCTCTTCTTCAACGCATCGGAGAAACGTATTGCGGCGGCAACAGCCCTGAAATGCTCGGGTCTGATTTTGTCCCCGATCTCACACAGCTTGTGCAAACTGCGCGCTGTCAGAGGATCCCGTCTGACAGGAACTCCGTTCTCATATGCTATTTCCCTGATTCTAAGTGCGATTTCGTCAACACCTTTGGCAACAACGATCGGTACAGACCCTCCGTCACGATCCCACTTGAGCGCAACCGCAAAGTGTGTCGGATTAACAACAACAACGTCTGCATCGGGCACATTCGTCAGCCCGCCTTGACGCGCCCTCTCTTCCGCGCGCTGCCTCCGCTTGGACCGCAATAAAGGGTCACCTTCATTTTCCTTCGCTTCGTCCTGGGCTTCCTTGCGAGACATCCGTAGCTTCTTCAGGTGAAAGGCCCGTTGGACGAGATAATCGATTACTCCGACGCCAAGCGCGAGACCTGAGCATGTCACGCAAAACAGAATGAGCAACTCAAGCGAGAACCTCCACCCCTCCGAAAGGCTCTGATCCAAAAGATTGTACAGTTCGTTAAATTCGCCCTTCAGAAGAAAGAATCCGATGATAAATAAAATAGATAACTTCAGCGCACTCTTGAAAAACTCAAATAAACCTTTTGGTCCAAACTTATTCTTAATACCGGAAACCAAAGAGATGTTAGATAACTTTGGCATTATCCTTTGTGACGAAAATACAAAGTCACGCATCACGAGTGGAACGCCAACTGACGAAACTCCTGACACAATAAGAATAAGCAAAAAAAGGGGCAAAATCGATGAAATGATGCCAAGGTGTTGCAAGATCAAAGCGTCTAGGCCTGCATTTGATTGAATCCATGCATCGCCAGACCAATAGTAAGAGAGTCGCACTTCGAACTCTGGATACGCAACCAAAGAGAAGAGCGTAACCACCATCACTGTAAGAATTATTCCAAAGGCCGAAGATAGTTCCGATGATCTGACAACATCGCCTTTCTCTTTTGCTGACTTCAGCCGTTTCTCAGAGGCTTCAAATTCCTTTTCTCCACTGTCACTTTCACTCATCGCTTACCATCCCCGCAATTCGTGCAGTTGTGCAATCCACGCTCCAAGTGCCAAAGGCAGGAAAATGACAAGAGTCAGCAAAAAACCCCCAACCAGAAGCGGAGCTCCGACAAACGCGACCATCAGTTGGGGCATCGCGCGATTCATGAAACCAAGAAAGGCGTTGTACAGGATGTTGAGTGCGACGAATGGCATTGCGAGAATAACAGCGACCCTGACAACCGTGCCTCCAACGTCCAAAACTGACGTTAGAAGAATCTGAGCGTAGCTTTCTTCAGATGAGCAAATCAGCGGCGTGTTTTGAAGTGCAGCGACAAAATCGATATGCACATCAATGGAGGCCAGAATGAATAGGCCGGCAAAAAGGACAAGCTGTCCTACAGCTGGTGACATATCACCCGCAACACTCGGGCCAAGAATCTGCGAAAGCGAGCTTAGCTGTGAAAGAAAGGCGCCAAAAACCTGTAGAATGAAAACCGAAGCGCGCAAAAGAACACCGAGCTGTAGCCCTGAGATCAGGCTTTGTATGAGTATCACATTGCTTTCAACGCTTTGGCACCTTAGCTCCAGAATGGTTTCAGCTCGCGACGGAAACAGGATAAAAGAGAACAGGATCAAGCATACGACTTTGATACGCACCGACAGCATTCGCTCCCCATAAATTGGTGCAAGTAGCAAGAAACCGGAGACCTGTAGGAACGTGGACTGGATCGCAACACTTGATAGGTATGCCAAGAACTCATTCATTGCGATGGCGCTGCAACAAGACCAACAAGCGACATGTTCTTCTCGCCTCGCAACTCTTCGTAACTCACGACATCTGCCTGAATATCCTTTGACTTGAGAATGGAATAGAGAAATCTGCGTCGCACCTGTGAAGTCACAAAAACAATCGGCAGTCCTTTCTCGGAAATCGTCTTTACCTTCTCTACAGCAGCATCGACCAAAGACTGAAAAAGATCAGGTGGTAGCGCAACAGTTGGAAAGCCGCTCCCTGCACTGGAGTACTTCAAGAAAATATCTTCCCACTCCCTGTCGAGTTGAAGGAGAGAAAGTTCACCATTCTCCGATTTGACCTTCTCAAGGATCTGCATACTCATCGCCTGACGAACCTTCTCAAGTATTGCGTCAGATGACTTCTCGTATTGCGCTGCTTCTGCCGTTATCTCGATAATTCTCGGAAGGTTTTTTATAGAAACACCCTCTTCCAAGAGCATGCGCAAAATCGATAGCAGCACTTCCTTTGAAATTCTTTCCGGAATCGTTTCCGCTATGAGGTTTCTATTTTCGGCTGCACGTACGGTATCCGAAATTTCGGTAATCCGGTTCAGGATATCGTTGAGGGCGCGCATCGTCAGAAGTTGAGAAAGATTGTTCTTTATGACTTCAAGCAAGTGCGTCGAAATCATCTCGATAGGGCTGATGACGCCATGTCCGAGTTTTTCGACCTCTGCTCGTGTGCTCTTCGGAACCCACAGAGCTGATGCGCCGAAGACCGGTTCCTGAACTGGCACCTGCCCTTTGATCGACATGTCCTGATCATCTGTCAGCACTAGATAGTGGTGCACCATGGCTTCTGCGCTCGCAACTTTGACACCTTGTATGCGCAGAACGTATCGACCCGGGGGTAGCGCGGGATCATCCGTGATCCGGACTTCCGGCAGGACAACGCCGAAATCAGTGGCAATGTGCCGACGCAAACCGTCTACGCGAGCCTCAAGGCCTGATATCGGGTCAAGGACCTGTCCAATGAGATTGGGCGCAATGCTTAGATGGATCTCGTCCACATCGAGAAGGTCAACAAGCTTCGGTTCATTGTCGGCTTGGGAAGCATCGGACGGGTCTTCCACTTCTCCATCTGGCTCCTGCCGCGCCCTGTTCACAAAATAAAGCGCGGTCGCGCCGACAGCGAGGGCAAAGAAAGGGAGAAAGGGCATTCCCGGAAAGACGGCAAAAACAGTCATGATGCCTGCCACCAAAAGTAGTGCTTCCGGGAATCTACCGATCTGACGTCCGAGGGCTGTATCTGTCCGGTCGGTCAGGCCTGATCGTGCGAGCAAAAGACCGGAAGCCACTGAAATCACGACCGCCGGAATTTGCGTGACCAGTCCGTCCCCGATCGTCAGGATCGCATAAACCTCAAAAGCATCGCCGACGGTTAACCCATGAACCAGGGTGCCGACCAATAGTCCTGCAACAATGTTGAGCAGCGTAATCAAAAGACCCGCAATGGCATCCCCTTTCACAAATTTGGATGCCCCGTCCAGCGAGCCGAGAAAGCTTGCCTCGGCCTGCTCGGTAGCACGCCTGACCTTTGCTTCCTCGTGCGAGATTGCGCCGGCAGCCACATCACTATCAATTGCAAGTTGGCGCCCTGGCATACCATCAAGAGCGAACCGCGCACCAACCTCGGCCATGCGCGCAGCGCCTTTGGTGATGACCATGAAATTAACGATAAGAATGACGCAAAATGTAATGATCCCAAGTAGAAGACTGCCGCCCATAATGAAGCTTGCGAAACCTTCTATAACACTTCCCGCTGCTGATGTTCCCGTATGTCCCTCTGAAAGGATCAGTTTGGTCGATGAGACATTGAGAGAAAGGCGTAACATCAGTGACCCCAGAAGGATCGATGGAAACGCAGAGAAATCCAAAGGACGCTCAATAAACAGAGTGACCGTGAAGATCGTGATCGCAATTCCAAAAGAAAATGCGAGGCCAAGGTCCAGAACGAAAGAGGGGACAGGCAAGATCATCATGACAATGATTGCCATCAGGAATACGACCAAAGCTGCGGTTGATTGGGCGCCCATACCAGCTACTCCAGATCGCTGCCGACAATCGTTGCAAGCCGCTCCAGTCTTTCGGTAAGCGTCTGGGGGGGCGTCCGGTTCGATGCGGGCTGAGTGGCGTGGTTGACCGCGGCTCCCTGCGCCTCTGCGGAGGAATACGCCGGCGCGTTTTGCTCAAGCCACGCGCCGATTGCCACGGGGGTCATCGATGCCCCGTTCGGTACCAGAACATCTCCCCCCCAGTTTGAGAGATACGACTTCAACAGGAGGGAATGGAATTCATCCTCTTCGTCCGAGAGAAGCGCGAAGCTTTCCTGCAAGAGAGCCTGTTCAAGGGTTGCGTGGTTCGCCGTCATCACGTCGAGAGCTTCGCGCGTCAAGGACGGGTTACGCCGATGCAACGCGTAGCGCAGCTTCAACCTCGCAAGGTCTTGTCCTGCTGGCTCCCTTCGAAACTGAAAAATCGCCGCATCAATGAAAAGCAAATCTTCCGTTGCAAGGTCCAGATCCTGATCAATCGCCCTTTGAAGCAACCGTTGCAAAGCCTTGGTTGACCCCCTGTCAACTTCAGCCAATGCCGCCGCCGTTTCCGTATTGGGGTCCAGACCGAGTGCGTCCGCTCCCTCGGGCGCCATGTCGATCCGGGCCAAGTCCATCGCAGCCGCCGGGTCGAGTTTCTGAGCATTCTCAGCCACCCGCCGGGCTTGCGCGGTTCGCCCGGAAGCCAGCAACTTTTCAGCCAGCGGGGGACCAATATATCGCCTGAGCTGCGCCGACAGGTTGAAAAACTGAAGCACTGCCTTGTCGGCACCCGCGTCGGTCACATTTGGCGCCACCGAACTCGCGAGAAGCGCCCAGATCAGCTCCGGTGACTCACATCCGATGGCCTCGGAAAACGTCCCGTCTGGAAGGGGTTTTCGCGCGACCGTAAGCGCGATGCTCGACAGGTAATCAACTTCGGGAATGCCCTGCGGCAGCAGCGATAGAGTAGACTTTGCCTCCACCGCAAAACCCAGGGCTATCTCCGCAGCGGCCAGTTCGAGCGCCGATTGAACGACGACACGGTCAAGGTCGTTGAACAGTTTTCCCCGAAGCCCGGCCAGCTGATCGAACGAAACCTCTTGCGGCAATTGATACCGTTTCACCGACTTGACGCATTGCGGTGCATCTCCCTCAATCGCAAGGATGGTCGTGCGTGCGCGGTCGCTTTCGATCTGCGTTTGGACCTGAGCGGGTGCAGGTTTGTCGGGTGCCTTTTCCGGTTGATCCGGGTCATCTGTCGCGACGATTTCACCTGCGGGTCGAAAGTCGGAAGCTGCGACAAGCCCTTGCGTCATGGCCCGAGAGAGCGCGTTAACGAGGTCACGCTCAACCGTGCCGATGTTCACTTGGGTTGCCGGAGGTCGTGACTGTGCGAAGTCCGGCTCTGGTAGAAACGATCTTTCAGGCACAGTTGGAACCGTCCCCACCGGGAAAATGGCCTTTCGTTCTGCGCCTCGCTCCTCCGTTTTCGAACCGGTTTCTAGTTTGCTCACCGGAACAGACAGGTTTTCTTCAAAGTTGCTTGTGCGCGGTGCTGGTCCATCTTTGAAGTCCAGGACGATGCGGCCGTTTCTGATCTCGAACGCATCCGCATAGCACTCTGTACAGGCGAGCTGAAAAACAAGGAGTTCCGTTTCCGAATCATACAGAACATCCGCGACACGTGTTCGGGGTATCATGCGGAAAACATTGGACAGACCCGATGGTGTGACGAGGGTTTCCGCAGCAAACGCATACCCTCCTGCGTATCTGCCGAACTTCCAATCCCCAGCGTCCGGCAACTCCACAACAATCCGAGAGAAATCGGCGTGCTCACCGGACCGAAGCACAGTTGCTTGCGCTGGCACAGCCGCAAAAAGCCCAAGCAAAACGACCCAACTCAGCCGCATCAAGCCGCCTCCTGCTGGACTGTCTTGAGGGCATCTTCGAGTTCGACGAAGGACGGGCGAAAATGGCCCGGCGTATTCTGACGACCGACTTCAATGCAAAGATTGACAGGATGCTTGTGCAGGCTCGCGACCAGGACCTCACGGATCAAGAGGTAGAAATTACTTTCCTCCTCCACCACGGATTTCACTTTGGCTGCGAAAGGACCGACCATGCCGTAGGCAAGAAAAACGCCAAGAAACGTCCCAACAAGCGCGCCACCAATCAGCTTTCCGAGAATTTCCGGTGGCTGGTCAATCGATGCCATGGTTTTGATAACCCCGAGAACAGCGGCAACAATACCCAAGGCAGGCAAGCCGTCCGCCATCGTCTGAAGGGCATGGCTCGAGTGCAGCGAATGCTCAAGATGGGCTTCCATACGCTTGTCCAGAACTTCCTCAACCTGATGAGGATCGTCATAATTCATTGAGGCGTTGCGCAGCGTATCCGCAATCAAGTCAACAGCTTCGTGGTCAGCGGCAATCCTGCTGTATTTCGAGAAGATGTCTGAGTTCTCTGGCGCTTCGATATGCTCTTCAAGGGCAACAGGGTTTTGCTTTGCCAGTCGCAGAAGTTCGTAGAGCAAGCACAAAAGATCTCGATAGTCTTCGGACTTCCACTTCGCTCCTTTAAAGACTTTCCCCACATCCTTGATCGTGTGTTTTATCCCCGCCATATCGTTGCTGATAATGAAGGCACCAACGGCCGCACCGCCAATCATCGTAAACTCAAATGGCAGGGACTTCAGAATGATCCCCATTTTACCTCCAGCAGCCAGATAGCCGCCGAAGACCATGACGAAGACGATTACAACACCGACAATTCCGATCATCTCTCGCTCCGTTCCTTACTGATTACTCTGAAGCGGGTCGCTCGCGCAGGTCGCGCGCATTGCGGCCTGCAATCAAAACACTGACCGCATAAGCAAAATCAGGGGACACTCCTGACAGCACCTGCGCTGCGATTTGCGGCTGCATGCGCCCCAGGAACCCCGCGGCAAATTCAGGCGACATGGTTTCGAAGAGCCCCGCAGCATCCTTCGGCTTCATCGCTTCATATACGGATACCAACCGATCAAGGTCATCACGGGCAGTCTCGGAAGCGATCTGCCGTGAGTCTTCGAACTCTGCGCGTTCGGCGGCCAACTCTGCCTGCATCAACTGCAATTCCTCGTAGCTTTCGCGCATCAAGATGTCCGCCTCGGCAAGTTCCGCTTCCCTGAGCGATGCTGTCTCCAACTGCGCATCCAGCGCATCTCGATCCGATTGGAGCGTGCGATACATCAGTTCAAGTTCAGGCAATCCGGTACAGACTTGCGCGCCATCCGCCGTCGTCGAACCTGCTTCAAATCCTGCCGTTGTGGCGAACACCGGCCCCAAACCCCCGCCCAACCGCAGCGCCGCGGACCCGGCAAACAAAAACGCGAGGACGAAAAGCGGATGCAGGATGAAACGCTTGAAATACTTCATCGCAAAGCGCCCCCCACAGGGCGACGCGTGCGCCATTGCACTTCTTCGCGCGCTTCACCCGACGAAGCTTCCTTCTCCGATGGGGCGCGCTTCTCCGGCTCGGGCAAGTCATGCATTGCAGCCAACAGAAGTTCGAGACGCTTGGCTGCGGCTTCTGCTCGTTTGGCGATCTGATCGAGTTCCGACTCGGCCGTCTTCGCGGTGCCTTGCGCTTGAGACAGCGCCTTGGTCATGTCGTCGACCTGGACGGATAGGACTGCAATTGCACCTCCCATCCCTTTCTCGAGGTCCGAGAACCGCGAAAGCCGCCGGGACAAAACAAGGCAATACACAGCAGCGCCGATGGCGCCTGCGGCCAGAAGAATATCTGAAAGAACAGCCAAGCTCGCCTCCTAGTTAAGAACAAATTCGGTTACGAGAAGATCGCGTACGCGCCCTTCCCCGGCGACAACCTGCATGCGACGCAGCAGTTGCGCGCGCATGCGTACAAACGCTTCGGGATCCTCGATGTCTTGCGCCTCAAGGGCCTGCAGATACCCGTTCAACACATCCAGAAACCGTGGCTCCATCCGAGTGATTTCAGCCTCGTAACGGGCGGCGACTTCAAGCTGTGCATTGAAGCGCAAATGCGAGTTCTTTGCGTCGCGCCCGAGCGTGATGATCAACGGTTCAAGGGGAACGAAGGCGACATCTGCAGACGGGCTCTCAGTCTCGGGGACCTGTTCGCTCTCGGCCTCTTTCGCGGGGAGGGGGATCAGCCCAGAGGACGCCGCGAAGAATCCCCCGCCACCTGCTGCCAGCAAAGTGACAAGCGTGACAAGAAGCAGGCCCAGTTTACCTTTTTTCTTTGGTTCTTCTTCGACTTGTTCGTCGGTTGTCTCTGCCATGGTCTCTCCCGCGCTTCTGCTTGCGGCAAGGCCATCGCTAACCCATCAGAACTAACCGATTATTAAGACCGACCCGCTTAGGCTCCGGGAAACTGGAGACCAGAAGGTCAGTATGAATACACAGCAGTTAGAACGGTTGCGTCAGAGTTGGGGCGCGCTTGGTACAAAACAGCAACTCATGACCGGAGGGGTCTTTGTTGCAGCAGTAGTGGCAATTCTTGCCATTGCGAATTTCGCGTCCCGAACTGAGTACGCTTTGCTCTATTCCGGCCTTGAGGCCGCAGCAGCCGGAGAAGTCGTAGCTGCGTTGGAGCAACGCGGCATCGCCCATGAGGTTCGCCCAGGCGGCATTTTCGTGGACGCAACGCAACGCGACCGCCTTCGCTTCTCTCTCGCAGCGGAGGGACTGCCTGCGTCCGCTGGTGGCGGCTACGAACTCCTCGACTCGCTTACCGGCTTCGGAACCACATCGCAGATGTTTGACGCGACCTACAAGCGCGCGAAGGAAGGGGAATTGGCGCGCACAATTGCAGCAAGCAGCGCGATCAAATCCGCCAGGGTACATATCTCTTCGCCGGAGCGGCGCGGTATGCGCAGCATTTCTCCCGGATCTGCGTCCGTTTTCATCACCCCAACCCGCGCGACGCTCTCACGGCCACAGGTCGAGGCTCTTCAGTTCCTTGTGGCGTCGGCCGTTGGCGGGCTGAACCCTAAAATGGTTTCTGTCGTCGACAGTGTCAGTGGCAGGCTGCTGTCCGATGGGGAGCCCACACCCGGCGTTGAGGGCGAGTTGGAGATCAGCTCCACACTCAGAGCGCGCATCGAACGTCTGCTGGAGGCCCGCGTGGGACCCGGCAATGCGATCGTAGAAGTCAATGTCAGTTCAGAACTGGATCGGGAGAAGGTGATCGAGCGGCGGTTCGATCCGGAAAGCCGCGTCGCAATTTCCACGGAGACAACCGAAAACAGTGCGACGTCCAATCAATCCAGCACCGGCCCCGTCTCGGTTGCGAGCAATTTGCCCGACGGTGATGCAACCGGAGGCGGCGAAGACTCGCTATCGGAGACAGAAACGCGTGAACGGGTCAACTACGAGGTTTCCGAGACAACGCGCGAGATAGAGCGCGGTCCTGGCACCATAAAGCGGATCACGGTGGCTGTTCTGGTCAACGGGATCTCGACGGTCGACGACTCAGGCGAAGTCCAGACGCAACCGCGACCGGATACGGAGCTACTGGCCCTCGAAGACCTCGTAAAATCCGCGGTTGGGTTTGATGCAGAGCGCGGCGACGTGGTCACTCTGCGCTCGATGGGAATGCCCAGTATCGAGCCGCAGGGCACCTTCGCCTCTGGTGGCTTCCTGTCCAACCTCGCACTTGACCTGAACGGGCTTCTGCGGCTTCTGGTGTTCGGCCTCGTTGCAATTGTCCTGTCGCTTTTCTTTGTACGGCCTTTGATGATGGCCGCGTTCGCAAAGTCGGGCACGCCAGTTCTTGCTGACCAGTCCCTTCCGCCGCTGGCACCGCCTCAAGCGTCCAGTATGCCAGCGACATCAGAGACATCCGCAACCGGTATCAACACGCAGGCCCCGCCAGCGCTTGATGGCGAGATCGCCGGACCAGGCGTGCCCTTGCCAGACACCGCAGAGCCAGCACGCCTGCCCAACAAGGCCGATGCGGTGATGCGACTCAGAGAGCAGATGAAGCTTCGCAAGGCAGACAGTGTCGCCGTTTTGCAGAACTGGGTCGAAGATACTGGAGAGGTTCGATAAATGGCAGCGTTGGCATTAGAGGAGTTCGGCCTCCCAGCAAGCGCGGACTCGCCGCGAAATCCCGAGACAAAGATTGATCCGGCCAAAGCGCGCATGGAGGGGTACGAGAGCGGTTATCAAGCCGGCTGGGATGATGCGGTCAAGTCAGCCACCGACGAAAACACGCGGATTGATGCGGAGCTTGCGCGCAATCTCGAAGAGCTGTCCTTTACGTTCTTTGAAGCGCAACGACATGTGAGCCTGTCGCTTGAAACGCTGGTGATGACCATGGCTGAAAAGGTGCTGCCAGCGCTTTACCGTGAGCATTTCGGCGCACTGATCAAAGAAACCCTTGCGCCCTTGATCGAAGACAGCGGCAACCTGACCGTAGAATTGCTCTGCGCACCCTCCGATCTGGCGCAGATCACCGATATCCTGCAACCACATAACGAACTGCCACTGTCAATTCGCGCGGAGCCGTCTTTCGCTCAGCATCAGGTCAGGTTCCATCTGGGACACGAGGTCCATGACATCGACGGGGACGCCTTGTTGACCGAGATCCGCACCGCCCTCGAAACACATTTCACCCAGCTTCAGGAAGTCCACGCCAATGTCTCTTGATCAGGAAAGCCTTCAAACGTCCGAACAGTCCACGCCGCTCGTTTCTGTGCCCATCGAAGTCACGGTCTCCGTAGGTCAGGCGCACCCTACAGTCCGCGAACTGCTCGCCTTGCGAAAGGACTCCGTATTGACCCTCGATCGCAGGATCGAAGACCCGGTTGAGCTTTTTGTCGGGGCCCATCTCATCGCACGCGGTGTCCTTGAGGAAAACGAAGATGCCTCTGGTCTCCGTGTGCGCCTCACAGATGTTATTGCGCCTGAAAAGGCCTTCTGATGCGGTGGCTTCCCGGTCCGGTCGCGATCGCTTTCGTTCTTCTGACCACCGTGCCGGCCGCATCTCAGGACTTGGCGATCCTTTTTGGGGAGGAAACCTCCCTGACGAACCGCACTGTCCAAATCATCGCGTTGATTACGGTCCTGAGTCTCGCGCCAGGCATTGCGATCATGGTGACGTGCTTTCCGTTCATCGTGACAGTTCTGTCCATTCTCAGAACTGGTCTCGGGCTGCAATCATCCCCGCCCAACATGCTGATCGTGAGCCTTGCGCTGTTCCTGACATACTTCGTCATGGAACCGGTGTTTCTCGAAGCGTGGCGGACCGGAATTCAACCTCTGGTGAACGACGAACTCGAGATGATGGAAGGTCTGTCCCGGGCCTTGGAGCCTTTTCGGATTTTCATGAGCGCCCGTACCGACCCCGAGACTGTTTTCCGGCTGGCGCAGCTTCGTTCTGAAGGGGATTTCGTAGCGTTCGATCCGGAGAACCCGAGCCTTTCGGTTCTGATCCCGTCTTTCATGCTGAATGAAATCGAGCGGGCGTTTCAGATCGGGTTTCTGATCTTCATGCCCTTCCTGATCATCGATCTGGTTGTCGCGGCAATTCTAATGTCCATGGGCATGATGATGGTGCCACCAGCAATCGTTTCTCTCCCCTTCAAGCTCGCGTTCTTCGTCGTAGCCGATGGCTGGACACTTATCTCCGAAGCATTGGTGAGCGGGTATCTTTAGCGGACCACGAATTCAGCATGCAGCGCGCCTGCGGCTTTGATGCTCTTGAGGATATCGATCATGTCTCGCGGTGCGACCCCGAGGGCGTTCAGGCCGGCAACCACCTCTGACAGATCCGTACCCCCGGGCACTTCCGCAAGTCCTATTCCCGGTTCTTGCTCCAATGCGGCCTCCGCGCGCGGCACCACCACCGTTTCTCCATCCGCGAACGGGTTCGGTTGCACCGCAAGCGGTGTCTCTTCGATCCGTATCGTAAGGTTGCCCTGCGACACGGCAACGCGAGACACGCGCACATTCTCGCCCATAACGATCGTCCCGGACCGCTGATCCACCACGACACGGGCGCGTAGCTCCGGTTCCACCAGAAGATTCTCGATTCTGCCGATGACGCGCGCCGGAGATGCAAGACGAGTGCGTTCGATATCGAGCTCAACAGTTCCGGAATCGAGCATCAAAGCGACATCACGGCTGAAGAAGCGGTTTATGGCTGCTTCGATACGACTGGCGGTCGTAAAATCCGGAGCACGAAGAGCAAGGCGTACTGTTTGCATCTCCGAGAAAACAAAATCCACTTCCCGTTCGACCCGTGCGCCGGCGGGAATGACGCCTGAGGTGGGCACGCCCCGGGTTACTTCCGCGCCTTCACCTTCTGCCGAGGCCCCGCCCGCGATAATTGTTCCCTGGGCAACCGCATAGATTTCTCCGTCAGCTGCATTCATCGGCGTCATGATCAACGTTCCGCCCAGCAAGCTCTTCGCGTCGCCGATTGCGGAAACGGTGACGTCTATCTGGGATCCGGCCCTTGAGAACGGGGGAAGTTCCGCCGTGACAAGGACCGCAGCAACGTTCTTGGGCCGGAACTGTTCGCCAGATACGTTAACGCCCAACCTTTCCAGGATGCTCGATAAGATCTCCTCGGTAAAAGGTGCGTTTCGGATCCCGTCCCCGGTGCCGTTCAGGCCGACGACGAGGCCGTATCCCACAAGGTCGTTTCCGCGCACGCCATCGAATTCCACCAGGTCTTTCAACCTCACCGGGGACGCAGACGCCGTAAATGAGGACATCAGAATGAGCCCGATGAGAAAAATTCGAAAAACCATCATAGATACCTTGTGAGAGTAAGGTCGGATAACCGCGCAGTGACGGCATAGAGCGTCTCTAGCTGCAAGGTCGCGGCATCCAACTTCGAGGCGGTTTCATAAGGGTCGGCCGCATAAACACCATTAAGCGCTGTTTCATAAGTGAAGCGTGAGGCTTCCAACGCGACCGCATCTTCCTCAACACGCGCTTGCAACGCCCCAAGGGAGCCTCTGATCCCGGCAAGAGCGGACTCGTTCGAGAAAAGCTGCTCCGCACTGGTCGCGACCATCTCGGCTTGAGCATCCAGATCGCCTGCAAAGACAGGATCCTGAGCAAGTGCTGCAATAGACAGGGCTTGCAGTGTATCCTTCAAGGCGGGATCGTTCGCACGTATCTCGAATTCGACATCCGAATTCTCAGAGCTCGGCAGAATGATCCCGTTCGAAATGCTTCCGCTGTATATTACGTTGTCAAACCCCGAAACGGGGTAGGCAAACCAAGCCTCGATAGCGGCGACGGCGTCCGCGGCGGTAGGGGACGCCGAAATTTCCGTGCTCAGGGCCGAGAGCAAGGAGTCCACGCCTGCAAGCGGGCTGTTCGTCGTGATTGACCCGCCAAACAAGGCAGACCCTCCGACACTCGTATTCAGAGCAGACATAACAGATTGCAATTCAAGCTTTGCAGTTGCAGCCGCCGTATCCAGAGTGGCTGGAGTTTGACCTCCGCTCACAGACAGAAACTGGGATGCACTCTCGGAAACGGAGGTTTGTATGTCCGCCAGCGCTGCTTGTGCAATCTCCAACCTCAACGCTGTTTCGGCGTTGGCTGTTTTGTATCGTTCCGTGATGCTGACCGATCTTTCCAATGCCGACACGCGCGAGAAATCACCACGTTCCTGGGCAGAGATATCTTCTTTCAAACCAGTCGTCAGCTCTGTCGAAAGTGTCGAAACCTCGGACTTCACGCGCGAGAGTTCCAGGCGAGACGACAGGTTTGCGGCGAGGTCGCCAATTGAAACGGGGGTCATGTTTAAATCCGGGTTAGTGTGTCGAGCAGATCGCCGATCGTTTCAATGACCTTGGCGTTCGCGGCATAAGCCTGCTCAATTTGCAGCAACTTTTGGAGCTCGGCGTCCGTATCCACGCCTCCTTCGAGTTCGACGAGGCGAAGGGCTTCCCATTTCGCGCTGGAAAAAGCCATCTGCTCTTCCGCTCTCTGACCTGCCAAACCGACATCCGACAGGACCTGTGAAGACACAGCGAAAAACGTCTGAGAGGCGGCTCCGGGCGTTGCCGAAACCGGCGGGCGCCGTTCAGCCAGGACATCGACGAAGGCCAGTATTTGAGCTGCTTCTCCAGCGGGCCCCTGTACGGAGGCCCCCATGCCGTCGCGTATCCGCCACGTCTCGCCTCCCTGAGCAGGATCAACCGACGCGTTCAGGGATATTCGCTGTGAAAGTCCGGTGAGATCCGCAGGATTGAGCACGGCGCCATCATCGGTGAACAATCCCGGATCGCCGAGCGAAAGGCTTGCATCGACGACAGGATCTTCGAAACGCGAAATCAGGTCTGCGGCAAGAGTATCGATGGACTGCTGGGTGCCTATGCTGAGTTCATCCCGAATGGAAAACAACGCGTCCAGAGACCCGCCCTGCAACATGTTGGTCGCGCGGGAAAGGTCGACCGGCTGGCCATTCAACAGAACCATGCTGAGCGCATTGCTACCGACGGTCATATCCGGAGTGATCGTATTTACCGGCGTAAACTCGAAAGTTGCCGCCTTGCCATCTAGAAGGACGGCTCCACCGGACGAAATGATCGCGACCTGCCCATTGTCGCGCGGCATTACCGATACCGGTACGATCCCGCTAATCTGGTCTATCAGCACCTGACGTTGGTCCATCAGGGCAAGCGCATCGTTTCCAGCCACCCTTTGTACAGAGATCGTCGCATTCAGATCCTCAACCTGTTGCAAAACGGAATTGAGCTGCTCGACCTGACGCGAGATTTCCCGATCCGCATCTTGCCGTTCCGACTGGATGGACTTCGATACTTGCGAGAGCTTGGCGACGACGTCACCCGCCGCCTGAACCGCGGCGTCAAGGCGTACGGTCTGATCCGGTCGACTGGCTGCATCAACAAGTGCTGCTTCGAACTTGACCAAGACCTCGTCCAGCGACCCACTGTCGCCCGGCAAACCAATCTCGCTTTCAATCCGTGCAAAATAGTTTGCGATGTTTGCATCGAACGCCACATCCGCATCCGCTTCTCGTCGATCGGCAAGCACCACTTCGTTTACGTTTCGAACCACACCATCGACGCGCACACCCGCACCCACCCCGGCTAGCGAGGCCGCAGACGTGTTCAAACTGCGTACCGCGTAGCCCTCCGTCGTCGAGTTTGACACGTTGGAAGACACGATCTGCGCCGCTCTGGAGTTCGCAGAAAGGCCGGACAATGCGTTCGATAATGAAGCGGTGATGCTCATGTCTCAGAGATCCGGGAACCCGTTAACGTTTGATGTTCGTGGTTTCCTGCAACATCTCATCAACCGTCTGGATCACCTTGGCACTGGACGAGTAGGCGCGCTGCGTGACGATCAGATTGGTGAGTTCCGCTGCGGTATCGGTGGCAGATTCCTCGAGGGCAAAGCTGACAACGTCACCAACCGGTCCATCACCCGCATCCCATAGGAAGAAGGCTCCACTATCCTGTGATATTTGATACGCTTGATTGTCCTGAGAGATCAGACCGTTCACGTTCGGCACGTCAACCAGCGGGACCTGGTAGATGACACGCGACACGCCGGAATCGTAAATTGCGTAGACAAAACCGTTTGGATCAACCTCCACCTCGGTCAGGGTGCCGACCTGAGATCCGTTCTTTCCGATCGTGACGGGGGCAAATGTATCGGACAACTGAGTGAACCCGTCCGGGTCACCATACATCCCAATGTCCAGTGCCAAGGGGCCACCACCGACGGTCAGGTCGATAACGCCAGTGGTATCATTGTAGGCCCCTCCAGAAAGCGTTGCGACGGCATCGAGCGTACCTCCACCAGTGCGCGTTGGATCGAAGTCCAGCTGATAGGTGCCGATGACAGCACCGGCCGAAGCACTATCGCGCACCTCCATCACCCAACGGTTGGACTCACCCGTCGCCGGCACAGTCGGAGTATAAGTGATGGACAACGTCTCGGACGTGCCGAGATTGCCAAAATACTCCACCGAAAGCTGTATCGGGTCACCGCTTGCACCCGCTTGGGTTTCATTCGCGGGAAGGTTCAGCGCCAGGTCAATGGCGGTCGTTGGGTCGGCATAGAATTCGTTGTAATTGATCGTCACCGGCTCAAGACCCTGAGACGAGTCTCGCGGATAGCTGGGAATGCTGCCATCCGTGTTGGCGGGCCACCCCATCAGCACGAGACCGGAGTTTGTCGTCAGAACCCCATCGGCGTTCGGCTCAAACGAGCCGGTGGTGACAAGCCGAAGTGGATAATTGTCTGTTGTCGTACCCAGTGTCGATTCAATGGTCACGGGCAGCATGCCACCGCCCGCCACCGCCAGATCAGTGGCGCTGCTGGTCGTGATTAGAGGGCCGCGTTCGTCAATTGCACGGGATGTATTGGCTGTCACACCCCCTGCGGAATAGGCGCCGCCGCTCCCGGAGAGCACGAGGGATTGGAACTGCGCCTCTGCCCGCTTGTACCCGTAGGTAGAGGAATTCGCGATGTTGTCGGAGATGGTTGCCAGCTTGGTAGCATTGGCATTCAGTCCCGCAACACCGGCGTAAAGCGAAGAGGAAATCGTCATAGTGCGCCTTTCTGATGCATCGATTCCTTGATTTGCACCAGAGTGGCGTACGCGCAGTTAAATTGATGCTAATACATCTTTTTCCAACAACCTCAACCACTTGACCTGAGGAGTACAATTCTTAGCCGGTTGTTCTGTGCCGCCGCTGCTGGGGCGCGGAACGGTTCGCGATCCGCTTGACCGCCAACTTCTCGAATTCGGTTTTCAGGGAACCCACGCCCAGTCATTGCCACACGAGCGACCTGAGCACGATCAATCGACAAGGCCCAACTCGTCTTCTGGCGCACGACGACCGGTTCGGTTGCGGTGTGCCCGGTGATCGTTACCCCGTTGGTTACATAGCCAAAGACCGTTGCAACCACACCGATCAACTGTTCGCCCAAGGGGGTCAGCGTACTGCTGTCAGGTTCGAAGACCGCCGCATCAGGGCTGTCATAAAGATCCACCAGCAACCCCTCGTCCGTTACCCGGGTCGTCACATGACGCCCAAGCTGTTCGGCGACATCGCTTTCGCCCCCAAATCCCAGCAGAACATCCGAAAGCGCCTTGAGCTTCTCGCTTTCTTCTTCTGCGGCATCGCTGGCCATACTCCGGCTTTGCAGACCTCCGGTGCCTGACCTGGCCAGAACTTCTTCGGAGAAGATGTTGGTTCCCCCAAACATGCCCTCGCCGCCGCCAGAGATGCGGTTCACCGGGATCGTCGGATTGAAATAATCCGCAATGCCCTTGCGTTGTTTTTCGGTCGTTGCGTTCAGCAGCCACATCAGCATGAAAAAAGCCATCATCGCTGTCACGAAGTCCGCGTAGGCGACCTTCCAGGCGCCACCGTGGTGACCACCGCCAGAGATGACTTTCTTTCGCTTGATGATGACTGGCGCGGGGATATCCCCTGCCATAGCATCACCTTTCCACCTTTACCCAAAGCCGTGGTAGCCCCCTGCCTCTTAAGAGCGGCTTAAATGGACGTCGCCAATGTGAAGATCGGGGGTGCGAAATGCTTAAGGTTTGATATATCTCGGGCAAAGCAACGAGCACACAGGCAAACCCGTGCCCTCACTTCGGTCCTTCCTCCGCAGTCTTGCAGCGGCCTTGTTCTTGAGCGCAATGGCTATGGGACCGGGATCGGCTGGCGAATTCTCCCTGACCCTTGCCGAAGATGACGAGGATCTTGCAGCGCAACTCGAATCGAGTTCCCTGTCCAAAGCCGCGCTGGAGCGGGATGACAGCACCGGAACGGACGTAGTTGCCGCCGCGAAAGCGGACTACCGAAGACTGCTGGAGGTTTTGTACGCAAATGGGCATTTCGACACCGATATCAGCATTGCGATCAACGGACAGGAAGCCACGAGCGTTTCACCATTCGAGGATTTTGCGGCGATTCCTTCGATTGACGTGTCCGTTTCCGCCGGGCCTCCATTCACGTTCGGCCAAACGGATATCACACCGGTCGCGCCGGGAACCGAGATTCCAGATGAGTTCGTTGTTGGCGGTCCAGCCCGCAGCAGCACGATCCGCAGTACCGTCGCAGCTGGACTCCGAGGCTGGCGCGACGCAGGCCACCCGCGCGCAGCCCTCGCTGGACAGGATTTGCGTGCTCGTCATCCGGACAGAGAACTCGACGTTGAATTGGAGCTTGAACCCGGTCCGAAGCTCCGTTTCGGCGATCTGATCGTCACCGGAACGCAGCGCATGGACCCGCGCCGCGTTCGCAAGATCGCGGCCCTGCCGACTGGCGAAGTGTTCTCGCCCAAGCAATTGCAAGATGCGCAGCGCCGATTGGTGGACACGGGCGTGTTCCGTTCCGCGGTCCTGCGCGAGAGCGAGGAAAACAATCCTGACGGCACCGTGGATGTCACGGTAGAGGTGCAAGAGGAGAAACTGCGCCGGATCGGCGGCGGGGCGGAATACGGCACGTCCGACGGCGTGTCGCTGTCAGCCTACTGGTTTCACCGCAACCTGCTTGGCGGTGGTGAGCGCCTCCGCTTCGATGCCGAACTCAGCCGCCAACTCGAAGGGAGCGAGGCGTTGGAGTACAGTCTGGGCGTCTTGTTCCGGCGGCCCGCCACACCGCGCGCGCGCACCGATCTGGTTCTGAGCGCTGTGGCGTCCCGCGAAGACAATGACGATTTCCGCGAGGACCAGATCACGGCGGAGATGTTGTTCGACCGGACCTTCACCGACGCATTGTCGGTTGCATCGGGCTTGCGATTCACTGCGACAGAAACAGACTTCAAACCGGGCATTCGAAACTTTGTCACGCTCGGGGTGCCGGTGCGTGTGACCTACGATGTGCGAGACTTCGAAACCAATGCGAAATCCGGATATTTCGTGGAAACGGAACTGTTTCCTTTCTACGGCACCGAAGATGCCGAAAGCGGCCTCCGCTTTGAACTCGATACCCGTTACTACCTGAGCTTTGGCGAGCGGCAGAACCTGACGTTTGCGGTTCGCGGCCAACTCGGGGCCGTTTTCGGGGCAGGTTCCGGGGAAGTTCCAGAGTCGTTTCTGTTCCTGTCCGGTGGCAGTGGCACGGTTCGCGGGCAGCCCTACGAATCCCTGGGGATCCAGACGCAGTTCGGCACCCTTGGTGGTACGGAGTTCGCTGCGGCCTCCCTTGAATTGCGGTACGAGTTGCAAAACGACCTTGGCGTAGTCGGGTTCTTCGATGTGGGCTATGTTGGGGATGAAGACCAAAGCGATAGTCATTCCGGCGCCGGGCTGGGCGTGCGTTACAATACCCCCATCGGACCGCTCAGGTTCGATATCGGTCTGCCCGTTGCCGGAGAAACCAACGACGGGGTGCAATTGTACTTCGGTATAGGGCAGGCGTTCTGATGCGCGTCACACTGGTTCTCGTCACGGCACTCTGGACCACCGCGGCTATCCCGCAGGAAGCCGCAGAGGAGGAAGGGTCCAGCGGTCTTGCAGGACTGTTGGAACGCAGCTTGTCGAGCGACAACATGCGGGTGCGTGTCGAGGGGCTCGAAGGCGCGCTGTCGTCCGAGGCGCAAATCGAACGGATCAGCTTCGCTGATACGGAAGGGATCTGGCTGACGATCGAGAATGCTGTTCTGGACTGGAACCGTGCCGCTTTGCTGCGGGGCCGGGTAAGCGTAAACCGACTGGAAGCGCGCCGCATCACGGTAGAGCGTACACCGGTTTCGAACGCGGAACCCGAGCTTCCAAGCCCGACGGCACGACAGGAGCCGTTTTCCCTTCCTGAACTTCCGGTCTCCATCTCGATCGGCACGATCGCTGTACCCGAAATCGTTCTGGGAGAGGGCCTTCTGGGGGAGCAGATCACCGCCACAATTCAAGGTGGGTTGGAATTTGCGGATGGAAGCGCCCTCGTGGACATCGACCTTCAGCGTACGGATATCGATGGCACGCGGGCAAAACTCATCGGCGGGTTCTCCAATGAAACATCGGTACTGGATGTCGATGTCGCCCTTGTCTCCAGACCGGATGGGCTGTTGGCGCGCAAACTCAATATCCCAGGTGCCCCGTCACTGGACCTGACCGTTTTGGGCTCCGGCCCGCTCTCCGACTTTGAAGCAGACATCGCGCTGCGGTCAGACAATTCACTGCGTCTGGGCGGAACGGTCGGTTTGGTCGAAACGGATGAAGGCCCCAAACGTTTGACGGCAGACATCGCTGGAGATGTCAGACCGCTCCTCGCGCCTGACCTCGGTGATTTTTTCGGACCCGAGACCGCCATCCGTTTGTCTGCTGTCGCAAACGAAGACGGCACGAGCGATCTGGAACGTTTGCATATTGTGACGGAGGCCTTCGATATCGCCGGCAAGGGCCGTTTGGGGGCCAACGGGTGGCCGGAGAACATCGCTCTGACTGGAATCATGGGACGCGCTGATGGTCGGGACGTCCGCCTGCCGGTCGCAGGGCCCGCTCTTACGCTCAACGGGGCCAAGCTGGGGCTCTATTACGACGCGGCACAAGGCTCGGTCTGGTCCATAGCCCTGGCGGCGACGGATGTGGTTCAAGAACAGATCGCCATTGGGACGGCAGATGTCCGTGGAGCCGGAACGGTGACCCTTCCGTCAGAGGAGAGTGCCGGTGCCCTCGATGGCCGCCTGCTGATCGGCGCAGACGGTGTCGATCTCGGTGACCCCGACTTGAACGAGGCTGCCGGGGCAGAGGTCCGACTGTCCACGCAATTTGCTTGGACGCAAGGGGGTGACTTCGATCTCAAAGACCTGGAATTGCTGGCTGGAGGCGCGAAGATCGGATTTGATGGCATGCTTGCGCTCGCGGAAGAAAACCTGCCAGTCACAGGCCAACTCAGCGCAGAAATGCCCAATCTCGGGCGATACGCAGCGCTAGTCGGTCAGGAGTTGTCCGGTGGGCTGGCATTCGAGGCCGATGCAAGTGCCACGCTATTGACCGGTGCGTTTGATGTGGCGTTGACAGGCTCGGGACGGGAGCTGCGTACGGGCATCGCCCCTGTCGACCAGCTTTTGCTGGGGTCTGCGGATATCAGCTTCGATGCCGGACGTTCCACCGACGGCTTGGCGCTGCGCGAAGCATCAGTTTCAACACCAGCAGTTGTTTTCGATGCCGAGGGGCGCGGGTCGGGCACCGATGCTTCTTTGCAAGCGGACTTGCGGCTCGACAACCTTGGTCGCCTTGTTCCGGAGTTTCCTGGCCCAGTCACCGTATCGGGCACGCTGGCGCAGGTATCAGATGGGCTATCTGTCGATCTTTCGGGGGAAGGGCCTGCGGGCACGACCCTGTCCAGCACCGGCACGATCGCGCGCGATTTCTCCAGCCTCGATCTGTCTATAGATGCCGCAGCGGCGCTGGCGTTGGCGAACCCGTTTCTGAACCCGATCACAGCATTGGGCGATGTTACGGCCGATCTGCAGGTCAGCGGCCCTCCGGAACTGTCCTCCGTCAGCGGGCAACTGCGCCTGTCCAACGCACGCATTGCGGAACCGACCGTGGGCATCGCATTGCTCGATTTGAATGGGCAGGTGGATCTGTCGGGCGCAGCGGCGCAAATAGCCCTTTCGGGGCAAGGCAACCGCGGCGGAACGCTCTCCGTGAATGGTGGCGTGGGGCTGAGCACCCCGACAACCAGTGATCTGTTGGTTGCGCTGGAGGCATTTGCCGTTGAGATTCCTGGCACTTTGACAACCTCGGTGGATGCGGAAATCGGGTTGAACGGTACATTGCCACAAGATGCCGTTCTCGCGGGTCTCATTGAGCTGGGCGAGACGGAAATTCGTATCCCCGACGGCGGCGCACCCGACGCAATCGTCGAGGACATCACACATGTCGGCGATCGTTCGGCTGCAAAGCGCACCCGCGAGCGAGCCGGTCTGGGGCCCGATCAGCCACCCCCACCCGCACCCAGCGGCGGGACTGGCGGCATCGGTCTGAACCTCAACATTCTGGCAGAAAACCGTGTGTTCATTCGGGGGTATGGCCTTGATGCGGAGTTGACCGGTGACGTCGAAGTCCTCGGCACCACAAATGACCCTCGCCCGGTCGGAGAGATTGAACTGGTGCGCGGCAGGCTGGCAGTTCTGGGCCAGCGTCTTGACCTTGATGAAGGGCGTATTCAACTGCTGGCTGACCTGATCCCGGATCTGTACTTCGCTGCGTCTTCGACGACCGACACGGCAACCGTGACAGTCGCAATTTCCGGTCCCGCAAATGAACCGGAATTCGAAGTCACGTCGAGCCCGCCGTTGCCCGAAGACGAAGCCCTGGCACAGTTGCTTTTCGGCCGGAGCCTGAACGACCTTAGTGGTTTTCAGGCCTTGCAACTGGCGAACTCGGTGATTGCGCTGCGCAATGGCACGGGCCTCGGCGTGATCAATCAACTTCGCGAGAACACCGGCCTCGATGATTTCGACCTCGACAGCGACGGCGAGGGCAACACGAACCTGCGGGTCGGCAAGTACCTGACCGAAGACATCTATACCAATGTCGATGTCAACAGCAGTGGCCAGACAGGCGTCAGCCTGAACATTGACCTGACCAACAGCCTGACGGCGCGTGGGACGGTCACCAATGACGGGGACGATTCCCTGGGGCTGTTTTTCGAACGCGACTACTGAACGGCTCTCATGTTCCGCGCAGCGGGCGTCCTCTGGGATCAACAAGCATCGCGATCACCCAGCCCGCGACAAACCCGCCAAGATGGGTTTGCCACGCCAGTTGACCGCCCATTGCCCACCACAACACAATGTTGAGAAACACCAGAAACAGAACCGTTTGCAGCACCGGCAACAAGCCCTGGTCCAGCAAGTAGCGGTCGAGGTAGTTCCATGAAACCAGCGCGCCAGCCAAACCAAACAAGGCGCCGGATGCGCCGACCATCGGATGCATGGTCTCGGTCAACAACCAGAACCCGGTCGCGCCGCCCAACATCGACACGAAGTAAATCAAGGCAAAGCGAGCCTGCCCGACCCGGGCAATCACGGCGCGTCCCAGCGACCAGAGCGTGACCATGTTGAGTGCAAGGTGCAACAAACCGCCATGCAGGAATGCATGGGTGACAAACATCAACTGCGGCTGGACCGTATAGTTGGGGCGCCAGTTGCCGAGCAGTCCAGGCCAGAAACCGAAGTATTCGTAGGCAGTCGCTCTGAGTCGAGGGGCCGTGATCCACCCCAGATCACCGAGCTGAAGCAGGGCTTCAACGGCAACACACACCACGATCAGGACCCAGACGGTCGCGAGCGTTCTCTGACCAGACGCTGCCGGCTTGGTCAGCTCGTGGTTATGTGTTTGCGGTGCGCTCATGGGTGTCGGCACTTAATCCACCTGGACCGTTACAGGAAGCGATAAGCATCATCGGTAGCAGAATTACACGTACAGTGCACCGCTTGTTTCAAAGGTTCGGTATTGATTGGCAGGCCTGAACTGTTGTCGGACCCGCCAAACCCTACTGAGGTTGCGTTGCAGGAGCCGCTTGCAGCTCAGCGAGCTTCTCCCGTGCAGTTACGAATTGCTCCCGCGGGTCGTTCGCGCCTGCGATTTCCAGCGCCCTTTGAAACTGGGCGATAGCGTCTTCCTGCCGTTCCGAGGCAAGGTAAGCCATCCCGAGATGGTACTGGACGATCGGATCGTCAGTCAGGTTCGCAGCAGCAGGCTCAAGGTATTCGAGCGCTTCGCTGTACTCACCGTTCAGATACGCAATCCACCCATACGTGTCCTGAAAGGCCGGATTCTCGGTGCCACGCAGACGACGTGCGATCCGATAAGCTCGATCGACATTGTCCGCGTCGTCGCCACGATACGTGGCAAGAAGGCTCGCGAGGTTGTTCGCGGCCACGACCGAGGAGTTGGCCTGCGCATAGATACGTTCGTAGATCTCGATAGCGCCGTCGATGTCCAGTTCTCGTTCCAGGCGAGAGGCTTTTGCCCAAAGCAGATTGGACGAGTCGGGAAGAGCTTCAAGACCTTCATCGACCAGCGCCTTGACGGCCTCCGGATCTTGCTGACGGCTGACAATCCGGATCAGCTCCAGCCAGAGCCGCTCATTCGTCGGATACTCTTCAAGGAGCATGCGATACCGTTGCTCCGCAGCTGGCAGGTCCCCTTCGACCGCCTTGAGAGCCGCATCAAAGAAGACAAGATCGTCCACGTCCGGGTTTTCGAGCATTGCGGTATCCAATGCTTCACGCGCGCGATCTGTATCACCCGCTTGCAGATAGCTCTGGATCAAGACAGCCAATGCCCGCGTGTCGCCGGAACTGTCCTGGAACTGACCTTCGAGAAATGCGATCGCCTCGTCAGACCGATCCTGCCGGTTCAGCAAAGCAAGGCGAATGCGATCCGCAGCAGAAACAGCGGGCTCCGTGCCGATCCGTCGCAAGTTTCGTTCCACTTGCTCTGCACGGCTCCAATCTTCGGTACGGATGTAGACCTCTGCCAGTGCGACA
Source organism: Tropicimonas sp. S265A (assembly GCF_049800835.1). Lineage (NCBI taxonomy): Bacteria > Pseudomonadati > Pseudomonadota > Alphaproteobacteria > Rhodobacterales > Roseobacteraceae > Tropicimonas > Tropicimonas sp. S265A. The sequence continues at coordinate 143,058 of NZ_JBNAFU010000003.1, forward strand.
AGGGTCGACAGAGTGTCAGGACGGGCCCGAAGGCTGGAAACAAGCGTTGTCTCGGCGGTATTGAACTCTTCTTCATCAATCAGGGCGCGCGCATATCGAACACTCTCTTCCGGCGCAAAACCGGATGTCTCAGCGGCGAGACTCAACAGATCACGTGCCAGAGCACGGTCGCCGTTTCGCGCGTGTGCCTGCGCCATCAGGGTCATAAGCTGAAAATCGTCCGGCGCACTATCAAGCGCGCGGCGGAGAAGGCTGATCGCCTCGTTGCTGCGATCGTCTGTGATCATCCAGGTGGCCTGCAACTTGATCGCATCAACCTGGACACCGTCCTCGGCGAGCACTTCTTCCACGAGCTTGCGTGCGCCGACTTCGTTTTCCGTGGCCAACAGCATACGCGCGAGGGCGACCTTGAACCTGCGGGTATCCGCATTCGGCTCCGCAGTTTCAAGCAACGTTTCGAGTTGAGAAATCGCTTCGTCCCGGTCGCCATTGTCAAACTTCAGCGATGCCGCCAAAGCCGTGAGCATCGGCTCGCCTGGGCGCACCTGCAGCGCCGTATTGAGTTCAGCGATTGCCGCTTCCACGCCTTTATTGTTGCGAATGAAACGGACAAAGCTGGCATAATCGCCAAGGTCTTCATCCTCTGGCGACACAACGCTCCGGAAGAACTCTTCCGCCGCTTCCGCCTGACCGCTCGCCATATAATAGCGCAGGATCATCTGTTGGTATTCCGCCTCGTCGGGAAACCGCTCGTTCAATTCGACGAGATACTGTTCCAACCCTTCGACGTCGCCCAGTTGCTCAAGCAGGCCAAGGCGCAAGAGATACAGCTCTTGATTATCCGGCTGAACGGGTATCGCGCGGTTCGTCACCTCCAGCGCGTCCGAAAAGTTTCCGTCCGAGGCGTAGCTTTCCACAAGCAGAGCCGCAAGGGATGGCTCCTCCGGCATACGTTCGAACAATTCTTCCGCGCGACGCGCTGCTTCGCGTCTGGCCGAGGCATCCTCACTCTGGATCGCGGCCCGGTATGCCAGTGCAACCTCCACGACCTCCACGCGGGGATCGTCCGGGGCCAACTCGATCGCCCGCGCGCCATGACGTTCTACTTCCTCCCACTGGCGACGGTCCAGAGCGAGATCAGCCAGGATGACACGGCCTTCTACCTCGTCCGGATACCGCTCTACCAAGCGCAGGTAATGCCCATAGGCTTCTTGCAACCGCCCGAGCTTCAACATCTGCGACGCATAGAGCGTCCGCGCTTCGCGATGTGCCTCGTCGAGTTGGAAGACGTTCCGAAGTTCTACGAGCGCACGATCGACATCGCCGCTTTCAATCAATTCAATACTATTCTGATAGTGCTTCTCGGCACGCTCTTCCGCTGTATCGCACGCCGCAACCAGAGCGATAACGGATGCCGCAACGAGCAACCGAGCTTTCTTCGCCAAAAACATCAAATTCCTCCACCGCGAAAGGTCTTGCTACTTCCGCATAGTGTAATTGCCGATGGGGACACAATAAAGGCGACACAGCGGTGTGGTCGCCTTTATTTGAACCGGTTCAGATCAATACCCGGTACACCGTGCAACAACGAAGACCGTTTGGGCGAGGATGTTGAGGTCTTTGGACAGGCTGATATCGCGGCTGTACAGCTCATCAAAATCGGCGCGGTCGCGGAAGCTGCACAGGTTCCGGTCAGAAATCTGCCACGTTCCGGTGATCCCCGGGCGCATCGTGTAGTAAGCGACGCCAGGATAGATCTCGCGCTGGCTCTCCATCATCGGACGAGGCCCGACGAGAGACATCTCTCCCTTGAAGACATTCCAGAGCTGAGGGAGCTCGTCGAGGGATGATTTACGCAGGATGCGCCCGAACAGTGTAATGCGCGGGTCTTTCTTGAGCTTCTGGTGAGCGTCCCACTCGGCGCGGGCCTCGGCGTTTGCCGCAAGATAGGCTTCGAGCTTGGCGTCCGCGTCGATCACCATCGACCGGAGCTTGAGCAAGCGGAAAGACTTCCCATCCTTGCCGACGCGCCGTTGCCAGTAGAACGGATTGTGTCCGTCCAGAGCAACCAGAAGCGCCAGAACAACAACCAGCGGCAGAACGAAGATGGCGCTGAGCGACACGACGGCAATATCCATCGCGCGTTTGCCGTGACGTACATAGAAGGAAGACTTGCGCTTTGACGCGGATTGAAAAGCACTGACATGCACGCTTTTCGAAAGGTCGTTGGCACGTATTGTCATTGGTTAAACTCTACTCTCACCCATTGAATGCGGGGTACAACTTGAACAACAGATAAATGTTACTGCTTTGTATGGAGATACCTTACCCACGTTTGCTGCTTGTGCAAAGGTCGTTGGGTCTCCCAAGTCACATACCAGCCGGTCCCACCATTGATTTCATTGAGTTTTCTTAGAACACCTAGGCAATCTGCGCAAATGTGCTCAACCAATGAGCGAAGATTGTTCGATAATTTGATCCAAAGTTTGTTCGGTTTGTGTCTTTGGAGCGACTGTTCGGACCCTCAAAGACGAATCAAGGGATTCGCAGAGACGCGGCTCGGTCTTCTGTTTTTGTTCACAGATTTACCTATATCTGATCAAGGTGGTGTGCGAACTGTTCCCTCAGTGCCTAAAAAGCACAGTCACGACGTCGTTTGTGCACCTTGAGAAGACCGGAGCCCATGGTTCACTGTTTAATGGTGCGGATTCATGGCAAAACCGAACTCGCGTCTTCCGCTTCGGTAAGGGGCGCGGCCCGCAGAGGTAACGCGCATATTTGCGTGTCACGGTGAGTATTGATGAACGACTTATACGCCGAGTTTTTTGGTCTCCACGAGCGTCCTTTCAAGCTCGTCCCCGACCCGGAATTCATGTTCTGGAGCCGTATACACAAGCGTGCATTCGCAGTGCTCGAATACGGTGTGGTCAGCACGGCGCCTATAACAGTCGTCACTGGCGAGGTCGGAGTTGGCAAGACGACGCTGGTTCAGCACCTGCTCAGCTGCGTGGACTCGACTGTGACCGTCGGGCTTATCTCGAACGCACAGGGTGGACGCGGGGACCTGATCCGCTGGGTCCTGAATGCCCTTGGTATCGATACGGCCGGTACGGACGACTATGTTTCTCGGTTTCAGAAACTTCAGGATTTCCTGATCGCAGAGTATAGTGAGGGACGGCGCGTTATCCTCATCATCGACGAGGCCCAGAACCTGTCAAAGGAAACTCTGGAAGAGCTGCGTATGCTGACCAACATCAACTCCAACAAAGACGAGTTGATCCAGTTGATCCTGATCGGACAACCCCAGTTGCGGGCGAAGATCCTTGATCCCGAGTTGCAGCAGTTCGCGCAACGTATTTCTGCGTTCTACCACATCCCTGCCCTGGACCGCGAGATGATGGGAGAGTACGTCGCACACCGCATGAAGCACGCAGGCGGCAACGGCGAAGAGTTCATGGAGGAAGCACTGGACCGCATCTATCAAGCGTCCGAGGGCGTTCCTCGTTTGGTGAACAAATTGTGCGATTTTGCGCTATTATATACTGCGACCGAAGGCGAAAGGCTGGTAACTCCGAAAGCTGTGGACGAGGTCCTTGCCGACGGGATTTACATCGGTAACGCAATCGAGTTCGACGAGGCCGCGCAGTGACCGCCGATATCAAATTCTATCTTTCGATCCTGCGCAGGCGGCTGCCGATCATCATCGCGATCCTTCTGCCAGCGATGGTGTCGTCCTACTATATCGCCCAACAGCTGCCGACGACCTACCAGGCCAGCGCACGGCTCTTGCTGGAATCCGCATCCATTCCGGATGAGCTCACCGCACTCGGTTCTGGAGATCGCAGCCGGGAACGTATGGAGATCGTGCAGCAACGCCTTCTAACCCGCGCCAATCTGCTGGATATAGCGGAAGATTTTCGGGTTTTTGATCCAGACGCTCAGATGTCTCCTGACGCCATTGTGGCCGCAATGAACAGGGCCACGACGATCCGGATCTCATCCGGCAGGAACCGGGCCACAGTAATGAACATCCGTTTCGAGGGCCGCCGCGCACAGATGGTGGCGGATGTTGTCAACGAATACGTGACACGGATCCTGAGGGAGGACGCCGATTTACGCCAGGGCCAGGCGCGTCAGACAGAAGAGTTCTTTCAACAGGAGGTCGATCGGCTTTCGGACGAATTGGACCTGAAAAGCGCGGCAATCAGCGCCTTTCGGTCGGAAAACTCCGATGCTCTTCCCGAGACGTTTCAGTTCAGGTTGAACCGGCTTGGCACCTTGCAGGAACGTTCCGCGAACCTGACGCAAGAGGTGCTCCTTCTGACCGAACAGAGGCGTCAGTTTGCCGAAACCCTGGCGGCGTTCGCCGGTGATTCCACCTCCGAACAGCTTACCGTGGAACAGAAGAAACTCGCGCAACTTCGCGAAGAACTCGCCCAGGCCATGGAACTTGGCGGTGAGACCGCCCCGCGCGTGCGGATACTCCGGTCTCGTATCCTGCAAGTGGAACAGGTGATCGCATCCCTGGGTGGGAATGCAGTCGGATTGACGTCCCCGGCGGAACGGCTCGCGGATCAGATCGCGCAGATCGACACCCAGCTTGCGTTCCTGCAGAACGAGCTGCGCACGATCGAAGAGGACTTGGCAGAGATCGAAGCGACGAATGCACGGACCCCGGCGATTTCCATCGCGCTTGAAGATCTCGAACGCGATTTCCTGAATACGCAACAGCAGTACAACACGGTGGTTGGCAGATTGGCGGTGGCTGAAACCACGGAGCGGATCGAACTTCTGTCCCGAGGCGAACGGATTTCAATCCTCGATCCCGCAACCGTCCCGAACCAGCCGTTCAAACCGGATAGGCGTCAGGTGATGATCGCCGGCAGCGGCGCGGGCCTGTTGCTGGCTATCGGCCTCGTTTTGGCGTTTGAGTTTTTCAACCCGGTGGTGAAACGCCCCAGCACAATCACCAAAACACTCGGGATCACACCGATCGCAACCTTGCCCTACATCCGGTCGAACCGGGAAATGTGGACTGACCGGATCATGCGCATCGCTGTGCTATGCTTTGTCTTTATCGGTGTTCCGGCTGCATTCTGGTTGCTCCATACCTTCTACCTTCCGCTCGACCTGATCGCGGAAAAGGTTCTCGACAGGTTGGGTGTCTAGATGCAGTGGCGCGGTTTCAAAGGTAATTAGAAACGATGGAAAAGCTTCAAGCAGCACTCGAAAAGGCGAGGGAACACCGGGGCACCGCTACCCCCGTTCCTCCAAATCGGGAGAAAGCGCTCGGTGCGACGCGAGGCAACACGCGATCCGAGCAATCGCTGTCATGGGAAAATATCCCGGAGGTCGCGCTTGATCTTCAACACCTGCTGGACCACCGGATTCTGACGTCGGAGGCAAGCACAGACGAGTCTGCTGGGTTTGACCTCTTGCGCACCAAAATCCAGCTTCAGATGGAAAAGAACGGCTGGAAACGTCTGGCGATCACCTCGCCGACCAAGGCCTCCGGAAAGACAACCGTCTGTGCGAATGTTGCCTTTGCTCTGTCTCGTCAGAAATCGAAGCGCACCATCGTGTTTGAAATGGACATGCGACGCCCATCCATGGCGAAGACCTATGGTCTGAACCCCGCCCGCAGCACGGCGGACCTTCTGCGCGGCGATGTTGAGTTAGAGGACCAAGCGTTTCGCATCGGACCGGACGTAGCGGTTTCGTGCAATCCACAATCTCTGGTATCGCCATCTGACCTGTTCCTTGACCCTCGGACAACGGAGCAGCTCAAGCGGATCGAACGGAGGTTTGCGCCGGACCTGATGATTTTCGACCTTCCACCAATTTACGCAGGGGACGACGCAACAGCGTTCTTCCCCAACGTCGATTGCGTCCTTCTGGTCGCAGAAGCCGAACGCTGCACGATCCAGCAAATTGACAAGAGCGAACGTGAGATCGCTGAACACACGAATTTCCTCGGGGTGGTACTGAACAAGTGCCGCTATCCCGAAGAGCAGGAATCCTACGGGTATTCCTACACATGAAGCAGCTTAGGCTTGGGCGGTCAAAACGCTGACAGTCTGTCCGTCGAACCGACCCGCCGACAACACTCCGGTATGGAATGCACCGGTATCCAGTCCCACGCGCTTGTTGTGAAGCACGGGCCGATCAACCACCGTATGCCCATGGACCACCCAAAGCCCGTCTGACCGTGCGGGCATATTCGCGCGCGGCCGCCCCCATAGCAACGTTGCCTCGGTCTGGTCGTCCCATGGTGTTCTGGGGTCTGTGATCGCATGCGCACACCCAAGTGTCCCGGATCGCCACTGCAACGGCAATTGCGCAACCCAATGCAAAAGAGCGGGGTCAAGATTTGCGAGAACCGCGTCGCGACAGGCTTGTTCGAATGCAACTCCGGGAGGTGCTTTCCAGTCAGCGCCCAGTAAACTTGTCACTGTTTCGCGCCCGCCGTTGAGCAACCACCGCTCGCCCGCTGCCGCAGGATCCGCGAGAAAATCAAGAAACATGCGTTCATGATTGCCCATCAGGCAAACACGACGCACATCCGGAAGTTCAAGAGACAGCAGAGTTTCGAGAACGGCGGCAGAGGACGGCCCACGGTCGATATAGTCCCCTAGGAAAACCAGATCAGCGGGATTACCTGCACGGTCCCCTTCAATCAACTCCAGAAGCTGTTCAAGCAGATCGAGGCGCCCGTGAATATCCCCCACCGCATAAGTCAAGCGATCCGGTCTGGGAACATCTGACGCATCGCCAGTGCTTCGCCCAAGGAGGGCTGCGACAGCTTTAGAAAATGGCGACATGACCGCCCCGGTTTCCAATCACGTCTGGACCTGTGCGAAGGTCCGAATGGTCTTGTGGCGCACCAGATCCGCCACTGCAGAATCGAAGCGTTCGAAGTGCGGCAGAGTCAGGTGCCTGTCGAACATCGACCGGTCATAATACACCTCGTAAAGGAACACTTCGTCAGGTCTTGCGGGGTCCGTGCACACATCGAACCGCAGGCAACCCGGCTCGTCGGCAAGGGACGTGCGCGCATTCTCCAGCATCAGAGGCATGAACGCCTCTGCACCCCCGGGGATCAGTTCAAAGGTAACGGTAACCGCGTACATGGCCTGCCTCGTCAATCGTTCGATCTCTTGCTTGCAGCATGCAGCGCGTCACGGCAAGACTGCACCGCGGGAGGACAGTCATGACAGAATTGAAGATCGCGGTATTCGACGGGGACGGTATCGGCCCCGAGATCATGGCCCCAACGGTGGCCTTGCTCCGAAAACTTTCCGCAAGGGCTTCCGAATACAGCCTGACGTTTGAGACACTGGCAGCCGGTGCCGGCCACTACGCCAAAACCGGAGACGCGCTGCCGAAAGCCTCCGTTGCGGCGGCACGGGCGGCTGACGCAATCCTTCTGTCGGCAATGGGTTTGCCGGATGTCAGGTACGCCGACGGGACAGAAATCACACCGCAAATCGATCTGCGCTTCGAGATGGACCTCTATGCAGGGGTCCGGCCTGTGCGTATCGCTCCGGGTTATCCAAGCCCGCTTGGCGCCCCGGGTGACGTGGACTTCGTGCTTATTCGCGAAAGTACCGAGGGCCTGTTTCATACCAAGGGAAAAGGCACCGTCACCGAGGACTACGCGACAGAGACGCTGAAGCTCACCAGAGCCACCTCAGAGAAACTCTGTCGTTTCGCCTTCGCGCTGGCACGTCAGCGGCGCGACTCCGGGCGTGGGCCGGGCCGCGTAACATGTGTCGACAAAGCCAACGTCTTTCGCGCATTTGCGTGGTTCCGCGAGATCTTCGACGCCGAAGCCGCGCACCATCCGGACCTGGGCGCGGATCACGCGTATGTCGATGCAATGGCGCTTTGGATGGTGCAGAAGCCCGCCGCATTTGACGTCCTTGTGACCGAAAACATGTTCGGCGATATCCTGAGCGACCTTGGCGCAGGGTTGATGGGCGGGCTGGGGCTGGCACCATCCGCAGATATCGGCGACGCCAACGCGGTCTTCCAACCCTGCCATGGAACCGCTCCGGACATTGCGGGCAAGGGGATTGCAAACCCGATGGCGATGATCCTGTCCGCAGCGATGATGCTGGACTGGCTCGCTGTAGAACGAGACCTGCCCGCACTGGCCGCAGACGGCACGCGCCTGCGGGAGGCCGTGGAGCGCGTGTTGCAGTCGAAAGAGGTCCTGACCGGAGACCTTGGCGGGTCTGCGACCACGCAACAGGTGGCCGAGGCAGTCGGGGCCGCGCTGTGACCTTACGAGTTGCGTGCCTTGGCGCCGGGTATTTCGCCCAGTTTCACCATGACGCCTGGCGCAGGATCGACGGGGCCGAACTGAGCGCGGTTGCAGATCGCAATCCTGGTCTTGCGGCCCGCAGTGGGGCTGCTGCCTACGCAGATCTGGGCGTCATGCTCAGGGTACAAGAACCAGACGTTCTAGACATCGTCACGCCCCCCTCCACTCATGCCGACGCCATCAGAGAAGCCCTGACCGCGGGAGTGCGCGCGATCATTTGCCAGAAACCCTTTTGCGAGACACTGCAGGAAGCGCGCGCCGTGGCAGCAGAGGCGGACGCGGCGGATGTACCTCTGATCATTCATGAGAACTTCAGGTTTCAGCCATGGTATCGGGCAATGCGTACCGCGATCGAGGCTGGATCAGTGGGCGACGTCCGGCAGTTCACGTTCCGCATGCGAACGGGCGACGGGCGGGGGCCAGAAGCATACCTTGCCCGGCAACCCTACTTTCAAAAGATGCCACGGTTCCTGGTCCATGAGACCGGCGTGCACTGGGTCGATACATTTCGCTACCTGCTGGGCGAGGCATCGGGTGTTTATGCAGATTTACGACGCGAGAACCCAGCCATCGCGGGGGAAGACGCCGGATACATCCTGTTCGACTACGCAAATGGTTCGCGCGCGCTCTTCGATGCGAACCGAACGCTGGACCACGCCACGCAAGACGCCCGACTGACCTTTGGAGAGGCCTTGCTCGAAGGGACAGAGGCGACACTCGCACTAAGGGGCGACGGGTCTGTCACAACGCGCGCCTTTGGCGCAACGGCTGAAAAAACACTTCTACCCGCCGCATCGTACTCCGGCTTTGCGGGCGATTGTGTCTACGCGTTGCAGAACCACGTCGTGCGCGCGATGGCCGGGGATGGGTCGTTCGAGAACCTTGCGTCCGACTACATGGTGGTGCGCGAGATCGAGGAAGCTGTCTATGCCTCGGCAGAGGCGCGGGCTCGGATGGTTCTGTCCTGAAAAAAAGGGCGGCCCACGTGGACCGCCCTACTACTGATTTAATCAGCCGGCTCCGCTAGTCAGCATAGGCGACCGCGGGCAACCACGTCGTCAATGCCGGGAACTCAAACACGATGAACAGACCGACCAGCTGTAGGATCACGAACGGGATGATCCCACGGTAGATGTGACCCAGGCTCACGCCGGGTGGACAGACGCCCTTTAGGTAGAAGAGCGCAAAGCCCACCGGTGGCGTCAGGAAGCTCGTTTGCAACGTTACCGCCACGAGGATCGCAAACCAGACGACCGCTGGATCACGGACCTGATCGAAGCCCGGCACCGCCAGTTCAAGGCCCTGAATGATCGGCAACATCAACGGCATGATGATGATGGTGATTTCAATCCAGTCCAGCAGGAATCCGAGCAGGAAAATGATGAACAGGATGAACAGAACAATCATGTACGGATCGCTGAAGGCCGACAGGACATACCCCTGAATAATCTCATCGCCCCCGTATCGGCGCATGATGAGGGCAAAGAAATTCGCCGCAAGGAAGATACCCACGATATAGCCGGAGGTGTTGAGGGTGGATCTGCTGACCTCCTTGAGAACCTTGTAGTTCAATCTACCATTGAAGAGCGCCAGCAGCGTCGCGCCGAGCGCGCCGAGACCCGACGCCTCGGTCGGTGTCGCGAAGCCCGCAAAGATGGATCCGAGAACCAGAAGGATCAGGAACATCGGCGGCACCACGGCCAGAAGCACCTCCTTAACGACATCCCAGCCGACCTCGTCGGTCTGTGGTGGCGCGGGCATCGCCTTGGGGTTGATCAGGCCGTATGTCACAATGAACGTGATATAGAGAGCGCCAAGAATCAGCCCCGGAAAAAGAGCACCCATGAACAGATCACCAAGGCTGATCGCCAGCTGGTCAGACATGATCACCAGCATGATGGACGGCGGGATCAGAATGCCGAGCGTGCCGGCTGAGGCAATCGTGCCGGTTGCGATCGGTTTCGAGTAATTCTGTGCCATCATCGCTGGCAGAGCCATCACCCCGAGCAAGGTGACGGACGCGCCAATCACCCCGGTCGACGCTGCGAGGATGATACCGATCAACATCACGGTCAGCGAAAGTCCACCGCGCAGGCCACCAAACAGTTTCTGCATCGACTGCATCATGCGCTGTGCAACACCGGACTGATCCAGCATGAGCCCCATGAAGATGAACATCGGCAGCGCCACCAGGACCGGGTTCTTCACGATGTTCCCAAACAGACGACCGGACAGAACCTGCAGACGCTGATAGTCGATACCCGTTCGATCAAACTCGATGATATCCCGGAACGCGGCCCGGTTCGGGTCGAGAAAGATCTCTGCGATCAGCGCAAAGATCAGGCTGACGCCGACCAATGCAAACGCAACGGGAATCCCGCGAAACAGCAGAAAGATGAAAACGCCGAACATGGCAAGAACAGCGAATTCGTTGAGGGTCAGAAACTGGCCCAGAAATTCCAGAAGGAACATGCGTCAGTACCCCGTATCGCGTGCGCGATCGCGCAGGTAAGCCAGTCCGATGACCAGGAAGGTGACGACCACTGTGATCATGATCGTATACGGAATCTCCTCAACACCGACTTCAAGTTCGCCGAAGATGGGGTTCCGCCCAATCTCGCGGTTCGTGACTTCGCCCGAAGTTGTCAGGCGCAGGAACCACCAGATTCCGTAGAAGACGATCAGATTGATCAGAAACATGGTCGACGGGAAGGCGAACAACAACTGCTTCCAAAGCACCGGTTCGGTCAGCTTGTTCAGGAAGCGGATGTAAGCAGCCCAGATCGCAACCCCGATGAAGATGAAGGCCACATTCATGAAAACCTTCAGAATCCATAGATTGTGCAGCCCGTTCGGGCTGTCGGAGCCCTCATCTGCACTGACCGAGGCGATGGCATAGTGGACTGTCACATCCCAGCACAGAATGATGAAAGGCAGGAAGAGCCAGACAAGACCAAAGATCTCAATCCTCGATTTCTTGTCCTCGCGGTAATTGTCGAAGAAAATGTCAACCCGCACATGTGCATTATTGGTCACGGCATATGCGATCCCGACTAGAACAGCGGAGCCGTACAGCCACCATTGCAAGTCATCGAGCCAAGCCTGGTTGAAACCCGAACTGCGCAAAACGACTTGCGCACAGATCGCAATCATCAGGATCGGGAACAGCCAAGCAGCGACGTTCGAGACCTGAACCACGAACCGGTCGCCGCGCGTGTGTTCGGCGCGACCGACCTCTCCGGGATCGGAGAGCTTTATGATGTCTTCGACAGGTTCCATGCATCCTCCGGATTTCGCTCTCCATCCCAAGAGCGCGAGAAAGCCGGAGCGACACCATTGGTCGCTCCGGCTCAAGTTTTTGTCAGCGGCTTAGTTCCAGGGACGCGGCAGATAGATGTTGTTGCCCCAGGTCTTGTAGCCTTCGCGGAACTCTTGCAGATCGGCCCAGGCTTTGGCGAACATTTCGTCACCTTCAGCCAGTTCGGCGGCCACTTCGAGCCATGCGGCTTCGAACGCGCGCAGCTGCTCCGGGGTCCACTGCTTGATGGTGACACCGCGGTTCTCCACGTTTTCGACCATAGCCGGGAAGTTAAGCGCTTCGCCTTCTGCAAAGTTGTCGGTGATGTTCGCCATGCAGGCGATCTCGATCTGCTTCTGGCTCAACTCGTCCAGTTCTTCCCAGCGATCCTTGTTGATCAGCAGTTCAAACAGGGTCGAAGGCTGGTGCCAGCCGGGGAAATAGTTGAACTTCGCGATGTTGTAGAAACCCAGGCGCGCATCCACGATGGGCATCGAGAACTCAGTCGCATCAATCGCGCCACGCTCCAGCGCCGGGAAGATGTCACCACCAGCCAGCAGAGAGGTTGAGACGCCCAGCTTTTGCATCACTTCGGCGCCGAGGCCGAAGAAGCGCATGTTCAGACCTTGCAGGTCCTCGAGGGTGTTGATTTCTTCCTTGAACCAGCCGGACGTTTCCGGGGCGTAGGTGCCGCAGAGCATCACGTGCACGTTGTAGCCATTGGTGTCATACATCTCACGCATCAGCGTCAGACCGTCATCGTAGAGCATCCATGCCAGCATTTCGCCCGGCTCGGGACCGAACGGAACGGCCGCGAACAGACCTGCGGCATCCATCTTGCCCTGCCAGTAGCCGGAGGTTGTGTACGCGGCATCGACAGAGCCGCTGGACACGGCGTCCAGTGCTTCGAGAACGGGCACAAGCTCACCGGGATCGAAATGCTCGAACTCGACGCTTTCGGAGATGCTGTTGATCTTGTCGGTGAAGTTGACAGCCGCCGTGCCGAGGATCGGCAGGTTCTTACCGAACGCAGATGTCATTTCGAGCACCTCTTGCGCCTGAGCGCCGGACGCAGCGATACTAAGGCAGCAGGCTGCTGCCATCGTTTTGAATTTCATGGATCTCCCTCCCTAGGTTTACCATGTATTTTGGTGGTTTTTTCCACCTTTGAACACGGCCGAAACCGGCCAAATACGTCCCACGAGCATCAAAAAAACGGGCCTATAATACAACCCGCTTTCTAAGAAAATTTACTTGTTGGTTTTCAGGCATTTAGACGGATAGCCAAGAAAAACACTGCGGCGCATACCCACTACTACGCAGAAAGGGGTAACCCCATGCGGACGCAGAAGATTTCACGCAGTCCGGCGATGCCACCCGCTCACAGAAACCGGATCAGAACCCACGCCACAAGCCCAAGCTGCACCATGTTCAGGGCAACCGACAGACCGTGCAACATATCGAACTTGCGCTTGGCCGTGGCATCACCCGCCGTGAATGCGTCGCGCGCGCTGTTGATGCGGGGCATCAGCCCCTGTCGGGCCACCAGGGCTATCGCTGCCGTTCCGATCATGAGCCCGACCGATAACCGATCCAGCGGCCAAAGCAGACCGGCACCAAGGGCGGAAACCGCGATGATGAACAGGTAATACCAGGGGAACGCGCGGCGCAGCAGACGTCCCGCAGCCTCTGCCCGCAGTTCCGCGAACAAAAGCGGCGCGAACCCGAAAGAATAGAGTGTCATGCCGCCAAAAAGCGTGGCCGTTGCCAGGAGCGCTGCGCTTTCCATTATTCGGCCTTGGTCGGTGTGACCGCATGGCCCATGTAAATGATGGCCGTTCCGGGCAGGCGCCCAAATGTAAAATCCCCCCGGCGTGTCAGCCCTCGTGGTCCCAGGCCCGTGAATGGGCCAACCTCGAACCCGGATGCCTCCAAGGCGGTGCGCAACTCGTCCGGTTTGATGAACATCTCCGGATCGTGCGTGCCCTTCGGCAGCAGTCCGAGCGTGTCCTCCGCCAAAGTGATGACGGCAAACCGTGCCAGCGGGTTTCTGTTGATGGTATCGAACAGAAACACGCCGCCCGGTTTCAAGACACGGTCGACTTCAGACAGGACCTTGGAGAGATCCGCGACGTGTTCCAACACGTCGACGCAAACCACGATATCAAAAGCGTCGTCATCGTACGGCAACGCTTCACCGACCCCAACGTCGTACCGGATCTCCAGCCCGGTTTCCGCAGCATGCGCTTGCGCGGCGCTGATCGCCTGCGCTGCGGGATCGATACCCGTGACCCAAGCGCCTTTCTTTGCAATGGCTTCGGCCATGAATCCCCCCGCACAACCGAGGTCGAGAACCTGAGCGCCGGGCCAATGGACAAACCGGTCAAAGTACGCCAGCCGTCCCGGCACCATGTTCTTGAGAGTGCGCACCCACCGGGTTTCGTCGGACCACCACCGATCTGCCTCGGCGTCGTAGATACTCAGGTCGTTACGGACAATGGTTGATCCGTCAGGCATCATGCGCTCTCCTTCGTGTCAGTCTTGGCAGCCAATACGGCACCCGCGCCTGATAGGCGTGAAAACGGTCCCCGTAGTATCGGGAAAATCGACGCTCTTTCAGGCGTGGGGCGGCAATGCAATAGGCGGTGTAGGTGATCGCGATCATCAACTGGTCCGGGGTCCAGACCGGCACGCACCACAGGACCAGGGCAAACGAGACATAGATCGGTTGCCTTACGATGCGGAACAGACCCTGTTCCGGCATGTCGGGGTACACCGGTGGTGCGTTTCTGAGCAAGGCCACCCATCCCAACGACCCTGCTTGCACGGTCGGGCCGGCGTCGAACGACGCCTTGGTCAGAAGAACCCAACTGGCGGCATACGCCATGCAAAAGAGCCACAACGCAGCCCCTTCGGCGACCCAGAGAACAACCCCTGAGGGTGACCACATCGTAAACAGCAGCAGCAGTTGGAGTGACGCCAAGGTCGCATAGGTGGTCGTCGCAAGCGTTTTTCCGGTCCCGAATGGCGCCAACCGTGTCAGCACGCGCCGTCCGCGGTCGCTCAGGAAAAACGAATGTCCCAGCGGAAACTGCAGCAAAAGAGCCGCATTTGCGACCCAAGCCCAGAGCCCGGTCAATGTCCCGAACCCGCTTTGCATCCCGGTGAACAGGCCTATCAGCATTGCGAGCCCCGCCAACGCGAAAACCCCGTGGCACACAACGCCATAGGTCACTGCCAGCGCAACCCGTTCACGATCTGACAACGGCTGTTCGGTCATTGCCGTCAGGTAGAGCGCGCACCTGTTCTGTCTAGCTGGCGCGGATGCGTCAGGCCGTCTCGATTTCCGACAGGCCGAGTTCGACCACCATCGCGGCCCGCATTTCGAATTTCTGGGGTTTTCCCGTCACCGTCATGGGCAGACTGTCGCGGAACTGGATCGTTGTCGGCACTTTGTAATGCGCGATCCGGTCCTTGCAAAATGCCGCGATACTGGCTTCGGAGGGTGTTGCCCCGGGTTTTGGTACAATCCAGGCGCAAACGCTCTCCCCGAACTTACGGTCGGGGATACCAAAAACCTGCACCTGGCTGACATCGGGATGCGTATACAGAAACTCTTCGATCTCGCGTGGATAGATATTCTCGCCTCCACGGATGATCATGTCTTTCAGACGACCCGTGATCTTGCAGAACCCCTCTTCATCCAAAGTCGCGAGGTCGCCGGTATGCATCCATCCGTCAGCATCAATCGCCTCCGATGTCTTCTCCGGCTCATCCCAATACCCCTGCATTACCGAGTAACCGCGGGTCCAAAGCTCGCCCTGCGCACCAACCGGTACAGGTTGCCCCGTCGCGTCGACGATCTTGACCTCGACATGCGGCTGGATACGCCCGACCGAGGCAACACGCTTTTCCAACGGATCATCCACCGCGGATTGGAACGACACCGGGCTGGTCTCCGTCATGCCGTAGGCGATTGTGACCTCATCCATATGCATCTCGGATTGCACACGGCGCATGATTTCGATGGGAACCGGAGCGCCCGCCAAGATGCCTGTTCGCATCATATGCAAGTCGAACTCCGGGAAATCGTCATGCTGAAGCATTGCGACAACCATTGTCGGCACTGCATAAAGCCCAGTACAGGCTTCATCTTCCAATGTCGCAAGCGTTGTGCGTGCATCGAATCCCTGGGCCGGAACGACGATCGTGGCGCCCTTGGTGACACAGCCGAGCGTTCCCATCACCATGCCAAAACAGTGGTAGAACGGCACCGGGATGCACAGGC
The DNA here is from genome assembly GCF_049800835.1 of Tropicimonas sp. S265A. Lineage (NCBI taxonomy): Bacteria > Pseudomonadati > Pseudomonadota > Alphaproteobacteria > Rhodobacterales > Roseobacteraceae > Tropicimonas > Tropicimonas sp. S265A. The sequence continues at coordinate 158,970 of NZ_JBNAFU010000003.1, forward strand.
GGTCCTCAGCGGTCAAACCGATGGCATCTGTCACGAAGCGCGCATTGTTGACGATATTTCGATGCGTGAGGGTCGCGCCCTTGGGTTGTCCGGTCGTACCAGACGTGAACTGGATGTTCACTGGGTCATTGCAGTCCAACCCCTCTGAAATCTCGTCCAGCGCGGCAGAGGGCACATCACGCCCCCAATCGACCACGTCAGGGAACGACAAGCATCCCGGCGGTGGCATGTCGTCCATCACAATCACCGATCGCAGGTCAGGCAGGCGCTCGCTGATCAGCGTTCCGGGTTTGGCCTGCATCAACTCCGGCGCAAGCGCGTTGATCATTGCGACGTAGTCGGACTCCTTGAACCGCGGCGCCAGGATCAGAGCCTTGCACCCGGTTTTTCGCAGTGCGAATTCCAGCTCACTGGTCCGGTAAGCCGGGTTCACGTTGACGAGGATAACGCCGAGCCGAGCCGTGGCAAACTGCGCCAATAGCCATTCGGGACGATTTGGCGCCCAGACCCCCAGACGATCGCCTTTGTTCAGGCCGAGGCGCAAAAGCCCGCCAGCAAGGGCGTCGACCTCGCGTTGAAAGTCGTCGTATGTCCACCGGATACCGTGTTCGACAAACACGGCAGCTTCACGATCCGGAAACCTGTCAACGGTTCCGGAAAGCAGCGCTGGGATCGTGATTTCCAGCAGCGGAGTGGTCGTGTCGCCGTAGACGTAGCTCTGCCCCGCGTCGGGCACGCGCAGCGCACCGATCGCAGGGGTCAGTCGGGCCGATTGTTTCACGGCATCCTCCCGGTTTGGTCGTTGGGTGCCGCCGTTAAAGCGATGGCTATTTTTCTTGGTCTTGAGACTCGCTGGGTCTGAAGCAGCGGGCATTGGACTAAAGTGCCATTCGTACGCACGTTATGTCAACCAAGGTACATTTCAGATACGCCTAATTACGCAGCACCCCGCCACTCTTTCGCGCCCGTAGCACTCACCAGCTGCGACAAGACCCAAGAATGCGAGAAGTTTGCGGGCGTAAAGTCGCAAATCCTTAACAAACCGTTGACCCGTTTTCGGCTTCTGCGTTGACTCACATTGGGAGGCGAAAGGACATTACGATGAAGATGTTCGCCGTGCCTGAAATGTATTGCCCAAAGTGTTCAGGCTCGATCCGTACAGCCCTGACAGCGCTTGATCCCGCGGCGAAAATCGAAGCCAATGTCGAGTTGAGGTACGTGCGCCTCGAAACGGAAGCTTCGGACGCGCAAGTGCTTATGGCCCTCAACGAAATCGGTTTCGCTGCAAACGTGCGCAGCTGAACTTTACCCGTCGGAACGGGCCTGACCGACCAGATCGATCAGTCGCGCTTCGTCCACCAGTCCGGGCAGAATGGTATCCCCGACAACAAACGACGGCGTTCCCGTGATCCCGAGGGACTGCGCCAGCGACATCGAGGTCTCGATATGTTCCGACACGGCGGCCGACTCCATATCGGTACGCAGTTGCGCCGTGTCTATGCCCACTTCTTCTGCAACGGTCATCACGGCAGCCTCGGTTATCCGGCCCGACAGCCCCATCAAACCCCAGTGAAGCTCTTCGTAGAGCCCCTGCTCACGTGCTGCGAGTGCGGCGCGCGACGCAAAGACTGACGCGTCTCCGAGAATGGGAAACTCCCGGAACACGATCCGAACACTGTCATCGGCAGCCAAAAGGCCTTCGATCACAGGTTTGGCACGGCGGCAGTAGGGACAGTTGTAGTCAAAGAACTCGATGACCGTGACATCGCCATCGGGATTTCCGAGAACCGGCGCATTCTCGTCCTGCTCCAGAAGCGCGCGCTGCGTTTCGAGCGTTTCTGCCGCTGTTGCCGCTTGTGCAGCGGCGTCCCTTTCCCGAAGGATGGCGACGGCGTCCATGACGATCTGCGGGTTCTCGAGAATCGCTTCGAGTGCGAGTTCCTTGATCCGCTCCTCGCTCAGGTCCTGGGACAGAGCCGGTAGCGCAGTCACAGCCACCAGCGTTAACGAAAGGGCAAGGCGTTTGATCATAACATGGTCCTCAGGTCGAGCGCGCCGTAAATGGCGCGGATTTGGCGCAACACTGACGGAAGTCGTCCAAGGCGTCAAAGCCCTTGCGGTCTCGGGCGGGTTTTGGCCGCATCCCTCGCGCGGTTGTGAAGCTGAAAATCGTGAAAGGCCATGATAAAACCACGTTTGTTTGCGACAGAATCGGTTCGGTCGGCAGGTAAGTGACGTCAGGAGATTGGTATGATTTCGAAACGCGCATTTATGGCGCTTGGCGCAGCGGCGCTGGGAACCCCGTCAACCACGTTTGCCCAATCAGGATTTCAGCTCGATCCCCGATTTGAGCCACAGGTCGTGCCGCTCCGGTATCCCTTCCAACCGGGCCAGATTCTTGTTCTGCCGCAAGCACATTATCTCTACTTCGTGATGCCAGGCAATCAGGCGATGCGCTACGGTGTCGGCGTCGGCAAGGCCGGTCTTGAGTTCAAGGGCAACGCCGTAATCCAACGCAAAGCCGTCTGGCCTGACTGGCGCCCGACGGACGAAATGATCGAGCGCGAACCACACAAGTACGAAAAATACGCGGATGGCGTGCCTGGCGGGCCCGGCAACCCCTTGGGCGCGCGCGCATTGTATCTTTATCAGAACGGCATCGATACGTATTTCCGTATCCACGGCACAACCGAACCCTGGTCAATTGGCCGGTCTGCCTCGAACGGGTGTATCCGGATGATCGATGAGCATGTGATCGATCTTTACGAACGCGTGCCCCGCGGGTCGATCGTCACCGTTCTGTAAACAACGCCCTAAAGCGGGCATACTCGGCCCCTTCGTTCAAGGAAGCAGGATGCCTTTGAGATTGCCCCGACGCGCGCTGGTGCTGGGTGGCGGGGTAGCTGCGGCGGTTGGCTGGACGGAAGGCCTTTGGCCAATTCTGTCCGGATCTCGCGCTCTCGATGACATCGAATTCCGACCGATAGACGGCATGCCCGGATACAGGCAGGTCGCGAGCAGCGCTGCAACCAGCGGTGGCTTCGATCCTTTTGTCGGTCTGCAGGTGCCCGATGCCGTGGGACACAAGAACACGCCGGACCCGGTAATCCCGAATGATCCTTGCACTGCTCTCTATGGCGACGACTTTGACACCCGCGTTCCCCTTGCGGTCTTCACCGACTACAACTGCCCATACTGCCGGGTGCTTGATCGACGACTTCTTCGCCTCGCAGACCAACGCGCAAGTGAGATCACGTTGAAGGTGCACCAACTGCCTCTTTTGGGCGAAGCCAGCCTGTGGGGCGCGCGCGGCGCGCTCGCTGCGGGGCAACAAGACGCATACATCGCCTTTCACAACCGCTTGATGGGCGCAGCTTTTTTGATCGAACCAAACTATCTTCGAGAGGTCGCAAAATCCATGAACCTTGACGGAGACCAGCTCATGCAAGACGCCACAGGGCCTGAAGTGTCCCGTCAGATCGCAGAATCGCGATCTTTCGCTACCCGGCTGGGTATCATCGGCACGCCTGGTACGCTTGTTGGGCGAACTCTGGTCATGGGAAATGTTACAGATGCCCTGCTGGAGAGGTTGATCCAGCTCGAAGCGGACGAGGGCTCCGCCCCGAATTGCGCGGCATTCGCATGAAGGTCATCGTGCCATTTCTGCTTGCAATCGCGGCGTGGATTCTCGCGGCCCCTGTGTCCTTCGCGGCGGCCTCGGACGTTCACGATGGGCCGACAACGAAGATGCAGCTTGTCACCGCCGAAAATGGGGTGGCCCCGAATGCTCGGTTCGTATCGGCGGGCTTACACATTGAACTCGACGAGGGATGGAAAGCCTACTGGCGCTCACCCGGCGAAGTCGGACTGCCCCCGGAGATTGATTGGTCAGGTTCAGAAAACCTCGAGTCCGTTGAAATGCTGTGGCCTGCACCAACGCGGTTCCGTGCCTTCGGGATCGAGAACTTCGGCTACGAAAAAGCGGTCACGCTGCCCCTGAATATCACGCTATCGAATCCCGGCGCGCCTGCCGAACTGCGGGCAAAGGTCTTTTTGCTGGTGTGCGAAGACATTTGCATCCCCGAAGAAGCGGAGCTGGCTCTGTCCTTGCCCCTCGGATCGGGGATAGACGCGAATGCAGCAAGTCTGATTGCAGCCTCCGCCGATCTGATACCCGATGACATAAGTCGCAGCGATGTCGCCTTGCGCAGCGCCGCGTTCACCGATGATGGCGCAGCTCTGGTGATCGAAGCGGTGCATCCCACCGGGTGGAGCACGCCCGACGTTTTTCCCGAACTTGGAGAGGGTGTTGCCTTTGGCGCGCCCGATATTCGGCTCGGGGATGCAGACCGCTTGCTTTGGGCGTCGCTCCCTATCCTGTCAGACCCTGTGACCGACCCGAAAACGCAGGCAGAGATGCTGCGCCTCACACTGACGGACGGATCCCTGGCCGTGGACGCGCAGCGCCCTGCGTTGAGTGACACCCCGGCCAACCCGCCCTTCGCACTGGTTGGCTCGCAGACGAGTTTTGCGGATCTTCTGTCTATCGCGCTGCTTGCCATCCTCGGTGGCTTGATCCTGAACGTGATGCCCTGTGTGCTCCCGGTGCTTTCGATCAAGCTCGCCTCGGCCATCAAGGCCGTTGACCATTCTGCTGCGCGGGTACGGGGTGGGTTTCTGATGTCTGCACTGGGCGTGTTGACCTTCATGTGGGTCCTCGCAATAGCCACCCTTGCGGCCCGCGGCATGGGGATGACAGTTGGATGGGGCCTTCAATTCCAGAACCCGATCTTTCTTGGCGTCTTGCTGCTGATCATCGCGGTCTTCGCCGCCAATATGCTGGGCCTGTTCGAGATCAACCTCCCCTCTGGGCTGATGACCCGTTTATCCGGCGCGGGGTCCGGTGGCGGCTACGGCGGCGATTTTGCAACGGGCGCCTTTGCCGCGATCCTGGCAACCCCATGTTCCGCGCCGTTTCTGGGCACCGCAATTGCATTCGCCATGGCGGGTCGTCCCGTTGATATCGTGGTGATTTTCACCGCGCTCGGTCTGGGCCTCGCCCTGCCTTATCTGCTGGTCGCAGCAAAACCCGGTCTTGTTCGTATGCTGCCGAAACCGGGGCGTTGGATGACAGTTCTGAAGATCGTCCTCGGGGGGCTGCTTGCACTCACCGCCGCGTGGCTCTTGTGGGTTCTGCTCGGCGTTGCCGGCCCGCGCGCGGCTGTGGCAATGGCCGTAATGACCGGGCTTCTGATCGTCCTCTTTTCGCCCGTAGGTCGCGCGTTGGGCAAGGTACGCGCCGGCGTTGCCGCCGCGGTAGCCGTGCTTGCGCTCGCCGTCCCGGCAGTGATCAAACCCGCTCCGATCCTGGTGGCAACAGGCGCCGAAACGGAATGGGCGGGGTTCGACAGGGGAGAGATTGCGCGGATGGTGTCCCAAGGGACCGTGGTATTCGTCGATGTGACCGCTGACTGGTGTCTGACGTGCAAGGCCAACAAGGCTCTTGTTCTGGACCGCGACCCCGTCGCGTCTGTCTTGGCGCAAGACGGTGTCGTGGCGATGCAGGCCGACTGGACGCGCCCAAGCGATCTGATCGCTGGGTTCCTGCAAGACTTCGGTCGCTTCGGCATCCCGTTCAATGTCGTCTACGGGCCGGGCGCTCCTGAGGGTCTCCCGCTGCCGGAACTGCTGTCCGCGGACGCAGTTATGGAGGCGTTGACCACGGCAAGTGGTGCGCAAGTGGCCAGCCGCTAAGCGGCTCTAGAGTCCCAGTGCATTCAAGGCAGCCGTTGTGGCCGCGCGACCTGGATCGCCTTCGGGCAATCCGTCCGCCAAAGCTCGGGCCGTCGATGCAGCCCGTGCCGCGCCTTCGGCCTCACCCAGAACGGTGTAGGCGCGGGCAAGGCGGAGCCATCCCTCCAGATCGTCCGGCTCCTGTTCAAGCCGCGTCGCAAGACGATCCACCATTGACTGCACGAACTCCGCACGATCAGCGTCCGACATCTCTTGTGCAGCTTCCATGTCCTCGGCGGTCGGACCGGGGATCGCGCTACCGCCGCCCTGCATCATCGGGGCGAAGTCTGTTAGGCTGACGGGCGTACCGCCGAACTCTTCGGCCAGCTGGTTCGCCTGCCGGACGAAGAACTCCATCCAAGGCTGGAAACCATCCGCCGTCCTCAGGCGCGCAATCAGCAAACCGTGCGCCTCACGCAGGCGTCCTTCCTGGGCAAGAAACTGCGACTGATAGTAGGTTCCGGCCGGGTTGCGAGGGTCCAGTTGAACGGCACGTTGGATTGCTTGCGCGGCGCGGGGCGTGACCACGCCATTTTCAGCGGCAATCAGAGCTTCGGCATACTGCGAAAACACCATGGAGGTTGCGTCGGGCCGCTCGGCGATCCTGGAAAACGCCTCGACGGCGTCGTCGGTTCGCCCCATGCGCATGTACGTTTGCCCAAGCAGCAGCCATCCGTCCGTCGGCCCGCCATCACGGTCCTCCAACAAGCGATTGCGCAGCGTCGCGGCAAGTTGCGCCACCTCGGTCGCTTCTTCTTGTTCGGCGGCGCGTTCGGCAAACGGAACACTCGGGATCGAAGGCTCACCACGAATGGAATAGAGCCAGAAGCCCATCGCCGGGATCGCAAGCGCAGCAACAATCATCAAAGCTGTGCCGCCGCTTCCATCACTTGCGGGTGCATCGCCGGACGACCGGGTCAGGGTGAGCATACGGCGCTTGATCTCGGAGCGGGCGGCCTTGGCTTCATCGCCCGAGATCAACCCGCGCGCGGCATCCCGGTCAACCTCCGACAATTGATCCTTGAAAATCTCCAGCGCGCTTTCGTCCCGACCCAGCATCGCGCGGCGGCGGCGAAAGACCGGCACCAGAAAGGCCAGCGCCGTCAGCGCCGCAAGACCACCGCCAATTGCCCAGATCATCCCTGTCGTCCCTCGTTCTTTTCATCGAGCAGCGCATCTACCGCCGCCTCTTCTTCGGCGCTCAGCGCGACGGCACCAGCGTCGATACGTCTGGGACGACGCGCCAGCATCACCGCCACACCGATCCCGCCCAGCGCCATAATGGCAAACGGACCGATCCACAGCGCGTATGTAGACGGTTTGAAGGGCGGCCGGAACAGCACGTAGTCCCCATAGCGGGCCACTATATAATCGAGCACCTGCTCATCGCTATCGCCTGCAACCAAACGCTCGCGGACCAACAAGCGCAGATCGCGCGCAACCCCGGCGTTCGAACTGTCGATCGGCTCGTTCTGGCAGACCACGCAGCGCAATTCCTTGGAGATCTCTCGCGCGCGTTCCTCCAGAGCCGGGTCCGCGAGGATTTCGTCCGGCTGCACGGCAAGGCCCGGCACCGAAAGGCCGCAAAGCATCGCGAAAACAAGCAGGATCCGGCTGATCATCAGACGCCCCCACCGGCTTGGGCGCGCGCCTGCTGCAAGGCCGTTTTGATGTCGTCCACCGCGCCGGTGTCAACAATCGGTCCGACATAGCGATAGACGACGGTCCCGTTTGTATCGATCACGAAGGTTTCCGGAACGCCGGAAAGCCCCCATTCGATGCCGACACGGCCCGAGAAGTCCGAGCCAATACGCTCGTACGGATTTCCAAGTTCATCCAGCCATGCCGCTGCATCTGCCGGTTTGTCCTTGTAGTTTATTCCCATCAGCCGCACGCCATCCTGTTCAACCAGTCTGGTCAGAACGACGTGCTCCGCCCGACAGGGCACGCACCACGACGCGAAGACATTGACGAGCACTGGCTCTCCAGCGGATTTGATATCGGCAACCGACAAGCCCGGTGTTGCCGTACCCTCGACCGCTGGCAGGTCGAATTGCGGTGCCGGTTGCGAGATCAGCACCGACGGGATTGCATTGGGATCACGGTCGGGGTTCAGGCCCCAATAGAAAAACCCGAACAGGACGCCGACAATCGCAACCGGCAGGAACAGCAAGATGCGTTTCATGACCTACTCCGCAGGGGTGGCTTGCGGCGGCGGGGCCGCCTTTGACCGGCGCGGTGCACCCACACGCAAGCGGCGGTCCGTAAGCGAGAAGCACCCGCCGATCACAAGGAACACTGTTCCGATCCAGAGAAAATTGACGAACGGCTCATACAGAACCCGCAAGGTCCACTGGCCTGACGCCTGGTCCGCTGCTGGCTCTCCGATCGTGACGTAGAGATCCCCTGCGAGCGTGGAGCGGATGGCGCTTTCGGTCGTCTGCATCTGTGCCACCGGGTACCAGCGGCGCTCCGGATCTAGGGTCGTGATCATCTCTCCGTCGCGGAAGACTGTCAGGCTGCCCATGTCCGACACGTAGTTCGGCCCGCGCACGCGCGCGACACCGTCAAACCGCACTTCGAACCCAGCGACCTCGACGACGGTGCCCGGACCCGCAAAGAGCACTTGCTCTTCTTTCCAGGCAGAGGACCCGACCATGCCGAGGATCAACAGGGCCACACCCATATGCGCGAGCGTCATACCGTGGGCTGCACGCGGCAGGTTTCTCGCACGGCGTATGCTTTCGGCAAACGGAACCGCTCCCAGCTTGATCCGAGACGTCCACTCCCGTGCGCAGGCGATGAACAACCAGCCGCCCACACCCATGGCTATGATCGCCATCACCGGGCCATCCGTATCGCGCCACCATGCCCACAGCGCTGCTGCCAGGGCCACCGCCATCGCAAGCTTGAGGCGCTGCAAAGCCCCCGGCAAATCCGCGCGTTTCCAACTCATGAACGGGCCCAGTCCCATCAGGAACACCAGAGGCAGCATCAGCGGTATGAAGGCCGCGTTGAAGAAAGGTGGGCCGACGGAGATCTTGTCGCCGGTTATGGCCTCCAGAAACAGCGGGTACAGGGTGCCGAATAGCACTGCCGCTGTCGCCGTAGCCAGCAACAGGTTGTTCATCAACAAACCTGCCTCTCGGGAGATCGGCGTGAAAAGACCACCACCTTCAAGTTGAGGTGCGCGCCATGCGTAGAGCGCCAGCGACCCCCCGATCGAAATGCCAAGCAAGCCCAGAATGTAGACGCCGCGCTCCGGATCCACCGCAAACGCGTGCACCGATGTCAGCAAGCCAGACCGCACGATGAACGTGCCCAGCAAGGATAAAGAGAAGGTCAGGATCGCCAGGAGGATCGTCCAGCTTTTGAACGTGTCGCGTTTCTCGGTCACGATTGCGGAGTGCAACAGGGCCGTGCCCAAAAGCCATGGCATGAACGAGACGTTCTCTACCGGGTCCCAGAACCACCAGCCGCCCCAGCCAAGCTCGTAATAGGCCCACCAGGAGCCAAGTGCGATGCCGCCGGTCAGGCTGATCCAGGCCGCCAGGGTCCAGGGGCGGACCCAGCGGGCCCACGCCGGGTCAACGCGGCCTTCAATAAGCGCAGCCACGGCGAAGGAGAACACGATCGAGAAGCCAACATAACCAAGGTACAACAGCGGGGGATGCAGCGCGAGGCCGATATCCTGCAACAGCGGGTTGAGGTCATTTCCGTCCATCGGCGGCGGATACATCCGGTCGAACGGGTTCGACGTGAAAATCATGAAGGATAGAAACCCGACCGATATCCATGCCTGCACGGACAGCGTGCGCGCCTTTAGGCTTGCGGGAATATTCTTGCCGAGCAAGGCGACCCCGGCTCCGAAAATCGCAAGTATCAACACCCAAAGCAGCAAGGAACCTTCGTGACTGCCCCATGTTCCGGCGACCTTGTAGAGCATCGGCTTGAGAGAGTGAGAGTTCGCAACGACATTCACGACTGTGAAGTCCGAAACGATGAAGGATCGCATCAGCGCTGCAAATGCAACGGCCAGAAGAAAACACTGCACCAACGCCGTAGGGATGGCGCTTTGCATCCACATCACCTTGCCGCGTGACGCGCCGAGGATCGGCAACACCGACTGCACAAGCGCGGCGGCCAGCGCCAGCATCAGGGCAAATTGACCAATCTCTGGAATCATCGCGTGTCCTCCTTGGCCAAGTTTGGCGGTTTCAGCAGCCGAAAGGTCAACCGGACCCGATGGCACGCCGTGTCACACTCGCGTGACAGCCTCCTCTTGCCAGATGCGGCAAAGATAGGGAAGCAACCACCCGCGCGCCACGGATTCCGATGAAACTGCGACAAAGGTGCAAGGAAAATACGGGTTTCGCCGCCATGCTGAAGCCCCATTCATCTATACCACTATGATCAAACCCGACGGCCGCTGGACTGGCCCAATCGAAAAACAAGAGCGGCGCGATGCATCCTCCACCGAAAAAAAGCTTAGCGCGGGTTTGGCTGTGCTTGCTTGGTGTGTTTCTGCTTAGCCTCGCTTACCCGCTCGAAACGACCGCTTTCGTCGCTGAAAACCCTCGCGACCTGTTCCGCTTGGAAGCTTGGCAGGCCCACTTCGCGAAACTCGACGAGTTTTATGGCAACCCTGAAGCAGTAGACGCTTTAGCGGCAACCATTGTTATTCAAAAGCTGATAGCCATTCTTGGACTGTCTTGGTTGATGGTCTTCTTGATGCAAGCAATGCGCTTCAAACACGGACCTCACGGTTCTTTGGTTCGAGATGGAAGCTTCGGTTTCAAGCTTGTTCCCTTACTCCAAGTAGTAGCTGCGACTATTTTGTTTGTTCCAATTAGCTTCGACCCCACGAACGATGGATCACGACTTCATGGTATGCCAATCGCCATTTTTCAGTTTGCGTACGCGTCAACCACCAGCTGCTTTGCATCATTTTCCGCAGGCTGTCTTTTAGACCCTAGGTACGTACAAGGCGCGTTTCCGGGAATGTTCAAACAAAAACCCCAGTAAAATCGCGTGCAGCAGTTATTGAGGTGCAACCCCGCCCATCTCACACACGATCCGCCATTCGGCCTCGGTCACGGGCTGTACGGACAGGCGTGAGTTGTTGACCAGAACCATCTCGGCCAACGCCTCGGTTCCCTTGATCTCCTGCAAGGTCACAGGCCGTACAAAGGGGCCAAGCGCGCGGATATCGACGCACTCCCAGCGTGGATCGTCGGTGGTGCTGTCGGGATGTATCTCAGCGCAGACTTCGACCGTACCGACGACGGCTTTGTCCTTCTGGCTGTGATAGAAGAAGCCTTTGTCCCCCAGCTTCATCTCGCGCATGAAATTACGTGCCTGGTAGTTGCGCACGCCATCCCATTCCTCGCCAACATCGCCCTTGGCGACCTGTTGATCCCATGACCACGTGTCGGGCTCGGACTTGAACAGCCAGTATTGCATCAGCCGATCACCCGGTTCCAATGGCGCAGTTCCACACTCTCAAACAATCCGGCTTTGCCGTAGGGATCGCCCGCGGCGAAAGCCTGAGCGGCCTCCATGTCTTCCACGTCGAGGATGATCAGAGATCCGCACATCTCGCCGGTGTTGGACAGGAACGGACCAGCCTGCTGCACCACGCCCGACGCTTTCAGATACGCGACATGCGCCTCGCGGTTGGCTTTGCGAAGCTCAAGCGCCCCGGGTTTGTCGATGGCGGTCAGGGCAATCAGCATATCATTCCTCTCGTAGATCTCGGGACAAAAGGCGTTCCATCGCCTCGCGCAGTGTCAATGTCTCGTCCAGAACTGCCGATACCATCGTGCAGATCGGCATGTCGAGGCCGTGCTCCGCCGCAAGCTGCGCTACGGCCGCCGCAGTGGCACGCCCTTCCACGGTCAGCCCCTGGGGCAAATCCTCCCCGGCTCCAAGAGCCTTCCCAAACAGAAAGTTCCGGGATTGCGTAGACGTGGCTGTCAGAACCATGTCTCCGAAACCCGAGAGGCCGAGCAACGTATCCGACCGTGCGCCCATGGCCAAAGCGAAGCGCTGCATCTCCACAAACCCGCGGGTCATGAGCGCGGCGCGCGCGGACTCGCCCAGACCCGCGCCGATCACGAGACCTGCGGCGATAGCGACAACGTTCTTCAGTGCCCCGCCAAGTTCGGCGCCGACGGTATCGGAGGTTCGATACACACGCAGCACATCTGTCGAAAGCGCGCGCTGCAGCACTTTCGCATGCGCGGCCTCCGGCGTGGCCAATGTCAGGGCCGTGGGCAAGCCGCGGGCGATGTCCGCCGCGAAACTGGGGCCGGTGAGGATGGCTGGAGCCGCATCCGGGCAATTTTTTCGGATCACTGCGGTCGGCCCCTGCCCTGTTGCCAGATCAAGGCCCTTGCAACATGCAACCAAGGCTGTACCCGCCGGCGCAGGAACCGCCGTCACATGACCCGACAGCGCCTGCATCGGCACGGCAAGAAGCCGGGTTTGCGCGGTCAGAGCATCGGGATCGGCCGTTACCACCACATCCTCCGGCAACGTGACCTGCGGGAGCCGGGCAACACGGCGGGTGCGGGTCATTGCCTCGGCTTGCTCTGCATCGCGCGCCCAAAGGGTCACCTCACGCCCGGCGCGCGCCAACGCAATCGCCAGGGCAGACCCGAAAGCGCCTGCGCCCGTGATATCGACCCGGATCATGCCTTCGCCCCTTTTTTGCCGGACCCAAGAAGCGCTGGAGCCGTCTGGTCCAGCGGCCATCGCGGGCGTGCCGACAGGCCTAGGTCCGACCGTTGTCCGGCGCGGTATGCTTCCGCCCCGGCCCAGGCGATAACTGCGGCGTTGTCGGTGCAGAACTTCAGCGGCGGGGCCGCAAACGGAACATTCGAAGCCATTGCCAGGGCCTCAAGACCCGCTCGAACGGCCTGATTTGCGGCCACGCCGCCTGCAACCGCAAACCCGGTGACCTCCGGACAGTTTGCAAGCGCACGATGTGACTTTTCAATCAGGACATCGACAATGCTAGCCTGAAACCCTGCACACAAATCGGCGCGATCCTGCGATGTCATCCCACCCTTGTCTGCCACGATCGCGTCGCGCGCGCGCAACAGGGCGGTCTTGAGCCCCGAGAAGGACATATCGCACCCGGCCCGATCCAACAGCGGGCGGGGAAACGTATATCGGGTCGGATCGCCGGCTTTTGCAGCAGACTCCACCTCCGGACCCCCGGGCTGCGGCAGCCCAAGCAATCTTGCTGTTTTGTCGAATGCCTCCCCCGGGGCGTCGTCGATCGTACCCCCCAGACGCACGAACGCCTCGGCCCCGTCAACGCGCAGAAACTGGCAGTGCCCGCCCGACACCAAGAGCATCAGGTAGGGAAACACGAAATCGTCCGTAAACCGCGGGGTCAGGGCATGTCCTGCAAGGTGGTTCACACCAATGAAAGGAATGCCTGTCGACACCGATAGGCCTTTTGCAAGCATTACGCCGGACAGAACCCCGCCAATCAGGCCCGGGCCTGCAGTTACGGCAATGAGGTCGATATCGGCGAGCTGCATTTCTGCCCTGTTCAGGGCTTCGGTGACGGCAAGATCAAGTTTTTCAACATGGGCACGGGCTGCAAGCTCCGGGACGACACCGCCGTATGGCGCGTGCACTTCCGTCTGACCAAACACGACCGACGAGGCAACCTGAGCACTGTCTGAACGCGTGCGCAGAATTGCTGCTGCGGTATCATCGCAACTGCTTTCTATCCCTAAAACGGTCAGTTCGTGGCTCATGCGGGCACCTTGCGTGGTGGTCAGACCGCAGGTAACACCGGGACCATGTCCGCACAACACCGCGTCCCCGTGATCCTGACCCGTGCCCAAGCACAGTCAGAGCGATTTGCGAAGACGCTGCCCGACAGCACGCGCGCGGTGTTCAGCCCCTTGCTCGAAATGGATTTTCACCGTTTGTCGGAGGCGATTTTACCGCAAGAGACACTTCTTTTCACGTCAGAGAACGGCGTTGCGGCACTGGTCGCGCAAGACGGAGGAACACGCGGTCAAAAGGCGCTCTGCGTCGGGGACAGGACCGCGCAAGCGGCGCGTGCTGCCGGGTTCGATGCCCGGAGCGCGCGCGGCACCGCCGATGATCTGGTGCAAATGGCGGCGCACGCGCCGGGCCCGTTTGTCCACATCCACGGGGCGCATACGCGGGGCGATGTCACTGCGCGCCTGATCGGTGCAGGCAAGTCCTGCCGCGCGCTTTGCCTCTACACTCAACAGGCCCGTCCGCTGACGCCGGAGGCTCTGAGCGTACTGACAGGGAACACACCCTCGCTCGTTCCGCTGTTCTCGCCCCGGACGGCAGCGCTTTTCCGGGCCGCCTGTCCGTCTGCCCCAAAGGCGCATCTGATTTGCCTGAGCAAAGCCGTTTCAAAACAGGTGACAGACGGGCGCTACGCGGTGTGCAAAACTGCCGCGCGCCCTGACGCCAAGGCGCTGCACGCGCTGCTCTGTCAAGAATTAAAGGCCATTCGCCTTGAGACGGGAGGGGCGTCTGGTTAGCATGTCGCTGGTGCGTTTCTGGGTTGGAGGATTCGCACGGCCCCAGGAAGTTGTATGAGGATGCCCCCTGTGTCTGATCCAAAGTCGAAACCCGAAACCGAGACGCCCGACGGATTGGAGACAGACGCCAACGCGCCTGAGACAACGCAAAACACGTCTGCGAAGGCTGGAGATCGCGATCCCACCGACGTTGAACCGGAGACACCACTTGGGCCAGACGATACCGAAACCGACCTTAGCTCCAGCGAGACCGACGATATGGTCGCCGACCGAGACGGGAAACCCCACGAGGCGTCCGAGGAACCTGAGATCGAGGACGCCGAACTCGTTAACGAGGCAACCGAAGCTGCGTCGGACAAGGTCGATGCCGCGACCGAAAACGACACCATACACGGCCCAGAACCGGAGCTCGAGCCAGACGTCGCCCGGAACGAAACGCCTCCCGCGGCGGTCGCACCGCAGCAGGAAAAGCGCAGCGGATTCTTCGCGCCGTTCCTCGGCGGTGTCGTCGCCGCAGGCCTCGGTTTCGGATTGTGCTACTATTTGATTGATCAGGGTGTCCTGTCCGCTGGGGATGTCGAAACATTTGAAGAAGAGCGTGCGCAGATCAGCGCATTGGAAGACCAGATCGCCTCCGTGCGCGGTCTGGTGTCCGACATGAACACCGAAGATCCACGCATCGGCCCGCTCGGCGATGGACTTGCCGCCGTACAGACGACCATTGTAGAAGTTCAGGCCGAGGTCGGTGAACTCCAGTCCGAAATCGAAGCGCAAACCGGGCTCTTGTCTGGAATGCAATCGGAATTGGACGCAATAGCCGAAATGCCCGTTGAAAGCTCAGACGCGAGCAGCGCGGCAGTTGCGGCCCTTCAAGCGCGGCTTCAGGAACAGCAAAACGCAAACGCCGAGATGCAGGCCCAGCTGCAAGAGATGGCTGCACAAGCACGGGCTGAGATGGACGAGGTGCGCAACCGGGCCGGCGCCTTGCAGCAGGAAACGCAAGCCGCCGTGGACGAGGCAACCAATCGCGCCGCTTTGGCGAACATAACGTCCGCTTTGGAAAGTGGTACACCGCTGGCGCCGTCGCTGGCGAGCATCACCGTCCCGGTGCCCGATGCGCTTACGGCCGTTTCTGAGACCGGCGTTTCGACCGTGTTGGAGTTGCAGCGCGGGTTTCCCGCAGCGGCGCGCGCCGGATTGAGCGAGTCGTTGAAAGTCACCGTCGGCGATGCGCCGACCGATCGTTTCATGGCCTTCCTTCAGGCGCAGGTGGGTGCACGATCGCTCGAGGCCCGCGAGGGTGATGACCCGGATGCCGTTCTGGCACGCGCTCAGGAAGCTGTCTCCAGTGCACAATTCGACGTCGTCCTGACCGAACTTGCGACCTTGCCCGCCGAAGGGCAGGCCGCGATGGCTGACTGGATCGCTGACGCGCAAGCCCGCGTCGATGCCGTGGCCGCGCGTGACGCGCTCGCCGCTGAACTGATTTCGAACTGAGGGCGCGCACATGCTTTGGTCATTGATTAAAATTCTTCTGTTTGTCGTGCTAGTCGCGGCGTTGACCTTCGGGGCAACATTTCTTTCGGAAACCGGTGAAACGATCCGGATAACCGTTGCAGCGACGGAATTCACACTGACGCCTTTGGCGGCGGTCATCCTGATGCTCGTTCTGCTGGGGTCCGCGTGGCTTCTTTTCAAACTTGCCGGGCTCATCTTGGCATGTTTGAAATTTCTGAACGGCGATGAAACTGCCATTTCCCGTTATTTCAGCCGCAATCGGGAGCGCAAGGGGTTCGAAGCCATGGCCCAAGGCATGAATGCCCTTGCAGCCGGTGATCCGCGCACCGCGATGTCGAAGGCGATGCGGGCAGAGCGCTATCTGCACCGTCCGGAATTGACGAACCTTCTGATGGCGCAGGCTGCGGAGAGCTCCGGTGACAAGCAAAAGGCTTCCGAGGTCTATAAATCCATGCTTACCGAGGATCAGACGAAGTTCATCGGTGTGCGGGGATTACTCTCCCAGAAGCTTGACGAAGGCGATACCGCGACCGCCTACGCGCTGGCTCAGAAAGCGTTCGCCTTAAAACCGCGAAACGCGGAAATGCAGGATACACTGTTGCGTCTGCAGGCCGGAGCCGAGGATTGGGCAGGGGCACGCAAGACCCTGGCAGCAAAACTTAAGTCGGGCACCCTGCCGCGCGATGTTCACAAGCGCCGTGATGCTGTCCTTGCCTACTGCGAGGCTGAAGACTGCATCGCGTCCGGTGATACCGCCAAGGCGACGACGCTTGCCGCGGATGCCAACAAACTGTCACCGTCGTTCGTGCCTGCGGCGGCCCTGACCGCTCGGACCCAAACCGCTGCAGGGCAAGGTCGGGCGGCGGCCAAAACCATCAAGAAAGCCTGGGCGGAAGCCCCACATCCGGAACTGGCGGCAGCCTATGCCGAAATCGATCCGAAGGAAACGGAAGCTGCACGAATCAAACGCTTCGAGCAGTTGGTCAAGCCCAACCCAAATCATCTGGAATCGAAGCTCGTGATGGCGGAATTGTTCATCGCAGCAGAGGATTTTCCAGCAGCCCGTCGGGCGTTGGGAGACCTCTATGAAACCGCACCGACCGCCCGGTCTCTGACCATCATGGCCGCCATTGAACGCGGCGAAGGCGGATCCGATGCGGTGGTTCGTGGATGGCTTGCCAAGGCCGTGACGGCGTCGAGAGGACCCCAGTGGACGTGTGGGAACTGCAACAAGATACACAGCAGCTGGGTTCCGGTGTGCAACAACTGCGATGCCTTCGACAGTCTCGCATGGGTTGAGCCTGCGGAAGACGAGGGCAGCTCGGCGGGATCGGCTGAAATGCTGCCGCTGATCGTAGGTCTTCTGGAGGACGACAAAGGCGCGGATGAGCCGGCTGACAGCAACGTCGTTGACATCACCCCAAACGCCGATGCCGCCGAGGCGTCCGACGCGGACACCATGGAGAAAAATAGGGCTTCCGCTTCCTGAAACTCGGTGCTAGGACGCGCGTCACCAAAACGCCGCTGTAGCTCAGATGGTAGAGCACGTCATTCGTAATGATGGGGTCGGGGGTTCGAGTCCCTTCAGCGGCACCAGTTTTCTGCCAAGTCAGCTGTCGATGGGTTTGCGTGTTGTGCTCAATGGCCCACAGGCAAATACTTGAAAAGTGGCGGAAGACTGCTCCTTTTTCGAAACGGGCATCAATCCCGGATTCCCCCGCCCTGCGCCTTTCAGGTAATGACGTCGGCCTTGTCCCGCCCGGTATGGTGTGAGATCTGCGCAAGCGTCTCTGCAGCGGCCAAGACCGGGCTGAGCGCGTCTTGCACATTCATGGCATGATCACCATCCGCTGGAACAAAACGTTCAAGGTATACCCGTAACGTGGCCCCTTGCGTACCCGTTCCGGACAACCGCAGAACCACCCGGGACCCGCCTTCGAACCGGATACGCACGCCTTGCGCCTCGGTCAGGCTCCCGTCAACCGGGTCCGCATAGGAAAAGTCATCGGCGCCCAGAATGATCAGGCCCCCGGCGGTCTTTCCCGCCAGGTCCGGCAAGCTCGCGCGCAATGCAGTCATCAGCCCAGTTGCTGCCTTTGTTGGGATCTCTTCATAATCATGGCGCGAGTAATAATTGCGCCCGAAGCTGCGCCAATGATCCTTTTGCAATTGGACGATGTTACGGCCGTCGCGTGCGAGGATGTTGAGCCACAAAAGCACAGCCCAAAGCCCGTCCTTCTCGCGAATATGGTTCGAGCCGGTTCCGGCACTTTCTTCTCCGCACAGCGTCGCCTTGCCCGCATCCAGCAGGTTGCCGAAGAACTTCCAGCCGGTGGGTGTCTCGAAACAGGGAATGCCCAGCCGCTCGGCCACACGGTCCACCGCCTGGCTTGTTGGCATCGACCGCGCCACACCGGTGAAGTTGCCGGCGTAGGCTGGTGCAAGATGCGCATGGGCCGTCAGCAGCGCGAGGCTGTCCGAGGGCGTCACGAACGTATCTTTACCCATGATCATGTTCCTATCCCCATCGCCATCCGACGCAGCCCCGAAATCGGGTGCATCTGGGCCCGACATCGCGGAGACGAGTTCATGCGCCCAGACCGGGTTGGGGTCGGGATGCCCACCGCCGAAATCCGGCGAGGGAAGCGCATTTATCACGGATCCGACCGGGGCACCGAGTGTGCCCTCGAGGATCCGTTTTGCGTATGGTCCGGTGACGGCATGCATCGCATCGAAACATATGCGGAACCCACCTGCGAAGAGTGCCTGGATCGCCGCAAAATCAAACAGTACGCGCATCAGGTCTTCATAGTCCTGCACGGGGTCAATCACGTCAATCTGTGTCGCACCCAAGGAAAATTGGCCAATCTGATCGATGGGGCATGCTGATGCCTCGGCGATCTGAAACTCGGTGATTTTCTGTGTACGGGCGTAGATGGCGTCGGTGATTTTTTCAGGAGCAGGCCCTCCGTTCGCAGCGTTGAACTTTACCCCGAAATCCCCGTCTTCTCCGCCGGGATTGTGGCTCGCGGACAGGATGATACCGCCGTCAGTCTCGTATTTTCGGATCAGGTTGGACACGGCGGGTGTAGACAGGATCCCGTCTTGACCCACAATCAGGCGCGCGGCCCCGTTTGCGGCCGCCATCCGGATGATCACATGAATGGCGTCAGCATTGAAGAACCGGCCGTCACCGCCGAGCACGTAGGTCTTGCCGGTTGCGCCACCCGTGCCATCAAAAATGCATTGGACGAAATTCTCAAGGTACCCTGGCTGGCGGAAGATAGCAGTCTTCTTGCGCAACCCCGAAGTTCCGGGTTTTTGCCCTGCAATGGGCGTGGTGGGAACAGTCTTGAAACTCATGATCGTTGTCCAGTTTTTTCGTATGCGGTTGGCCTCTCGCGGCCGTATCCGCACCGAGTAATCCAAATGCGATAGAGTGTGCGATGTCATCGGTGGAAAAAGGGGCTGTCAAGTTCTAGATCGGCTTCTCATAGATGGGGCCGAAAGGTTTTGCCGGGTTGCCGGTAAGCACCGCCCGACCGGTCGGCATACCCGCCAACCCAACAGGTGGTGGATCGGATATCTTGGGACGCGTCGGTACCGCGCGCGCCATGCTTCACCCGTGTTTAGAATGACGGATCGCACTGCAGGCCTTGTTCTGATCGTGGCTCCGAAGTCTGCGGCAGCTTTGGCCCTTTTTCCTTGAGCTTTTTCAGCCCACCGCGTCCACCGATTGCAAACATGCCTGCAATCGTTTCCGAAGTAGTGAGTACTTGAAAAACTTGCCTGCTACTTTTGCTAACACCGACCCGCTTCCGACATCATATCGAGAGATTTAGCGATCCCTTTTTCATGCGCGCATGCGTGTCAGAACCGCTTCTTTGACCTTTTAAACGATGTTGCTTCATCTATCGCCAGATACCTTTTTACGGACCATCTTCCTGCGCTCGTCGGCGGGAGCTTGGGACGGCGATGTGATTGGATGCCAAGCAAATCGCGAGGGAACCACATATGGAAACTGCCTCGCGCGGCTCCAACCAAATCGGTATGCGCGCCGACAACGAGCGCCATCTCCTGTCGATGATGATGCACGCAAGTGGGCTCGCCAAGGCGGAAATCGCGCGCAAGACCGGATAGTGGGCACAGACCGTCTCCGTCATCATGCGCACGCTAATGACTGATGGCCTGCTCGCCTGCGGCGAACCCCACCGCGGCAAGATTGGGCAGCCCTCGATCGCGTTCCATTTGCACGGAGAGAGTGCAGTCTTCTCGTACTGAAAACCGGAAAACGGACGACCGACCTGTTGCCGCCTGAGAAGCGGTCACGGGTCTTGGTATTGCGCTTTCATTCCAGCTTTGGGCTTGGGCAGATGCTATCGGTGCGGACACGGGGGCCATGAACGCATGGCAGGGCCGCGATATCGCCCGCGATATTGCAGATCTGTGCCCTTGTCCGGTTGTTGTATGCAACAACGCGTCGGCCGCCTGCGGGGCAGAACTTGTTCTGGCGCTTAGAACACGCTGTGGGGCTCTCTTTATGTTTATGTCGGCTTTTTTATCGGCGGTCGCGCCAACTTGACTCCGCAAAGACTGCACGGATAACGTTACATAACTTACCGCGCGTGATCTTTACGACTTGATTGGAAAATGACAGACCGCAAAATTCGAAACATGGAAGAGTTCGCAGCCGTTAGCGGAATTTCTCGCCCGACAGTTTCGAAGTACTTTAATGATCCCGACAGCGTCCGCGCCACGACCCGCAAGAAGATCGAAGCCGCGCTTGACAAGCATGACTATCAACCGAATGTCTTCGCGATAAATCAGAACCGGCGCAAAACCAAGAACCTTGGGGTCGTCGTACCCAACCTTGCAGACCCTTTCTTCTCCGAGATTGCGCGACGCGTCGAACTGGCCTGTATCGATGCAGGGTACAGCCCCATCCTGCTCAGCTCTCACGGGACACCCGCGATGGAGAGGGACAATCTGAGCTCTCTACGGTCACTGAAGCCTGCCGGCGTGTTGCTGGCCCCGTTCGGTCGATTGTCGGAGAAAGAAGCCATAAAGGCTTTCGATGCTGATTTCCCCATGGTTCTGTTCGACGCAAACATCAACGATGTCGGGCAGGCCTTCGTCGGGACGAACAACGCGCAGAGCATCGACCTGATGGTCGAGTACCTGTGCCGAAGTGGCGAGCCGCCGTGCTTTTTCGAGATGAAGTCACCATCCAACCCGAACGCGAACAAGCGTCGGCAAGCCTACATCGAAAGTATGGAACGCCACGGGCAGACCCCGGAGATTTACCAAGCCGAAGGAGAAGGCTGGAACTTCGAGGAGATTGGAAGCCTTGAAGGCGGCAGAATGCTCTCGGACAGGGCATTTCGAACGAACACGATCCTGTGCAGCAACGACCGCTTGGCGATTGGCGTACTGGCTGCTGCCTATGCCCGCGATATTCGCGTCGGGCATGGCTCGAACTGCGAACTGCGCATTGCGGGGCACGACGATCATCCATTTTCGCGGTTTACATGCCCGCCTTTGACCACGATTGCCCAGGACTACGAGGCCATCGCGAATCGTGCGGTGAATACGTTGTTCGGCATCCTGAACTCCGAGGAAAACGGGTCCGAACGGACAGAAACGCTTTTTGATGGCCGTTTGATAATGCGAGACTCGGCATAAGCGACTAAAAGATAGGCATGTCATAAATTTTACGCGCGATAATTTTTAATTGACTTCGCGTTACCGCGCTGGATACAGTGGTCGACATCATCCAACGAGGAGGAACTTTCAGGATGGCTCTCAAGAAAGCATTTCTTGCTGCAACTGCGTTGACGGTCGTCGCAGGCAGCAGCGTACACGCCGAGAACCTTGTCATCGCCACTGTGAACAACGGCGACATGATCCGTATGCAGGGTCTGACACAGGATTTCACCGACAAAACCGGCCACACAGTCGAGTGGGTCACACTGGAAGAAAACGTGCTGCGTCAGCGCGTCACCACGGATATCGCCGCAAAGGGCGGTTCGTTCGATATCATGACCATCGGCATGTACGAAGCACCGATCTGGGGTGCGAACGGCTGGCTTGTGGCCCTCGACGATCTTTCAGATGATTACAACGTCGATGACATTCTACCCGCCATGCGCGGTGGTCTCAGCCACGATGGCACGCTCTACGCCGCTCCGTTCTATGGCGAAAGCTCGATGATCATGTACCGCACCGACCTGATGGAAGCGGCCGGTCTGGAAATGCCCAAATCCCCAACTTGGGAATTCATCCGTGAGGCCGCCGCTGCGATGACAGATCGGGATGCCGACATCAACGGCATCTGTCTGCGCGGCAAAGCCGGGTGGGGTGAAGGCGGCGCCTTTATCACCGCAATGTCCAATTCCTTCGGTGCCCGCTGGTTCGACGAGGACTGGAACGCCCAGTTCGACACAGAGGCCTGGGCCAACACACTCAGCTTCTACAAGGGCACGATGGATGAGTCGGGTCCCACCGGATATGCCACAAACGGATTCAACGAGAACTTGAACCTGTTCCAGCAGGGCAAGTGCGGCATGTGGATCGACGCAACAGTTGCGGCGTCTTTCGTGACCAATCCCGAAGATTCCGAAGTGGCGGACAGCGTTGGCTTCGCACTCGCACCGAACACCGGTCTTGGCAAGAACGCCAATTGGCTCTGGGCATGGGCACTCGCAATTCCTTCCGGGACCCAGAAAGAAGCGGCAGCGAAAGAGTTCATCGAATGGGCAACATCGACCAGCTACATCGAGCTGGTTGCGGAAAACGAAGGCTGGGCCAATGTTCCTCCCGGGGCGCGGATCTCGCTTTACGAGAACCCGAACTACAAGGACATCCCCTTTGCTCAGATGACACTCGACTCGATCCTGTCAGCTGATCCAAACAACCCGACCGTGGACCCTGTGCCCTATGTCGGCATTCAGTTTGCAGCGATCCCCGAGTTCGCCGGCATCGCCACAGAAGTGAGCCAGGAATTCTCGGCGGCCTACGCAGGCCAACAGACTGTCGAAGAAGCTTTGGCCAAGGCACAAGCCCTGACCAACGACGCCATGGAAGCCGCTGGCTACCGCTAAGCGCTCCTCTTCCCGGGGGGCACACCCCTCCCTCAGTGCTCCCCGGGACCAAACCATCTCCAAATTTCTATCCTGCTTTAAGATAGCCTTTGGCGATCAACAGAGGAGGTACGCCCAATGGCTACCAAACACTCCAGATCAGCGGCGCGCCTGATGATGGCGCCGGCAGTGATCCTGCTCCTTGGATGGATGCTCGTCCCGCTGACCATGACCCTGCTCTTCTCGTTCAAGCAGTACCTGCCGCTGCGCGGCGGTGATCTTGGGTGGGTCGGTTTTGACAACTACGTTCGTTTTGTCAGTTCAAGCGCGTTCTGGCCGTCTGTCGTGGCCACGCTCACGATCGTTGGAGGCGTACTTTTCATCACCATCGTCCTCGGGGTGCTGCTTGCGATCCTCCTGAATCAGCCAATGTGGGGCCAAGGGATTGTCCGTATCCTCGTAATCGCACCTTTCTTTGTCATGCCGACTGTGTCCGCACTGGTCTGGAAGAACATGTTCATGGATCCGACTAATGGGCTGCTGTCGCACCTCTGGCGGTTTTTTGGGGCAGAACCCGTCTCCTGGCTGTCTGAAGCATCAATGACGTCGATCGTGATGATCGTGTCCTGGCAATGGCTGCCCTTCGCGACGCTAATCCTGCTGACGGCGATCCAGTCGCTGGATAGCGAGCAACTCGAAGCTGCCGAGATGGACGGCGCACCGCCTTTGAAGCGCTTTGCCTACATCACCCTGCCGCATCTCAGCCGTGCGATCACCATCGTGCTGCTGATCCAGACGATCTTCCTTCTGGCGATCTTCGCCGAGATCTTCGTGACCACTGGGGGTGCCTTCGGAACGCGCACGCTCACCTACCTGATTTTCCAGCGCGTGCTCGAAAGCCAGAACGTCGGCCTCGGCTCGGCGGGTGGTGTCTACGCAATCATTCTCGCCAATATCGTTGCCATCTTCCTGATGCGCATCGTCGGCAAGAACCTGGACGCGTGAGGAGGAAATCATGGCCCGCGCAGTTACTCAACAACGCAAGATCATCAACACGACCGCCGCATGGGCGATCGGCCTGCTGATCTTCTTTCCGATCCTCTGGACGATCCTGACCAGCTTTAAAACCGAAGCCACAGCGATTGCTGATCCCCCGGTTTTCCTCGCGTTCGACTGGACGCTGGAAAACTATACAGCCGTTATGGAACGGTCGAACTACGCCAAGTTCCTGTGGAACTCGATCATCATCGCAGGGGGGTCCACGATTCTCGGGATCATGATCGCAGTTCCGGCAGCGTGGTCCATGGCCTTCGTGCCCTCCAGGCGGACCAAGGATATCCTGCTCTGGATGCTCTCAACCAAGATGCTCCCCGCAGTAGGTGTTCTGTACCCGATCTACCTTATCTGCATCAATTACGGGCTGCTGGACAGCCGCATCGCGCTGGTTGTCATCCTGATGCTGATGAACCTGCCGATCATCGTCTGGATGCTCTACACCTATTTCAAGGAAATCCCCGGTGAGATCCTCGAAGCTGCGCGGATGGACGGAGCCTCGCTCAAGGAAGAGATCTTGTATGTCCTGACGCCAATGGCAATCCCGGGCATCGCCTCGACCTTGCTCCTGAACTTCATCCTGGCGTGGAACGAGGCGTTCTGGACCTTGAACCTGACGGCAGCCAACGCGGCCCCACTGACGGCCTTCATTGCCAGCTACTCCAGTCCCGAAGGCCTGTTCTTCGCGAAACTCAGTGCGGCGTCGACTATGGCCATCGCCCCGATCCTCATCCTTGGCTGGTTCAGCCAGAAGCAACTCGTCAGCGGCCTGACCTTTGGCGCTGTGAAATAAGGACCTAGACCAATGGGACAAATCAAACTCAATCAGGTGACGAAGAGCTTCGGAGAAGTCGAAGTCATCCCACCTCTTGATCTCACAATCGAAGATGGCGAGTTCACGGTCTTTGTCGGGCCGTCCGGTTGCGGCAAGTCCACCCTCCTGCGTCTGATCGCAGGGTTGGAGGACATTACCTCAGGCCATATCGAAATCGATGGGAACGATGCCACCAATGTGCCACCGGCCAAACGCGGTCTGGCGATGGTGTTTCAGTCCTATGCGCTCTATCCGCATATGTCGGTACGCAAGAACATCGCCTTTCCGATGAAAATGGCCGGGATCGACGAGGCTGAGCAGAATCGCCGGATCGAAGCCGCGGCGAAGGCGCTGAACCTGACGGACTATCTGGACCGTCGTCCCGGGCAACTGTCCGGTGGTCAGCGGCAGCGCGTGGCCATAGGCCGTGCGATCGTTCGGGAACCTGCGGCTTTCCTCTTCGATGAGCCTTTGTCGAACCTCGATGCGGCGCTGCGTGTCGGTATGCGGCTCGAGATCTCGGAACTTCACGAGCGGCTCAAGACGACGATGATTTACGTGACGCACGATCAGGTCGAAGCCATGACCATGGCGGACAAGATCGTGGTTCTGCGCGCCGGTCACATCGAACAGGTCGGCTCTCCGCTGGACCTGTACCACAACCCGCGCAACGAGTTTGTCGCGGGGTTCATCGGATCTCCGAAAATGAACCTCATCAAGGGGGAGGAGGCGCAAAAGCACGGGGCCGCCACGATCGGCATTCGACCCGAGCACACCGATGTCAGCAAAACCGAAGGCACATGGAAGGGAGTTGTCGGCGTTGCAGAGCACCTCGGCTCCGACACGTTCATCCATGTCCACGACACGGGGCTTGCGGACATGGTCACAGTGCGCATCACAGGCGACATCCAGGCCAAGCATGGTGACACCATCTACCTGACGCCCCAGATGAACCAGATGCACAAGTTCGACGCCCAGGGCCTTAGGATCAGCTGATGCGCCTGGCTGGAAAATCAGCCCTGATAACGGGCGCCGCCCGAGGGATCGGGCGGGCTTTTGCCAAAGCCTATATCGCCGAGGGCGCACAGGTCGCCATCGCCGACATCGACTTCGACCGAGCGGGTGAAACCGCTGCAGAGCTGGGCGACGCCGCCCATGCGGTACAGATGGACGTGACCGATCAGGCCAGCATCGACAAGGCCGTCGCCAGCACTGTGGACGCATTTGACCGGATCGACATTCTGATCAACAACGCCGCACTTTTTACAGCCGCGCCAATCGTCGAAATCACGCGCAAAGACTACCAGCAGGTGTTCGACGTCAACGTCGGCGGGACCCTTTTCCCGCTGCAAGCCGTTGCGCGGCACATGATAGACGCCGGCGTAAAAGGACGCATCATCAACATGGCCAGCCAGGCCGGGCGTCGCGGCGAGCCTCTTGTCGGCGTTTACTGCGCAACGAAGGCGGCGGTCATCAGCCTGACGCAATCCGCGGGTCTCGATTTGATACGACACGGCATCAATGTGAACGCCATTTCTCCGGGTGTCGTGGACGGGGAACATTGGGATGGCGTGGACGCATTTTTTGCGAGGTACGAGCAAAAGGCCCCCGGACAGAAGAAGAAAGAAGTCGGCGCCGCCGTGCCGTACGGACGGATGGGCACCCCCGACGATTTGACAGGGATGGCCGTCTTTCTGGCCAGTGATGCGGCAGATTACATCGTCGCTCAGACCTACAACGTGGATGGTGGACAATGGATGAGCTGATCTCCCTTTCGGATGCGACCCTCGATCAACTTGCAATTGACCATCCGCGCTACAACCGCTCGGCACTCAAGCCGGGTATTGTGCATATCGGCGTCGGCAATTTCCACCGTGCGCATCAGGCTTGGTATCTGCATCGACTGATGCAAGCCGGACAGGCCCTTGACTGGGCCATTATCGGCGCAGGTGTGCGGCCGTATGATGCCGCAATGCGTGAGAAGCTGCTGTCACAGGACTGCCTGACGACGCTGGTCGAACTTGATGCCAAGAACATTTCCGCCGAAGTTGTCGGATCGATGATCGACTACCTGCCCATCGAAGACGGCAACGCGACCCTGATCGCGCGCATGACCGATCCCGCCATCCGGATCGTTTCCATGACGGTGACCGAAAGCGGTTATTATACCGACCCTGTCACGAAGGGTTTCGACGCGGAACACCCGGACATTGTGCACGATGCTGCGCATCCCGATCACCCCCGCACGGTGTTCGGTGCCATCGTCGCGGCCTTGCGGCTGCGACGCGCGGCCGGTCACGCGCCTTTTACCGGGCTCAGTTGCGACAACCTGCAAGGCAACGGCGAAATCCTCCGGCAAACAGTGGTCTGCCTCGCGCGCCTGTCCGATCCCGACCTTGCAGCATGGATAGACACCAAAGGAGCCTTCCCGAATTCCATGGTGGACTGTATCGCGCCTGCAACCGGACCAAAGGAACTGGCGCTGGGGGCACAATTCGGTGTCAAGGATCCGGCCCTGGTAACGCATGAGGCATTCAGACAATGGGTGATCGAGGACGCCTTCTGTGCAGGCCGTCCGGATTGGGACCAGGTCGGCGCAACCTTCTCGGATGATGTTCATGCCTATGAGACCATGAAGATCCGCATTCTCAACGCAGGGCATCAGGTGATTGCGAATGTCGGCGAGATCCTGGGCCTTGAGACGATCTCGGAATGCATGGCTCATCCCGGGATCAATGCGTTTTTCGGGCGGGTTCAGCGCACCGAGATTGCCAAAACGGTCGCACCCGTGCCCGGTAGGAGCCCCTCCGAATATGTCACGCTGATCGAAAACCGGTTTGCCAACCCGCGGATTGTCGACACGACACGCCGGGTTGCCTTCGACGGGTCGGCCCGCCACACCGGTTTTGTTCTGCCAATCCTGCGCGACCGCCTTGCCGCAGGACGCTCCGTAGACGGGCTTGCGCTTGTCGAAGCCTTCTGGGCGCGGATGTGCGAGGGAACCCGCGAGGATGGGAGCGTGATCGAAGCAAACGATCCGATGTGGAATACTCTTTCATCCGCGGCCAAGGCAGCGAGGACAAACCCGATGACCTGGCTCGACCAAGACCGTATCTACGGCGATCTCAAGGACGCAAAGCCTTTCACCGACGCGTTTTGCTACTGGTTGGCGCATATTTGGACGCATGGGTGCCAGGCGACACTCTCCATGTACCTCGACGAGGCGCACAGCGAAGCCCTCGGTTCCTAGTGAAAACCTGATCGCTCCCGCCCCGGCACGAGGGCAGGCTACGAACGGGCATCCGAGCGGTGACACGCCCTGTTCTGCCTCCCACACTGTTGCGTTGTGAAAACATGTGCCTGATGATGCACATGTCGCCCGCGTCGATAGTCCCGCCCGGTGCCCGAAGTTGCGCCCGGGTCACTGAGTGGTGTTCGGACTTGGGCGCAAGTTCGCAGGTACTTCTGAACAAAGGCAACCTTGAATGCTCCGTCTCTTTCGCACTCTCCCCGCCTTAGCTCTGGTTTGGTCCGCCGTTGGTGCCGCAGCAGCAGAAACGCCAAACCCGGCTGCCACGTTCTGCACCGATCAGGGCGGGACGTATTCCGTGTCGGTGAGTGACTCGGGTCAAACTGGCTTTTGCACACTTGGCGACGGGCGTGAGATCGACGCTTGGGAGTTTTTTCGTGCCCAACATGGCACCGAAATCAACCCGGCCAGAGCCGACCGCATCTGGATGGGCGGCCCGATCCTGACAATGGTCGACGGGGCAATGCGGGCCGAGGCTCTGGCGGAGAAAGACGGCGTCATTCAGGGGGTTGGCGACGCAGACAGCGTGATGGCGCTGCAGGGCCCGGATACCCAGGTTATCGATTTGGCTGGTCGGACGATGATCCCCGGCTTTGTGGATGCCCACGGCCATGTGTTCATGACAGGTATCCAGGCGCTCTCGGCCAACATGTTGCCTGAACCTGACGGTCGCGTGAACGATATCCCCACCTTGCAGCAGGTCTTGCGCGAGTTTTCCGAGGCGCAGCCCGAGCGCATCGAACACGCGGGATTGATCCTCGGGTTCGGATACGATGACGCGCAACTTGCAGAACAACGCCACCCGACCCGTGACGAGCTTGATGCGGTGTCTACGGAGGTCCCTGTTTACGTGATCCACCAGTCCGGCCACCTTGGCGTCGCGAACTCGAAGGCGCTTGAAATCGCCGGGATCGACGCGAACACGCCCGATCCCACGGGCGGCGTCATCCGGCGTCGCGCAGGCAGCTCCGAACCCAACGGCGTTCTGGAGGAAAACGCGTCATTTGTCGTGATCGGCGCTCTTCTCGGCGGGCTTGACGAAGCAGCCAATCGTGCGATTTTCCGCGCCGGGACGGAACTCATCGCGTCCTTCGGGTATACCACCGCGCAGGAGGGGCGTTCTACACCCCAAGTCGCGCAACTCATGCAGGCCGTCGCAACCGAGGAAGGCCTCGACATCGACGTTGTGACCTACCCGGATGTTCTCGTGGACCGCGATTTCATCGCAGCAAGCCATTCGCGGGACTACGTCGACCGGTTCAGGGTCGGCGGCGCGAAACTGACGATTGACGGTTCCCCGCAAGGTTTCACCGCCCTGCGCGACCGCCCCTATTTCGATCCGCCCGAAGGATTCCGGGCGGATTATGTCGGCTATGCCTCCGCATCGGGTGATCAGGTCTTCGAGGCAATCGACTGGGCCTTTGCCAACGACGTGCAAATCCTGGTGCACGCCAATGGCGAGGGCGCGTCGGATATACTGATCGGCGCAGTCGAAACCGCGACAGAGTCCCATGGGCCTGCCGACCGCCGGCCAGTTCTGATCCACGGCCAGTTCCTTCGCGAGGATCAGGTTGATGCCTACAACCGTCTGAACGTCTTTCCCTCGCTCTTTCCGATGCACACGTTTTACTGGGGCGACTGGCATCGCGACCGGACCGTTGGTCCGGCCGCAGCAGACAACATCTCGCCAACCGGATGGGTCAGAGATCGCGGGATGATGTTTTCCAGCCACCATGACGCGCCGGTCGCGTTTCCGGACTCCATGCGCATTCTTGATGCCACGGTAACACGACGGTCTCGGTCCAACGATATCATCGGCCCTGCGCAGCGCGTCGATGTCCTGACGGCATTGAAATCGATGACGATCTGGCCCGCCTACCAACACTTCGAAGAACACCAGAAAGGCTCTCTGGAGACAGGAAAAATGGCTGACCTTGTGATCCTGTCCGACGATCCCACGGCCATTGATCCGGAGACACTCGACAGTGTCAAAGTGCTTGAAACCATCAAGGAAGGTGAAACGATCTACCAGGCCAGCGTGCGCGAAGGAAACATGCACTATGCACCTCGAGGTGACGGAACCGATCCGTACGCGGACTTTCTGCGCGTTTTCGCTGTATCGCAGGACATGCAGGGGTCACCCGGCGCTTTGAGCAGGCTGCGCCCCTCGGTTGTGGCGCGCGCACCGCATTCCGGCGCGTGTGTGGCCCGTGCCTTGGGTGATATCCTCGCATCAACCCTGTTGGAGACAGATACTCTGGTCGAATAGGGCCCGGCACAGCCGGTCCGCCGGGACCCACAACTGCAACCCTGCGCGCACCGTTGTGTGTGCCCTGGTGCCGCCGGACCCACCACCTTGCCTTTTGCATCGAAACTATGCGCATCTGAACCGTGGCCATAACGAGGATACTCAACTTTGGCATGGGTTATACCGCCTCACGAGGATCGCGAAGAGTGCAAAAGCCAGCCTCGCTGTTCCTGCACGGCAGAGGGGGAGCGCCGTATTCTGATACGGCACACCCGGCAACGGGGACGGCAATTTGCACGACGGATGCCTCACTCGTGCATACTTTTTTAAACACCCAAGGAAGGACAACACACCGTGATACCCGCGATAAAGTATGTTCACTCGCTTACAATCATCGCTCTGACTTCAGCTTCGGCCCTCGCAGTGCCTGCGCAGGCACAGGACGAGGCCATCAAACACGACGCACAGTATTACATTCTGCAGGCTCAAAACGCAGAGCAGTGGGCAGAAGACGATGCAGCGGTCGACGCACTGCTATCAGCGTTTCGTGAGACAAACGAAGGCAAACCCCCAAACATCGTATCAATCCTGATCGATGACCTCGGTTTCGGAGACATGGGCATACCCGAGTTGAACGCGGTGCGGGGTATCGATACTCCGAACATCAATGCGTTTTCGGATGAAGCGATGCGTATGGTGCGCATGTATACGGAGCCCTCCTGCACACCGACCCGCGTGGCCCAGATGACCGGTCGTCTGCCGGTCCGCATGGGCATGGGTGACACGACCGTCGATATCGCCGGTTTTGGTCTGCCGGGAAGTGAAGTGACTCTTGCCGAGGTGCTCAAGCAAGCTGGGTATGCAACCAGTCACGTCGGCAAATGGCATATGGGGGACATTGCCGAAAGCTGGGCAATGAACCAGGGGTTCGACTATGCGCAGCACGCAGTTCACCAGCAAGGCCAGCTGACCATCTTCAATGACGATGCGATCCGGGAACAGGTTTCGGTCGGGATCCAGGATTTCGAACAAGACTACGTGGTAGACAATTGGTTCCGTCCCGACGCGTCACACATGGCCACAGTGATTGAAGGCGAAGCCAACGGGCCGATCCGCGAAATTCGCATGGACGCAGGCGAACGCTGGGATGCGGAAAAATATGACGAGATGAACGAAGAGTTTCAGCTAAAAACGCTGGCAGAGCTTGAACGACTGGCCGAGGGCGATGCGCCGTTCTTTCTGCAGTACTGGCCGATGATCCCGCTCGACAACACGCGCACGGGGCGGGATGGGCCCGAAAGCGTCAATGGCGGGCTGTATGCCGACAAGCTGCAATTGCTGGACCAGTATCTAGGGGCACTCTTCGATCGGATGGATGACCTTGGTGTGGCCAACAATACCATCGTGGTTCTGATGGGGGACAATGGCCACTTCACCAAATACTCTCCGCAATCGGGATTCACGCCCATGATCTATCGCGGTGGCAAAGGCGACACGACTGAAGGCGGCGTGCGAGTGGATGCGTTCATTCGCTGGCCCGGGATCATCGAAGCGGACAGCATGATCAACAACATCATCCATGTCTCTGACCTCTACACCACCCTGTCGCGGATCGCAGGAGCCGATGAATTCATTCCACGCGACCGTCTGGTAGATGGCGTGGATCAGTCCGCCGCAATCCTGTTCGAAGACGAATCCAAGACCCGCCGGGACCATGTGATCATCTATTCCGTCGCCTCGCCGAAGGCCATTGTGAAGGACCAGTTGAAACTGAACCTGCCCGGCGCAGGGGAAAGCGCGATCCTGGCAAACTTCTTTGATATCTTTCGGGATACGCACGAAAAGTACCCTGTCTCAACCGAGGTCGGCGCTTGGGGAGGCCAGGAATTCCAGCGCATCCTCGGGCGACACATGGCGCGTAAGGAACTGTACCCGGATACCGAACCTGCGCGCGGCAGACCCTATGACGGGATTGAAAACCTGCGTCCGGAAACGGTTGCTGCGGTCGAGGCCTTTCTGACCAAGCAAGCGTCCATACAGCAATAAGTCCGTCGCGACCGCCTTTGTTGCGTGGCCGCACCAACAACAAACACCATTAGCCCTTTATTTATCTAAGCAAGCGTCCATACAGCAATCCGTCCGTCGCCACCGCCTTGGTGGGGTCGCGACCCATTCAAGACACGGATTTCGCCTTTACGTAGCTTCCGGGCGCAGGCTCCAGGGACTTGTACTTTCCCCGTTTGCGCGGCACCCGCGCCTTGACCATCTCGCCGGATTTCGCACTCAGCCAGTCAGACCAATGGGGCCACCAGGAGCCTTCATGCGGTGTGGACTGATCGAGGAACGCAGAAGCATCTTCGGGATAGGATGATGCCGTGCGATAGCCGTACTTCATGCGCGGCGATGGCGGGTTGATCACACCCGCGATATGGCCAGACCCCCCCAGCACGAACTCGACTTCGCCTCCAAGAAGACGCGTCGCGGGGTAGATCGACGTCCAGGGCGCGATGTGATCTTCTGCCGTGGCCAGCACGAACACGGGTGTTTTCACCTTGCGGATATCGATCTTCTGGCCGTCCATCTCCAGTCCGCCCGCCTCACACAATTTGTTCTTCAGGTAGATTTCTTCGAGGTACCACAGCAACATGGCCTTCGGCAGCCGGGTCGCATCGGAGTTCCAATATAGAAGATCGAATGCACGTGGTTTCTTTCCGCGCAGGTAATTGGCCTCGAAGAACGACCAGATCAGATCGTTTTCCCGCAGCATCGAGAACATGTCCTGAAGGTGGTAGGACTCAAGGTACCCTTTTTCCTCCATATGGGCGCGCAGGATTTCCAGTCGGTTGTCGTCTATGAAGACCCCGATCTCGCCGACATCCTTGAAATCGACCATTGTCGCCAGCGTTGTGGCCGCATTGATGCAATCATCGCCCTTTGCGGCAAGATATCCCAGCATCGAGGTCACGAGGATGCCGCCAATACAGAACCCGAGCACGTTGGCTTTGTCCTCCCCGGTGACATCGCGAATGACGTCGAGTGCGGTGAGCGGTCCAAGCGTCATGTAATCGGCGAAGTCCAGATCGGCGTGGGCCTTGGTCGGGTTGGCCCATGAGATCACGAAGACCGAATTGCCCTGATCCAGTGCGTATCGGATCAGGCTGTTCTTGGGCTGCATGTCCATGATGTAGAACTTGTTGATCCACGCAGGCACGAACAACAGCGGGATTTTGTGCTGCGTTTCCGTTCTCGGGTGATACTGGATGAGCTGCATCAACTCGTTCTGAAAAATCACCTCGCCTTCAGTAGTTGCAAGGTCCACCCCAACCTCGAACGCTTCCGGGTCGTTGGTCGCGATGTCCAGCCGTCCATCGCCTCGCTCCAGATCGTCCAACAGGTTTTCGATGCCGTTCAACAGGCTTTCACCACCGCTTTCCATAAGGGTCGCGCGGGCTGCGGGATTGGTGGCAAAATAGTTCGACGGGGACAGCACATGCAGCGCCTGCCGGGTGTAGAAATTTACCCGCATGTCGTCGCGACTATCCTGCGTGATCTGGTCCAGCAACTCGCCGACCGAGGTTTCCAAAGCAAGATAGGCGTCGCGGTACATGCGCGCAGCAGGGTCCTCCGACCAGCTCGGGTCGGCAAAGCGCCGATCGCGCACGGGTTCGGCATCTTCGGTCGGAGGCGTCATGACCTTGCCCCAGAACCCCGCGATATCGCTACCCGCCTTGATCTGTGCATTCCACATCTCCTGCGGATTTGTCAGCAACCGGGACCAGACGGTCATGTACGCCTTGGTCAAGGTCTGCGCATCCATCAGTGAGTACTCGGACCCGGAAGCCTGCGCGAGAGACCGTTTCTGCACTTTTGACGTTGCCTCCAACGCCCGTTGCGCCAGCGCCATCATGCGCATCGTTGTTTTCTGAACATTCGGAAGCTCAGTCTTTTTCGTGATTTCTGACATGCCGGAGACCTCCCAATCCAAATCGGACCTGCCCATTATAGCGACAGCGTGAAAAAGAGCGCTCCTCCTTTCGTTCAGTATCGCGCGCATGATATTCAAGTTGAGAGCGCACTCTGAAACACGGACGCGTGCGCTTCGAACTGGCTCGGTTTGGTCTGGTGCTGACCTCGGGAACTCATCGATTTTTTGTTCAGTTTCGGCTATATATCGTTATATTCGAAATCAACGGTCGAACTGACGCGTGACGAGGAGTGGCGAATGAATGTGATGGGGCTCGACTCCGCACAAAGCGAAGGATCGGCGACGCAGCGCGCCTACCAGATGCTGCGCGATATGATTGTCACGGGCGAACTGAAACCTGGCGAGAAACTGAAAATCGACGGGCTGCGACAGAAGCTGAACATCGGAGCCTCCCCGTTGCGAGAGGCGCTCAGCCTGCTGACATCAGACAACCTGGTGGAACGCATTGACCAACGGGGGTTTCGCGCGGCCGAGGTGAGTGCCGAGAATTTCGATGAGCTTCTGGTGCTCCGCTGCACACTCGAAGACCTTGCCTTGCGCGAAAGCATGGCGCGTGCGACCGATGCGTGGGAAGAAAGCATCGTTCTGGCACATCATCGGATGCAACGGGCAAAGGCCTCCCAGAGTTCAAGCTTCGAGCAGCTGCACAAGGGGTTTCACCTTGCACTGCTGGCGAATGCAAGCTCACCCATCTTGCTGAAGTTCTGTTCGCAACTCTACGACCTGAATATCCGATACCGATATCTTGCCGGGAACGCGCTGGACTATCAGCGCCGCGATGTCAGCGACGAACACAAGGGTATCCTCGATGCCGCCGTGGCCCGGGATGTCGATACCGCCAGTGAGCGCTTGCTCAACCACTACAAGATGACCGGCGCGTTCCTGTCCGGGCTACTTGGGCGCGGCGGGCTGGACTAAGCTAATACCAACGTCAGATCAAAGGCCACTTTCAGGTAGGCGTCAGGTACTTTGCCGGACAGATCAAACCCCTTTTCCGGAAAGGTTCCGGCGGGCATCTGAACATACCGCATCACGAGGTCTTCGCGCACGCCGAAAACCGTATCCTGATCAAGATACGGATCGTCTTCGGGGAAAACCTCGGTCACGAGTGTTTTGTATCCCTCCGCCTCCGCGATGAAGTGCAGGTGCGACGGGCGCCATGGATGGCGTCCGCACGCGCGCAGAATATCCCCAACCGGCCCGTCCGAAGGCACCGTATACTCCACGGGCCGCACCGTCGTGAAGGCATAGCGCCCGTCCGCGCCGACGGTTTGCAGACCGTGGAAGGAATAGGTCTCCTGATCCGGGTCCTGACTGGAGTAAAGCCCGTTCGGCGCGGTTTGCCAGATGTCCAGGGTCGCGCCGGGGATCGGAGCGCCATCCGGGTTCTTTACGATCCCTTCGACCAGAAGAACCGGCGCATCGAACCCCTTGCGCATGTCGCCTCCCACCCGAAGCGGCGGTGAGCCGGTGATATGAAACGGCCCCAAGACCGACGAAGACGTGCCTTCTGGCAGGTTGTGCAGCATGTCCACAAGCGATGACAGGCCCAACACATCCGATAGCAGGACAAACTCGTGCCGTTCCTTGTCAGAAATCTCTCCCGCTCTCTCCAGAAACGCGATGCCGGTGTTCCATTCCTCGTGGGTCAGGTTCACATCTCGGGCGAACCCGTGCAGATGGCGCACAAGGCTCCCCATCACTTCCCGCAAGCGCGGATTCACATCTTCGCCCAGGTAACCCATGAAAACATCGGTGATATTGTCTTTGGTGACGTCGCGCATGGGGCGCTCCTTTGGCTAGAGTAAAGCGAGGCTTAGAGCCGGAAACCGGATCAGAAGGATCAATACCAGCAGCATCACGAAGGCAAACGGCAGCGCCCCCAGAAACACGTCCTTTAGCTTGATCCGGTCGTCATCGAGCGTGGCCTTGATGACAAAGCAACTCAGCCCAAGCGGCGGTGTCAGCAACCCGATCTCTGCGGCGACAACGGCGACGATGCCGAACCACACAAGGCTCAGCCCCATTGTGTCGATCAGCGGCAGAAACAGGGGAACAACGATCAGGATGATCGAGGCGGTATCCAGGATTGTGCCCAGAAACAGCATCAACACCACGAGCAGGAACATGATCCAGAAGAACGAAAACTCGTTCGCTGCAAGGATCGTCTGAAGTTCGTTCGGCAATCCCGCGATACCCAGCATCCGCGCATACATCGACGCCGCGGTAATCAGAAAGAGGATCGCCGCAGTGATGTGCCCGGTTTCGATGACGGTTTCCCAAAAACTCTTCAGATTGATCCGCTTGCGAGCGGCTGCAATCAGGATGCCGAGCAGCGAACCTGCTGCGCCAGCTTCGACAGGCGTCGTCCAGCCAGTGTAGATCCCACCCAGCACCACAACGATCAGAATGATGATGGGAATTGTTTTCACGGCAATCTCGGACCACGGCATCAGGTCCTCGGTCTCGACCTTCTTGCCACCGACGAATGCGGGCGTGAATTTGCCCATGAACCAGATCGCCAACACGTAAGCCGCAGCCAGCAACAACCCCGGAATGACACCGGCCAGAAACATCTCGCCCACCGATTGCTCGGCGACGAATGAATAGATGATCAACATCGCGGAGGGCGGAATGATCATGCCGAGAACGGAGCTGCCCGCAACCACTCCGACCGCAAAGCGCGGGTTGTAGTCATGGCGCAACATCTCGGGCACCGACATTTTCGAGAACACCGAGGCAGATGCGATGGAGGACCCGGTGACGGCTGCAAACACCGCATTCGCACCGACCGTCGCCATGCCGATGCCACCTGTAATGCGTCGGAACCCCTGGTTCATGACCGAGTAAATATCCGCCCCAAGCCCAGCCTTGGAGACGATCAACCCCATAAAGGTGAACAGAGGGATCGTCGCAAACGTGTACTCCATCGCACTGTCGCCAATGGCGATCTTCAGCAGCGCGAAGGATAGATCCATGTTCTCGCGCATGATCCAGATGGCGACGAAGCTGACCAATCCGAGAGCAATGGGGATGTACATCCCGAGATAGATCAACACGATAATCGCTATGATCGAGACGAGGCCAATATCGACGGGGGTCATGAGCCGCTTTCTTGATGCGGGGTATGATCCCCCGTCTGCGTAAGGAAGTGAAGCAGAAAGTGCACCGTGCACAGGCACGCACTCAGGAAGATCACCAACTTGACCGGCCACCACGGCGCGGTGAACACGCCGGGTACGCCGAAGTAATCGTTGCTTTCCCACATCTCCAGAAACTCGGGCCAGATTGCGATCGCCACGAGGACCATGAAACCCGCACTTACAAGATCAATGATCTTGCCCAGCGCACTTCCGATACGCGGTTTTCGGGTCTGCATCAGGGACAGGAAACCGTCTGACCGGGTCAGGCGCCCGACGCGGATCACGTCCGGCAACTGCAGAAAGACGATCAGCACCATCGAGAACTGCACAACCTCGACCGCGCCGAGGAAGGGTGAATTGAAAAGCCCCCTCGCGACGATGTCGTAGTTCACGATCGCAATAAGCGCGACGACGACGAAGGTGCCAGCGGCATTTGCCGCCATGGCAATGCCGCTGGCAATTTTGGCGAAGGGGGCCATCGGGTCGGATGCTGCGCTTAGTTGATTGCGTCGTCGTCGGCCCAGTCGCGAACCGGGGAAAAGCCGGCTTGCTGCAACTTGCCCAGATAGCTGTTCAGCATCTGTGTACCGGGTTGACCGGCATCATTCAGACCCTGAGCCCATTCGGCAGCGATGTTCGGCATTGCGTTCGCCCAGGCGGCACGCTCTGCATCGTCCAGTTCGACAATGGTGCCACCAGCGGCGACATAAGCATCACGGCTGGCTTGTGCGCGGTCCATGGCAATTCCGGCGACATGATCTCGGTAGGCGACCGCGACCTCTTGAAGAACCTCTTTGACCTCTACGGGCAGTTTTTCCCAGTAATCCTTGTTGACCGTCACTGTTTTGGAGTTCACGGCACCAAGATCCGCCTTGAGCATATAGGGCGCAACCTCGGCAATCTTGAAGGTCGAGGCCGCTTCAGGCCAAAGCATTGCGCTGTCGACCAGACCAGTCTGAACCATGTTGTAGAAATCCGTGAGGCCGCCGCGCACGCCCGCCGCACCCTCGATGCCTTCGACATAGCGCAAGTTCATGCCCGCGCCTGCGATCTTGGTCCCCTCAAGGTCAGACAGGCTGCTGATCGGCATGCGGGAAAAAACCTGATAAGTGTCCAGGACGACACCTGTCGCAAGATAGACCTGGTTCTGGGCATCGAACTCGGCCTGCATGGCGGGATATTCCTTGGCGATTTCATCGACTGCCTTCGCGACGGCACGTGCATCCGACGACACGAACGGGGTTACAGCGGCCAGGCCCTGACTGGGCAGTTTGGAGCTGTGAAAGATCGTGGTGACGATCCCGATATCCCCCAGACCCAGTTTTACGCCTTCGAGAACCCCTTTCGGCTTCACGATGGTGCCGCCGTAACTTTCCTGCCAATCCATTTTGTAGTTGCCGGTCTCGGCAAGGCGCTTGTCTACCTCAGGAATGAAGAAGTTCGTGAACTCCTTCACCCAAAGCGCGCGCGCCGGGTATCCGTCGATGACGACCGCCTTGATCGTCTCGGTGGCCGCCGCAGGCAGGGCTGTCGCCCCTGCAAGCAATGCCGCCATGAGGGTACGGCGCGTGATCAGTCCAATCATTGTCTCTTCCTCCCAAAAAAGGCCTGACTGCTCAGGCTTTGGTCCACCTCGTCGTGAGCTGTGTGCCGGACCCAACAAACAGCTTGGCCAGGGGGCAGTACTTCTCAACCTCCACTGCCACGGCCTCTATCTCGGTGTCTGTCGCGGTGCCGGACCAGATCACGGTCTGGTCTATCGCGACAAACGGCGTTTCGATCTCCTCCGTTAGGGTGACACCCCGCCGGTCGAAGGTGCATGTCAGCCTGATGCGCAACGCGCCAATATCGACGCCTAGCTTGCTCGCGCATTTGTGGCCGATCACATTGGTACATCCGGCGAGCGCCGCCAGCGCAGTGTCTGTCGGGGTCGGTCCAAGATTTGTTCCACCGCGTTCCGTCGGTTCGTCTATCGAAAACGCCAGATCCCGAATGGCCACATCTGCCCGAGAATGCGATGGACAGGTCGCCTCGGCCTTGAGCCGGACTGTTGTCTTGTCACGCACTCCCATACGTCCTCACAAGATCTCGCACGCGTCGTCGAAATCGAACCTCGGCAGCTTCTGAAAAAGCGCGCTTTCGTCGGCATAGCCGATGTTGCACAGAAAGTTGGACTTCCAGCCGTTCTCTGCAAAGAACTCTTCATCCACGATCTGGTTGGAAAACCCCGACATCGCCCCGACATCCAGCCCCATCGCCCGCGCGGCAATCATGAAATACGCGCCCTGCAAGGTGGAATTTCGATAGGCCGTATCGTGGGCATAGTCCGGTTTTCCATCGAAAAGCGGCTTGCGGTCCTCGTGCGGAAACAGGAAGTCGAGGCGCTGCCAGTAAAGGGGGTCCCACGCAATAATCGCCGTGACCGGGGCTGCGCGCATCTTGTCGATGTTCTTGGCTTTGAGCGACTTCGCGAGGCGGTCCTTGTGCGCCGCGCTGCGCACGAAAATGAAACGCGCCGGGCAGGTATTCATGCTCGTCGGACCCTGAATGGTGATGTCGAACAGGGTACGGAGCAACTCATCGCTGACCGGGCGATCGGTCCACGCGTAATGTGATCGGGCATCGCGGAGGATCAGATCGATCGAGTCGTCGTCCAGACGCGGCTTGCGGGACCGCAGCGCACGCACGGCCTCCTGCGCGGTCGCTCTGAGGTCGGACAGGGATTCGGACCCTTCCCCCATCATTCCGCCGCCGTCTTTGCAGCGGTGTGTGCTTCATCCACGACCGGGTTGGCACAGGTTCCGACGCCTTCGATCTCAACCTCGATGACCTCGCCCGGACGCAACCAGCGTGGCCCGGGCTTCTTGGCATGACCCACGCCCGGGGGAGTCCCAAGGGCGATCAAATCACCGGACTCGAGTGTGGTGTATTCCGAAATGATCGACAGGGTCTTGGCTGCCCCCCAGATCATATTGCTTGTATTCGACGACTGGAGCACTTCGTCACCGACGCGGCTTTCGATTTTCAGGCCGCTTGCACCTTCGGGCAGTTCATCGGGTGTCACCACGATCGGGCCTATCGCACCCGTGTTGTCGAAGTTCTTTCCGGGTGTCCACTGATGGGTCTTGCGTTGGTATTCGCGGACCGATCCATCGTTGAAGGTCGTGTAACCAAAGACATGATCAAGCGCCTTGTCTTCGGGGATATGGCGGCCACCCTTGCCGACGATGAGCATCAGTTCGGCTTCGTAGTCCAGTGTTTCCGAACAGGTCGGACGCACCATCGGAGCACCGGAAGCCATGACCGAGTTGCGGCCACGCATGAACAGCGCCGGATAATCGGGAATGTCGTAACCGCCTTCCTTGATATGCTCCACGTAGTTCAAGCCAAGGCAGATGATCGTGCCCGGATTGGCGATCGGCAAGGCGGGCGAGATAGCGCTGACTGGAACGGCCTCTGCGGTTTCGGCGGCGGCGTGGGCGCGTGCCAAAAGATCAGGCGACGCAGTGAGTGCTGCAAGATCGTTGCCGATCTCCGGCAGAACGCGCGACAGATTTTTCGCCTCGTCCCCGGTTACAGCAAACACACTTTGCACGCCCTCGACGGTCCCAACGAGAAATCGCATCTTTCCCTCCATTTTCCCTGATACTCTTTTGACGATAAAAATTGCATCAGTCAAATAAAATCGATATTCTTGCTGGGCAGCAAAAGGAGACGATCGCATGCCGGCATGGAACGACTATAAATCCGAGGCGAAGTCTCGCGGTGCGCTTGCATTAGAACTCTATGCAGTGGTCTCCACGCCGACTGGCGACCCGGCGCTTGTGAAAGAGAACCTGCCGGATCATCTGGCCTACCAAGCCGAACAAGAATCCCTGGGAACGCTTTTTCTGGCTGGTCCGATGTCCGACGAAACCGGCGCGCAAATGCAGGGAACAGGACTTATCATCTATCGTACCCCGTCCCTAGACGATGCGCGTACCCTGGCGGACGCAGACCCTATGCATTCCAGTGGCGCGCGCAGTTACGTACTCAGGCGCTGGCTTGTGAACGAAGGGTCGTTGTCGCTGTCGGTCGGGCTTTCAACGAAATCCGTTGACCTTGGCTAACGCTAGCCGGGTCCGAGCGCGTGCGCGAGTTGACGTGCGAATTTCAATGCTGCAACCGGCAAGGTGCGCCCACGCAGGTGGCCGAGCAACAACTCCCCGCCCGCCAC
This sequence comes from Tropicimonas sp. S265A, assembly GCF_049800835.1. NCBI lineage: Bacteria > Pseudomonadati > Pseudomonadota > Alphaproteobacteria > Rhodobacterales > Roseobacteraceae > Tropicimonas > Tropicimonas sp. S265A. The sequence goes on from NZ_JBNAFU010000003.1 coordinate 200,675, forward strand.
GTCCTGCGCAGAAATCGGAATAAACACCATCTCCGGGCGGGCGCGCTCGCTCAACCCGACCGGGATCTGAAATCCGATGCACTGACCGTAGGCCGCGTAGTGGCGAACCATTTCAAAGGATTCAGTCTCTAGAGCAGGCTCAAGCCTCTGGCCGCTGCGGCTGGCTGCAAGGTCAAGAAGTCCGCGAACGCCGTATTGTGGCCCAGGCAAAACCAGATCGTATTGCAGGCAGTCCCGTAATCGTAACTCCTTGCGCCCGGCAAGGGGATGGGCCCGCGACATGACCGCCATTACGGGTTGCGGAACAGCGTGAAGGATCTCGAAGTCGACCAGATGCGCGGGTTCGAACACAAGCGCCAGATCGCTTTCAAAGGTAACCAGGTCCTGCTCCGCCTCGATCCGGTCTCGCACCTTGACCGAGAACGTCACACCGGGAAACGCACTGCGGTATTCCGAGATTTGTTGCGGCAGGAAATAGGGCAGCAACGCCTGCGAACAGGCGATCTTTACATGCCCGCGCCGAACGCCTGACAAGTCTGCCACCTGGGAATGTACGCGGGCCAGATCCTGGCGCTGGCTGCGCACATGGTGCAACAACAACTCGCCGGCGGGATTGAGCCGCATCCCACGCGGCAGCCGTTCGAAAATCTCGGATCCGAACTCTTCCTCGAATGCCTGAATCCGCCTGTTTAGAGCCGAAGCCGTGATGTTCGTATCCTCGGCGGCCTTGCGGATGGAGCCCGACCGATGGACGGCTTCGATCATGTCGTAGATCAGCAGGTGACGCATTTCTTATGCTGCATTTTTTGCATCGGTCTGCTGAGTTTATAGCATTTGAGCGCAACGCACTGCAATGCAACTGTCGCTGCAAGCAGACCTCCTCACACCGAAAGGGTTTCCCATGGCATCTACCCGCAGAGACTTCCTAAAGCTGAGCGGCAGCACTCTTGGTGCTGCAATGCTTCCGTTCCTGAAAACACTACCGGCGCACGCAGCATCCGGCGACGTTCTGGTGGCCGTCACCGGGCAGACAATCAACTCGCTTGACCTGCACCGCACGGGCACAAACCGTGCCTCCTATCAGGTCGCGGTGAACGTCTATGACCGGCTTGTGAGTTTCGGCACCAAGACCGCACCGGGTGGTGGACTGTCTTACGACTACGCCGTGATCGAGCCGGAACTCGCCGAGAGCTGGGAGATTTCCGAGGACGGTCTGACCATGATCTTCAAGCTCAAATCCGACGCCACGTTCTGGGACGGGCGCAAGGTCACGGCAGAAGATGTGAAATGGTCGTTCGACCGCGCGGTCTCTGTTGGCGGCTTTCCGTCTGTCCAGATGCGCGCAGGCGGGCTGGAACGCCCGGATCAGTTTGCCGCCGTGGATGAAGAGACCTTCGTCATAACACTCGACCGTCCATCGAAACTTACGCTTCCGGATCTTGCGGTTCCCGTGCCCTTCATCATCAACGCCGAGGTCGCCAAGGCCAACGCGACCGCAGACGACCCGTGGGCGATGGAATACCTGCACACAACGCCCGCGGGTTCGGGTGCGTTCAAGGTCGCGACTTGGCAGCAAGGCCAACAACTGGTTTACGAGCGCAACGATGCATGGGTCGGCGGCCCCCTGCCCGCTTTCCAACGCGTCATCGTCCGCGAAGTGCCCAGTCCGGCCACGCGACGCGCGCTGATCGAACGGGGCGATGTGCAGATGTCGTTCAACATTCCCAACAAGGATGCGTCGGAACTGGACGCGATGGACGATGTTGACGTCTATTCCACTCCTATCGAGAACTGCATCCATTGCCTCTGCCCGAACTTCGCGTTCGAACCGTTTCAGGACGCCAACGTGCGCAAGGCTCTCGCCTATGCAATTCCCTACGAGGCGATCTTTCAGACTGCGGCTTACAGCCGTGGCGCGCCAATGTGGGGCGGAGAAGCCGAAATCACCGATATCGCCTGGCCGCGCAAGTCGCCCTACATGACCGACATGGCCAAGGCCAAGGAACACATGGCGGCCTCCGGGTTTGCCTCCGGGTTCGAGGTACCCTTGTCGATCAGCCTTGGTCTGGCCGACTGGATGGAACCGACCGCCTTGCTGCTGCAAGAGGCCTTTGCAGAGATCGGCATCAAGACGGAGATCGAAAAGATCCCCGGCGCAAACTGGCGCACGGCGGCTCTCGTTGAAAAGCGCCTGCCCCTGCACCTGGAGAACTTCGGCGGATGGTTGAACACGCCCGACTACTACTTCTTCTGGGCCTACAAGAACGGGCATCTGTTCAACTCCTCGAACTATCTTAACGAAGAGATCGAGAAACTGGTCGATGACACCCTGCACATCCCGATGGACGATCCGGCCTATGCGCCGGCCATCAAGCGGATGTTCGAAATTGCCTTCGAAGACCTGCCGCGTATTCCGCTTTGGCAGCCAGCACTCAACGTGGCCATGAACGGCGCGACCGATTACGAGTTCTGGTTCCACCGTCAATTGGATGTTCGCCCGCTTTCGTCAGCTTCAGCCTGATGAACGCGCGCGCGCAGATGATCCTGGGCCGTGTGGCCCAGACGATCCCAGTGGTGATCGGCGTTGTGGTGATTTCGTTCATTCTCACCCGCGCCCTTCCCGGGGACCCGGCAGTATATTTTGCCGGCCCCGCAGCAGACGAGGCCTCCATTGCCGAAGTGCGGGAGGCGCTCGGCCTCGACAAGCCCTTGATACAGCAGTTCTTCTTCTATGTCGGAGACCTGCTACAGGGCGATCTGGGCACCGCAATCTCGACCGGTCAATCGGTTCGAGCGGACCTTGCTGCGCGCCTTCCTGCGTCTCTGGAACTCACTCTGGTTGCGCTTCTGCTGTCCTGCGCCATTGCCATTCCGCTCGGTATCCTCGCGGCAACCCGGCCCGGAACATGGGTAGACCACCTGTGCCGAGTTGTCGTGACCGCGGGTGTTTCGATGCCCACGTTCTTCACCGGCATCGTTTTGATTTATGTGTTCTACTATCTGACCGGCCTTGCACCCGCGCCTCTGGGCAGGCTCGACTTCATCTACATCTCGCCGCCGCATGTGACCGGGTTCTACCTGATCGATGCCGCGTTGGCCGGGGATTGGAACACATGGGTCGGCGTGATGAAACAACTTGTGCTGCCTGCCTCCACTCTGGCGCTGTTCACTCTGGCGCCGATTGCTCGCATGACCCGCGCGTCCATGCTGTCCTCGCTCTCGTCCGACTTCATTCGAACTGCTCGGGCCGCCGGGCTCGGGCGGCGCAAGATCCTCTACGGATACGCATTCCGGAACGCGTTGCTGCCGGTCATCACGACCCTCGGCATGGTGTTTTCCTTTACCCTTGGTGCGAACGTTCTGGTGGAAAAGGTCTTCGCCTGGCCAGGCATCGGCTCATACGCAGTCGAGGCGCTAGTCGTGTCCGATTACGCCGCCGTGCAGGGCTTCGTCCTTGCCATGGCGCTGCTTTTCGTTTTGCTCAACCTCCTGATCGACATCGCCTATGCGCTGATTGATCCCCGGATCGGGTTTTCCTGATGGCAGATGTGACAACAAACGCAGCGAAGGCCCGTAAGGGCGACACCACCTTCGGCCACATCGCCTATGTCCTGAAGGACAACCCGGTGACCTTGTTGGCGTTTTCGATGCTCGCCTTCTTCATCGGGTGCGCAGTATTCGGACCCAGCCTCGTGCCCTATGATCCGCTGGCGACCAACGCCGCACGCGCGCTTGAACCGCCGTCGTGGAGCCACTGGTTCGGTACCGACAACCTTGGTCGCGATGTCTTCAGCCGGGTGATCGTCGCAACACGTTTGGACCTGACCATTTCCGTCGCCGCCGTCGCGCTGAGCTTCGTCATCGGTTCCACGCTTGGGGCAATCGCCGGGTATTGGGGCGGATGGCTCGATGCCGTGCTGAACCGCTTTCTCGACACGATCATGGCGTTCCCGCTGTTCGTTCTGGCCATGGGCGTGGTGGCCGCGCTCGGCAACACGGTCGAGAACATCATCTACGCAACCGCCATCATCAACATTCCGTTTTACGCGCGCCTCGTCCGGGCGGAAGTGAACATCCGCCGCAATGCGGGCTTTGCCCAGGCCGCAAAACTCGCAGGCAACAGCGATCTGCGCGTGCTGGCCTTTCACATATTTCCCAATTCGCTGCCGCCGATGATGGTCCAGGTGTCGCTCAACCTCGGTTGGGCAATCCTGAATGCGGCAGGGCTGTCCTTTATCGGGTTGGGTGTCACACCCCCAACCCCGGAGTGGGGAATCATGGTGGCCGAGGGCGCGAACTTCATCGTCTCGGGCGAGTGGTGGCTCGCGCTGTTTCCCGGCCTCTGGCTGATGCTCGCGGTATTCACTTTCAACCTTCTGGGCGACGGGCTGCGCGACATCGTCGACCCGCGCAAGAGGACCTGAGCGATGCTGTCGATCAAGGACCTGTCGGTGGGATTTCGAACGCGCAAGGGCGACGTGGAAGCTGTGCGCGGTATCTCTTTCAACGTTGCGAAGGGGGAAACTCTGGGCATCGTGGGCGAAAGCGGCTCTGGCAAGTCCGTAACGTCCTATGCACTGATGCGCATCCTCGATGCCGGAGGGGAAATTCGCGCAGGCGACGTAACCTATGCAGGAATGGACCTGCGCCGCGCCTCGGAACGCGACATGCGGGACATTCGCGGGCGCGAGATTTCGATGATCTTCCAAAATCCCCGCGCCGCGCTGAACCCGATCCGGCGGGTCGGACATCAGATCGAAGACGTGTTGACGCGTCACGCCAAGGCAACGCGTCAGGACGCGAAGGAAAAGGCCATTGCCGCGCTGGAGGCTGTCAAAATCAACGACGCCGCGGCCCGCTACGAGGCGTATCCTTTCGAATTGTCGGGTGGCATGTGCCAGCGGATCGTGATCGCCATCGCGCTCGCCTGCGATCCGCAGCTTCTGATCGCGGATGAGCCGACAACGGGCCTTGATATCACCACCCAGAAGGCCGTGATGGATCTGGTTGCGGACCTGACCAGAAGCCGGGGCATGACAAGCATCCTGATCACCCACGACCTTGGGCTGGCCTCGCAATACTGCGACCGGATCGTGGTGATGAAGGACGGCAAGATCGTCGAAGAAGACGCACCAGGCAGGCTCTTCACAAGGCCTGAACACGCCTATACCCGCAAGCTTGTCGATGCCACACCGCGCATTGGCGCGTCGATCCGCGGGCTGTTGCCGCCCGACACGCGCACCGCCGAACCCCGGTACAAGGTCCATGACCGTCCTCTGCTGGAGGTCCGCGATCTGGTGAAAACCTATCCGGGCAAGACCGGGCCGGTCCATGCGGTCAAGGGCATTTCGTTTGCGATCAAGGACGGGCAATCGGTTGGACTTGTCGGTGAATCCGGAAGCGGCAAATCCACCACCTCCGAGATGATCGTGCGCCTGCAGGACCCGACCAGTGGCGAGATCATCTTCGATGGACAGAACATCGCCAGTACCCCCGCCGCGCGGTTCGCGACCCACCCGACCCGGCGTGACATCCAGATGGTGTTTCAGGACGCAACCGACAGTCTGAACCCCCGCGATACGGCTGCCTCGGCCATTGCTGAGCCGCTCAAGCGCATCGCCCGTATGCACGGAGCAAAGGCCCGGACCCGGGTAGAGGAGCTCGCGGATCTTGTCGGCCTGCCGAAACCCCTACTGACCCGGTTTCCGCACCAGCTTTCCGGCGGGCAGAAGGCACGTGTCGGGATCGCGCGGGCCATTGCGCTGGACCCGAAACTGCTGATCCTCGATGAGCCAACTGCTGCCCTCGATGTGTCTATTCAGGCCGTTGTGCTGAACCTCTTGGTCGATCTGCGCGCCAAGCTGGGGATGTCGTACTTGTTTGTCAGCCATGACCTGAATGTCGTGCGACTGCTCTGCGACGAGGTCCTGGTCATGAAAACCGGCGAGATCATCGACCGAGGTCCCGCCGCCGAGATCATGTCGAACCCCAAACATGCCTACACCAAAGCGCTGGTGACTGCTGCTCCGCAGCCGCCAGCACAAGACGCCGCCTAAAGCAAGGACGCCCCATGCTGCATTCCCTCCCTTTCACGCTCTCGTCGCTGCACACCGCCTATGCCGAGGGATTAACCCCACGCGAGGTCATCGGGGAGGTGTTCCGCCGCATCGCGGTCGTCGATGACCCTGCGCTGTTCATCCATTTGTGCTCGATCGAAGACGTCATGGCCGACGTCGCAGCCCTCCCCCCCAAGGGGCCGGACACACCGCTTTGGGGCGTTCCATTTGTCGTGAAGGACAATATCGACGTGGCGGGCCTGACGACAAGCGCCGCCTGTCCCGCCTATGCCTATACAGCCGAGCATGATGCCTTTGTGATATCACGATTGCGGGCCGCCGGGGCGCTTCTGATTGGGAAAACCAACCTTGATCAGTTTGCAACCGGTCTGGTCGGTGTCCGGTCGCCTTTTGGCGTACCACGCAATGCGGTCGATCCAGAGCTTGTTCCGGGCGGATCATCCAGCGGGTCCGGCGTTGCCGTCGGGCATGGGCTTGTCACGTTCTCTCTGGGCACTGACACGGCCGGGTCCGGGCGGGTCCCGGCGGCGCTGAACAACATCGTCGGGTTGAAACCATCACTCGGGGCCTTGTCCACATCGGGTGTTGTCCCTGCCTGTCGAACGCTGGATACGATTTCGATCTTTGCCATGACCGTCGGCGATGCGTATTCCGTCTTTGACGTGGCCTGCGCCTATGACGCGGCGGACGCGTATTCCAAACCAGTGACCGCCACGGTGTTTGGTCCGCCCCCCGCAGCGCTGACCATAGGGGTTCCGGACGCAAGTACGCTGGAGTTCTTTGGCGACCAGACCCAGGCAGAAATGTACGACACCGCACTGGGCCATCTCAGAACGTGTGGGGTGTCAATCGTCGAACTGGACTTCACCCCGCTCTATGACGTTGCCCAGATGCTCTATGACGGTGCCTGGGTCGCCGAACGCTATGCGGTTGTCGAAAAGCTGATGGCAGAGCAGCCAGACGCGCTCCATCCAACGACGGCTCAGATCATCGCTGCGGCCAAGACCCTGTCTGCGGCCGACGCGTTTCGTGGGATGTACCGACTGAAGACTCTCCAACGTGTTGCCGAGCAGGTGCTTGTGGACGTGGATCTCCTGTGTGTTCCCACGATCCCGACGTTCTACAGCCTTGCCGACCTGGAGGCGGACCCGATAACGCCCAACTCGAACCTCGGCACCTATACAAATTTCGTCAATCTTCTGGATATGTGCGGAATGGCCGTCCCGACCGCACCCCGCGCGGATGGATTGCCGGGGTCGGTCACGCTGCTCGGACGGTCCGGCGCGGATGGTTTGGTGGCCTCCCTCGCGCGTGTGTTCGAAGGGGACAGCCCCTCAGCCACGACGCCGTCGGACCCGCCGGCCCAAAGCTCGGACGAGATTGCTCTTGCGGTGTGTGGCGCGCATATGTCCGGACTGCCCTTGAACGAAGAGTTGACCTCGCGCGGTGCGAAGTTGATCAGCGCGACGAGAACCGCGCCCCGATACAGGCTCTATGCGCTGACCGGCGGGCCACCCTACCGGCCCGGATTGCTGCGCATAGAGAAAGGGGCCGAGATCGAAGTGGAGGTCTGGTCGCTACCCAAGCCAGCACTCGGCGGTTTCGTCGCGGGCATTCCATCTCCCTTGTCTATCGGGTCGATTGAACTTGCCGATGGCGACGTGGTGCACGGATTTCTTGTCGAGGCAGCCGGTGTCCAGGGCGGCGAGGATATTACGCATCTGGGGAGTTGGCGCGCCTACATCCGGGATGCGCATCTGACACCGACCGGGGCTTGAACAGGCTCTAACAAAGGCGTTTTCTGCCAAGGCAGGGTCACAATTGCCATTCAACGGGCAACCAGCCTGCAATGGTGGCGGTGATTTTTCTCCAGGCGCTGGCCCCTGGCTCGGAGCCAGAGACCGCCTCGCCGCGATACTGCCAGACAGGATTTCCATTCGCGTCCGCCTGCACGGCAAAGGCGTAGTCCTCGATCACAGGATCAAAAAATTCTAGAAACCTCTGCGCAAACGTCGCGCTTTCGATAACCATCCCCACCTCGGTGTTCTGGCGAATGGACCTTGGATCGATATTTGCCGAGCCGACGAACAGGGTCTGATCGTCCACAATCGCAAGCTTGGTATGCAGAACCAGCGGTGTTTCCACGCCGGCCACAAGACTTGGTCCATCCGGGCGCACCTCCAGGAATTCCACACCTGCCTTGATCAGCCGATCCCGGTAAGGAGCGTACCCACCATGGACATACGCATGGTTCGTCGCCGATAGCGCGTTTGTGGTGACCCGCACATGGACACCGCGCGCCACCAACGCTTCGAAAACCTCGGCGCCGTAGGGCTCAGGCACAAAGTAGGGAGTGATGATCAGCACCTCCGACTGCGCCCGCATGAGCGTATTGTAGAAGCTGTCACCTACCACAAACGGACCCTGACCCGGCGGCGTGCGGAGTTTTTCCGGATCATCCACAACGACGCGCGCGCTCCCGGCAAACGTCTCGACACGGCCATCGAGAAGATCCCGCAGATAGGTCGAGTTCACCGCACGGTCATAGATCTCCGCCGCCTCGGATGCGGCGGCCGATCGGAACAAGACCTGTGCCTCCCGCAATGGCGCGATATCCCCATCGGCAAGGCGCGCCATGGGCACGGACCATGCGTCGTTCCAATATAGATCGAAGGCCGCCGACAGGTCCTTGACCGGGGCGCCGATAACCAACAGATCGAAATCGGCAAATTCACTGTCGGTCTCGATCTGGTAGTATTCGTCGGCTATGTTCCTGCCGCCAATCACGGCAAGACTGCCATCAACGATCATCGCTTTGTTGTGCATGCGCCGGTTCACTCGCGCGAAATCGAGAACGAAGTTCATCGCTGTCGTGCTGTTGCGCGACAAGGGGTTGAAGGCCCGGATGTCCACATTGGGATGGGCGTCGAGGCTGGCAATCTGGTCATCGCGCGCACTGGTAAACACATCGTCATACAACAGGCGCACGCGTACACCACGGTCGGCCGCCTCCAAGAGCGCAAGCCACATGAGTCCGCCCGCCATATCAGGCTTGATCAGAAACGTTTTCACATCAATGGATCGTTCTGCCGCCTCGATCATTCGCAAGCGCGCGCCAAGGGCATCATTGCCATCCACCAGCGGTGCGACACGAACCTTGTCCATTCCTTGGCCCCGAAACAGGCGCGCGGTATCGCGTGCAAGACGCGTATCATCCGCCGGCAGCGCGCGCTCAACCGGAAGATCCGGGTCGAATGGCACCGCTGTGCACCCTGCAACTGCAAGCGAGGCAGTCAGGAATACAACACGCAACACGGCAATGCCGCAGGAGATACAGCCGGACGTATGGGGCATGGCAGATCGCTTCTTGAGTGGTTTAACTTGAAACTGACACCGCCAGTGTTGATGGGGTCAACCCCGCTGTCCCGACAACCTGATGAATTTTGCAGTCCGGGTACCCGGATCGGAACCCGGGAAGTCTGGCGATGACTTGAACGCAGGCCGCCCTAGCTTGCGTCCCATGACAGACACACCTTCCAGAACGCGCGCGCGGGCTGTTCCCGCCTCTCGTACAGGGCGGCTGCTCCGATTGGGGGGCGCGGCGAGTACCGTTGCCGGCGCGTTGGCCGTCAGCGGGGCCGGTGCGCTGATGCGCGGAGAACGTCCGGAATTCCGCGATCTGTTGCTGACACCGGCCAATGTAGGTCGCATCACCGATGAGCTGGCCCGTATGCGCGGCGCCGCGATGAAGGTCGGCCAGCTTGTTTCTCTGGATGCTGGAGAGGTTCTGCCGCCAGAGCTGGCGGAGATCATGGCGCGGCTGCGTGCAGATGCCGACTACATGCCGCCCCGTCAGTTGCGCGAGGTCTTGACCCGTGCGTGGGGGTCAGGATGGACGGGTGGGTTTGCACGGTTCGATGTCCGACCAATTGCTGCTGCCTCGATCGGTCAGGTGCACCGCGCGCTGACGAAAGACGGGCGCGATCTGGCGATCAAGGTCCAGTATCCCGGCATTCGCCGCAGCATCGACAGTGACGTCACGAATGTGGGTGCGCTGATACGAATGTCCGGACTCTTGCCCCGCGGGTTAGAGATCGGGCCGCTTTTGGAGGAAGCCAAGCGCCAGCTGCACGAAGAGGCCGACTATGCCCGGGAGGCTGTCGAGATGACGCGCTTCGGCATGTTGTTGAAAGAAGATCCCTCCTTTTGCGTCCCGGAATGGGCCGAGGACCTGTCCACGGAGACAGTTCTTGCCATGACATACCTGCCCGGTACGAACATCGACTCTCTGTTGACTGCGGATCAGGACACGCGGGACCGAACGGCCACTCAGTTGATTGATCTGGTCTTCCGCGAATTGTTTGAGTTCGGTTACATGCAAACCGACCCCAACTTCGCCAACTACCGGTATGACCCGGATAGCGCGAAAATCATTCTTCTGGATTTCGGTGCAGCCCGCCCGGTCCCAACGGAGCTTTCAGAGGCCTACGCCGCGCTGTTTTCGGCGGCCCTGACCGGACAGGACCTTGCCCCTGCGGCCCTTGAGCTCGGGTTTTTCGACAAGGCAACCGCACCGCATCACAAGGCTCAGATCATTTCCATGATGACAGAGGCTTTTGCACCGATGCGTACGGGTGAAATCCTCGACTTCGGTGATAGGGAGCGGTCCCGGCGGTTGACAGAACAAGCGATGGAAATGGCCGAAGATCCGACAATGACCCATATTCCCCCGGTAGAGACCCTGTTCTTGCAGCGCAAGTTCGCCGGTATGTACCTGCTGGCCAGCCGGTTGCGCGCACGGGTCGATGTTGCCGGAATACTCGCGCGGCGCCTGCCGGCTGGCGAACGGAGCGGCGCTGGTATCACCCAACCCGCGGTCGCTGCCGCAGGTGGGTAGCGCTTGGGGGTTGCGCGGTAGACAGGCAAACCGCATCGTGCACTCGAACCGAGCGACCCGAAGTGACCATGCCGTCTGAATTGTCCGCAGCCCAACCCCTGTTTCTGACCACCCGTGAGGTCGCAGACCTGATCCGGGTGAAGGAGCGCAAGGTCTACGACCTGGCAGCGGCCGGAGAGATCCCGCATAGGCGCGTTACCGGAAAGCTGCTGTTTCCCAGAGATGAAATTCTGCTCTGGATACAAGGCGAAGGCGACAAGACACCCGCGATCCAGGACCGTCCCCCGGTTGTAACCGGGTCCCATGATCCGCTGCTCGACTGGGCCATCCGGGAATCCGATTGTGGTCTGGCGACGCTGTTCAACGGGTCTAGTGAAGGACTGAGCGGGTTCATGGCCGGGCGCGCGGTGGCCAGCGGCCTGCATATTCCAAGCGACACCGACTGGAACATAGACGCCGTCGAAGAACGCAAGATGACTGATTGCGTCCTGCTATCATGGGCAACACGTCAACGCGGACTGATCCTGTCTCAGGAGGCAGAGGCTGACATTGCCACCTTGGGCGACACGTCCGGGCTGAGGTTTGTCCAACGCCAGGCCGGTGCCGGTGCGCAGGCACTTCTGGGCAGGCTTCTTGCAGAAGCCAAAATGACGCCGAGTGCGTTTGATCCGGCCTCCCCGGTGGCGCGTACGGAAAGCGACGCTGCCGCAATGGTTGCGGATGGCGAGGGAGACGTCGCCCTTGGCCTCGCAGCGATGGCAAAACGTTATTCCCTACGGTTCGTGCCACTGCTTCAGGAACGTTATGATCTGATCTTTGATCGTCGCGCGTACTTTACCGATCCTGTCCAACACCTGATCGCATTTCTGGGGTCAGAGGCGCTTCAGACGAAGGCGAGGGCGATGACTGGCTACGATGTATCGGACTGCGGACGCGTGCGCTGGAACGCGCCCTGACGTCTCAGGACCCGCCGCGTGTCGGTTGCGCGTTGGGGAAGAACAGCTGCTGGCCATCCACCTTGTAGCCTGCGATTGCCGCCTGTCCGGCGGGCGAGATCACCCAATCGACAAAGGTTTGCCCAAGCTCGGCTTTGACATGCGGGTGCACTGCCTGGCTCACGGGAATGATCCCGTACTGATTGAACATCCGTGTATCACCTTCGACAGCGATCTGGTACGCGCCCTTGTTACCGAATGCGATCCAGGTTGCGCGGTCAGTCATAACGTAGGCCCCCATAGCGGTGCCGGTGTTCAGCGTCGCGCCCATACCGGAGCCGGTTTCACGATACCAGCTGCCGGACGCGGCGGGCGCGTCGATGCCGGCGGCCTCCCACAGGCGCAACTCCGCCTTGTGGGTGCCGCTGTCATCCCCACGCGACACGAAGGCGGATTCGCTTCGGGCAATATTGGCCAAAGCGTCAGTTACATTCGTGGTGCCCGCGATCCCCGCGGGATCCTGAGGGGGGCCCACAATGACAAAATCGTTGTACATCACGTCAAAGCGCTGCGTGCCGTAGCCGTCGGCCACAAAAGCCTCTTCCGCTGGCTTGGAATGCACGAACAGGACATCCCCGTCTCCGTTCCGCGCGTTCCGGATCGCCTGCCCCGTTCCAACGGCAACAACGCGTACCTCGATACCCGTCGCGTCGTAGAATTCGGGTAGAATGTGATCGAACAGCCCCGAATTCTGAGTGGACGTCGTCGATTGAACCACGATGAAGCTGTCATCGTTTCCACTGGCAAGTGTCGGCCCGCCGCCCAACAGGGGCGATACGGCGGCAAGAAGGACGGCAAAGCGAAACATCATCAAACAGCTCCCACGTTTTGGCTCGCAGATGGTTGAGGGGCCTCGAAATACAACCGGCCCGCGCACCACGCGCGTGCTGGGGCCGAATAGGGGGCGGTCAGAAGCGTTTCCGCCGGCGCAGCCTCCACCACAAGACCGGCATGGACGAAAAGCGCATCCTGACCTAAACGCCGGGCTTGACCAGCGTCATGGGTCACCATCACCACCGTAATTCCCGCATCGCTCGCAGCATGGATCAGATCTTCGATCGCATGGGTGGAGGCAGGATCAAGGTTGGCGGTGGGCTCATCCAGGAAAAGAACCTTCGGACGACAGGCCAGGGCCCGGGCAATGGCAAGTCGCTGCTGCTCGCCCCCGGACAGAACACGCGCCGGTCGGTGCGCAAGGTCCGTCAGGCGTGCAAGCTCCAGGGCTTCGACCTCGCGCCTTGCACGCTCTGGCCCGCGCAGCCCCTTCATGCGCAAGGCAAACCGCAAGTTGGCCAGCACCGACCGCCGGAGCATGACCGGGCGTTGAAACACCATTGCCTGTTCGGAGCGCGCGGCCTTGTCCAGCGGACGTCCCTGCCACAGAACACTGCCTTTGGTCGGAGACAGCAGCCCGTGCATCATCCTTAAAAGAAGGCTCTTTCCTGCGCCATTCGCACCCAGGATCACCGTCCTGCGCCGCGATGCAATCGCGAAGCCAGTGCCATTGATGAGCCGCTTTCCACCCATATCCAAGGTCACGCCACGCGCTTCAATCAGCGGCGGTGATCTCTTGCTGCGGTCCAGACCTAGCAGTCCGCTTTCGGTGGAAAAATCACGCATATGCAGCCCTCACGGCAGAGGCACGCAAGCTCATCACAGCGGCGTTCAGGACAATCGCTAGGCCCAGAAGGACAACCCCCAACGCGAGAGCCAACTGCAAATTGCCCTTGGAGGTTTCAAGCGCAATCGTCGTGGTCATCACCCGCGTCACATGGTTGATATTGCCACCGACGATCATCACGGCGCCCACCTCTGCCACAGCCCGGCCGAACCCTGCCAGCGCGACCGTCATCAGGCTGTAGCGTGCGTCCCACAACAGGGCTCCGATCCGGTCAACCGGACCGACACCGAGGGATGCAAACTGGTCAGCGTACTCGCCCTGCAAGTCTTCGACGACCTGCCGGGTCAGTGCTGCAATGATCGGCGTAACCAGTATGGTCTGCGCAATGATCATCGCGGTCGGCGTGTACAACAGACCCAGAATGCCCAGCGGACCGGAGGCCGACAGCATCAGGTACACACACAGCCCCACGACCACGGGCGGAAGACCCATCAACGCATTCAGCATCACATTGACCACGGGGCGGCCGGGAAACCGGAATGCACCAACCAGCGCACCCAGCGGTAGTCCAATCAGGCAGGCAAGGATCACTGCGGTGACTGTCACACGCAACGACAGACCCACAATCTCCATCAGGGCAGGGTCCCAAGACAGGATCAACCCGATCGATTGCGCCAGAATGCTCCAGAATCCGTCCAAGTGGTTACATCCTCTCTTTCGGGAAATAAAACAAAGAAATGCAGTTTAATCTAGATCACTCTCGCAGGTTTAAGGGCGACAAAAGTCGCATTTCCTACGAAAAACCAGTCGAGGGCAGGCCTAATCAAGCCTTGGCTTGGGAAAAAACACGTAAAAAAGCAGTCAAAGATATATGCTCTTACGTCAGCGCGTCCTTCGGCGTATCGCCGCGAAAGAACGCATCCAGGTTGTCGAGCGCGCGAAATCCCATCGCGTCGCGCGTCCTTGTGGTGGCCGAGCCGATATGCGGCGACATGAAGATGCTCTCATGTGCCGCGAACTCTGCGTTTCCGCCCGGTTCAACCTCAAAACAGTCCAACCCGGCTGCCATGAGCTTCCCGCTCTCCAGCGCACGGATCAGTGCGCCCTCGTCAACCAAAGCGCCCCGCGCCGTATTCACCAGAACTGCGCCATCCGGCAATAACGATAACGAGTGATCGTTCATCAAATGCCGCGTCTCTGGCGTGGATGGGCAGTGAAGCGACAGGAAGTCGCTGATTGCAAGTACGCTTTCAATCGTGTCGTGATAGATCGCGCCCGCCTCATCCTCGACCGCAAGCCGGGTCCGGTTGAAATAGTGCACCTGCATGTCGAAGCCGCGGGCCTTGCGCGCAAAAGACTGACCGACGCGGCCCATGCCGATGATTCCCAACCGCGCGCCGGTGAGCTGTTTGCCGACCATGAACGACGGCGACCAGAAATTCCACGCGCCGCTGCGCACAAGGCGGTCTCCTTCCACAGCCCGCCGCGCAGCGCCCAGCATCAGTAGCATGGCGATTTCCGCAGTCGCGTCGGACAGGACATCCGGCGTGTTGGTCACCATGATCCCACGCGCGCCCAGTGCCTTCAGGTCGCAGTGATCCACACCAACAGAGTGGTTCGCGAGGATTCTGAGCCGCGGATCAAGGCGGGCGACAACGTCGGTAGAGAAGACTTCCGAATGGTTGGGCATCATCGCGTCGACCCGCGCGCTCATCGCAACGATCTCGTCAGCTGAGGCGGGGGTGTCCGCCTCGTTCAAAATCACTTCATAGTCGCGACGTGCACGTGCCACGGTCGCATCCGAGACCTTGCGGGGCAGCCAAAGAACAGGTTTTTCGCTCATGTCAGGTCTCTTTCGTTCATGCTGCGCGGTTTTTTGTCCAGGCCCAAAGCCACTGCGCTGCGCCCATCAAACGCGCATCATTGCCACGCGGCGCCACAAGCTGTGCACCGATTGGCATTCCAGAAGGCGATGTGAGGACGGGCAGGGTCACTGCAGGTGTCCCCATATACGTCCAGAGCCCGTTGAAGATCGCGTCCCCCGTGGTGCTGAGGTCAGCTGGTGCCGCGCCCGGCGCGGCCGGACACAAGATGGCGTCTGCGCGCTCGAATATGCAACCCAAGTCCTTGTAAAGACCCTGTCTCTGATCAAGGGCAATCAGGTACTCCCGCACCGAGGCGGCTTCGCCAGCCGTCATCGCCCCCTGAATGTGCTCGGACAATGCATGCCATCCGTTCGGTCTATATCGGGCATAGTGCTTGGACATCTCGGCAAAGTTGATCAGCGCTCGCATCTCGGCAACGGTTTCGAATCCAGCAGGAAGATCCACCTCGAACACCTGTTCGCCCAGACCATGCGCCAGGTCAGCGAGCGCCTCGCGCATGTCCGCATCTGCATCCTCCCACCCCGGAGGATGCACAAAGGCAAAAACCGGAGGCCGCAGAGGCGCAGTTCGCGTGGCCTGCAAAAGCTGCGGCCGCGGCCGGGGTCCCGTGGCCGGATCACTGGCGTCACATCCGAACAGGCACTCCGCGATCATCGCGGCATCCCCAGGCGATGTGGCAAAGACCCCGAGTGTATCCAGCGTATGAGACTGCATTGTCACCCCGCTGCGCGGAATGGCACCAAAGGTTGGCTTGAAGCCGACCGTGCCGCAAAAGGACGCCGGGCGAATAACCGACCCACCGGTTTGCGTGCCGACCGCAAGCGGGACCATACCCGCCGCAACAGCCGCTGCAGACCCGGCCGACGACCCGCCGGGGGTGTGCAGGGGGTTATGGGGATTGCGCGTCTCCGTCGGGCGCAGGAAAGCCAGCTCGGTCGTCGTGGTCTTTCCCATGATCACGGCTCCGGCTGCCTTGAGTTGCGCAACCACGAATGCATCTGTGTCAGGGACATGGCCTGCGTCGTTGGGTGTGCCGTTCTGGGTCGGGATGCCCGCCGTTGCGATCACGTCCTTCAACCCGATCGGAATACCGTGAAGCCCGCCCAGCGCTGCGCCACTGACGCGCTGCGCATCGAGCGCCTGCGCTTGCGCCCGCGCATGGTCTGGATCATGCCAGACCCAGGCACGAACCTCCGGCTCTTTCTCGGCAATCCGGGCAAGATAAGCCTCGGTCACATCCAGAGCCGACAACGCCCCTGTTGCTATCCGGTCGCGCAACGTCACGGCATCAAGGTCGGTGATTTTGTCATTCGGCATGGTCTTGGCGTCCAGTCAGCAAGGCGGTTTTCTCAAGTTCGGGTCCAGGTTGGGACCCGGCCTCTTCGCGCCCTCCCCTGACCCTCCGCCGACAGACCTAACGCAGCCGGGCCCGCGTGGAAAGCGGACCCGGATCTCGTATCGATAAAGGACGGTCTCAGTCGTCGTTGGCGCGGAAATGGTCTGCAACCGTGTCGGCAGCACGCGTCACATCCTCGGGGTTGTCATAGAAGTCGAACTGCGACACCCCTTCGAGCCACTGCAAGGTCGCCGGGCTTGCAAGCGCTTCGGCAAAGCTGCGGACGCCTTGCGGGATCGCGGCGGCCTCGGAATGAACGATGGCCAGCGGCTTGTCGAACTGTGCGGCATGATCCCCGGGGTAATAGGTCAGCCAGCCTTCCCAGGAAGCGTTGTTCCACCGGTTGTCATAGGCCGGGATCGCGCCGCGTGACGGTTCGTAATAGTAGCCCCCCATCGGCATAAGAACACCTTCGGCCCCGACCGGTCCGGCCGCCGGGATGATCTGACCGCCCGCGGCCTCGGCCGCGCGGCCCATTTCGATCAGCCCCGAGACACCCTCTGGCCCCCCATAGACCATCTCCACGATCTCGGCATCCTGAAGCCAGGGGGCAACCAGACCGACCCGGTGCACAAGCGGATTTCCGGCGCTGGCGTCGACCATATACCCTGCGGACGCACAGATACCGAGACCGTTGATCTGCGCCGGATCGACCTCTGGCAAGCCCGCTACGATTTCGAACGCGGCTCGAATATCGCTGATCTTCGCCTGCGGGTCCTCCTTGTAGCGCACCTGGTTTTCCAGATCGCCGGACTTGCCCCAGCCGCGGAAATCAAAGGTGAAAGCCGCGTAGCCTCGCGCGACCATCTGTTCTGCATACTCCCGAGGCATCTGTTCTTCGACGGAGGTCCATGCGCCGGTCACAACAACGGTGGGAAGGGGTGATCCGTCATGACTTTCCGGCAGATACAGCGTCCCGGACAAGGTGCTGCCTTCGTTTTCGAACTGCACTGTGCGGGTCTGGATATCGGCCAGTGCTGTGGATGCCAGAAGGGTGGCGGCGGTGGTGAGTGCTGCAAGTTTCATGTCATTTCTCCAGTGTTTGAGTCGGGGTTTCTTCAAGGGTCAGGATCCGGGTGTGTCCCGGACAAAGGGGTTTCCGCGCTGCGCTGTTGCGGTGAACGTCATGGCATCGATGCGCCAGCCGTCTTCGGTCCGGGTGAATTCGTGGGTGTAAGTGCCCCAGACCTCCCAAAGCGCTTCGCCACCATTCTCGGGGTGTGCGCCGGCTTCCATCCTGTTCCAGGCGTAGCCGTGCGACTGCATGATCGCGGTATCAGCAGTGTCGAACGTGATCCGGTGATTGCCGCGCAGATGGAAGCTCGGCTTTTCCTCGGTCAGGTTGCCGGACCAGCCTGCGATCAGCGCATCCGCCGGAATCGACGCGGGCGCACCACCGATCAGTGATGTGAAATCCACGTCAATCTGGTCGGTGAAGTAGCTGCGCGCCTCTGCCCACGCCTTGGCGTCAACCGCAGCATCCAGGCTATCGGCGATGTGGATCAGCTGTGCCCGATCGACGAGTGTCTCTGCCGTGATGTCTGCCTGGGCGGCGGGTGCGGCAAGTGCAAGGGCCAGAACGAAGTGCTTTGTCATCTTTCCTCTCCTTTGGTGCGGGGCTGTGCGCCCTGTCGATGAAAGGAAGATGGCAGCTCGATCCCGCCTTCGGAGGCGCGGATCTTGCGGTTGAGTATGCGATTCTTGCGGAGTTAACCGGCCTCGCGAAACGCCCGCGGGGTCGCGCCGGTATGGCGTTTGAAGTGTTGGCCGAAGCGACTCAAATCTTCATAGCCAACCGCATAGGCAATTTCCGCTACCGACCTTCGGGTGGTCCGCAGCAGCAGTTTTGCCCGATCCATGCGGGCGGCGATGATGAACTTCAATGGGGCGGCGCCCGTCGCCGACTTGAACGCACGCGCGAAATGGTAGGGGCTCATGCCTGCGAGCCCCGCCATGTCCTCAAGCGACAGCTTCTGGTCCAACCGATCCTGTACGTGGTCCACGACACGCCGCAGCCGAATGTCCGAAATATCCAGCGCTGAGGTCTGAGAATGCGAGATTTCTGCCTGAAACAGGTGCGCGGCAAGCGCACGCTGCATCGTTTCGGCGTAGATGGGCTCGCCCTCAAGGAACTTGTCGGCACCGAGTGCCATCTGGATCAGCATCGGATCGAGCGTCCCAACGCGTGGCGCGAAGCCTGCGCGCGGATCTCCGCCGACTTCGGTCAGAAGCGCGTCTGGAATCTCAAGCATGACAAGGTCGAGGGCGTCATCGAACTCACACACCCCTTCCGATCCGGCTTGCATGATCCATCCGTCAAGGCGATCCAGCGGCGCGTGCAGGCGCTTGTCACCTGCGACTGCCAGATGATGTGACGGTTGCGCATCCAGAAAAATACCGACCGCCGTATGCGCCAGCTTGAATGCACCACCCCCTGCCGGAAGAGTTGCCTTGGTGTATGTCACCTTCGACATACCCCAAAGCTAGGGTGCCGCACGCGCAGAGCAAAGAAGCAAGCGCATCACGTAAGTAACAAACGGTGGTTTAACGGGGTCGGGCGCACTTTGCGCATCTAAGGCCATGAATCAGCAAGAGGGCCCTAACCCCTTAGGACCCTCTGCCACCCCACGCGCCACCTGTTAAGGCTGCACCACACGTAGATCTGAAACTTTGGGTCCTGCCATACTGGCCGGGACAGGTTTCGTATAACGTGGAACCGCGCCAACAAGCAACGGAATAGAGGATAAAATTATCGCTTTTACAGTGCTTTAACCGTAAACGCTTTCTTTACCAAAGTGCTTGGTCAGCATGTAGTAGACGACCGCGCGGTACTTGTTGCGTTCCGATTTGCCATAGGTTTCGATGACTTTGGCGATCGCTTCGTCCAGTTCTGCGCCATCCGACAGGCCCAGCTTCTTGATCAGGAAGTTCTTCTTCACCGTTTCCAATTCGCCTGCCTGCGACGACGCCACGGTGGAAGCGTCCGCATCGTAGATCGACGGACCACAGCCGATCGTCACCTTGGTCAGCAAATCCATGTCCGGGGTCATGCCGCACTTGTTCTTCAGATCATCGGCATACTGCGCGATCAGGTCGTCTCTTTTGCCCATTAGTCTCTCCCTCCCACTCAGGGATTATAAGTCCGTTCACGCCAATTCATGCGCTTGGCGTGGCAGAGGTTAACGGGAGGGGTCGGGATTACAAGAATGAACTTCCCGGCGCTATTTCGGGAACAGGAACGTCAGGATAAACCGCGCGCCCCAGTCCTCCGGACCATTGGTCGCGCTTTCGGCCCAGTACCGTGCGCCCACACCGAGGCTCACGGGCTGACCGCCAAAACTTGTAAGCTTGGAGACAATGAAGTTGACCGGCACGGCCCATTCCTCGGCCTCCCAGTCATAGGTGGACTCAGAGTTGACCGTGAACGTCCATGCATTGGGCGTGTTGTAGGCAAGGAAAGGCTGAAGGAAGGTCGCGTTGATGTCGGTATCGCCGTCCACATCAACGATGTGGTTTGCCAGACCGCCAAAGGTCCAGGGCCCCTGCTGCTTCAGCGCAACGCCTGTCAGACCAACCCCCCATTCTCCGGCCCCGAACCGATCATCCGTAGACGTCGGAAGCAGAAAGACCGGCCCAACGCCCCAGGTCCATCCGGTTGATGTAAGAGCCTTGGGCGAGAAAAAGAAGCTTTGCACCGTATCTCCGAGGCCTTCTTTCGACCCGGACCCGGAAGGAATGCCATCTGTCGAAACAACCGGCAGGATCGTCCGGGAAATAACGTTCCAGTCATCGCTGATCGAGAACGGAATGACAGGCTGAATGTTCGTGGTCCAACGCGACCCACTGTCATCGGCACCGATATTCTCATCATAGTTCAACTGGATAGGCGCGCTGATCAGATCGGCAATCGGGTTCGACAATTGCTGCGCAAGTTCGGCACTTGAAGAGGCTTGCGCCCAAACGGGACCCGCTGCGAACGCCAAAAATGCCGCAGAAACGTGCGCGATAGACTTCATGTTGACCTCGAAAGAGTTGAGTGAGTTGTCCCCACTCTAAAAGGCAAGATCGCTCAAGTCATCCAACCGAACACAAAAAATACCGCGCAAGACGGGCCCGCGCGGTATCATTGATGACTTCGAAGTCCGTTGGATCAGTAGCGGTATTGGTCCGACTTGTAAGGCCCGTCGACAGTCACGCCGATGTAATCCGCCTGCTCTTTCTTCAGCTCGGTCAGCTTGGCGCCCACCTTCTCGAGATGCAGCTTGGCGACCATTTCGTCGAGGTGCTTGGGCAGAACGTAAACCTCGTTCTTGTAGTCCTCACCCTTCGTCCAGAGCTCAATCTGGGCCAGCACCTGGTTGGTGAAGGACGCAGACATCACGAAAGACGGGTGGCCCGTCGCGTTACCGAGGTTCAGCAGGCGGCCTTGGGACAGCAGGATCATCCGGTTGCCGGACGGCATCTCGACCATGTCCACCTGGTCCTTGATGTTGGTCCATTTGTGGTTCTTGAGCGCGGCGACCTGAATCTCGTTGTCGAAATGGCCGATATTGCCGACGATCGCCATATCCTTCATCTCGCGCATGTGCTCGATGCGGATCACGTCCTTGTTGCCTGTCGTGGTGATGAAGATATCCGCGTCCTTGACGGTATCTTCCAGCGTTACCACCTCAAATCCGTCCATCGCCGCCTGAAGCGCGCAGATCGGGTCGATCTCGGTCACCTTCACACGGGCACCCGCCCCGCGCAGGGACGCAGCAGAGCCTTTGCCGACGTCGCCATACCCGCACACAACGGCGACCTTGCCGGCCATCATCGTGTCAGTCGCGCGGCGGATCCCGTCGACCAGCGATTCCTTGCAGCCATACTTGTTGTCGAACTTCGACTTCGTGACACTGTCATTCACGTTGATCGCCGGGAACGGCAACTGTCCGTTGCGCTGCAATTCATACAGGCGATGCACGCCGGTGGTGGTTTCTTCCGATACGCCCTTGATCGCGTCGCGGGTCTTGGTGAACCAGCCCGGGCTTTCGGCCATCCGCTTCTTGATCTGGGCCTTGATGACCTCTTCTTCCTCAGATGTCGGCACCGGGATGATGTCTTCACCGGCTTCCGCGCGCGCCCCAAGCAGAACGTAGAGCGTGGCATCACCGCCATCGTCGAGGATCATGTTCGCGCCTTCGGGGAACATGAAGCTCTTGTCGAGGTAGTCCCAATGCTCCTCAAGAGTCTGTCCCTTGATGGCAAAGACCGGCGTGCCGCCTGCCGCAATGGCAGAGGCCGCGTGATCCTGCGTCGAGTAGATGTTGCAGGACGCCCAGCGCACATCCGCTCCAAGATCCACGAGCGTCTCGATCAGAACGGCGGTTTGAATGGTCATGTGCAGCGAGCCGACGATGCGCGCGCCGGTCAGCGGTTTGCTTTCCCCGTACTTCTCGCGCAGCGCCATCAGGCCCGGCATTTCGGTTTCGGCGATATCCAGTTCCTTGCGACCAAACTCGGCCAGCGAAATGTCTTTGACGATATAATCAAGCGCCATCTTCGACCTCATGTTTTGCTTGAGGGCGCGCTTAACAGGTTCGCTTTGAACAGACAACAAGTCAGGGTGCGAGCGCCGCCATAAGCTCCGGGCTTCGTCGATGCGGGGGCCAGGTCTGCCCATGATCGAGGACACACGCCAACCCGCTGTCCAGATATTGCACGAAGGTCCAGCTACCGGTCTGGGAATTGCGCCACACGGCTGCGCGACCGTCATCGCTTTCCTCGAATACGTGCTCGCCGTGCCAGTCGATCAGGGCAGCATCAAGCTCGTCGGCAAGCATACATGTGTCGTGGGATTGCGCAGGCGCAACACCCGGCAGAAGGCAAAGTAAAACTGCGAAACGTTTCAACATAATAGTCTCCGGGCACACTAAAAAACGACTCGTACCCCATCGTCATTATCCACCAAAAACGCGCCTTGTGGGGTCAAAGAGTGGTTATCACCCGAAGAATTCGTGGCTGGAGGCCGATCCCGGGGACAGATCGCTGTGGCACAGCCGGATTGTTTTCATGTGGGTACTGGTCGCAGGTCGTTGCGGATTTCGGCTCGCGCGCTAGAAATGAGCTCTCTGACGATGACAGAAGGTGCCTGTTCGATGGCCAAAGCCCCACGTGCCTGGCAGCGCATGCTCTCAGGGCGCCGTCTCGACCTGCTCGACCCGACCCCCGTGGATGTAGAGATCGAGGATATCGCGCATGGGCTCGCGTTCGTGGCCCGCTGGAATGGCCAGACCGCAGGGGACTACGCGTATTCGGTTGCCGAGCATTCGTTGCTGGTGGAGTCGCTTTATACCCGGATGGTGCCCGATGCGCCGGCGAAATGGCGGCTGGCTGCATTGCTCCATGATGGGCCCGAATACGTGATCGGGGATATGATCAGCCCGGTGAAAGCCGCTGTCGGGCCTGGGTACGGCGCCCTTGATGATCGGCTTGCAGCGGCGATCCACATCCGATTTGGTCTGCCCGCTATTCTTCCGAAAACCGTGAAATCGGCTATCAAACGGGCCGACAAGGTCAGCGCCTGGCTGGAGGCGACACAAATCGCCGGATTTTCAGAAGTCGAGGCGACAAAGTTCTTCGGGGCCCCGAAATCCGCCGTCATCGAAGGCCAGCACATTCTGTTGCGCCCACCCACGGAGGTGCGTGCGGCCTTCACGGCGCGCCACGCCGCCCTGATGGAGGCAATGGGATGATCCGCATCCGTCGCGCCGGGGATCTGGATGCGCGGAACATGGCCGATCTCCTGAACCGGATCATCGCGCGCGGCGGCGCCACAGCGTTCACTGAGCCTGTTTCTCGTGACACGCTGATGGCGTGGTTCAGAAAGGCGCCGGATCAGTCCGTCTGGCACATCGCCGAAGACGACGTCGGCGCGCTGCTTGGCTTCCAGTCCGTCGAACCGCATCCCGGGTTGCCGCCCGACGCGTGTGATATCGCCACGTTCGTGCGGATCGGCCAAACCGGCTTGGGGGTCGGATCACGGTTGTTCGAGACGACCGTCGAGGCCGCCAGAAACCTCGGCTATCGCTGGATCAACGCCACGATCCGCGCCGACAACTCGGGCGGGCTGACCTATTACCAAAGCCGTGGCTTCGAAACCTACGCGCATCATCCCGAAGTCCGGCTGGCAAACGGTCAGATCGTTGACCGTATCAGCAAGCGGTTCGACCTGACATGACCGCAAAAAAAGACCCGCGCTGCGGCGGGTCCTGATCCGGTCTTCCGAACGCCCTAGCGCGGGCTCCGCTTGGCCAGAATACGCTGCAAGGTCCGGCGGTGCATGTTCAAGCGTCGCGCGGTCTCTGACACGTTGCGATCACACAGTTCATACACCCGTTGGATATGTTCCCACCGGACGCGGTCGGCGCTCATCGGATTTTCCGGCGGCGGCGGCAACTCATCGGCTGAAGCCAGCAGAGCCGCAGTGATATCGTTTGCATCTGCGGGTTTCGACAGATAGTCGGTCGCGCCGATCTTGACGGCCGCAACCGCCGTCGCGATGGCACCGTACCCGGTCAGCACAACGATGCGTGCGTCGGGCCGCCGTTCGCGCAGCACTTCCACCACATCGAGGCCGTTTCCATCCTCAAGCCGCAGGTCTACCACTGCATAAGCCGGAGGACGCGCTGTTGCTATTGCCTTGCCCGCTGCGACCGATCCGGCCATCTCCGGCTCGAACCCCCGCTTCTCCATCGCTCTGGTGAGGCGCCGCAGAAAGGGCTCATCATCGTCAACCAAAAGCAGAGATGCATCTGGGCCGATGTCACGGGTCGGTCGGTCGTTCATAAGGTCCTCCCCTAAGGTGCGGCAAATTATCCGCTTATGGTCTATGATCTTCTTTAGACAGAAACATTCGTGCGGTCAAACGCCCGATCAGCTGGCTGCATCGATGAAACAGGCCGTTCTTTCAGCGATTTGTTGCGCGCTGTCTTCACGGCGGAAAAAATCTGCAAATCCCTGACCCGGCAGCATCAGGTATGTGAACGTCGAGTGGTCGACCAGGTAATACTCCGGATCACCCTCCTGCTTGCGGTAATACGTCTTGTAGGCACGGGATGCCTGCGCGACCTGGTCGTCTGTCCCGGTCAGACCCAGCATGTCCGGATGCATCGCGTCGGTAAAAAAGGCCAGCTGCTCAGGCGTGTCCCGGGCCGGATCGACAGAAATGAACACCGTGTTCACGTCATACCCCTCAGCCGCCAGAAGATCCGCTGCCTCGCCGTTGCGATACGCATCCAGCGGGCATACATCCGGGCAGAACGTGTAGCCGAAATAGACCAGCGTCGGGGCGTCGATCACATCGACCTCGGTCACCGTCGCGCCGGTTTCGGACACCAACTCGAACGGCCCCCCGATGGACGCGGTGCCGGTGGCCACAACACCGCCTCGACACTGCGCCAGCGGATCCGCAGGCGCGTTGAAAAACGCCATATACGCCGTCCCCGCCAACATAGCCGAGGTCAGCCCCACCGCCGTTATGACATAGACGTTCATTTCCCACTCCTGATCGCAAGCGCCTTGTGTCTTCAGGATGGGTCACTCTATGGTCGAAAACCAGCGACCTGTGACATTTCGCCCGAGAATATGACTGACAATTTCGCGAGCCAGGCCAGACAAGAGGATCGTGCGACCTGGGTCCGGCTTCGGACCCTGATCCTGTTGCGCTGGCTGGCAATCACCGGCCAGATTGTCACCATTGCGGTTGCCTCGCAAATCCTTGAGCTGCAACTGAATTACGGGCTTTTGTACCTCGCCATCGGGGCCTCTTTCATCGCCAACACCATCGCGATGTTCATCTACCCCGAAAACAAGCGCCTGTCCGAAAACGAGGCGATGCTGACGCTGATGTTCGATGTCTCGCAGCTGGCGTTCCTCCTCTACATGACGGGCGGCCTGAACAACCCGTTCGCGCTTCTGATCCTCGCGCCCGTCACGATCTCAGCCGCGACGCTTCGGCTGAAATCCACAATGATACTCGGGATCATGGCCCTTGCGCTGATCACGATTGTGGGGTTCTACCACGTGCCTCTACGCACGGCCGAAGGGTTCATTCTGCGCATGCCCGACATCCTGGCCTTCGGGTTCTGGATGGCCATTGTGATCGGGGTGCTGTTTCTGGGTGCCTATGCCTACCGTGTCACCGGCGAGACCCATTCCATGTCCGAAGCCCTCCTGGCAACGCAGATGGCGCTGGCACGCGAACAGAAACTGACCGACCTCGGCGGTGTGATCGCCGCCGCCGCGCACGAACTGGGAACGCCTTTGGCCACGATCAAACTGGTAAGCCAGGAGTTGTCAGAGGAGCTCGACGATCCGATCCTGCGCGAGGATGCGGAGCTTATCCGCGATCAGGCCGACCGGTGCCGCGATATCCTGCGCGACATGGGCCGCGCCGGCAAAGATGACTTGCACCTGAAAACCGCCCCCCTGTCCGCTATCGTGCGAGAGGCGGCAGACCCCCATTCCCAGCGCGGCAAGAGCCTGCATTTCGATATCTCGCCCGCGCCCGGCGGTGGCAATGAACAACCCACCATCCGCCGCCAGCCAGAGATCATTCACGGTCTGCGGAATTTCGTACAGAACGCGGTCGATTTCGCCGAGGCCAATGTCTGGATCGATGTGCATTGGACGGACGAGGTGATCCTGATCCGCATCATCGATGACGGCGAAGGCTACCCGACCCACCTGCTGGGGCGCATCGGCGATCCGTTCGTTCGCAAACGTCGCAGTCCCGCCGACCCGCGACGCCCGGGCTATGAAGGGATGGGATTGGGTCTGTTCATAGCCAAGACACTGCTTGAAAGGACCGGTGCCGAGTTGAGTTTTGCCAACGGGTCCGACCCCTTCCTTCCCAAGGAAGAACGCCCCGTCAGATCCGGTGCCATCGTGGAAGCGATCTGGCCCCGCGAGGGGATGGCCGAACCCCAGGAAGACCAGCGCCCCGCTTTGGGTGAGAACCAGAGGATCGAGGCTTAAGCCCGTTTTCATTAGATTTAACGGGCAATTAACCATTGTTGCGCAAGGTGCGCCGGTAATCTTTGAAAGGTGCCGGCGATGTTGGAACTGGATCTCACAGGATTTGCGACCCTGGTCGCCGTTTCTTTTCTGACCGCCGCAGCGGCACTCGCCGCGTTGCGCTTTCTCGGGCCGGACCCAGCCACGACGTCTCACTCCGACCAGGCCCTTGCCACACCCCCTGGCGCCGCAGTCAGCCCCGAAGTGTCCGCGGAACTTGATCGTTTGCGCGCCACGGTCGCCAACGTGCCTGTCCTTTTGTGGGTACAGTCCGAGGACGGCGCGATCAGCTGGGCCAACAAGGCCTATATCGACCGCGCCGATCAGTTGTTCCCCGACAAGGCGGGCACGTGGCCGCTGGCCCGGATCTTCAAGGCCACCTCGCTGGCGCACCCCGACACTGCCGGGTCGCGCCGCATCGCGGTGGAGGTGGAAACAGTCGAAAAGCATTGGTTCGATGTAGAAGGTTTCCGTGTCGGGGATGACTTTCTGTATTCCGCAACGCCGATTGACCTGACCATCAAGGCTGAACATAGCCTGCGCAGTTTCGTGCAGACCCTGACCAGTACCTTTGCGCATCTTCAGGTGGGTCTCGCGATTTTCGACAAGCGTCGCCAGCTTGTGCTGTTCAATCCCGCCCTGACCGACCTGACCACGCTGGAACCGGAATGGCTCAGCTCTCGCCCCTCGCTCGCAGAGGTGCTCGATCGCCTGCGCGACCGGAACATGTTGCCCGAACCCAAGGACTACAAGGAGTGGCGCAATCGTCTGACCTCGTTGGAGGCAGCAGCGAACCGGGGCGCATTCGAAGAAACCTGGGCCTTGTCCACCGGGCAGAACTTTCGCATTCGCGCCCGCCCGCACCATGACGGCGGCATCGCGATCACCATCGAGGATGTCTCCTCCGAGCTGTCCCTGACCCGGCGGTTCCGGTCCGAGATCGAGCTGGGACAGGGCGTGATCGACAGCGTGGCCCCCCCGCTTGCCGTGTTCAACGAAGGCGGCGTACTGGTCATGTCGAGCGCGGCCTATGACAGTTTCTTTTCCTATGAGTTCGGGCAGGAGTTGCGGCCGCAATCGGTCGTGGATGCAACAGCGCTCTGGCAGGAGGTGTTCGAACCCTCGCCTGTCTGGGGGGACATCCGCGACTTCGGCTGGACTGACCGCAGCCGGTCGCCTTGGGAAGACACGGTGTACCTGCGCGACGGGCACGTTCCCTACCGCTGTCGCATCTCGCCGCTCGCCGCGGGAATGACGATGGTTGCCTTCGACACGGTTGTGATCGAGCCGCGCAAGATCGCCCCCGTGGACTCGACGCCGCAAACCCTCGCCGGGTAATCGGAACAGAACGCCGAACGTGTCAGTGCTTGCGGCCCCGTCCTGCCCGGGTAAAACGGGGGTATGCAGCCACACCTGATCGGGCAAGTTCAGCTCTCCAGCACCGCGCAGTCCCAAGCTTTGGCCGCCGCCATGGCACCCCTGCTGCGCGCGGGCGACACGCTGCTGCTGGAGGGGGACATCGGCGCAGGCAAGAGCCTGATCTGCCGGGCGTTGATCCAGAACCGGCTCGCTGCCGAAAACCGGATGGAGGATGTCCCCTCCCCGACCTTCACGCTGGTCCAGGTTTACGCGCTGACGGATCTGGAGATCTGGCATTGCGATCTTTACCGCCTGACCACGCCGGACGAAGTCTTCGAGCTGGGACTGGACGACGCTTTCGACCACGCGATCTGCCTGATCGAATGGCCCGACAGGTTGGGCAGCACCGCGCCCCCGCGCGCACTGACACTGTCGCTGTCCATGGTGGAGGGTCAGGACGACGCCCGTAACCTTGTGCTGACGTCCGCGGACCCAAGTTGGAAAGATCGTCTTGCCCCACTGCTTGAGGACATTCTCACGTGACCGCATACGCCGCATTCCTGACGCGCGCCGGGTGGGACGGCGCAGCCTGTACGCCACTGGCCGGCGACGCATCCAACCGCCGCTACATGCGGGTGCGTCTTGGGAACAGACGGGCCGTCTTGATGGATGCCGCGCCGGAACGCGGCGAGGACACCGGTCCATTTCTGCAAATCGCAGCGCATCTACGGCACAGCGGTCTGCACGCACCCGAGGTGTACGCCACCGACCCCGAGCGCGGGATCGTCTTGCTCGAAGACCTCGGCGATGGGCTCTACGCCCGCGTTTTCGAAACCACGCCAGAGCTTCAAAACAGGCTCTATACAGCCGCAATTGACGTCCTGCTGCGCCTTCATGGAGCGCCTTTGCCGGGCACAGGCGTCCCCAATTATTCCGCAGAGCCGATGGCAGCGGCAGCAACCCTCGCCGCCACCTGGTATGCGAGCGCGCCTGACAGCGCGTCAAAGCTAAGCGCAGCGATGGGGTCTGCGCTCGCCACTCTGGACTGGAGCAATCCCGTTCTGGTCCTGCGCGACTACCATGCGGAGAACCTGATCTGGATGGACGGGTTCGAGGGGCTTGCGAAAGTAGGACTTCTGGATTTTCAGGACGCCGCACGCGGGCATCCTGTCTATGACGTGATCTCGCTGATGCAGGACGCACGCCGGGATGTGCCGGAGCCCGTGGCCGACGCGATGGCCACGCATTATTGCACGGCGTCGAACATGGATCGCGACCTTTTCACACGTGATGCCGCCGTTCTTGGGGCTCAGCGCGCTTTGCGCATCCTCGGCGTGTTTGCGCGCCTGTCTCTGCACTTCAACAAGCCCGACTACGTTGATCTGATCCCGCGGGTCTGGGCACAACTGGAGGCGAATCTGGCGCATCCGGCCTTGCAGGATTTGCACGCGGTGGCGCGAACCATCCTGCCGCCGCCCACGCCGGAATACCTGGACACCCTCCGGCAGAAAGCAGGAACATGCCCGACGCTGTGATGATCTTTGCGGCCGGGTTCGGAACTCGGATGGGCGCATTGACCCGGTCCTGCCCAAAGCCGCTCTTGCAGGTCGGGGGCCGCACGCTTCTGGATCATGCACTGGACCTCACCGACCACGCCCGGGTCACGCGCAGGGTAGTCAACGTGCATTACCGATCCGGCGATATCATGGCACATCTGGAACCCCGTACGGACATCGGGATCGCCGACGAATCCGATCGGATTCTCGATACGGGCGGCGGTCTGAAAGCCGCCAGAGCGGCGTTGAGCGCAGATCCTGTATTCACCCTGAATTCCGACGCGGTGTGGTCCGACCCGTCCGCTCTCGACACCCTGTCGCAGGCCTGGGACCCCGCGCGCATGGACGCTCTGTTGCTGACGGTTCCTCTGGACCGCGCCCATGGCCGCAACGCGCCGGGCGATTTTTCGCAGGCGGCCGATGGCGCGCTCTCGCGCGGTGGCGATCTGGTCTATACCGGTGCTCAAATCGTCTCCCTTGCGGGGCTGGATGGGATCGCGGCAGAGGTGTTCTCCCTCAACCTGCTTTGGAACCGGTATGCTGAAACCGGGCGTCTCTTCGGCGTGACCTATCCCGGGCATTGGGCCGATGTCGGCCATCCCGAAGGTCTGGTTCTGGCCAACAGACTCTGGGCCGAATGGCCGTGACCCCGCAGCTCTTTCACGAAGAAGGCACACCGCCCCGTGTCTATGCCCTGCCGCCAGGCGTGGATTTTCCGGCCGAGCTCGCGGCGGGTCTGGCGACCCGGCTTTCGGGACAGCCACCGGAGGCGATCGCGCGTGTCGAGCTGATCGTCAACACGACGCGGATGCGCCGCAGATTGCGCATGATCTATGCCCAGCGCGGTCCATGTTTCCTGCCACGAATCCGGCTCCTGACAGAGCTTGGGGTCAACGCTGGTCAACCCGCCCCCTCCAAACTCGCGCGACGGCTGGAGATCAGCCAACTGGTTCGCAGACTGATCCAACAGGAACAGACACTTGCCCCCCGCGCCGCCGTCTTCGATCTGGCCGCCAGCTTGCAGAAGCTGCTCGACGAGGTGGAGGGCGAGGGCGTTCCCCTGCACGTCATCGCCGATACCGATGTCGGTCACCTCTCCGCGCACTGGGCGCGCACACTCAAATTCATCAATATCATCGCCCCCTTCCTGTCGGGGGAGGAAAACCCGGGCCCGGAGGCCCAGCATCGCAACCGGGTTTTGTCGCTGATCGCCAGTTGGGTACAGCACCCGCCGCGTCACCCGGTGATCCTGGCTGGGTCCACAGGATCACGGGGAACAACTGCAGCATTGATGGAAGCGGTCGCGCTGCTGCCGCAAGGGGCGGTGGTCCTGCCCGGCTACGATTTCGACCAGCCCTCCGCGATCTGGGATGCGCTGCAGAACCCGCTCAAGGGCGAGGATCATCCGCAGTACCGTTTCGCAAAAACCCTCAAGGCGCTGGATCTCGACCCGTGCACGTTGCCACGCTGGACACAGGCACGCCCCCCCGCACCCGAGCGAAATGCGGTGCTGTCCCTCGCGCTGCGCCCTGCCCCCGTCACAGATCAATGGCTCACCGAAGGACCGCGTTTGGAGAACCTGCCGGACGCCTGCGCGGGCCTGACGCTGATAGAGGCGCCCTCGGCACGACAGGAGGCGCAGGCGATCGCCCTGACCCTGCGCAATGCGGCCGAGGCGGGGAAAACCGCCGCGCTGGTGACACCCGACCGCGTTCTTGCACGGCAGGTCACAGCGGCACTGGACCGGTGGCGGATCGTACCGGATGACAGCGCGGGAAAACCCTTGGCCTTGTCACCACCGGGTCGGCTGCTGCGGCAAGTGGCGCTGGCGCTTGGAACATCGATGCGCGCGGATGCCCTTATCGCGCTGCTCAAACACCCGCTGACCCATTCCGCCCCCGGAACCCGCGGACCGCACCTCCTGCTGACCCGCGACCTGGAACTCCATCTGCGCAAGACACGTGTCTCGCAGCCCGATCCGGACGCGATCAAGGCATGGGCCGCAGCGCGGTCGCAACCGGAGGCCCGAGCATGGGGTGCATGGCTCGCGTCCGTGTTGGTAGACCTGACTTCTGTCTGCTCCGGGCCTCTGGCAGAGCTTCTGGCGCAGCACCGGGCAGTGACCGAGACTGTTGCCGCAGGACCAGACCGGTCTGCGCAAAGCGGGCTATGGGACCTCGCCGCCGGGGAGGAGACCCTGAAAGTATTGGATGGTCTGGCCGAGGCTGCACCGTTTGGCGGCGCAGTGACCCTGGCCGAGTATGTGACGCTCCTCGATACACTTCTGGCCGAGAGCGAGGTGCGCGACCCCGCGAGATCCCATCCGAACGTGATGATCTGGGGCACGCTGGAAGCCCGAGTTCAGGGTGCGGACCTCGCCATTCTGGCCGGGCTGAATGACGGAACTTGGCCACCCCTGCCCGCCGCGGACCCGTGGATGAATCGCGCCATGCGCGCGCAGGCCGGATTACTGTTGCCCGAACGGCAGATCGGACTTTCGGCCCATGACTTTCAGCAGGCCATCGGCGCGCGGGAGGTGATCCTCAGCCGCGCCATTCGCGGGGATGAGGCGGAAACCGTGCCATCGCGCTGGCTCAACCGACTGACCAACCTCTTGTCGGGGCTCAGCGACGCAAGTGCATCCGAACTGGCGCAAATGCGCGCGCGGGGCGACGCGGTGCTGGCACAGGCCGCACGCCTTGATCTGCCCGCGTCGCCTGTACCCGCAGCGCCGCGCCCTGCCCCGCGCCCGCCGGAAAACGCGCGTCCATCACAACTGCCTGTCACGCGCATCGAAACCCTGGTCCGCGACCCCTATGCTGTTTATGCCCGGTCGATCTTGCGTCTGCGCCCGCTGCCCCTGCTGGGTCAGGATCCCGATGCCCGTGACCGCGGCAGCGTCTTTCACAAGGTGATGGAGGTATTCGTTCCAGGCGTTCTGAAAGGCACCCACACAGCAGATGCGGCCACGCTTGAGGCGATCACGGGCGATATCGTGAAGCAGACCGATTTTCCCGGTGCCATAACGGCCTTCTGGCGAGCGCATATGCGCCGGATCGCCCCTGATGTGGTGATGCGTGAGGGTCCGCGCCTTGCCCGCGCGGTACAGATCCTGTCCGAACAGGACGGCACCCGAACCACTGCGGACGGGTTCACGCTGACGTGTCGCGCAGACCGCCTCGATATCTGCCACGATGGGCAGTTACGGATCTACGACTACAAATCGACCCCACCTTCGAAGTCACAACTCAAGGTTTTTGATTTCCAGCTTCACCTCGAAGCTGCGATTGCAGCGGGCGGCGGGATCGCTGCCCTCGGACCACAACGCGTTGCGGAGATGGCCTACATCTCGCTCAGCACATCCGCACCAGACCTTGAGATCCCGTTCGACACCGCCGAGGCGGACGCGATCTGGGACCAGTTCGGGGGCCTGATCACGCACTGGCGGTCGCGCGGGGCCGGCTATACCGCACGCCGGATGATGAAAAACACCCACGATGCCAGCGACTACGATCACCTGAGCCGCCACGGGGAATGGGAGATTACCGACCCTGCCCAGCCGGAGGATGTCGGATGACCCAACCGGATGCCGCGACACGCGCGCAGCATGCGGCGGCTGACCCTGGCAGCTCGGTCTGGCTGTCGGCCAATGCAGGGTCCGGCAAGACGAAGGTTCTGACAGACCGCGTGGCCCGGCACCTGCTGCGCGGAGTCGATCCCGAACGCATCCTGTGTCTGACCTATACCAAAGCCGCCGCGAGCGAGATGCAGAACAGGCTCTTTGCGCGTCTCGGAGGCTGGGCCATGCTGCCCGATCCAGCCCTGCGCGATGCCTTGCACGCGCTTGGCGTGCCGGATCAGGATTTGACGCCATCCCTGATTTCAAAGGCACGCACATTGTTCGCCCGGGCGATCGAAACGCCGGGCGGTCTGAAAATCCAGACCATTCACTCCTTCTGCTCGGGGCTGCTGCGGCGGTTCCCGATGGAAGCCGGATTGCCCCCTCAGTTTCGGGAGCTGGACGAACCTGCCTCGCGCGACCTGCGCAAGGGTGTTCTGGCCGATCTGGCAAGCGGACCGCACCGGTCCGCACTCGAGGATATGGCCGGGATCGTTGCGGAGCCAAGTTTCGACGGCTTCCTTGCCGAAATGACCAGCCATGCCGAGGCCCTGCGCAATCCACACGCCGAAGATCACCTGTTGCGCACCCTGTCGCTGCCACCGGACACACGCCCCGAGACACTCCTCGGCCAAGTCGTCGTGCCCGGAAACCTCGATCTGCTCGGGCGTCTTTGCGATCTGTTGGCGACAGGCTCGAAAACAGACGCGAAACATGCAGAAACTCTCGCGGCCTTGTTGCAGACACCATCGAACCTTTCGTTTCTCGAAGGGTTGGAAGGCATCTTCCTGACGGGTGCCAGTTCGAGGAAACAGCCGCCCTTCTCAGCCAAGATTCCGGGTTTTCCGACAAATGCCACGCGCGCGAAACTCGGGCCTGAAGAAACAACTCTCGATGCCCTGATGCGTCGCGTCGAAGACACGCGCGATACGCGACTGGCGCTCGACCTGATGGACCGCACGCGAGTTCTCCTCCGGTTCGCGCGCGCGTATCTTGACCAGCTGGAAGCCACCAAGACAGCGCTTGGGGTGCTGGATTTCGACGACCTGATCCTGCAGGCCCGGGCCCTCCTGACAGATCGCGAGGTTGCGCAGTGGGTGCTGTTCCGTCTCGATGGCGGGATCGACCACGTGCTTGTTGACGAGGCACAGGACACAAGTCCCGCGCAATGGGATGTGATCCGGCTTCTTACGCAGGAATTCACGGCGGGTGACGGCGCAGGGGCCGACAGGGACAGAACGATCTTTGTCGTGGGCGACCCAAAGCAGTCGATCTACTCGTTTCAGGGTGCCGATCCCAAGGGCTTTGACCGGATGCGAGCCTATTTCGGCGACGCGCTCGGGCAAATCGGGGCGCCCTTCGGCGAGCATGCGCTTTTGCATTCCTTCCGATCCTCGCCCGGTATTCTCGGGTTCGTGGATCAGTGTTTCGAGACCACACAACACATGGGTCTCGGCCACCGGTCGGAGCATCGCGCCTTTCGCAGCGACCTTCCTGGGCGGGTGGATCTATGGCCACCTGTTCCGAAACCGGACATCCCTGAAAAACCCCCGTGGTATGATCCCGTCGATCTGGAAGACCCCAACGATCCCAAGCTGGAATTGGCGCGCAAGGTTGCGGAACAGGTCGACGAAATTCTGTCCAGTGGCACGCAGATCACGACAACCCGTGGCGACACGCGGCCCGTTCAGGCGCGGGATTTCCTGATCCTGGTGCAAAGCCGGTCTGCCATGTTCCACGAGATTATCCGAAGCTGCAAGGACAGGGGCATTCCGATTGCCGGGGCGGACCGCTTGCAGGTCGGGGCGGAGCTTGCAGTCAAGGACCTGATCGCATGCCTGTCATTTCTTGCCACACCGGAAGATGACCTTTCGCTGGCCTGCGTGCTGAAGTCACCGCTGTTCAACTGGTCGGAAAACGATCTTTACACCCTCGCCCAACCGCGCGGCGGGCAGTTCTTGTGGGCCGCACTCCGCGACGCCGCTGACCGGCACCCCGACACAGTCCGCATCCTGCAGGATTTGCGCGACGCGGCGGACTTCATGCGACCCTTCGAGGTTCTGGAACGCATCCTTACGCGCCACAACGGCCGCGCGAAGCTTCTGGCGCGTTTGGGGCATGAGGCCGAGGATGGTATCGACGCATTGCTGGCGCAGGCGCTCAGCTACGAGTTCACGAATGTTCCCAGCCTCACAGGATTCCTGACATGGTTTTTGTCTGACGATCTGACAATCAAACGGCAGATGGACAGCCAGCGAAACGAAGTGCGCGTGATGACCGTGCACGGCGCAAAAGGTCTGGAAGCACCGATCGTCATCCTGCCCGATTGCGGCAAGACCCGAGACCGAACGCATCAGAATACACTGCTTTCGATAGGTGATGCCCAATCGACGTTGCGGACATCCCGTGCTGTCGCCCCCCGGCCCTGCCTCACCGCGATAGAGGCCGAGCGCCAGGCAGCCGACGAAGAACGAATGCGTCTGTTTTATGTGGCCATGACCCGCGCAGAAAGCTGGCTGATCATCGCTGCAGCCGGGGAAACCGGCGCGGGTCTCGACAGTTGGCACGCAATCGCCGCCGCCGCGATGGACAATGCGACACCGCCCCCCGTCCCGCTTCTGTCGCCCGTAGGCGAAGGGCGGCGGATTTCCTTCGGCGTCTGGCCGGACCAGACAGAGAAACACGGCGCACCGGCGTCGGCGACCCGGACACCGCTGGTTCTGCCCGCGCTGAAGACACCGCCGACACAGCCCGACCCGGTTTCGCCATCGGATCTTGGGGGTGACAAGATCGTGGCGGGAGGCGGCGAGGGTCTGGATCGAGACAGCGCCATGGCCCGGGGTACGCATATTCACCTGCTGCTCGAACACCTGCCGGAGATGCCTCGTGCGAACTGGCCGGAACACGCGGACGGCCTGCTGCGCCCCTGGGTTGCGGATGCGCAAACGCGTGCCGCGATCTTTGCCGAAGCCGAAGCCGTACTGACGGCGCCCGCGCTCGTGCCCCTCTTCGCGCCGGATGCCTTGGCGGAAGTGGATATCACTGCCCATCTGCCGGAGTTGAGCCGCCAGATTACAGGCACGATCGACCGCCTGATCGTCACCGATCACGACGTGCTCGCGGTCGATTTCAAATCGAACGCCACCGTACCTGCCACGGCGGCGGAAACACCAGAGGGCATCCTGCGCCAGATGGGGGCCTATCAAGCCGCACTTGAACAGGTTTATCCCGACCGAGTCGTGACCGTAGCGATCATATGGACCCGCACAGCGACCCGCATGGACCTGCCCGCAGATCTGGTGCGTTCGGCGCTCGGGAACGCGGTCGTGACTGCGGGGGGTTCTTGACCTCCTCGCGCTGCGTTCCTACGTTGGCGGTCCGAGTTTGACGCCTGATATAGGAGGGCACACGAATGGCCACTGTTGCCGTGACTGACGATACGTTCGACGCCGAAGTGCGCAATTCCCAAGTCCCCGTCGTCGTGGATTTCTGGGCGGAGTGGTGCGGCCCCTGCAAGCAGATCGGCCCGGCGCTTGAAGAGTTGAGCGCCGAGTACGGCGACAAGATCAAGATCGCCAAGATCAACGTGGACGAGAACCCGAATTCCCCTGCCCAGATGGGTGTGCGCGGGATTCCCGCCCTGTTCCTGTTCAAGGATGGAGAGGTTGTCTCCAACAAGGTGGGCGCAGCCCCGAAAGCCGCGCTGCAAAGCTGGATCGACGGCGCCATCTAAGGCGGTTTGCCATTTGTTTCCAAGGGCGTCCCACGCGGGCGCCCTTGTCGTTTTCAACAAGCCCGCTTGTAGAGCCGCGGTCTGATCTTCATATATCTGGCAAGCGGACGGAGGCCCTGATGAGCGAGACTGAATTCCCCGGTTGGCATGGAACGACCATTATCGGCGTCAAGAAAGGCGGCAAGGTCGTTGTGGCTGGTGATGGCCAGGTCAGCCTCGGCCAGACCGTGATCAAGGGCACCGCCCGCAAGGTGCGGCGGTTGTCGCCGGGCGGGCACGAAGTGGTGGCGGGCTTTGCCGGATCGACGGCGGATGCCTTCACCCTGCTGGAACGGCTGGAGGCCAAGCTGGAGGCCACACCCGGCCAACTGTCACGTGCTGCGGTGGAACTGGCCAAGGACTGGCGCACCGACAAGTACCTGCAAAAACTCGAAGCGATGCTGATCGTGACAGATGGCGATGTTTTGCTCGTCATCACCGGGGCGGGCGACGTGCTGGAACCGGAACACAACATCGCTGCGATCGGTTCCGGCGGCAACTTCGCGTTGGCTGCCGCGCGGGGGCTATATGAGACCGAGACCGACGCGGAACCAATCGCCCGCAAGGCTATGGCCATCGCCGCCGACATCTGCGTTTACACCAATGGAAATCTGACGGTGGAGTCGATCAGCGGCTGATCCGCGATCCTCCCCGTGAAAGGACCCTCATGAGCGACCTGACCCCCCGCGAAATTGTCTCTGAACTCGACCGCTTCATCATCGGCCAGAAGGACGCCAAGCGCGCCGTCGCCGTCGCCCTGCGCAATCGCTGGCGCCGCAAGAAGCTGGGCGACGATCTGCGGGAAGAGGTCTATCCGAAGAATATCCTGATGATCGGACCCACCGGCGTCGGAAAAACCGAGATCTCGCGCCGCCTCGCCAAACTTGCCCGCGCGCCCTTCATCAAGGTCGAAGCAACGAAATTCACCGAAGTGGGCTATGTCGGCCGCGACGTGGAACAAATCATCCGCGATCTGGTGGAGGCCGCTATCACCCAGACCCGCGATTACATGCGCGAGGACGTCAAGGCCAAGGCCCATGCCGCCGCAGAAGAGCGCGTGATCGAGGCTATTGCCGGCGAAGGCGCGCGCGACGGCACACGGGAGATGTTTCGCAAGAAGCTGAAAGCAGGGGAGCTGGACGATACGATGATCGAGCTCGACCTCGCCGACACCTCGAATCCGATGAGCATGTTCGAGATCCCCGGCCAGCCCGGGATGGGCATGGGCGGGCCGATGGGCGGTGGCATGAACCTCGGCGATATCTTCGGCAAGGCCTTTGGCGGACGCACCGTGCGCAAGCGGATGACCGTTGCCGACAGCTACGATGTGCTGATCGGCGAAGAAGCGGACAAACTGCTAGACGATGAAACTGTCCAGAAAACCGCCATGAGCGCCGTCGAGGAGAACGGGATCGTGTTCCTCGACGAAATCGACAAGGTGTGCGCGCGGTCCGACGCCCGCGGTGCCGATGTCAGCCGCGAAGGCGTCCAGCGCGACCTGTTGCCCCTGATCGAAGGCACAACCGTTTCCACGAAGTACGGGCCGGTCAAGACTGACCACATCCTGTTCATCGCCTCTGGGGCGTTTCACATCGCCAAACCGTCTGATTTGCTGCCGGAATTGCAAGGCCGCCTGCCTATTCGCGTTGAACTGCGCGCGCTAACCGAAGGCGATTTCGTTCGTATCCTGACCGAAACGGACAACGCGCTGACCCGGCAGTACACAGCGCTTATGGCGACCGAGGAAGTAACTGTTTCCTTCACCGAGGATGGCATCGCCGCTCTGGCGAAAATCGCCGCAGACGTGAACCAGAGCGTCGAAAACATCGGCGCGCGCAGGCTCTACACCGTCATGGAACGCGTGTTCGAGGAACTCAGCTTCACCGCCCCCGAATGCGCCGGCGCGCAGATCGAGGTGAACGCAGGCTTTGTCGAGGAAAACCTTGGCGAATTGACCAAAAGCGCAGACTTGAGCCGTTACGTTCTCTAGCGCTTGCGCAGATAGACGTAATACGCCCCTGCCCCGCCATGGCGCAGATGCGCCGGGCTGACCTGCAGAACCGCCGCGCTCAGCGGCGGGATTTGCAGCCAATGCGGGACCTGATGGCGCAGAACGCCCAGTTTCTGCGGGATCGGCCCACCCTCGTCCCGGTCCTTGCCCTTGCCGGTGATCACCAGGACAAGCCGTTTTCCCTGCGCTTGTGCGCCCAGGATGAACCGGTTCAGCGCAGGATGCGCCTGGGCAAGCGTCATGCCGTGCAAATCCAATCGCGCTTCGGGTTTGAGCTTGCCGCGTTTGAGCTGCTGAAACGCCTTGCGGTCCATTTTAACCGGCGCGCGCGCGAGGCTTTCCTTCAAATCCGGGGCAAGATCATGGCGCGGCGCAGATTTGGTCTTGGACCCCACGCGAAATGGCTCCAACCCCGGCATCGGCATCACGGGATCGGTGCTGGGTGTTCGGCGCGGGGTCGGTTTCGGTTTCTCGATCGGGGCTGCGCGGGCATGCATCGGCTTGGCGTTTTCGATGACTTTCTGCCAAAGCGCCTCTTCCTCAGGGCGCAGCCCGCGTGACTTGCGCTTTGACATGGCTCATCCACTCTTCCGCACGGCATTGAGCGCCATCTCGACCGGCAGCAGGACGATCATCCGCCCGCCGTCGCGGATACGACCTGCGGCCTCTCCGGCCTCTGCCCCGGTTCCGTAGAAGACGTCCGCCCGCTGCGCGCCTTTGATCGCGGACCCTGTGTCCTGTGCCACCATCAGCCGACGGATCGGCGTGCGTCCGTCCTTTTCTACCCAGACCGGCGCGCCGAGCGGATTGTAATCGGGGTCAACAGCGATCGACCGGTGTGCGGTTATCGAACGGTTCATTGCGCCCAGCGGTCCCTTTTGCGGGGGCACGTGGTCGATCAGGCGGAAAAAGACAAAGGATGGGTTGTGATGAAGCATCCGGCGGCCCGCCTC
This sequence comes from Tropicimonas sp. S265A, assembly GCF_049800835.1. Classification (NCBI taxonomy): domain Bacteria; kingdom Pseudomonadati; phylum Pseudomonadota; class Alphaproteobacteria; order Rhodobacterales; family Roseobacteraceae; genus Tropicimonas; species Tropicimonas sp. S265A. Next base: position 240,873 of record NZ_JBNAFU010000003.1, read on the forward strand.
GCCATTCGCGCGCACCCAGGCACGGATCGCCTGGGCGGACACCCGGTTTTCCGGAAGATGGCCCTGGCGGATCAACTCTCGTCCAACGGACCTATAGGAATGGCCATTCTTTGCATCGAACCCGATCCGCATCACATCACCATCGGGCAGACGCAACCGGCCAGACCCTTGAACTTGCAAGAAAAACAGGTCGACCGGATCAGCAGCAAAAGCTATCTCAAGCCCCTGCCCCGAAAGCGCCCCCTGATCGATTTGCGCCCGGGTCAGCCAAGGCTGTCCCCGCGGCAGGTTCGGCGGCGTGGCATATACCGGATACTGATAGGCCCCGCCGCGCGTGCGAGCAGCACGAATTTCCGGTTCGAAATACCCGGTGAAAAGCGGCTCGTTTCCATCCTCGATCAGAACGGGCAGAAACAGGGCCTCGAAAAAGCCGCGCGCGTCGGCGGTATCTTGTGCGATGGCACAGACCGGCGCCCATTCCGGGTCTTTCAGGTCGCCGCATGTTTCAAGGAACGCGCCCAAGGCCTCGTCATGCTGATCCAGCGTCCATCCGTCGAGATCGTCGAAAGACATGAGTGTCACGGAGGGGGCGCCATTCGCCCCTGCCCCATGGGCAAATACCGTCATCGCCGCAGCCGCAGCCAGCTTTCGCAGACCGCCCCGCACACGGATCACTCGCCGGTGGCTACAAGCCGCCAGTTCGGATCGTCGGACCCGAAAACGCGGGCAAAGGTCCAGACATCGCGCTGGCGTTTGATCTCGCCGGGGTTGCCCTCCACGACCTCGCCTTCGGCATTGCGCACCGCGAAGGCCAACTCGCCCACAAACCGCACAGTGACTTCTCCCTCTTTCGTGTCGCGGTTGAAGTCCGCATCCACAAGCGAGGTTTCCCGAACTCCGACAAACTCGGCCTCGACGGTCAGCCCGTCGGCAGCCCGGGCCTGAACCACGCTGTCCAATGCCTCGTAGACTTCATCCGACACGAAATCGCGGACCTCTTCCAACTCTCCGCGCTCGAACGCCATGAGGATCCACTCATAGGCACCACGCGCGCCGGTCAGAAACTCCGTTACGTTGAAGCCCGATTCGGTCATTTTCATCGCGCCGAGCGCCTTGGCGGCCGGCGTTCCGTCTTCCACGTGGTCGGTGATGTCCTTGTCCGGTCCACCTTCGATCACTTCGAAATCGCGGCGCGGAAGAGATTCGCGTTCGGACATCGGAATCGGCTTTTTCTCGAAACCTTCTCGCGTCCCCAACACGTTGCGCAGGCGCAAGATCAGAAAAACGGCCACCGCAAGCAGTACCAAAAGTTGGATAATGGGTTGGTTCATTCCGTCCTCGACGCGCGTGTTCATGGTATTTGACTGTTGACTGCATATGTAAGGTCGTGCCTGTGGCAAGTCCACCACCGGCACCAACAGGAGGGCAGGAAAGTGTGGCTGTTTGCGTTGTTCTTGGCGGTTCCGTTGATCGAAATCGCTTTGTTTATTCAGATCGGCGGGCTGATCGGACTATGGCCGACCCTGCTGATTGTTGTGCTGACCGCCCTTCTGGGCACGACATTGGTTCGCAGTCAGGGGCGCGAGGCGATAAACGGCCTGCGCCAGACCTTCTCCGACCTCGGCGACCCCACGGAACCCCTGGCACACGGTGCAATGATCCTGTTTTCCGGCGCTTTGTTGCTGACGCCCGGGTTTTTCACGGATGCTGTCGGCTTTGCCCTGCTGATCCCCGGCGTGCGCAGCGCGGTGTACCGCCATGTCCGCGCCCGGGTCACGGTCCAGCAGTTTTCTTACGGACCCGGGGGTCAGCGCAGCGCCCGAGATGTGATCGATGGCGAGTTCGAAGAGGTGGAAGAAGTCCCTCCGCGCCCGCGCACCGGCCCGTCGCGCTGGACAGACGACAAAAACACCCGCTGAGTTTGGTTGAGAGGGCCCGCGCTTCCTGTTAGGACGCCAGCAAAACCTGATCCGCAAGCAAAGAGACCTCATCAATGACCGATCAACCGCAAAACGGCGCTGCCGCCGAACCGCAGATGCCGCAGCTCAAGATCCTCGGCCAGTATATTCGCGACATGTCGTTCGAGAATATCGCCGCTCAGAAAGGGCTGGAAAACAACAGCCAGCCCGACATTCAGGTGCAGGTCAATCTGGATGCCAAGAAGCGCGCCGCGGAGAACCAGTATGAGGTCGCGACGAAGCTGAACATCACTGCCAAGACGAAAGAGGCAGGCGATGTGATCTTTGCGCTGGAGGTTGACTACGCAGGCGTGTTCCAGATCGAAAACATCGCCGACGAGCAGCTTCACCCGTTCCTGCTGATCGAATGCCCGCGCATGACCTTTCCGTTCCTGCGTCGGATCGTTTCGGACGTCACCCGCGACGGGGGCTTCCCACCGCTGAACCTCGACCTTATTGATTTCGTGGCACTTTACCGGCAGGAAATCGCACGTCGCGCCGCAGCCCAGCAAGCGGCGGCAGGCACGGCTCAGGCCTGATCCAGTTTCCGCCACAGGGCATCATCGCCCAGGGCATCGACAAACGCACGATGCGCAGTTTGTTCCGCCTCGGTTATCCGGGGCGGTAATTTCTTGGGCCGGATGCGCGCCGTTTTCTGCCCCATCGATCCGGCATCGCCCACCGGTGCGGAGGAAGCACCCAACATGAAGTCCGGCTGACGTCCCCCGATCAGTTCCAGATAGACCTCGGCGAGGATTTCGCTATCGAGCAGCGCACCGTGTTTTTCACGCGACGAGTTGTCGACACCGAACCGGCGGCACAGCGCATCCAGAGACGCCGGCGAGCCAGGAAATTTCTTGCGTGCAATCGCAAGTGTATCGATGGCCTGATCCCACGGGAGTTGCCGTTTCTTGACCCAGCCAAGCTCGGCGTTCAGGAATTTCATGTCGAACGCTGCATTGTGGATCACCAGATGCGCATCTCCGACGAAATCCAGAAACTCCTGCGCGATTGCGGCGAAAACCGGCTTGTCGGCGAGAAAGGCATCGCCCAGACCATGCACTTCGAATGCACCCTGGGGCATTGACCGTTCGGGATTGATATACTGGTGGTACACCCGACCCGTCGGCACGTGGTTGTGCAGTTCCACCGCACCGATCTCGACGATCCGATCCCCGGATTCGGGATCGAATCCCGTCGTCTCCGTATCCAGAACGATTTCACGCATCTGAAGCCTCCCTCAACGTGCTCAGGATGTGGTCCACACCACTGGCGGCACTCTCAAGTGTCGTCGTATCAATGACAAAATCGGCGCGCGCGCGTTTCTCTGCATCCGGGACCTGCTTGGACAGAATAAACTCGAAATGTGCGGCGTCCATATTTGGTCGGTCCAGAACACGCGCCTTTTGCCGCTCTGCGTCCGTTGAAACAACGGCGATCCGGTCCAGCCACGCGTCAGCACCGGTTTCAAACAGCAGTGGAATGTCGAACAGCACCACGTGCTCTTTGGAATTCGTGTTCACAAATGCCGCGCGTTCTGAGCGAAGCAGAGGATGGATCAGCCCCTCGATCCGTTTCAAAGCTTGCGGGTCCTCGGCGATGACGTCCCGCAGCACCGCGCGATCCACACCCTCGGGACCGACCGCCTCAGGATACACCGCTTCCAAAGCCCGGCTTCCTGCACCGTTGGCAGCGTACAGGTGATGGACCGCCGCATCGGCATCCCAAACCGGGACGTTCCGATCCCGAAACATCTGCGCCGTCGTTGATTTGCCCATACCGATGGAGCCGGTCAATCCAAGCTTGATCATTCCGCCAGAACAGCCGCGCGCAGGGCATCGGTCACCTTGGGCCGCGTGCCGAACCAGCGCGCAAAGCCCGGAACAGCCTGGTGCAGCAGCATGCCCAGGCCATCTACCGTCACATGCCCGCCGTCACGTGCCATCTGCAAAAGATGCGTTTCCAACGGGTTATAAACGATATCGGTCACGATCGCGTCTTTCGGCAACCCATCCAGCGCGATGGACAAGGGCGAATGCCCGCTCATCCCCAGTGACGTGGTGTTGACCAACAAGGCCGCCCCGTCCAGCGCATCCGGAATGCGATGCCAGTCGATCACCGTCACCTTCGGGCCAAAATCCGCGCGCAAGGCCTCTCCACGGACGCGCGTCCGGTTCGCGAGACGAATTTCAGGCGCACCAGCATCCAGCAGCGATGCCAAGACCCCCCGTGCTGCGCCACCTGCGCCCAGGACGACTGCGGGTCCAGTGGCGGCTGACCAATGCGGCGCGCCCGCACGTAGGTTTTCGATGAACCCTACGCCGTCAGTGTTATCCGCATGGATCGATCCGTCAGGCTGAAAGGTGATCGTGTTTGCCGCTCCGATCACAGCGGCCCGATCCGAGACCCGATCCGCGAGCGATAGCGCACGTTCCTTATGGGGCAGGGTGACATTTACGCCCTTGAAGCCAAGCCGGGGCAGGGTGGCAAAGGCCGCCTTCAGATTGTCGCTGGCCACATCCATCGGGATATAGTGCCCGGCAAGACCGTGTTCCGCCAACCAGTACCCATGGACCTTGGGGGACAAAGAATGCGCGACAGGCGATCCAATCACACCCGCCAGCGGAACCAGATCCGCACTCATCCTTCAATCTCCCCCCTCAGCGTCAGATAGCTGAGAATTTCCAACAACGGCAGGCCGAGCACAACGAAATAATCGCCATCAATCCGCGCAAACAGCCGGGCGCCCTCTTCCTCAAGCTTGTAGGCTCCGACGCTGTCCCGAATACTGTTCCAATTGCGCTCGATATAGGCATCCAGATATGCCTCCGATGGTTTCCGCATGGTCAGGCGCGCAACACCGACATGCCGCCACACCGGCTTGCCCTCATGATAGATGACAGCCGCGGAAAGCAGGCGGTGTGTGGATCGGGATAGCTGCGAAAGCTGGGCTTTTGCATCCTCCCGCGTGACCGGCTTTGACAACAAAACCCCCTTGTGATCCAGAACCTGGTCGCATCCGATCACCAGAGCTTCCGGGTACTTCACGCCGACCTTTTGCGCCTTCATCTCCGCGAGGGTATCGGCGATATCCTGAGGCGAGGCATCCTCCGCCAGAAGCGCGGCCTTGATCGCCTCCTCATCGATACGCGCGGGGTGCGCCTCGACAGCGACGCCCGCGTTGCGGAACAAATCCGCCCGAACCTGTGACTGCGACGCAAGAATGATCTGACTGGGCACGTGGATGATCCTGTGGACAAAACAGCCTGAACGCTGCGGGTTAATCTGGGGGCAACGTCCAGTGGCCGGGGCAGGGGTTACACTACGTGGAAAACCTGATCCTTCCAGAGGAAACTGTCCCGTGTTGAAAACTCCGCTAGAACGCCTGGGGCCTCGAACCTATCCTCAAGTTCTCGGAGTTTCCTGCAGATCTGTCCCCAGGGTTTAGCAGGTGTAAGTCTTTGATATATCACTTGAATATTTAATTTGTGCATAATGGATAAGATACCCACAAACCAGTCGGGATAAAGTTTGGAAAACAAAGAATTAGAGTTATCCCCAAGACCTACATCATCATCTCTTTTCTTTTCTTTAATTATTATTGATAGAAAGCAAAGAACGAGAAAGAACGCATGGCCGACCTGTACCCTTGGATCAAATCCCTGCATGTCATCTCCGTCATGGCGTGGATGGCGGGTCTGTTCTATCTGCCGCGGCTCTATGTCTACCATGTCGAACAGGATGCGGTACAAGGCCCGACTGAGGAAATGTTCCATACGATGGAACGTCGTCTTCTCAAGGCCATCATGAACCCCTCGATGATTGCTACATGGGTTTTTGGCCTCTGGCTGGCTCTAACCCCTGGAATTGTCGATTGGGGCGCTGTGTGGCCGTACACGAAGGCCGTGGCCATTATCGGCATGACGTGGTTCCACATGTGGCTTGCCAAGGAACGCAAGGCATTGTTGGCGGGCACATCCACTGTCACCGGCCGCGGGTTCCGGATCATGAACGAAGTACCAACGATCCTGATGATCGTGATCGTTGTCTCGGTGATCGCACGACCGTTCTGAGCAGAGATTGACTTTTCGCCTGCGATCACGATAATTGCGCACGAACCGCCGTCCGGCGGGGACTTTTCCAAACGAATGATATCGCGCCGTCCGGCGCCCCGGAGATCCCCTGAATGTCCCAAGAGCGTCTCGCTCTGGCTGACCTGAAAGCCATGAGTCCTGCCGATCTTCTGCCAATGGCGGAAGAGCTTGAAATCGAAAACGCGTCCACCATGCGCAAGGGCGACATGATGTTCGCCATCCTGAAGGAGCGCGCGGAAGAGGGATGGGAGATCTCCGGCGATGGCGTGCTGGAAGTGATGCAGGACGGTTTCGGGTTTCTCCGCTCGCCGGAGGCGAACTATCTTCCCGGTCCCGACGATATCTACGTGTCACCGGACATGATCAGACAACACAGTTTGCGCACCGGCGATACCGTCTCCGGCGTGATCCAGGCCCCACGCGAGAACGAGCGCTATTTTGCCCTGACCAAGGTCGTCGAGGTGAACTTCGAGGATCCGCAAAAGGCAAAGCACAAGGTCAGCTTCGATAACCTGACGCCGCTTTATCCTGATGAGCGGCTCAAGATGGAGATCGAAGATCCGACCATCAAGGATCGCTCGGCCCGGATTATCGACCTTGTTTCGCCAGTTGGGAAAGGCCAGCGGTCCTTGATCGTGGCGCCACCGCGGACGGGTAAAACCGTTCTGCTTCAGAACATCGCCCGCAGTATCGAAACGAACCACCCAGAGTGTTACCTCATGGTGCTTCTGATCGACGAACGCCCCGAAGAGGTGACGGACATGCAGCGCTCCGTGAAGGGAGAGGTCATTTCCTCGACCTTCGATGAACCCGCAACACGCCACGTTGCGGTCTCGGAAATGGTGATCGAGAAAGCGAAGCGTTTGGTGGAGCATAAACGAGATGTTGTGATTCTTCTCGATTCAATCACAAGACTTGGTAGAGCTTTCAACACTGTTGTTCCGTCTTCGGGTAAAGTTCTGACTGGGGGTGTGGATGCAAACGCCTTGCAGCGGCCCAAGCGTTTCTTTGGTGCGGCGCGGAACATCGAAGAGGGTGGATCGCTTACCATCATCGCGACGGCGTTGATCGATACAGGCTCCCGGATGGATGAAGTTATCTTCGAAGAGTTCAAGGGGACCGGTAACTCCGAGATTGTCCTGGACCGCAAGGTTGCCGACAAACGCGTTTTCCCGGCGATGGACATCCTCAAATCCGGTACCCGGAAGGAGGAGTTGTTGGTGGATGCCAAGGATCTTCAGAAAACATTCGTCTTGCGGCGCATCCTGAACCCCATGGGAACCACCGATGCGATCGAATTCCTGATCTCCAAACTCAAGCAGACGAAGACCAACTCGGAATTCTTCGACTCGATGAACACCTAAACGCTGATGGATACGATCTTTGCCCAGGCAACGGCGAAGGGAAAAGCGGGGGTCGCGGTCATTCGGATCAGCGGCCCTCGCGCTTTTTTCGCGGCGGAGCAACTGGCGGGTCGATTGCCCGCGCCGCGCATGGCAGGGTTGCGGACACTTCGAACGACAGATGGCGATCATCTCGACGAAGCCCTTGTCCTCGTTTTCCCCGAAGGAGCCAGCTTTACCGGCGAAGCGGTGGTCGAGCTACATCTGCATGGGTCCATCGCGGTGTTGCGCGCCGTGGAACGGGAACTCGGATCGCTCGAAGGTCTCAGACTGGCAGAGCCGGGGGAGTTTACGCGCCGCGCCCTTGAAAACAATCGCCTCGACCTCGCACAGGTCGAAGGCCTCGCGGATCTGGTTGAGGCGGAAACCGAAGCACAGCGCCGACAAGCACAGCTTGTGTTTTCCGGTGCACTCGGGGACCGGGTCGAGAACTGGCGTGCGGACCTGATCCGGGCCGCTGCCTTGCTGGAGGTGACCATCGACTTCGCCGACGAGGATGTTCCGGTGAATGTTACCCCGGAAGTCACTGATTTGGTTGAGCGCACGTACAGGGATCTCGGGGCAGAAATCTCCGGATCCTATGTGGCTGAGCGGCTGCGGGATGGATTCGAGATTGCAATCCTCGGTGCGCCGAATGCGGGGAAATCAACCTTGCTGAACGCACTTGCGGGGCGGGAGGCTGCCATCACATCCAAGACCGCAGGCACCACGCGGGATATTATCGAAGTCCGCCTGGATATGGACGGTATCCCTGTCACGGTTCTGGATACCGCCGGCTTGCGGTCATCGGATGACGAGATTGAGCAGATCGGCGTGTCCCGTGCCCTCAGTCGGGCGAAGAATGCGGATATGCGTATCGTGTTGACTGAGGACGGCGCTATTCCTTCGGAGCTGCGCGATCTTTCTATTGATCTGGTGATCAGGTCCAAGGTCGACCTGACGTCCGCGACGGAGGGGTTGGCCATCTCTGCGCAGACGGGGCAGGGGTTGGCGCGCTTGACGAATACGATCTCCGAAACCCTGGAGCACAAGATCAGCCATATTGGAACGGCGACTCACAAGCGTCACCGGGATGCGATGACCCTCGCCGTCGCACATCTTGAGACCGTGCTCGACCTTCTACCGAAGAACGCGCCGACCGAAGTGCTGGCAGAGGAATTGCGCTTTGCGATCCGGGCGCTTGACTCTCTTATCGGTCGTGTAGATGTAGAGGATCTTCTCGGGGAAATTTTCGCCAGCTTCTGCCTTGGCAAGTGATGGAGTGTTTCACGTGAAACATCTCGACTTCGATGTGATTGTTGTGGGTGGAGGCCATGCCGGAACTGAGGCGGCCCATGCGGCCGCACGGCTGGGCGTGCGGACAGCGCTTGTGACCTTGAACAAGTCGGGTATCGGCGTGATGTCGTGTAATCCGGCAATCGGCGGTCTCGGAAAAGGGCATCTTGTCCGAGAGATTGACGCTTTTGATGGTGTAATGGGGCGGGTTGCGGATGCAGCGGGCATCCAGTTTCGCTTGCTGAACCGGCGCAAGGGCCCAGCCGTACAAGGCCCGCGCGCGCAGCAAGACCGGGCGATTTATCAGAAAACGATGTTGGCGCTGATCGAGAACACGCCGAACCTCTCTATTCTGGAGGGCGAGGTGGCGGACCTCCAGCTTTCGAACGGGGCAGTCAAGGGCGTCGTTCTGGCGGATGACAGCCAGATCAAGGCGGCCGCCGTGGTGATTACGACCGGTACGTTCTTGCGTGGCGTGATCCACATAGGCGACGTCTCGCGGCCAGGAGGACGTGTGGGCGACGCGCCATCTGTCCGGTTGGCGCAGCGCCTGGATGGGTTTGGCCTGCCAATGGGTCGCCTGAAGACTGGCACGCCACCGCGCCTGGATGGGCGAACAATCGATTGGGATCGTCTGGAGCCACAGCCCGGCGATGAAACGCCGACGATGTTCTCATTCCTGTCGGACGGTCCCACCGCGCGCCAGATCTCCTGCGCGATCACCCACACCAACCTGGAAACGCATGACATTATCCGCAACAACCTCGGGCGATCTGCGATGTACGGGGGTCATATCGAGGGCACCGGACCGCGATACTGCCCTTCGATCGAGGACAAGATCGTTCGGTTTGCGGAGAAAACCTCGCATCAGATTTTCCTCGAACCGGAAAGTCTGACCGGCAACACCGTCTACCCCAATGGAATCTCGACATCCTTGCCAGTCGATGTTCAGGCCTCTTATGTGCGCAGCATCGTTGGGTTGGAGCAGGCGGACATTCAGCAGCCCGGCTATGCGATCGAATATGACTACGTTGACCCGCGTGCCTTGAACGCGGATCTTCAGTTGCGGGAGGTCCCTGGACTGTTCCTTGCCGGGCAGATTAACGGCACGACCGGCTATGAAGAGGCCGCAGCCCAAGGGTTGGTTGCCGGATTGAATGCAGCCCGGCTCTCGCGGGGGCAGGGGCCTTTCCTTCCATCGCGCCGGACAAGTTACATTGGTGTCATGATTGACGACCTTACGACACAAGGTGTTCTCGAACCTTATCGCATGTTCACATCGCGTGCGGAGTACCGACTGTCGCTGCGCGCGGATAATGCCGATCAACGTCTGACGCCGGAAGCCATAGCGCTCGGGTGTGTGTCACAAGCGCGCCGCGTGGCGTTTGAAACCAAGCGCGCGCGCTTGGAGGCGGCACGAGAGGGGCTCCAAGCACGTACAATCACACCGAACCAGGCCCACGCGCACGGTTTAAAAGTAAAGCACGATGGCAAGAAGCGCACGGCCTATGATCTTCTTGCCCTACCGGTTGTGAACTTCTCACAGCTACAAGAGATCTGGCCTGATCTTGATCTTGATCCGATGGCGGCCGCGCAGATGGAGAGAGAAGCGCTTTACGCGAACTATCTCGATCGTCAGAACGAGCAGGCGATAGCCTTGGAGAAGGATGAGGCGATACAGATCCCGACCGACTTCGAGTACGACAACATCTCCGGCCTTTCGAATGAGTTACGAACGAAACTCAACGCGGCGCGCCCTGGTTCTCTTGCGCAAGCAGCGCGTATTGACGGGATGACGCCTGCCGCGCTGACCTTGCTCCTTGCACTGATAAAGAAGGCCAACCTGCGGAAGGCTGTATGACTTTGCCATCCGAACTGGGGCTCGATGTTTCACGTGAAACAATGGACCGGTTGGAGGCGTATGTTGCGATATTGCAGAAGTGGAACCCCAAGATAAACCTTGTGGCCTCGAACACGCTTTCGGATGTCTGGGTGCGCCATATCTACGATTCGGCGCAAGTGTTCAAAGCTCTCCGCCCGACAACCCGACATTGGGTCGATCTGGGAAGTGGGGGCGGCTTCCCCGGTCTCGTGGTCGGACTCCTTGCTCACGAGGCTCATCCCGAACTTAACCTCACACTGATTGAGTCGGATCTTCGCAAAGCGACCTTTCTAAGGACAGTTATACGGGAGACCGGGATTTCCGCGCGCGTCCTGTCTGACCGCATAGAGGAAGCACCACCACAAGCGGCCGACGTTGTGTCGGCGCGGGCTTTAGCGCCGCTACCAAAGCTTCTGGGGTATGTCGCGCGCCACTTGGCGGAGGAGGGCGTTGCCGTACTTTTAAAAGGGGAAAACGCGAAATCAGAGGTGTCCGAGGCCCGGAAATACTGGCATTTTAGCTGTGAAGAAACGCCAAGTCTGACCGAGTCGCGGTCGGTTGTCTTGAAGCTCAGGGATCTCCGCAATGTCTGACCCCCAGAAACACCCCCCCAAGGTCATCGCGATCGCCAATCAGAAGGGGGGCGTTGGAAAAACGACAACGACGATCAACCTTGCCACAGCGCTGACAGCGCACGGAAAAAACGTGCTCATCCTTGATCTTGATCCTCAGGGCAACGCGTCGACCGGGCTCGGTATTTTTCCAGACAATCGCACCCGAACCACTTACGATGTGCTGATCGATGACGCGCCGCTCGTGGATGTTTCACGTGAAACAGCGGTCCCGGGGTTGATGATCGCGCCGGCCACCACGGACCTGAGCTCGGCGGATATGGAACTGGTGTCGAACAGTCGACGCGTTTTTCGGCTACGATCCGCTCTGACGCGCTTGCACCAGCTGCCAGTCGCGATGGACTACGTTCTGATCGACTGTCCGCCATCGCTCAACCTTCTCACGATCAACGCGATGGTTGCAGCAGATTCCGTGCTTGTACCGCTTCAGTCGGAGTTTTTCGCCCTCGAAGGATTGTCGCAGCTCATGCTGACCATCCGACAGGTGCGCGAAACGGCCAACCCGAAGCTCCGGATCGAAGGCGTGGTTCTGACAATGTATGACCGTCGCAACAATCTCTCGCGGCAGGTGGAGCAGGATGCCCGCGACACCCTCGGGGATCTGGTTTTCCACACCGTTATCCCGCGGAATGTACGGGTCAGCGAAGCACCGTCCTTTTCGATGCCGGTGTTGAAGTACGATCCGAATTCGCTTGGCTCGAAGGCCTACGTGAACCTGGCGGATGAAATCCTGAATAGGCACACATTGGTGGAGCAGGGGGCGACATGAACGATAAAAAAGGCAAGGACCGCAAGGGCTTGGGCCGTGGGCTGTCAGCCCTGATGGCGGATGTGAACATCTCGGCCCCTGATGTCACCGGAGAGGCACCAGCCCGCGCAACCGCTGAAACGGAACTCCCGATAGAGCTTTTGCGCGCCAACCCGGACCAGCCCCGTCGCCAGTTTGACGAAACACACCTCGAAAGCCTGACCGCCTCAGTCTCCGAGAAAGGCATTCTCCAACCCCTGATCGTCCGGCCGGACCCGAACTCTGCGGGTGAATACCAGATCGTTGCGGGGGAGCGGCGCTGGCGCGCGGCACAACGGGCGCGGCTCCATGCCGTTCCGGTCCTGATCCGCGAGTTGTCGGATACCGAGGTACTGGAGGTTGCGATCATCGAGAATATCCAGCGTGCTGACCTTAATCCGGTGGAAGAGGCGAGTGGATACCGCCAGCTCATGGATCGGTTCGGACACACGCAGGAACGTCTGGCCGAAGCGCTGGGCAAAAGCCGTAGCCATATCGCGAACATGATGCGCCTTCTGTCGCTCCCCGAAGCGGCGCTCAACTATCTGCGCGATGGCCAGTTGACAGCCGGGCATGCCCGCGCGCTGATCACGTCAGAGAACCCTGAAAAACTCGCCCAGAAGGTGGTTGCCGAAGGACTTTCTGTTCGGGAAACCGAACGCCTGGCCAAAGGACCGACCCCGTCAGCGGGCGCAACCGACACCCAGCGTTCCCCCGCGCCCGAAAAGGACGCGGACACGCGCGCGTTGGAGGCCGACTTGTCCGCAACCCTTGGTATGAAGGTCACGATTGATCACTCCAAGACTGGCCCAAAAGGGAAATTATCAATTGATTACAAAGATTTGGATCAGTTGGATGATTTGTGCAGATTGCTGAGCAGGTGATCACGCACTTGGGCGTGACCAGATGAAAACCGCAACCCCACCCAGAACCGCTCCTTGAACCGCCAGAATCACTGCTCCGAGCCCGAGCGCCAGCGACACGCTGAACGTCGCGATCAAGGATGCAGACGCCAGAAGCTTTGCCCGCATGCCGATGGCACCCCGTTCCGTCCAAGACACGATGGGTTCACCGAATCTTGGATGCGTGATCAGCCAGTCGTGCAAACGTTGCGACCCACGTGCGAAGCAGAACGCCGCGAGCAACAAGAACGGAACCGTCGGAAAGAGCGGGACGAAGATCCCGAAAATCCCGCACGCCAGGGCAAGGAACCCGCCTGTTATCCAAAGATACCGCATTTCAGTCTGCCAAAAGCTCGCTGATCACCGCGTTGAGCAGCAACCTGCCCTGCAAAGTGGTGCGCAGGATGTCATTTTCCACTTCAATCATCCCGAGGTCGGTCAGGTGTGTAACGGATGCGGGGTCCAGGCCGTGACCCGCAAGCGCCTCAAACCGCGACACCGATGTACCTTCGGACAGGCGCAAAGACATCATCAGGTATTCATTCGCTTGATCGGCGCGGGACAAAACCGCGCGTGGCCGCTCCCCGCTCCCGCCCTCCTGAACCGCTTTCAGCCAGGTTTCGGGGTGTTTGTGGGTGTCGGTGGCAAATCGCGTCCCGTTCAGCGTCAATCGCCCATGCGCACCGGGGCCGACGCCCGCGTAATCCCCCATGCGCCAGTAGATCAGGTTATGCGCACATTCCGCACCGGCCCGTGCGTGATTCGAAACCTCGTACGCCGGAAGCCCGTGCGCATCACACACGGATTGCGTCAGCTCGTACATGTCTGCGGAGAGGGTGTCTTCAGGCAAACCACGCAGCTTTCCTGCCGCAAACCTGTCCCCGAAAGCCGTATCGGGTTCGATGGTCAATTGGTACAAGGACAGGTGGTCGACAGCCATCGACACCGCCTCGGTCAACTCGGCGCGCCACTGCGCCAGCGTCTGGCACTGCCGCGCGTAGATCAGGTCAAAACTCACTGCGGAAAACGCCTTGCGGGCAATGTCGAATGCCCTTCTGGCATCGGCGGCCGAATGCAACCGACCCAATGCCCGCAGATCTGCGTCATTTAGGGCCTGAACTCCCAGCGATACCCGCGTCACACCCGCCTCTGCATAGGCGGCAAAGCGGCCCGCCTCTACCGAACCCGGATTCGCCTCCAGAGTGATTTCCAGATTATTGGCGGGCGTCCATCTGGTTCGGATCGTATCGATAATGTTTGCAACGGTCTCCGGCGGCATCAAGGACGGTGTGCCGCCACCGAAAAAGACAGAACTGACCAACCGGTCCGGTGTGTCATCAGCTAATCTATTGATTTCAAATAATAATACGTCATTCCAGGCTGTCTGATCAACCTTTGCGCGTACATGGCTGTTGAAATCGCAGTAAGGGCATTTCGAAGCACAGAAGGGCCAGTGCACATAGATGCCGAATCCGCCTTGCTGCCAGTTTTGCATGGGCTCAGGCGTCTTTCACGGCGATGGCTTCAACCTCCACCAGCATCTCGGGCTCCATAAGCCCCGCAATGATCATCGTGGCCGCGGGACGGATGGATCCAAGCACTTCGCCGAAGACCGACGTCGCGACGGGAACAAGGGCCCGATCGGGCAGGATGTAGGTCATCTTGACCAGATGATGCATCGTGAACCCGGCTTCCCCTAGAACATGCTCGATGGTGCGGAAGCAATTGCGCGTCTGAGTCTCGATATCGGCGGGCAATTTCATGGTCGTGTAGTCATAGCCGGTCACGCCGGACATAAAACACTGGTTGCCCACCACGACGGCGCGCGAATACCCGATCTCCCGTTCAAACAACGACCCGGTAGAGATCAGACGCCGGCCCAAATCAGCCCTCGAACGCCTGGGTCAGTTTGGCAAAGGCATCCGCCCGGTGGCTCATCTTGTTCTTTTCCCAGCGATCCATCTCGCCAAAGGTGATGTCATGGCCATCGGGAATGAACACCGGGTCATAGCCATGACCCTGATCGCCGCGCGGGGGCCAGGTCAGCCGCCCGACAATCTCGCCGGGGAACACCTCGTCATGCCCGTCCGGCCATGCCAGAACCAGGGTACAGCAGAACTTCGCGACCCAGGGCTCCGCCGCGCCCGTAGCCTGCAACGCATCGTTGACCTTGCGCATCGCCATGTCGAAGTCGCGGCCGTCCCCGGTTTCCGCCCAGTCCGCCGTATACACACCGGGGTCGCCGTTCAGTGCCGCCACCGACAGGCCGCTATCATCGGCAAGCGCGGGCAAACCCGTCTCTTTTGCTGCAAAATGGGCCTTGATCCGCGCGTTTCCGACGAAGGTCGTTTCGGTCTCTTCCGGCTCATCCAGCCCAAACTCTGACGCCGCCCGGACCTTGATCCCGAACGGTTCCAGCAGGTGCGCGATCTCTTCGATCTTGCCGGTGTTGTGACTGGCCACCAGGATTTCACTGCCCGAGAATGTTCGCATCAGCCCACAGCTGCCTTCTGTGCCGCGACCAATTCGCCAATCCCCGATTCTGCCAGATCCATCAACTCGCCAAACGCGGTGCGCGAAAACGGGGCGCCTTCGGCGCTGCCCTGCACCTCGATAATCCCGCCCGACCCGGTCATCACGAAGTTCGCATCTGTCCCGGCCTCGGAATCCTCGGCATAGTCCAGGTCGAGAACAGGCTGCCCGGCGTAAATCCCACAACTGACCGCCGCAACATGATCCATCAGCGGATCGCTGATCACGTCACCCGCCTTCATCAGTTTGTTCACCGCAAGCCGCAAGGCGACCCACGCGCCTGTAATCGACGCACAGCGCGTTCCGCCGTCGGCCTGGATCACATCGCAATCGATGGTAATCTGCCGCTCGCCCAGAGCGACCCGGTCCACGCCTGCACGCAGGGACCGCCCGATCAGGCGCTGGATTTCCTGCGTCCGCCCCGATTGCTTGCCCGCCGCCGCCTCTCGCCGCCCGCGCGTGTGCGTGGCCCCCGGAAGCATCCCGTATTCCGCCGTCACCCAGCCAAGGCCGGAATTGCGCATGAACGGCGGCACGCGCTCCTCGACAGAGGCCGTGCACAGCACCCGCGTATCCCCCATGGAGATCAGAACCGACCCCGCCGCGTGTTTGGTGAAGCCGGTTTCGATCGTCACCGGGCGCATTTGGCTCTTTTCTCTGCCAGAGGGTCGCATAATCGTCCTTTCCGTGTTTGCGCCAGATAGGCGCGCACATATGTGTTTGGCAAGCCGTTGACGCGGCCGGTGCAGGCGAAATAATGATCTACGCCGGATCGACCGCGACCAAAGAAGCCCTATTCCACAGGTCCCTACCCGATGACCAAAGACAGTGCGCAATTGATATCCGAGATGAACGACCGCTCGCGCGAGGTGTTTCGCCGTGTCGTCGAAGGATATCTGAGCTCTGGCGACCCGGTGGGCAGCCGCACCCTGACCCGCAGCATGACGGAAAAGGTCTCGGCTGCCACCATCCGCAACGTGATGCAGGACCTCGAATTTCTGGGCCTTCTCGATTCGCCTCATATCTCCGCCGGTCGCATCCCCACACAGCTTGGCCTGCGGCTCTTTGTCGATGGCCTGTTGGAAGTACCGAACCTGTCCGATCAGGACCGCGAACAGATCGAGTTTTCGGCGCAGGATACATCGGATGTGGACGGGATGCTCAGCCGTGTCGGCTCCGCACTTTCGGGCATCACGCAAGGTGCGAGCCTCGTGCTTGCCCCAAAGTACGAAGCCCCGATCAAGCATATCGAGTTCGTCAGCCTTGATCCGGACCGCGCACTCGTCGTGCTTGTCTTTGCCGACGGCCATGTGGAGAATCGCGTTTTCAACCCGCCAAAGGGGCAGACCCCGTCGTCGATGCGGGAAGCTGCGAATTTCCTCAACGCCGTGGCCGAGGGCCGAACGCTGTCGGAACTTGGTCAGGCTATCCAGGTGGAGATTGAAAGCCGCCGCCAGGAACTGGACACGCTGGCGCGCGCGCTGGTCGAAACGGGGGCCGCGATCTGGGACAATCAGGGCGACAAGAGCGAGCGGTTGATCGTGCGCGGCCGCGCGAATCTGCTGGGCGAGGGGCCCGATCCCGCGGATCTGGAACGCGTGCGGGAGCTCTTCGATGACCTTGAACGCAAGCGCGACATCGCAGAGTTCCTCTCGCTCGCCGAAGATGGCGAGGGCGTGCGCATTTTTATCGGTTCCGAGAACAAGCTTTTTTCACTTTCGGGTTCCTCTCTGGTGGTCAGTCCTTATATGAACGCAGATCGAAAGATCATCGGCGCCGTTGGCGTGATCGGGCCGACGAGGCTCAATTACGGGCGTGTGGTCCCGGTGGTGGAATACACGGCACAGCTGATGGGAAAGCTGATTGCGGATCGGGCATGAAGGAAAGACAGAACATGAGCGACCCCAAAACCGAAGAGGATATCTTCGCCGAAGTCGATGCGGAGATTGCAGCCGAGGAAGAAGCGGCAGCTGCCGAGATGGACGAGCCTATTGGCCCCAGCGACAGCGCGGTCGATGGCCCCGGAGCGGGTGTTGACGCACTCGTGGCGGAACGTGACGAACTTCAGGATCGTTTGATGCGCGCCCTGGCGGAAGCGGAAAACATCCGTAAACGCGGGGAACGCGACCGTCGCGAGGCGGAACAGTACGGTGGCTCGAAGCTGGCGCGCGACATGCTGCCGGTGTTCGACAACCTGCGCCGGGCCCTGGACGCAATCGATGAACCCAGCCGCGACGTGGCAGGCGGTGTGATCGAGGGCGTGGAACTGACCCTGCGCGAGCTGCTCAACGTGTTCGGCAAGCACGGCATCCGCCCCATCGCGCCCGAAGTCGGTGACGTGTTCGACCCGCAGTTGCATCAGGCGATGTTTGAAGCACCGGTTCCTAACGTCCCCAAAGGGTGCATTGTTCAGGTTATGGTCGAAGGGTTCGAACTTCACGATCGGCTGCTGCGCCCGGCGCAGGTCGGCGTATCGTCTACCCCTGCGAGCTGAGACCCTTCAGCTTGTAGATCAGCTCCAAAGCTTCGCGCGGGCTCAACTCGTCCGGGCTGATTGCGCGCAACGCCTCTGAAACAGGGTCTTTTTCGGGGATTTTGGGGGCAGGGGCTTCAGCGGGTGCGGTGGCGAACAAGGGCAGATCGTCCAGAAGTTCCGCCGTTGCCGCCTTCCCCTGCCGATCGCCTTTCTCCAGCATGTCCAGAACGACCCGTGCCCGCGCGACCACGGCGGGCGGCAATCCGGCCAGCTTGGCAACCTGCACGCCGTAGGACCGATCCGCAGCACCTTGTCGGACCTCGTGCAGAAAGATGACGTCGCCGTCCCACTCCTTCACCGCGACGGTGGCGTTATCCACCCCGGGTAATTGCCCCGCCAGCGCCGTCAGTTCATGGTAATGCGTGGCAAACAGCGCCCTGCACCGATTGGCGCCGTGCAGGTGCTCCAATGTGGCCCACGCGATGGACAGTCCGTCATAGGTGGATGTTCCTCGTCCGATTTCGTCCAGAATGACAAGCGCACGGTCATCGGCCTGGTTAAGGATCGCGGCGGTCTCCACCATCTCGACCATGAAGGTAGACCGCCCTCGCGCCAGATCATCAGATGCGCCAACGCGCGAAAAAACCTGACTTACCAAGCCGATCTTCGCGGATGTCGCCGGAACGAAACTGCCCGCCTGCGCCAATACGGCGATCAGGGCGTTCTGGCGCAGAAAGGTCGACTTGCCGGCCATGTTCGGTCCGGTCAGCAACCAGATCGGTGCGGCCTCTTCGGACAGGTCGCAGCCATTGGCGACAAACGGGCTGCCGCTAACCTTCAGCGCAGCCTCCACCACCGGGTGCCGCCCACCCGTGACCGCGAAGTCCCGCGATGTGTCGATCTGCGGGCGGGTCCAGTCCTCGCGCCGCGCGACATGGGCAAGCGCGGTATAGAGATCAAGCTGCGACAGCGCCCGTGCGCAGCTGCCAATTTCTGCTGCACGGTCCAGAATGACCTTGCGCAGCCTTTCGAAGAGCCGCTTTTCAAGCTCCAGCGCCCCACCACCCGCGTTCAGGATCTTGGTTTCCATCTCCGACAGCTCAACGGTCGTGAACCGGATCGCGTTGGCGGTGGTCTGACGATGAATGAATCGATCTGCCAGCGGCGGCGCGAGCATCCTTTCGGCATGCGTGGCTGTCGTCTCGATGAAGTAGCCCAGCACGTTGTTGTGTTTGACCTTCAGTGACGCGATCCCGGTCTCTTCGGCATATTGCGTTTGCAGCCCGGCAATGACCCCACGACCCTCGTCCCGCAGCTTTCGCAGGTCATCGAGTTCCGCGTCGTATCCGGTCGCGATGAAGCCGCCATCGCGCGCCAACAAGGGCGGCTCGGCCTCCAGCGCATCCTGCAGCACCCCGCAAACTTGCGCATGTCCTTGCAAGGCCTGTCGCGCATCAGTCCACAAGTTCGGCAATTCTTGTCCAGACAGGCTCTCTGCAAGGGTTTCGGCCTGTTCCAGCCCCGCCCGGATCGCTGTCAGATCCCGCGGACCGCCACGATCCAGCGCCAACCGTGACAGCGCGCGGTCCAGATCAGGCACCTGTTTCAGCGCGGCCCGCACGGCTTCGCACAAATCCACGTCTGTCACCGCCCGGTCCACCGCATCAAGCCGCGCGGTCACATCCTCCAGATCGGCGCTGGGCGAACTGATCCGCCGTTCCAACAGGCGCGCACCCCCGGCCGTCACCGTCTGATCGATCACCGACAGCAACGCATTGTCCCGCCCCCCTGCCAGATTGCGCGTCAGTTCCAGATTGCGCCGCGTGGCGGCATCGATCTGCACCAACCGCGCGCCGCTTTCCCGCACCGGTGGCCGCAACAGCGGCAGTTTGCCCTTCTGCGTCAGCTCCAGATAGTCGACGATCGCGCCCATCGCTGACAGGTCCGCGCGTCCGAAACTTCCAAACGCCTCCAGATCTGCAACCTTGTAGAGGGTCTGCAACCGCTCCGCCCCTGCGGTGCTGTCAAAGCTAGCGCGCGCCAGCGGGGCCACGACCGCGCCCAGTTCTTCGACCATTTCCCGAAACTCTTCGGCCTGTGCCTCGGGCAATAGTATTTCGCGCGGGGTCAGCCGCGCCAGTTCCGGGGCCAGCCGCGCCCGCGCACACGGCATCACCCGAAACTCGCCCGTGGAAATATCCACCCAGGCCAACGCGCCCTCGTCCCGCACTTCGGCAAAGGCGGCTAGAAAGTTGTGCCGCCGCGCATCGAGCAGGCTTTCCTCGGTCAGGGTTCCGGGGGTCACGATCCGCACGACGTCACGCTTCACGACCGCCTTGGAACCGCGCTTCTTCGCCTCCGCCGGGTCTTCCAGCTGTTCGCAGACACCGACGCGAAACCCCTTGCGGATCAGGGTCAGAAGGTAGCCTTCGGCCGCATGTACCGGCACGCCGCACATCGGGATATCGGCCCCCTGATGCTTGCCACGCTTGGTCAGCGCGATGTCCAGCGCCGCCGCTGCCTCCACCGCGTCATCGAAAAACATCTCGTAGAAATCGCCCATCCGATAGAACAGCAGGGCATCCGGATGCGCGGCCTTGATCTCCAGATACTGCGCCATCATCGGCGTGATTTTGTCGCCTGCCACGAAACCCCCCACGGATCGGTGCACTTACCTTAAACACCCGCGATTCTGCCGGAAAGTCGGAAATCCGCTTGGTTGAGGCGCGCCGCCCCGTCCGCTAGAACCGTCCGAACCAGACCTCAAGGGCGCAGCCATGACATCCAATTCCAAGATCACCCGTGAAGAGGCGCTCGCCTATCACCTCGAACCTTCCCCCGGCAAGCTGGACGTGTCCGCCTCCACCGCGATGAGCACCCAGCGCGACCTCAGCCTCGCCTATTCGCCGGGCGTGGCCGTGCCGTGCGAGGCCATCGCCGAAAACCCCGAAACCGCCTATGACTACACGACCAAAGGCAACATGGTCGCCGTGGTGTCCAACGGCACGGCGGTGCTGGGGCTCGGCAATCTCGGCGCGCTGGCCTCCAAACCGGTGATGGAGGGGAAATCGGTCCTCTTCAAACGGTTCGCGGATGTGAATTCCATCGATATCGAGCTCGATACCGAAGACCCTGACGCGATCATTCAGGCCGTCAAGCTCATGGCCCCCACCTTCGGCGGCATCAACCTTGAGGATATCAAGGCGCCTGAGTGTTTCATCATCGAGCAGACGCTCAAGGAAGAGCTCGACATCCCCGTCTTCCACGATGACCAGCACGGCACAGCGGTGATCACGGCGGCGGGGCTGGTCAACGCGCTTTTCCTGACCGGCAAGAAGATCGAAGACGTGCGGATCGTGCTGAACGGGGCCGGGGCGGCGGGCATCGCCTGCATCGAATTGCTCAAGGCGATGGGCGCAAAACCCGACAACTGCCTTGTCTGTGACACCAAGGGCGTCATCTATCAGGGCCGGACCGAGGGGATGAACCAGTGGAAATCGGCCCACGCCGCCCGCACCGACCGCCGCACGCTGGAGGAGGCGATGAAGGGCGCGGACGTGTTCCTCGGCGTCTCGGTCAAGGGGGCAGTGACGCAACCCATGCTCGAATCCATGGCCGACGATCCGGTGATCTTCGCCATGGCCAACCCCGATCCTGAAATCACCCCCGAAGAAGCCCACGCCATCCGCCCCGATGCGATCGTCGCCACGGGCCGGTCGGACTACCCCAACCAGGTCAATAACGTGCTGGGCTTTCCCTACCTCTTTCGCGGGGCACTCGACATTCGCGCGCGCGCCATCAATGACGAGATGAAGATCGCCTGCGCCAATGCCCTGGCAGAGCTTGCGCGCGAGGATGTGCCGGATGAGGTCGCGCTGGCCTATGGGCGCAAGCTGTCTTTCGGGCGCGATTACATCATCCCCACGCCGTTCGATCCGCGCCTGATCCACACCGTGCCACCCGCCGTCGCCAAGGCCGGGATGGACACGGGCGTGTCGCGCAAACCCATCGTGGACATGGACGGGTATGAACAGAGCCTGCGCGCACGGATGGACCCGACGGCATCCATGTTGCAGGGCATGTTCGCGCGCGCCAAGGGCACGCAGGCTCGGATGATCTTTGCCGAGGGCGATGACACGCGCGTGCTGCGCGCCGCGGTCAGCTACCAGCGCTCGGGCCTTGGCAAGGCGCTGGTCGTAGGGCGCGAGGATGACGTGAAAACCAAGCTGGAAGCCGCCGGGATCGGCGATGCCTTCCGCGAGTTGGAGATCGTGAACGCCCGCAACACCCGCCACTTGGACACCTATAAGGACTTTCTCTACAGCCGGTTGCAGCGCAAGGGCTATGACAGCCACGACATCACCCGTCTGGCCCAACGCGACCGGCACGTGTTTTCGGCCCTGATGCTGGCCCATGGTCATGGCGATGGCCTGGTGACGGGGGCGACCCGGAAATCCGCGCATGTGCTGGGCCTGATCAACACCGTGTTCGACGCCAGCGCTGCCGATGGGGCCGTGGGGGTGACCGCGTTGCTGGTCAAGGGCCGGATCATCCTGATCGCCGATACCTTGGTGCATGAATGGCCGAATGAAGAGGATCTGGCCGACATCGCCACCCGCGCCGCGGGAACCGCCCGGTCGCTGGGCCTTGAGCCGCGCGTGGCCTTTGTCAGCTTCTCAACCTTTGGGTATCCGGTCTCCGAACGGGCCACCAAGATGCACGTGGCGCCCAAGGTCCTCGACAAGCGCGGGGTTGATTTCGAGTACGATGGGGAAATGACCGTCGACGTTGCCATCAACCGGGATGTGATGAGCCAGTATCCGTTCTGTCGTCTGTCCGGTCCGGCCAATGTGTTGGTCGTTCCGGCGCGTCACTCCGCCTCGATCAGCGTCAAGCTGTTGCAGGAACTGGGCGGAGCGACCGTGATCGGACCGATCCTGTCAGGCGTGGGAAAGCCGATCCAGCTTTGCTCTGCGACTTCGACGGCAAACGACATTCTGAACATGGCCGTGCTGGCCGCCTGCCGCGTCGGCTAGGTCAGCCAAATGGAAAAAGGCCCCGCGGGGGCCTTTTGTTTGATGCATGGGTGCCCGGTTCAACTGCCGGCAAAGGGGGCGGCCGCGCCCCAGATGGCGCGGACGCGCTTGTCCCGGCCACAGGCGGATCGGTAGCGCTTGTAGGCTTCAGCCTTGGTTTTCGCGCCGAACCGGGTCAGGACGCGGGTCTGCGACTTGTAGTAATCCTGATGGTAGTCTTCGGCCGCGTAAAATGGCGCGGGATCTCGGATGGGGGTAACGATCTGGCGCCCCAGTGCGGCTTCGGCGCGGGCGACGGCAGCCTCGGCATCGGCGCGTTGTGTGCTGTCGGCGAATATCGCGGTGGTGTAGTGAAACCCGCGATCGCAGAACTGGCCGCCATCATCAAACACATCGACGGAGCGCAGGAACTTGTCGAGGATCTCCGCGCGGGACACTTCGCTCGGGTCGAACTCGATCGCGGCTACTTCAAGATGCCCTGTGTTGCCGCGGCTGACGTCCTTGTAGGTCGGGTTTTTCGTCGAGCCACCGGCATACCCCGACGTCACCTCGACCACGCCGGGCACCTTTTCGAAGTCAGATTCGACGCACCAGAAGCAGCCCCCGGCGACAACGAGCGTTTCGGTGCCTGCGGCTTTTGCCTGGCTGCATTCGGCCATGACGCCGAGGATAATCGCAGCGCCAAGCATCATGGCTTTGGTGTCCGTAAAGGTTCTGAGCATGTGTCTGCCTCCGGGTTGATGACGACAGCATGCGGAGGTTGCCGAAGGTGCTCAAGTCACCCGTGCGTGAAATCACACAGTGGTGAAAAAAGCAGAGCCATTGTTACAGAGTGCACGGGGAAGGTTTGCTACATTTTGTAAACCGGCGGGTTTTCCTCTGCTACAAAATGTAAAGAACCGGGGTCAGCCGCCGATGCGCCGGTTCCGCGCCGCGAGGAGTTTGAGCCGCAGAGCATTGAGCTGGATGAAGCCCGCAGCATCCTGTTGGTCATAGGCGCCCGCGTCATCTTCGAACGTGACGTGCGCTTCCGAATAGAGGCTGTGGTCCGACCAGCGCCCAACACAGGTTGCCGAGCCCTTATAGAGCTTCAGGCGTACGGTTCCTGTCACGTGCTCCTGGCTCTTGTCGATGGCAGCTTGCAACATTTCCCGCTCCGGGGAGAACCAGAACCCGTTATAGATAAGCTCCGCATAGCGCGGCATCAGGCTGTCTTTCAGATGCCCGGCGCCCGAATCCAGCGTGATCTGTTCGATCCCGCGATGGGCCTCCAACAACACCGTGCCGCCCGGGGTTTCGTAGATGCCTCGCGATTTCATGCCGACGAAGCGGTTTTCCACGAAATCCAGCCGTCCGATGCCGTGCTTGCCGCCCAATTCGTTCAGCGTTGTCAGGATCGTCGCGGGTGACAGGGCGGTGCCGTCGATCGACACCGCATCGCCGGCTTCGAACCCGATCTCGACATACTCTGCCTGATCCGGTGCATCCTCCGGCGCGACGGTTCTCTGGTACACATAGTCCGGCGCCATATCTGCCGGGTCTTCCAGAACCTTGCCTTCAGAAGATGTGTGCAGCAGGTTCGCATCGACCGAGAACGGCGCTTCTCCGCGTTTGTCCTTCGCAATGGGAATCTGATTTTTTTCTGCAAAGTCAATGAGTTTTGTGCGAGACGTCAAATCCCATTCGCGCCATGGCGCGATCACCTTGATATCGGGATTCAATGCATACGCGCTGAGTTCGAACCGCACCTGGTCGTTGCCCTTGCCGGTTGCACCGTGTGCGACCGCGTCTGCCCCGGTCTCTGCCGCGATCTCCACAAGACGCTTGGAAATCAGCGGGCGCGCGATGGAGGTCCCCAACAGGTACAGGCCTTCGTAAACCGCATTGGCGCGGAACATCGGAAACACGAAATCGCGTACGAACTCCTCTCGGAGGTCTTCGATGTAAATCTCGGACACGCCCATCATCTCGGCCTTGGCGCGTGCCGGTTCCAGTTCTTCGCCCTGTCCGAGATCCGCGGTAAAGGTCACGACTTCGCACCCGTATTCGGTCTGCAGCCATTTCAGGATGATCGACGTATCCAGACCACCGGAATAGGCCAGCACGACTTTTTTGGGTGCAGACATGGGAAGCTCCTTCATCGCTGCGCGGGGCGGTTTCGGGGGCGATACCTAAGTTTGCAATGCAGGACAAGGTGCGTGGCCGACCACGCTGGTTTTGATTGGCCTCCGAACCACCAGGGCGTAAACGAGAAGAACCAAGACAAAGCAGGTTACAATGCCCGAAGATAACGCCCCTTCATTTGTCGATGCCGCGCGTCGGGCGGAGGCATCGATGCGGCCTTTGTTTCCGGCAACACCATTGCAGCGCAACGCTCACCTGTCAGACCGTTTCGGCGCGGATATCCTTCTCAAGCGCGAGGACCTCTCGCCGGTGCGGTCCTACAAGATCAGGGGCGCATTCAACGCGATATCCAAGCGTGTGGCCGAAGGTCAGGTGCATTTTGCCTGCGCGAGTGCGGGAAACCACGCGCAGGGCGTGGCTTATGCGTGCCAGCATTTCGGTGTGCACGGCGTCATATTCATGCCTGTCACGACGCCCAAGCAAAAGATCGACAAGACAAAGACTTTCGGGATGAAGGCGGTCGATATCAAACTCGTCGGGGACTATTTCGACGATACGTTGGCGGCGGCCAAGGCGTATTGTGAGGATGCCGGCGCGCACTTTCTGTCGCCCTTTGATGATGTCGACGTGATCGAAGGTCAGAGCACGGTTGCGGTCGAGGTACTGGACCAGTTGGGCACCCCACCGGATCTGGTGATTTTGCCGGTCGGTGGTGGTGGTTTGTCCGCGGGAATGCGTCGATATCTGTCTCAGACTGCGCCAGAGTGCGCGTTTCGTTTTGTGGAGCCCTCGGGCGGAACGAGTTTGCAAGCGGCCTTGCGCGCAGGTGGACCGATTACCCTCCCAAAGGTGGACAACTTCGTTGATGGCGCGGCGGTGGCACGGATCGGGGACCGGACGTTCGAAGCCCTGCGTGATACGCCGATCGATCATGTCCTGGCCGCGCCAGAGGATCGGATTTGCCAGACCATGCTTGAAATGCTGAATGTCGAAGGGATTGTTCTTGAACCCGCGGGGGCCTTGGCTGTGGACGTGCTCGGCACCCTCACGAGCGAGATCAAGGGCAGAACAGTGGTATGTGTGACGTCGGGCGGTAATTTCGACTTCGAGCGGTTGCCTGAGGTGAAAGAGCGCGCGTTGCGATATGCCGGGCTGAAGAAGTACTTCATTCTCAGGCTTCCCCAGAGACCGGGTGCGCTCAAGGATTTTCTCGGGCTGCTTGGGCCGGACGATGATATCGCGCGCTTCGAATACCTCAAGAAATCGGCACGGAACTTCGGATCCGTTCTGATCGGTATCGAGACCAGTGAAAAAGAGGCCTTCGATCGCCTGTTTTCCCGACTCGACGAAGGTGGATTCCCTTACCGCGACATCACGGCTGACGCGCTTTTGGCGGAGTTTCTGATTTAAGCGGCCGGCGCAGTGATGGATCGTGCAACAAGGCCGTCAATGAAGGCCGCGCGGGACGTCGCATAAGTCGTTTGAAGATGGGCCGCTGTGGCGGTTGACAACGGGTCGCCCAGATCCTCTTGCGCCGCGCAGATCTTTCCAAGCTCTGCAAACCCAAGATTCCAGGCGCATCCCTTTACCAGATGCAGTGTCTGCTGCGTTGCTTCGACGTTGCCACCCGCGACAAGGTCACCCATCGCGGCGTCGACTTCTTCTAGAAACAGCTCCACGACCTCCCCGAAGTCTTCCGAGCCGATCTCTGAAATCAATTCCTCTACGCGTTCCCAGTCAATCATTCCACACCTCTTATGTCCGCACGCGATTGGCATACCTGTGCCCGGTTAAGAATTTCTCGCCGTGTCTGCAGAAATGCAGAGAAGTTTAGCTTTTACCTCGCCTTAAATTGCTGTGTTGCAAGAACGAGCCTGCATCAGATGGTATGAGTCGCATGACAGTCGAAAGCCGACAAATCGAACCTGCGCCCGAACTGGCGACACGCACGGGCGCGGGCTTAAGGGTCTTGCTGGTTGACGACAGCCGTCTTCAGCGGCGTCTGCTGTCCATGGCGCTGCGCAAACGAAATTTCGAAGTGATCGAAGCTGAGTCGGCCGAAGAAGGTTTCGCGATTTTTCAGGCACAAGAGATTGATATCGTCATTAGTGACTGGGTCATGCCCGGCATGAGCGGGCCGGACTTCTGCAAAGTGCTCAGGACCCATAGTGAAGACCGTTACATCTACATCATCTTGTTAACTGCAAAGACGGCTTCGTCCGAGATCACCGAAGGGTTTGATGCCGGCGCAGATGATTTCCTGTCAAAGCCCGTGAATGCGTTGGAGCTTGCGGCGCGGATGGGTGCCGGACAGCGCATCCTGCACTTCGAACGCGAATTGAAACGCGCGAACGGACTTTTGTCCGACACGCTGGGCGAGTTGCGAACACTGTATCATGCCCTGGACTCCGACCTGGCCGAAGCACGAAAGCTGCAGCAATCACTGGTGCGCGAGAAATACGGACGTTTCGGCTCGACCGAGATTGCGATCTTCCTCGAATCAAGTGGCCACGTCGGTGGTGACCTGGTCGGGTTCTTCCCCATCAGCGAGACCGAAGTTTGCGCCTACGCCATCGATGTATCGGGCCACGGGGTCAGCTCGGCCCTGATGACAGCCCGGCTCGCAGGTGTGTTTTCAGGCCAAAGCCCCGGCAAGAACGTTGCCATCCGTTTGAACGACGCCGGGGAGGTCGAGGGCAGAGACCCGGCCGATATCGCCTTCGATCTCAACAAGCTGCTTCTGGAAGAGATGGAGACAGAGCACTACTTCACGCTGTTTCTTTGTATCTTGAACCTCGACACCGGGTTGCTGCGGTACGTGCAGGCAGGCCACCCCCATGCCGTCCTGATGAAACCGGATGACAGCTGGCAGCATCTGGGAAGCGGCGGTTTTCCGATTGGTATGTTGGATTTCGCCGAGTACCAGAGCGAGGCCACGGTTATATCGAAGGGCGACCGTGTCTTGCTGTCTTCAGACGGCATGACGGAGTGTACGAATCTCGCCGGTGACATGCTCGACGAAGATGGGCTGGCGGAAATGGCAATTTCCCTCGAACCATCGGCGCCCGAAACCTATTTGCACGATCTTTATGCCACATTGGAAAGCTTCGCCGGACGCACGCAGTTCGACGACGATGTTTCCGCAGTTTTGCTGTCCTACGAAGCAGGATAGAGACACAAGTCGCTTCAGGGCTGGAGAGTGATCTCGATGGTCCGGTTGAACGTTTGGACCACGTGCGATCCAGCGGCCTCCTGGGCGTCCTCATCCAAAAAATCACTGAAGGCTGCCAGCGCGCGGATGCGCTCGATCTGAACAGCCGACTCTATCGCACCCAAATGGTTCAAGGACCGGATTTCGGCCAAGGCTGTGATATCGACAAGAGTGATCTCGAATTCTGAAAGTCGCCGGGGATCCTCAAGAGTCCCGAGCCGGTTGCTTTGCTGAGACAGCTGGCTCGACACGCGAAGCGCCCGATCTGCTTCCGACAGGATGACGACGAAGGGTTGCGGCAGATCACCAATCGCGCGGGCCTGGCTCTCGAAAACATCGACCGAAATGTCCGGCGACATGAGAACCACTTCGGAGATCCTGCTCAGCGCAGACCTGTCCCCCGAGATTGCAATTTCCCTTAGCGCCTCCATTAACAGGAAAGTGCCCATCGAATGGGCAATCACGGCGATCTTCCGGGCGCCAGATCCGTGCACGGTTTTCAACAACTCGACCAACGCATTGCGGGCGACCAGCGTGCTGTCACGATCGTACAGGTAACCGACAGTCGACGCGCTGGATCCCCACGAGAAAAGAATTGGAATATCCGCGCTTCGGTAGTCATGGTGTGCCTGCGTGAAGCGATACAAGGCTTCGGCAAAATTGGTATTGTACCCGTGTACGAATATAACGGCGTTCCGCTCTGCCGCCGGGCGTTCCCGAAGCGACCTGTCCAGACTGCGGTCAAATGCCGTCGCACTTGTCAAACGATCCGCCTTCTCGACGAAGAAATCAGTTTCGGGGTTTGGGGTCCGGGTTGGCCAGTTAATGGATCCCAGTTCACGTGCTGGCGGCACGGACACGAGAAAACGGGAAAACAACGTCTCGTCGCCCCGTTCATTCGCATAAACTTGCCCGTTATCGGTTTCTGCGCGGGTTGTGGCGACCAGAACTTCGTGCACTGTCGCGCCGTCCGCCGAAGACCGGCCGGGTGGTAGGGTGGTCAATTGACCGCGCGGCGCACAGCCGAGGCAGATCGCGGCAATCAGGCCACCGAAGAGGCATCTGAGAATGGCTTGGCTCATGGGTGATTTCCATCACACAACGCCCGTACGAAGCGCCGATCCCCCTCGTTTCCGAGCCGCGACATCGCCTCTTGCATGGGCAGGAAAACGGCCATGTGGTCGGGTTCAGTCGGTTCACCGACGCGAAGCGTCGGGCGGCCGAGATAGACATGGCAGATTTTCTCAGCCCAGAGGTCGTATTCCGGCATATAGGTAAACCTGCGAAAGGCTCCGAGACGACGGTCAATCCGGACCTTCCACCCAGTTTCTTCGCGGATCTCGCGATGCAGGGCCGGCAGGGGCGCTTCACCCGCATCGATTCCGCCGCCGGGCAATTGAAAATCCGGTTTGTCTGCAAACTGAACCGTGATCAGCAGGTCGTCGCCATCTCGCAGAATGGCATAGGCCCCGGGGCGTCGTCGATAAACACGCCCCGCATGCACGGTTTCTCCCAGTCTTGGTATCATCTCTTGCCTCTTGGCAAAGTCCACGGGGTGCCCCGGGCTTGGACCGGCGCATCGCAGCCTCTAT
Source organism: Tropicimonas sp. S265A (assembly GCF_049800835.1). Lineage (NCBI taxonomy): Bacteria > Pseudomonadati > Pseudomonadota > Alphaproteobacteria > Rhodobacterales > Roseobacteraceae > Tropicimonas > Tropicimonas sp. S265A. The sequence goes on from NZ_JBNAFU010000003.1 coordinate 270,777, forward strand.
ATGGCTCGGTAAGCTGTCAGTGGATCATGCCGCTGATCTCTGCGTTCAGGAAGGCCCCCAATGAGCATTGCAACGAAAATCGCCTGGGACGACACAGTTTTGCCGTTCCAGCTGGACCGCTCGGACATCCGCGGCCGCGTCGCCCGACTAGATGGCGCGCTCGATGAAATCCTCGGTCAACACGAGTATCCGCCAGCCATCGAGGCATTGGTGGCCGAAGCTGCGGTCTTGACGGCCCTGATTGGCCAAACGATCAAGCTGCGCTGGAAACTTTCGCTGCAAATCCGAGGGGATGGACCAGCGCGTCTGATTGCAACGGATTACTATGGCCCCACGGAGGAGGGCGCGCCCGCCCGCATCCGCGCCTATGCCAGCTATGATGCAGACCGGCTGCAAGCGGGAGGCCCGGCATTTCCGCAGATCGGAAAGGGGTATTTCGCCATCCTGATCGACCAGGGTCAGGACATGGTACCCTATCAGGGCATCACGCCGATAGCCGGCGGCAGCCTGAGAGCCTGTGCAGAGACTTATTTTGCCCAGTCTGAGCAGTTGCCAACCCGGTTCGCCCTCAGCTTCGGTCGGTCCCGCGAACCGGGTCAACCAGAAAGCTGGCGCGCGGGCGGTATCATGCTGCAGCATATGCCCGAAGCTTCCCCATCCGTGGCAGGAGAGGCAACCGGCGAAGGTGGACTGCTCAGCCATTCGGACATTCTGGACGGTGACGCGCAAGAGAACTGGACACGCGCCAACGTGCTGCTCGACACTGTAGAGGAGTTGGAGCTTGTCGGACCGTCATTGGCGCCGTCGGAATTGCTCGTGCGGCTGTTCCACGAGGAAGCACCACGCGTTTTTGATGCGCAGACCGTGAAGTTCGGCTGTACCTGTTCAACAGACCGGGTCAGGCAAAGCCTGTCGATCTATTCAGCGCGCGACATAAGCCACATGACAACGGACGATGGGATCGTTACAGCGGACTGTCAGTTTTGCGGCGCACATTACGAGCTCGACCCGGCAACACTTGGATTTGAGGCGGAGGATCACTCCGATGCGGCTGAATGAGCTTGAGCTGAGGCTGAAAGAGGCGTTGGCACGTCCCGCACCCGCGTCCTCGGATTTTGATCTGAACAAGGATTTCACACCACCGCCGGGTCGCAAGTTGCGCCCCGCGGCGGTGTTGATCCCGCTGATCGAGGGGATGGACGGGGTAGAAGTCGTGTTGACCAAGCGCTCCTCCCGGCTAAAGCATCATCCGGGTCAGATCGCGTTCCCGGGGGGGAAGGTGGATCCGACCGACGCCACGCCCGAAGCAGCGGCACACCGAGAGGCATGGGAGGAAATAGGGCTTCCCATCGGTGCGGCGCGTGTGATCGGCGCACTTCCAACGCATGAGACGGTTACATCGTTTACAATGACCTCTTTCGTCGGTGCGGTAGAGACACCGTTCGTTCCGAAGCCCGAGGTCGGCGAAGTGGCCGAGGTTTTTTCCGTGCCCTTCGAGCACGTCATTAACCCGGCACGTTTTCGCGTGGAGCGCCGCCGGTGGCAGGGCCGTTGGCGGCACTATTACACCATCCCTTTCGGCCCGTACTACATCTGGGGCGCGACAGCGCGTATTCTGCGCAGCATGTCCGAACTGATGCAAAACGCGCGATGACTGCGCAGCTTCCCCTGAAGTCGATCAGTGACCCCGCCGCGCAGCGGGTCTTGGCCTTGCTCTCCGATGCCGGATACCAGGCCTTGTTCGTGGGTGGCACGGTTCGCAACGCATTGCTGGGCACCGCCGTCACTGATTTCGACATCGCGACCGATGCCTTGCCGACTGAGGTTCTGGCGTTGGCCGAGGATGCCGGAATGCGTTCGGTTCCCACTGGTGTTGCCCACGGCACGGTGACACTGGTTGTGAATAGCGCTCCGTTCGAGGTGACCACGTTCAGGCGGGATATCGAAACCGACGGCCGCCACGCCAAGGTGACGTTTTCAAAGGATGTTGCCGAAGATGCCCGGCGCCGCGACTTCACCATGAACGCGCTTTACGCCGACGCGACCGGGGCTGTCATTGACCCTTTGGGCGGCCTGATTGACCTCAGAGCGCGTCGTGTCCGCTTTGTTGGTGTGCCGGAGGACCGCATCCGCGAAGATTACCTGCGCATCCTGAGGTTCTTTCGGTTCAGCGCGCAGTATGCAGATCCGGCAGGTGGTATGGACGCCGACGGATTGGCAGGATGTGCTGCGCATCTTGATGGTCTGGCACGATTGTCCGCGGAGCGGGTTTGGTCCGAGTTGAAAAAGCTTCTCGGTGCGGCGGACCCGGCTTGGGTTGTCGGGGCGATGGATGCATCAGGTGTCCTTGGGGCGTGTTTGCCCGGAACGTCTGCTGAGGGGCTTGCGCCGCTCATACACGCCGAGGCAGAGCTTGGTCTGGCGCCCGATCCGCTCAGGAGGTTTGTGGCGCTGGGCGGCGAGACGCCCGAGGCGAAGCTGCGCATATCGCGCAGTGAAGCGCGATACTTCGAACACATGCGGAGCGCCGTCGCATCGGCGGACGGACCTCTGGCGCTTGGATATACACTTGGCTCGGCAGCGGCGCGGGATGTGCTTGCGTTGCGATTTGCCCTTTTGCAGAGCCGGTTTTCGCAAAGCGATCTGGCAAAGATCGACCAAGGCGCGCGGGCGGTTTTCCCGGTTCGCGCGGTGGATCTTCGCGATGGTCTGCAGGGGCCGCAAATCGGTGAAGCCCTTGAAAAGCTCAAGACGATCTGGCTTGCCGAGGGATGCGCGCCGGACAAGGCCACTCTTCTGCGCCGCCTCTGACACCACATCGCGCGTGGCTTTGGTACGAAGACTGCCTATATCCCAAGGGTAGCCCGAGGACGTCCCATGTTCCGCTTCTTCGAAAATCTGGTCGATCCGTATGTTGCCTATGCGGAAACCGATCGGCCGCCGACCCGGTTGTGGCCGTTCCTGAAGGAATGGTCCAAGCCGTTTCGCGGGGTGTTCATCGTGGCAGGTCTCATGTCCATCGTCGTGGCCGGGGTCGAGATCGCGCTGATCTATTACATGGGCCGGGTCGTAGACTTGCTGTCCACGACCTCTCCGGCGGAAATCTGGTCCGAGCATGGTGTGGAGTTGATCGGGGTTGCCCTGTTCTTGTTGATCCTGCGCCCACTGCTACAGACCTTGGACGTGCTGCTGCTGAACAACGCGATTCTTCCGAATTACGGGACACTCTTTCGCTGGCGTGCGCATCGCCAGGTGCTGCGCCAATCGGTTGGCTGGTTCGAGAATGACTTCGCCGGGCGCATCGCAAACCGTATCATGCAGACGCCCCCCGCCGCCGGAGATGCCGTGTTTCAGGTGTTCGATGCGCTCAGCTTTGCGCTGGCCTATCTGATCGGGGCAGCCTTGCTTCTGTCGCAGGCCGACCCTCGGCTGGCGGTCCCGCTGGTGATCTGGTTCGGGCTGTATCTTTGGCTGGTTCGTTGGACCATCGCGCGTGTTGGTCCGGCGTCGCAGGCGTCCTCCGAGGCACGCTCGGAGGTGACCGGCCGCGTCGTGGACGCCTACACGAACATCCACGCGGTCAAGATGTTCGCCCATCACGACCGTGAGCTGGCATACGCCCGCGATGCGATAGAAGACACCCGTATCACCTTCAGTCGCGAGATGCGGATCTTCACTCTGATGGATGTTGCGCTGGTCATCCTTAACGGGCTGCTCATCGTCGGGGTCGTCGGATGGGCCGTGATCCTGTGGTCCCAAGGTACGGCAAGTGTCGGGGTCGTGGCCGCGGCAACGGCCCTCACACTCAGGCTGAACGCGATGACCGGCTGGATCATGTGGGCTGTGTCGACGTTCTTCCGGTCGTTGGGTGTCATCCGCGAGGGGATGGAAACGATAGCCCAGCCGATCATGCTGACAGATGCCAAGGATGCAAAGCCGCTGGAATTCTCCAAAGGGGAAATCACGCTTCACGATGTGGCGCATCACTACGGGCAAGGGGCAGGGGGCCTTGAAAAAATCGATCTGACCCTGAAACCGGGCGAGCGTGTTGGTCTCGTCGGGCGCTCCGGCGCGGGAAAATCGACCCTCGTGAAGCTGCTTTTGCGCTTTTATGACGCCGATGGGGGGCGGATCGAGATCGATGGTCAGGACATTTCCCGCGTCACGCAGGACAGCCTGCGCGCGCAGATAGGGATGGTGCAGCAAGACAGCTCTCTGCTTCATCGTTCGGTCCGCGACAATATCCTTTATGGCCGACCCGACGCGACAGAGGCAGAGGTGATCGCCGCCGCACAACGCGCGGAGGCGCACGACTTCATCCTCGATCTACGCGATCCGCAGGGTCGAACCGGCTATGATGCGCAGGTTGGCGAACGCGGTGTGAAACTGTCCGGCGGGCAACGGCAGCGCGTGGCCCTTGCGCGCGTCATCCTCAAGGATGCGCCGATCCTGGTTCTGGATGAGGCGACGTCCGCCCTCGATTCCGAGGTCGAGGCGGCCATTCAAGACACGCTCTACGGTGTGATGGAGGGTAAGACCGTTATCGCGATTGCGCACCGATTATCGACGATCGCCCATATGGATCGCATTCTCGTGCTGGATCAGGGCCGCATTGTCGAAGATGGGACGCATGACGCCTTGTTGGCGAGGAACGGCATCTATGCCGGGTTCTGGGCACGCCAGTCCGGCGGCTTTATCGGCACGGCACCGGAGGCTGCGGAATGAAGATCGCTGATCTGATCAACGCGTTCGAGCCCGCCGAAGGCGCGCCGCCGCAAACGCTTGGTGCCTTTTTCAGATGGTGTTTGCACGGGTCTTTGCCAGTCCTTTTCGGAGCCGCCGCTCTATCGGCTCTGGCCGGTACGCTGGAGGTTTTCAGCGCACTTCTTCTTGGATTTGTCATCGATACAGCGCTGGAGGCCGGGGCGAGCGGCTTCTTTGCAGAACACTGGCCGGTGTTTCTGGCGGTGGCGGCTTTTTTCGTTTTGCTGCGGCCTGCCATCTTCGGCCTCAGTTCTGCCGCCAATGCGATTGTGGTGCAGCCCAATATCAACCCGCTGGTCCTGTCGCGCCTGAACCGTTGGACGATGGGACAGTCCGTGACGTTCTTCGACAACGACTTTGCCGGGCGCATCGCCCAGAAACAGATGCAAACCGCACGCGCGGTTACGGATGTTACCTCCGAACTGATCAACGTTGTTGCCTTTGCGCTGGCATCGATCGTTGGCTCGGCGATCTTGCTGGTCTCTATCGATTTGCGCGTTGCGCTCGCGCTGGCGGTCTGGTTTGCGGGCTATCTTGCCTTGATCCGGTTCTTTCTGCCGCGCGTGCGCAAGCGATCTGCTGCGCGCGCCGGCGCTCGGGCGATGGTTTCGGGTCAGGTCGTGGATACGGTGACTAACATCAAGACCGTCAAGCTGTTCGGCCACTCGGAGTTCGAGGATCAGGCTGCCCTTGATGCCATGCGCACATTTCGGGGCAAAGCCCTTCAATTCGGGGTGGTTGCTTCAAGCTTTCGGTTCTGGCTGATGGCCGTGGCCGGTGTCTTGCCGGTTCTTCTGATCGGGGGGACCTTGGCGCTGTGGGCACAGGGCGCGGCGACGCCGGGTGATATTGCTGCGGCCGGAGCGATTTCCATCCGGATTGCCCAGATGACCGGCTGGGTCAGTTTCACGCTCATGGCCATCTACGCGAATGTTGGCGAGATCGAGGATGGCATGCGAACCCTGACCGTTCCGCACACGCTGACCGATGCCGAAAACGCGACGCCGCTGCAGGCTGCCGAAGGCGATGTACGGTTTGAGAACGTCTCTTTCATGTATGGGCGTGGAGCCGGAGGTGTCACGGATATCGTGCTGGACGTGCCGGCCGGACAAAAGCTGGGTCTGGTTGGTGCATCCGGCGCGGGCAAGTCGACGCTCACGGGGCTGCTTCTTAGGTTGCATGATGCCGAAGCCGGGCGCGTTCTGGTCGACGGAGCGGATGTCCGCGATCTGACGCAGGACAGTTTGCGCCGACAGATCGCGATGGTCACGCAGGAGACAGCGATGTTCAACCGCTCGGCGCGCGAGAACATCCTGTACGGGAAGCCGGACGCGACCGAAGCGGAAATGATCGAAGCTGCAAAGCGCGCCGAAGCGCACGAGTTCATACTGGGGCTCAAGGATCATATGGGCCGCGAAGGCTATGACGCGCATCTGGGTGAGCGCGGCGTGAAACTGTCGGGGGGCCAGCGCCAGCGGATCGCCCTCGCCCGTGCCATCCTCAAAGACGCTCCGATCCTCGTCCTGGACGAGGCGACGTCAGCGCTCGACTCCGAAGTCGAGGCCGCGATTCAAGATGCGTTGGATTGCGTGATGGAAGGCAAGACGGTCATCGCCATCGCACACAGGCTATCGACAATTGCGCGGATGGACCGGATCGTTGTTCTGGATGAGGGTCGCGTTGTCGAGGATGGCACACATGAGGCGCTACTGAAGGCAGGTGGCCTTTATGCGCGTTATTGGCAACGCCAATCGGGCGGGTTCATCGGCTTGATGGAAGCGGCTGAGTAGTTGCAGCGGTCCAAGCTCGCCGCTAAAGCCCGCCCATGATGACGAAAGTGCGCATAGACCGGCTTGGCCTGCACGGCGATGGTATCGCGCCCGGGCCCGTTTATGTTGCACGGACCCTGCCATCCGAAGTCGTGGAAGGCGTAATCGATCAAGACCGTATCGCTGCGCCGCGGATCCTCATGCCCTCTGCGGATCGGGTAAAGGCGCCATGCGCACAGTATGCTCGGTGCGGGGGGTGCGCCTTGCAACATGCACGCGATGACTTTGTGGCGGAATGGAAGCAAGGGGTTGTGGAACAAGCGCTCCGTGCGCAAGGGATCGAAGCCCGGTTCCGGCCAGTCAAGACATCCCCGGCCCGCAGCCGCCGTCGCGTGACATTTGCCGGACGTCGCCTCAAGAAGGGGGCTTCGATCGGCTTTCACACGCGGGCGAGCGACACGGTCGTGGATGTCCCGGATTGTCGGGTCATCGCACCGGAGCTTGCCGCGTTGCGCGAGGGGTTGGCTGGGTTTGTTACTGTCCTGGGGTCTCGAAAGGCGGAGGTGAGCTTTTCGGCCACCTTGTCCGAAGCCGGTGTCGATCTGGATATCCGAGGCGGCAAACCGCTCGAACCGGCGATGTTCCCTGCGTTGACGAGGTTGGCGCATGAACTCGATCTTGCGCGCCTGAGTGTCGAGGGCGACGTGCAGGTCACATTGCGTCCCCCCTTTCAGATGTTCGGGACAGCGCAAGTCATCCCGCCGCCCGGGGCGTTCCTGCAAGCCACGCGCGAAGGCGAGGCGGCACTTGCGCAAGCTGTGGTGGACGCGGTCGGACATGCGAAACGTGTGGCGGATCTGTTTTCCGGATGCGGAACCTTTGCGTTGCCCCTGGCCCGACAAAGCGAAGTACACGCCGTCGAAGGCGAAGCCGCGATGCTGGAAGCCCTCGATGGTGGGTGGCGCAAGGCCCCGGGTCTGGCACGCGTTACGCATGAGGTGCGCGATCTCTTCCGGCGTCCCCTCCTGCCGGACGACCTGCGCATGTTCGATGCTGTGGTCATCGACCCGCCACGCGCCGGAGCAGAGGCTCAGACCGCGGAACTGGCAAAGGCAAGGCCGCCGGTGATTGCTGCGGTGTCTTGCAACCCAATCACCTTTGCGCGGGATGCAAAGACACTTGTTAACGCAGGGTACACGCTCGACTGGGTACAGGTTGTGGATCAATTTCGCTGGTCGCCCCATGTGGAGCTTGCCGCGCGCCTGTCGCTTGCCCATATCCCAAACTAAAGACGGGAATCACACCTATGACTGCCCTGCGTGCGCGCCTCGCCGACTGGATCGAAAGCCCACGGGTCCGGTTCACCATAATTGGTGTCATCATCCTGAACGCCATTCTTCTGGGCATGGAAACCTCGCCCGGCCTGATGGCGTCCTATGGCGATCTGTTGATGGCGCTGGATCAGGCGTGTCTGGCGATTTTCGTGTGCGAGCTTGCGATCAAGCTGTTCGCGCTTGGCCCACGTTTTTTCAGGTCTGGCTGGAACATCTTCGATTTCCTGATCGTCGGGATCGCGTTGGTGCCGGCGGCTCAGGGTTTTTCGGTCTTGCGGGCACTGCGCATCCTCCGTGTGTTGCGCGTGATCTCCGTTGCCCCGCGGCTGCGGCGGGTGGTCGAAGGGTTCATCACCGCGCTGCCCGGCATGGGGTCCGTTTTTCTGTTGATGGCGATCATCTTCTACATCGGCGCAGTCATGGCCACGAAGCTTTTCGGCACCAGCTTTCCCGAGTGGTTCGGTGATCTCGGGCGGTCAGCCTATTCGCTGTTCCAGATCATGACGCTCGAATCATGGTCCATGGGCATCGTCCGCCCGGTGATGGAGGTGTACCCCTACGCATGGGTCTTTTTTGTCCCGTTCATCATGGTCACGACCTTTGCAGTGGTGAACCTGTTGGTTGGTCTGATCGTGAATTCGATGCAGGACGCCCACGCCGAGGAATCGAACGCCGCGACGGATGCCTATCGGGACGAGGTGCTGGCGCGTCTCACATCGATCGAGGCCTACATTCACCGATCCGAGGATCCGTCTGCAAAAAAGTGATCAGGATACACTCTTTTGCAGGCTTTCGGGCTGCAAGGTGATCTGGCACACTGATGCCAAGCCGCAAAGGCGACCAGACAAGGCGATTGAGCAGATGAACCGCCGAACATTGATACTGGCTGCGCTGATCGCGCCCTTGGCGGCGTGTTCCAGCAAGTTCCGGTCCTATGACGGGCCGGAGGTGACGCGCATTGTCGTAATGAAGTCCGACCGCCGCATGTATCTGCTCAACAACAAGAACATCCTGCGGGGGTTCGATATAGAGCTTGGGTTTGCGCCCGTGGGCCACAAGCAAGTCGAAGGTGACGGAAAAACGCCTGAGGGACGGTATTTCATCGACCGACGCAACCCGAACAGCTCTTTTCATCTGTCGTTGGGAATTTCATATCCAAACGCGCGGGACATCGAAGTGGCGCGTCAACTGGGCCAAAGCCCTGGAGGCGACATTTTTATCCATGGAGAGACGACGGGACCGCGGCGCGGGACGGAAAACTGGACGGCTGGTTGCATTGCCGTCACTGACCGAGAGATGGAAGATATCTACGCGATGGTGCGCAACGGGACGCCGATCGACATCTTTCCCTGACCTCTGGTCAATTCACCAGCGCAGTGTCTGTAACCGGGCGTGATGCGCCTGTGACAAGGGTCCACCAAAGCTTGCCATTTGGCTCCTGATACCACGCAAACCCCATATCTTCGGCGGTAGGGTCCAGAATGACATCACGGCTGCCGGGCTCCTCCATCCAGGCGCTCAGGGTCTCGAGTTCGGTCTCGTAGGTCTCGGACACCAATTCCCCGCGCAATCCACCCGGGTAGCCGGCGCGCGTGACACGCTCGATCGGGCTCGATCCATCCGATCCGAAATGCCACGGACGGTTTTGAACGGCCATATCCCGTGAATGGGTCGCGGCGGCGGCGGTCAGCTCCGAATTAAGCTGCAAAGGGGCGGTACCAGCGGCCTGACGCAACGCATTTACAGAGTCGAGGATGGTGAAAGGAATGCGGGCCTCGTCACGGCTGGTGATTTTGTACACCCTCGGCAATGGCTTGCCATCTGGGCCGATCGTCGGCGCGGATGGAGTCGTGCAGGCCATCAGAATTGCGGGCAAGAGCCACAGAATCAGGTGCTTGAGGTGTCCGGCCATTGTGCTCTCCTTCACACGGTGCGAGTACCCCTATCCGGGAAAGCCCGCCTGTCCAAGCACCCCCCGAGCAAACGGAGTTGACATCTGTTTGATTTGTGCAACGCAGATATGGCAAATAAAGTTTTGGCGCTGTCGCAACCAACTCACGTATGTGGAGAGTTTTTCCCATGTCCAAGCTGACGACCCCTTTTCTGAGCCGCCGCGCATTCTTGCTTTCGGCAAGTGCCGCGGGCGTTGCCGGGTCTCCTGCTTTTGCGCAGTCGGACCCGAACTCCGGCACGACCGAAGTTGAAGCCGACATTACCGAGACCGTACGTCGCAACATTTCGAGCTTTCGCGCGCTCGACTGGCGTCCGTATTTCTCGAACACCAAGAACGGTGCGATCCTTGTCGATATCCAGTCGCGGGCCTTGCATTGGTGGTCTGAGGATCAGACGCAGTACAAGCTGTATCCGACATCGGTTCCGATTACAGAGGACCTGACCCGCACCGGGCGCACCCGGATCACGCGCAAGGTCGAAGGCCCAAGCTGGGCGCCGACCCCGGCGATGAAACGGCGCAATCCGGAGTGGCCGGACTTCATCGGGCCCGGGCCGGATAACCCGATGGGCACGCACGCGATGCACTTGACGTGGAAATACTACCGCATTCACGGAACGCACGACACGCGCAAGATCGGGCGCCGTTCTTCCAATGGTTGCATCGGCTTGTTCAACGAGGATATCGCGGACCTTTTCGAACGCTCGAACGTCGGCACACAAGTGTTGCTTATTTGACGACATTTTGCCGACGAACCCTTTGATGGTCGCCAGTGGATTGAAAAACCAAAAGGTTGCTGGTTAAAAATCATCACGAGGTACAATCCGGAGCGCGCAGTGCGTTTATCGGTGTGTCTAGGAAAGAGCATCTCTTTGGAGGGAACTATGAAAAAACTCGCTCTCGCTGCAGTCGTCTCGATCGCTGCAACCTCCGCTTTCGCAGGCGGTATGGAAGAACCCATCGTCGAAATGCCCGTTGTGGTTGAAGAAGACGCAGCAACCACCGGCACCGGCTGGGTTGTTCCCCTTCTTCTGATCGCGGTCATCGCGGCAGCTGCAAGCTAAGCTTCGGCAGGTTTGAGATTAGGGAAAAGGCGGCCGTCTTGGCCGCCTTTTTTCATGTCCGGTTGATTCGATCGCACACGGATCAGTCTTTTGGAGTGATCCAGCCGCCCAGATTCTCTTCAACAACCTGAGCCAGCGCAGAGATATGCGCGTCGTCATCATTCAGGCAGGGAATGTAGGTGAACTCTTCGCCGCCAGCCTCCTCGAAGCTCTCGTTGATCTCTTCGTTGATCTCTTCAAGTGTTTCGATGCAATCTGCTGAAAACGCGGGAGCTACAACAGCGATCCGTTTCTTACCAGCCTCTGCAAGCCGCGCGACCTCTTCCACAGTGTAGGGTTTCAGCCATTCTTCGGGGCCGAAGCGGCTTTGGAAGGTCGTTACGATCTCCGTTTCGGGCCAGCCGAGCCGCTCGCGCAGGAGGCGCGAGGTCTTCTGGCACTGGCAATGATACGGATCACCCTCCATCAGGTAGCGCTTTGGCACTCCGTGGTAGGAGGCCACCAGCACGTCCGGTCGGGTCTCGATGTTCGCATAAGCCCGTTCGACCGATTGCGCGAGTGCCTCGATATACATCGGATGCTCGAAATACGGCTCGACCGTACGGACGATGGGTTGCCACTTGATATGCTCCAGAGAGCGAAAGAACTCATCGCAGGCCGTGGCGGACGTGGCGCCTGCGTATTGCGGGTACAGCGGGAAGAACAGGATTTTCTGACATCCTTGCGCTTGCAGCGCCTCGACCTTCGACTTTGTCGAGGGGTTGCCGTAGCGCATGCAGAAATCCACCACGACCCGGTCGCCGTAGCGTGCCTGCATCTCTGCGGCCATCTTGGCAGTCTGATCCTTCGTGATGGTCATCAGCGGACTTTCGCCAGCTTCTTCATTCCAGATCGATTTGTATGCCGCACCTGAGCTGAACGGACGCTTGGTCAGGATCACCAATTGCAAAAGCGGCTGCCAGATCCACGGGCTGTAGTCGATGACGCGTTTGTCCGACAGGAACTCGTTCAGGTACCGACGCATCGACCAGTAGTCATAGTTGTCCGGCGTGCCGAGATTGGCCAGCAGGATACCCACCTTGCCGAACTTGACCTGTGGGTGGTCGGCAGGGGCATGGGACATGGACGTCGCGGACATCATATTCATCTTCGTCGGAACCTCTTTGGCGGTCACGGTTTATCCCGAGGCGTCGGGGCAGTTACTGGGTTCATATCCCGGTCGTATTCCACTGTTCCCAACGCTTCTGCAAGGCGATGGGACGCAGATCCGGGGCGCATCGGTCGGGGTTGGTCGCGCGAAGGCGCCCATCCTGTCAGAAACACAAATTCGAACGTAGCGCGCACCCGGCCTTTGTCGCCCGGAAATTCACGCCCGTAGATGTCACAGGCCAGGTCCAGCACGGCACGGGGCAGCGGCGCGCGGTGACGCTGGGCCAGTGCATTGCCCTCGCCCATGTGCCGAAGGTCTTTCATGAGATGTAATGCACTGCTGTATTCAACCGATCGTCTGGAGATATCGGCAACCGGTAGCGCAAGGCCCGCGCGCTGCAAAAGTGCGCCAAGATCGCGAACCTCTCCCATTGGAGCGATCCGGGGACTCAGACCTCCGGTCAAGGCGGTTTCCGCCTCCGCCAGGGCAACCCGCAACTCATGCAGGGTCTGCCCCCCAAACAGCACTGCCAGAAAAAGGCCGTCCGGGCGCAACGCGTTCCGGCTCTGTACAAGCTGGCCCACGGGATCGTCCGCCCAGTGCAAGGCCAATGCGTGGATCACAAGATCGAACGACCGAGGTGCAACGTCCAACTCGGCTTCGTCCGGGACGATGAGCGCGTTGGGAAACGCCGCTGCCCAGAATTCGCGGTGCCCGGTGACAACTGCGATGTCGGTAAACTGCCTGTTAACCTCGTTCAGTCTTTCCTCGACTTCGACAAGTGCCTCCTGGTGCAAGAACTCCACCGGCCCCTGCAAACGCGCACGGGACCGCTGCGCGATCAAGGCAGGTCGATCTGTCAGCGTTGGGGGGACTTGCATCAGTGTTCCTTTTCGAAAGGGCTATGTAAGTGTTTCAAGGCCAATTGCAAAGCGCATTGCGCACGCTCTATCCGCCGGTTTGCGTTTCCTGTGCGGCGCCCGTGGCCAGTGATTTCGGGTTGTGCGGTAGCTGTCTGCCTGACGTGCCGTTCATTTCTGGTGGCTTGTGCGACGGGTGCGGCGTGCCGCTCGCGGGACTGCCCGAAGGCCAGCTGGACACCTGCGATCAGTGTCTCGAAATTCCGCGCCCCTGGACCCAAGGACGCGCGGCTATGCTCTATGCGGACCTCGGTCGGACATTGGTGCTGCAACTCAAGCACGCGGACCGCACCGATCTGGCCCGACCGGGTGGGGCGTGGATGGCCCGGGCTGGCAGGTCACTGATCCGGGCGGATACGCTGCTGGTGCCGGTGCCGATGCATCGCACGCGTCTGCTGCGCCGAAAGTACAATCAGGCGGTGTTGCTTGCCCGCCAAGTCTCGCGGCATCTGGAACGACCGATGTGCCCTGACCTTTTACACCGAGGTCGCAAAACGCCGATGCAGGATCATCGGGGGCGGGATGAAAGGTTCGCCAACCTCGATGGTGCAATCACCGTGGTCGGCCCGAGAGCGCGCAACTACAGGCTGGAGGGGCGGCACATTCTGTTGATCGATGATGTCATGACCAGCGGCGCGACGCTCGGGGTCTGCGCGGAAGCGTGCTTGGCCGGCGGTGCATCCCGGGTCGACGTCCTCGTTCTCGCCCGCACGCCGCAGGATGAGTTTGTCACATCCTATCTTGCTGACACCACGGAGGATGAAATCGAATAGGGCTTCCGCTCTGACAGTAAATGTGTCAGACTTAGTTGACACATGAGGTGTCTCCGAGTCCCGGGAGTGAGTCCGATTCAGACCGTCAGTCTCAGCCTGTTCCGTTTTGACCGCTGGCGCGACCGGCTCTGGGCGCTTGCCCAGATGGGCGCTGCCCGCTTTTCCCTGCCACGTACGCCCGATATCGGGTTCTGGAAACTGTGTGGGTCCGGTACCGGCGAGGGGTTCACACCTCTGCCGAACACCGGCGTCTACGGTATTCTTGCGACCTGGCCCGATCACCGGACGGCACAGGCGCGCATCGCTCACAGCCCCGTATGGAAGCGGTACCGCGACCGCGCAGCGGAAGACTGGACCGTGTTTCTGGCCACCACATCGGCGCGGGGAGAGTGGTCGGGAGAACGCCCGTTTACGCCCGTGTCAGAAACGCCGGACGGACCCTTGGCAGCTTTGACCCGCGCCACGGTGAAGCCCGCTGCGGCGTTCAAGTTCTGGAAGCACGAGCCGGCCATCAGCGCGATGATCGGCAAGGACCCCAACGTGATTTTCAAAATCGGCATTGGCGAGTTCCCTCTTGTGCAGCAAGTCACCTTTTCCATCTGGCCGGATGCAGACAGCATGGCCAATTTTGCGCGGCGGGACGGACCCCACGCCGCGGCGATCCGCGATGTGCGGGATCGAAACCTCTTTGCCGAGGAACTTTACGCGCGGTTTCAGGTGCTTGGCGATGCCGGGCGCTGGAACGGGGCGTCACCCTTGGCGGATCTTAGTGACGGAAAGCGACCGCAATGACCCACCCCTTCCCTTTCTCAGCCATCGTCGGTCAGGACGAGATGAAGCAAGCGATGATCCTCACGGCCATTGACCCCGGGATCGGCGGGGTGCTGGTCTTTGGAGACCGGGGGACCGGCAAATCGACATCCGTACGCGCGCTCGCCGCATTGCTGCCGCCGATCATGGCCGTGGAAGGGTGCCCATGCAACTCCGCCAGTCCAGACCTCGTGCCAGACTGGGCAGAGGGGGCTGGTACGGCGTTGGTTGAGAAACCGACACCGGTCATTGACCTGCCGCTTGGGGCCACCGAAGACCGTGTTGTCGGCGCGCTGGACATTGAACGCGCATTGACCCGCGGCGAGAAAGCCTTCGAACCCGGCCTTCTGGCCCGTGCAAATCGCGGATACCTCTACATCGACGAAGTGAACCTGTTGGAGGATCACATCGTCGACCTTCTGTTGGACGTGGCCGTTTCGGGCGAGAACGTCATCGAACGCGAGGGTCTGTCGATCCGCCACGCGGCGCGGTTTGTCCTCGTCGGCTCGGGCAATCCCGAAGAAGGCGAATTGCGCCCCCAGCTCCTGGATCGGTTCGGACTGAGCGTGGAGGTGGCATCGCCCACCGATATCGAAGACCGGATCGAAGTGATCAGGCGCCGCGATGCCTATGAGACCGATCATGAAAGCTTCATGGATCATTGGCAGGGGCAGGACGCGACCCTGCGCACCCGAATTCTGAAAGGACGCGCGGCACTGCGTGGCATCGAAACGCCCGACGACACGTTGCGCGATTGTGCGCGGCTCTGCATCGAACTGGGTGCCGACGGGTTGCGCGGAGAGCTGACATTACTGCGGGCGGCCCGTGCCGTGGCCGCTTACGCAGGTGCGCCCGCGGTCACGCGGGATCATCTGCGTCAGATCGCACCGTCCGCACTGCGCCACCGATTGCGGCGCGATCCACTCGACGAAGCCGGATCGACTACCCGTGTGATCCGCGCGTTGGAAAGTGTGCTGAAGTGAAAGACCTGATCGACACTGATCGCGACCTGACCTGGGTTCGCGCTGCGACAGCTGTTGCGGTCTTGTCGGTCGATCCAGCTGCCTTGGGCGGGCTTTGGCTGCGCGCTCGATCCGGTCCGGTCCGGGAGCGCTTGCTGGCAGCTTTGCGCGCGGCTCTGCCCGACATGAAACGAATGCCGCCGAATATTGGCGACGATCACCTATTTGGCGGAATTGACCTGTCTGCGACGCTATCCGCAGGGCGTCTTGTCAGAACCACCGGGTTACTCGGCGGTGGCCGGACGACCCTGCTTGTGCCAATGGCCGAGCGAATGACCCCGGCCCTTGCCGCGCGCCTGTCGCAAACCCTCGACGCCTCGATCGGCCATGCGGTCATCGCACTCGATGAAGGGGCCGAACCGGACGAGCAGATTCCCTCATCGCTGGTGGACAGGTTGGGCCTCCATCTCGATCTTGAGGCCATGCCGCAGGCCGATTGCCCGGAATTGACCCATAACCCACGCATGTCCGCGACCGCCCGCGCGCGCCTGCCGCGCGTGACCCTGCCCGCCGATGCGATCACCTCCTTGGCGCGCGTTGCCATGCAATTGGGTGTCGACAGCCCACGAGCGCCTGTGTTTGCGTTGCGCGCTGCTCGTGCGCTCGCCGCGCTCGATGGGCGAGAGGTCGTGGAAGAAGATGACCTGATCAGTGCAACTGAACTGGTTCTGGCGCCACGTGCGACCCGATTTCCACCGCAGGAGCCAGAGGACACAGTCGAAGACGATCCGCCCGAGGCACAGCCCGACGCGCCGCAAGACTCTTCGGAGGGCGATACGGATCACGAGCAGACGCAGCGTCTCCCTGAAGAAATCCTGTTGCAAGCGGCGAAAGCGATGTTGCCGCCTGACCTGCTTGCCCGTCTGGCGGCGCAGAAGGCTCCGAGGCGCGCGGGTGCACATGCCGGGGCAGGGGCATCCCGCAAGGGGAACCGCCGTGGGCGTCCGCTGCCATCCCGCTCAGGTCGGCTTGACGGACAGTCTCGTATCGATCTTGTCGCCACCCTGCGGGCAGCTGCCCCTTGGCAGAAGGTGCGCCGCGCTCTGACCCCGGACGCGCCCCAGAAGGTGCTGGTTCGCGCCGAAGACCTTCGTCTGCGCCGGTTCGAGGAAAAGAGCGACCGACTTTTGATTTTTGCCGTTGACGCGTCCGGCTCGGCCGCCTTGGCGCGTCTTGCGGAGGCCAAGGGGGCGGTCGAGTTGCTTCTGGCGGAAGCCTATGCCCGCCGCGATCACGTGGCACTGGTCGCCTTTCGCGGAACGCAGGCGGATTTGCTGCTGCCTCCGACTAGATCCCTTGTTCAGACCAAGCGCCGCCTTGGCGCGTTGCCGGGCGGGGGCGGAACACCGCTGGCTTCAGGTTTGAAAAGTGCGTTGGAATTGTCGCACCAGTCTGCGGGCCGGGGCATGTCGCCGACCATTGCCTTGTTGACCGATGGCCGCGCGAATATCGCCCTCGATGGAGCGCCGGACCGTGCGGCGGCGGCTGCGGACGCGCACAGCATGGCCCGCGCACTCCGGGCGCAATCCACGCCGGCTGTGGTGATCGACATGGGCAATCGCCCACAGCCGCAGTTGCGAAGTCTGGCCGAGGAAATGGCCGCACCATATATCCCGCTACCGCGTGCGGACAGCCACCGGTTGTCGGCGGCCGTCGGAGCCGCGATTGGCACATGAACTGGGATCTTGAGAAGGCCCACTGGCCGCATGCGCAGTACAGCCGTTTCGTGCGGGTCAGGCCCCATCAATGGCACGTGCAGCGTCAGGGGAGTGGTCCGGGATTGCTGCTGCTGCATGGTGCGGCGGCGTCCTTGCATTCCTTTGCCGATCTGATCCCACGATTGACAGATCGCTACGACGTGATGGCTGTCGATCTGCCGGGCCATGGCTTTACCACCAAGGGGAGCGCAATGCGGTCGAGTCTGACGTCGGTGTCCAGTGACCTTGCGACGCTGCTCGACCATGAGGGGTTTTCACCACAGTGCATCGTCGGACATTCCGCCGGTGCTGCGGTTGCGCTGGACCTTAGCCTACGTTTGCCCGATCCACCGAAGGCGGTGGTCGCAATAAACGGGGCGTTTGCGGAGTTTGACGGGGTAGCAGGCTGGCTGTTTCCTATGCTGGCCAAGTTACTCGCGTTGAACCCATTCACGAGCCTTTTCTTTGCCAGCACGACGACCCCCAGGAATGTATCGCAGTTGATCGCTGCGACTGGCAGCGAGTTGTCTGACGTGCAATTGCGGCTCTATTACAGGCTCATCCGGGATCGCGCCCACGTCGCCGGGGCGCTGGCTATGATGGCGCAATGGGACTTGCGCCCACTGATTGCGCGTCTTGGCGATTTCGATATCCCGACCCTGTTGCTGACCGGTGACCGCGACAAGGCCGTTGCCCCCGCTGTGTCCCGCGATGCAGCGGCGCGGATGCCAAACGCACTTTGGAAGTCCATGCCGGCCTTGGGTCATCTCATGCACGAAGAACGCCCCGACCTTGTTGCAGAGGTTATTCTGGATTTTCTGGCCGATCCGATTTCCGCGCAAACACAGGGTGCTGCGTGATCAGGAATCGCTTTCCAGCCGGATTCGCAGGGCTCGCAGGATCGGCAACGCTGCCCGAACCTTGTCCGTCCCCAGCGTAGAGGCCAGTTCCGAGATCATCGGCGTGATGGCCTGGAGTGCATTGTCCCGCGCCGCGCGACCCGATGGGCTGACGGCGACAAGCTTTCGCCGGGCATCGTCCCAATCCGGTCGGATATGGATATGCCCTGCGGTTTCCAGCTTGCTGAGCGTATTCGTCATCGCGCCTTTCGTGACATGAAACGTTTTGGCCAACTGCGCTGGCGTCCGCTCCGATGCGGTGTTGGCGAGGTGATTGAGGACCGAGAAATGACTCAACTCCATCCCTTTCGGCAGCGCTTTGGACAGCCGTGCTCGGGCAAGCTGGTTCGTCGTGATCAGCTCGCTCAGCAGAGAGATCGAAAGGGCGTCGTTCACATTCGTCATGTCGGCCCAGAATAAGAGACACCTGCCTGAAGGGAAGGGATCTTGCGACGTGCATCTGACACTTGCGCAAGATCGAGCGTGAATGTCACAATCCCGGGCGCGGTGCCTGCATCCGCGACAACTTCGCCCCATGGGTTGACCGCCAGACTATGCCCGTGGGTTTGCCGCGTGGGGCCTTCGCGTGTGGGGTGCGTCCCGGTTTGCGCCGCGGCCACGATCCATGTTCCGGTCTCGATCGCACGGGCACGCAACAGCGGTTCCCAGTGCGCAGCGCCCGTCACCGGCGAGAAAGCCGCTGGTACCAGGATCACCTCTGCCCCGGCTTTCGCAAGGTCGCGGAATAGGCCCGGAAAACGCAGGTCATAACAGATGGTCAGGCCGATCTTGGCAAAAGGCGTACCCGCCAGTACCGCGACCTCTCCGGGACGGTAGTTTGCGCTTTCGCGATAGGTCTCAGTCTTTGACACCGCAACATCAAACATATGCAGCTTGTCATATCTCGCGGCAATTTCCCCGTCGGGGGAGATCAGAAAACTGCGATTGGCAAAACGCCCGTCAGAAGCGGTCGTTTTCAGGGCAAGCGATCCGATCGACAACCAGACGCCGCGTCGCGCCGCGAAGTCCTGCAGGCTGGCCAGTGTCGGGTCGTTTTCCTCGTGGCGCAGAACTTCGACCTGTCGCGCGCGGCTGGATGTCAGGCAGTTCGACACCTCTGGGGTCAGAAGGAATTCTGCTCCGTCGGCAACGGCATCCTCGGCGAGACCGAGGATATGTGACAAGTTCTCAGCCGGCTCGTCCGAGCTGGTGATCTGCAGCAGGCTCGTGCGCATCACCCCGCCAGAAGCGGATCGAGTTTTCCGGCGCGTTCGAGTGCAAAGAGGTCGTCGCACCCCCCGACATGCGTCGCGCCGATGAAGATTTGCGGAACAGAGGTGCGCCCGCCCGCGCGCTGGATCATCTCGGGCTTTCTTGCCGGGTTTTGCAAGACGTCAACCTCGGAGAACGCAACCTCCTTCTGGGTCAGCAGTCTTTTGGCGGCGTGGCAAAAACCGCAGAGCGGGGAGGTATAGATCTCGACAGGTTGCATGGGGCAGGCTCCGTTTCCGTTTGCAGTGATATAAGTCCATGCGGCAATGCAGAAAAGAGGCAGTGCATTGACATGAGAGTTGTCAACTGAACTAGACAGTACTATCGTTCAGATATCATGACACGAGTCGACCGGAACCGTTCTATGACTATGCAAAGTAGCGACCCACGCCCCACCGCTGTGGTGATTGGCGCAGGTCTGGGTGGTCTGTCCGCCGCAATGCGCCTCGGGGCCAAGGGGTACGCCGTGACGGTTCTGGACCGTTTGGACAAACCTGGCGGGCGCGGGTCGTCCATCACGCAGGCGGGCCACCGATTCGATCTGGGGCCAACTATCGTGACGGTGCCGCAGGTTTACGAAAAGCTGTGGGCTGCGTGCGGGCGAAACTTTCACGATGATGTCGATCTACGCCCGCTTGACCCGTTCTACGAGATCCGCTGGCCGGATGGCACAGTCTTCACTGCCAGACAGGACACCGCAGCGATGGAGGCGGAGATCACCCGTCTGAGCCCCGGGGACCTGAAAGGCTACCGCAAGTTCCTCAAGGATGCGCATCGTCGTTACGTTGTGGGGTTCGAGGGCATGGTGGCGGAACCAATGCACAGGCTGTGGGACACGCTCAAGGTCATTCCCGAGTTTGCGGTTCTGCGCGCAGACCAATCCATTCTCAAGCTTGCCCAGAAACGCGTGAAGAACCCCTATCTGCGCATGGCGCTGAGCTTTCATCCGTTGTTCATCGGCGGCGATCCGATGCACGTCACGTCGATGTATGCGCTGGTCAGCCACCTCGAAAAGGAGTTTGGCGTCCACTACGCGATGGGCGGTGTTCAGGCGATCGCGCAGGCCATGGCGAACGTGGTTGCAGATCAGGGCGGGCGCGTGCGCTACGGCGAAACGGTGGATGAAATCCTTGTTGCCGACGGCAAGGCACGCGGTGTTCGGATGGAAAGCCGCGAGGTGCTGCATGCAGATATCGTGGTCTCCAATGCAGACGCCGGTCACACCTATCAGACCCTTTTGCGCAAGACGCCGCGGAAACGCTGGACCGATGCCAAGCTGAAAAAGGCGAGTTGGTCCATGGGCCTTTATGTCTGGTATTTCGGCACACGGGGCACCCGTGACATGTGGGGTGACGTCGGTCATCACACGATCCTGTCCGGCCCGCGGTACGAGGGGCTCCTGCGGGACGTCTTCATAAATGGCCGGCTCTCGGAGGATATGAGCCTTTACCTCCATCGCCCGGCGGTCACCGACCCCAGCGTGGCACCCAGGGGCGACGACACGTTCTACGTACTGTCCCCTGTTCCACATCTTGGACATGACAACCCGGTGGATTGGGAGGTGGAGAAAGCCGCCTATACCGACAAGGTCGCAGCCGTGCTGGAAAACACCCTGCCCGGGTTCCGAAAGCGGATCACGACCGACCTGATCTTCACGCCGGATACGTTCAAGGACAGGTACCTTTCGCCGCTTGGCGCCGGGTTCTCGATTGAGCCGCGCATTCTCCAATCCGCTTGGTTCCGACCGCATAACAACCCGACCGAGATCGCCAACCTTTACCTGACAGGCGCCGGAACGCACCCAGGTGCGGGTGTACCGGGCGTCGTGTCGTCGGCCGAGGTGATGGCGAAGATGATCCCCGACGCGCCGGTCGTTCCTGCAACCATGCCCTACGCGCAGGCCGCGGAATGATTGCGGCTGCCGATCTCGACCATTGCAAGGAAGCGATCCGTCACGGATCGCTTTCGTTCCACGCAGCGTCCAAGCTCTTGCCTTCCAGAATGCGCGATCCGGCACTTGCACTCTATGCGTTTTGCAGGCTGGCGGATGATGCGGTGGACCTTCATCACGAAAAACCGGCAGCTGTTCTTGGACTGCGGGACCGTCTTGATCTGGTCTATGCCGGAACGCCGCGCAACGCACCTGCCGACCGGGCGTTCGCAGCCATGGTCGAGGATCATGAGATGCCCCGCGCGTTGCCCGAAGCCCTGATCGAAGGGTTTGCCTGGGATGCGATGGAGCGCCAGTACGATACCCTCTCTGATGTCAGGGCGTACTCTGCCCGTGTTGCTGCCGCAGTCGGCGCGATGATGACTGTGCTCATGGGCGTCCGCGATGGCGACGCCTTGGCGCGCGCATGCGACCTTGGCGTTGCGATGCAACTGACCAATATCTGCCGGGATGTCGGCGAAGATGCTATTGAGGGCCGTTTGTACTTGCCGCGTGACTTGATGCGCGCGGAGGGGATCGAGCCGGAGGCATTCCTTGCCGACCCCAGGCCCAGTGCCGATTTGGCGCGGGTCACCAAGCGGCTTCTGGCCGAAGCGCAGCGCCTGTATTTCCGGGCCGAGGCGGGCATCGGGGTACTGCCACTGACCGCGCGCCCGGGCATCTACGCGGCGCGCTTCATCTACGCTGCGATCGGATCGAAGGTGGCACAGGCAGGTTATGACAACATCAACCACCGCGCGCACACGTCGAAGCTGCACAAGCTGGCGCTTGTCGGCCAGTCGACCCTGCAAACCGGTGTCAGCATGGTGATGCCGCGTTCAGCGGTTCTGCACGCCAGCCCACTGGACGAGTGCGCGTTTCTTGTCGACGCAGCAGCGCGGAACGCCGACCGTTCCCCCTGGGGGGAAGGACGCTCGGGAACATTGCTGGGGCTGTTTGCCCAGCTGGAGGAACGCGACCGCGAAATGCGCGGCATGGACGGGTTCAAAGGTCGTCCTATCTGACCTTCATGGAATTTGATTGGGCTGTCTTCACGATATTTCTTGGCGCGTGCTCTGCTGCCGCGGCGACGGGATCAATGTTCCCGCCCGGGCGGTGGTATGACGCGCTGCAAAAGCCGAGCTGGAACCCGCCGAAATGGGTATTTCCCGTTGTGTGGAGCGTCCTGTACCTTGCGATCGCGGTTTCAGCCGCGCGCGTCGCCGACGCCCCGGGCAGCGCGATGGCGATGGCATTCTGGGCATTTCAGATCGCGTTGAACACGCTTTGGACACCGGTTTTCTTTGGTCTTCGGCGGATCAAGGCTGGAATGGTCGTGATTGGCCTGTTGTGGGTGTCAGTGCTTGGGACAGTCGTTTTCACTTTTCAGGTCGAACCATTTTCAGGGCTGCTGCTTCTCCCCTATCTCGCTTGGGTTACAATCGCCGCCGCCCTGAATGCAGCGGTCTGGCGCCTGAACCCCGAAGAGGCGAACACCCCGCGAGAAATCGAAGCCTAGAAGTCCCATTTGGGGCGTCGTGGTACCCGGACCGCCAGCATGGGCATAAGCCACGGCCCCCGAAACCGGTTCAGATCAAGCGCTTCGTGCACGCCCTGCACCCGTTCCCCGTGGATGGTTGTCTCGACCCCGGCCCGGCAGTAAAACGGCGCATCGAGCATGGATTTGAAATGCTTCGGCGTTGTGCCCGGATCGGCGCGTGTTTCACGGCGCACTGTCCACAAAGACCGCGAGAACCGTGTCTTCGGCGGTGCCTCCATCGTCGAAACCCCCCCTTGCTCATCGAATTTCAGAGCGACGGACAAGTCCGAGCCGTCGCGTCTGGCGACATCATAGAACGAGGCCGTGCCTGCCGACGTCGGATAGCGCCCCCAGGTCCAATAGCCGAAATCTGCCTCCAGCGCCCGGGTCCCGAAGTTCGCGTCGAAATAGCCGTGCCCTGACCAGGTCCACCCCTCGCGGTTCATGTCGACCTCGATATCCGAGCTGGGGGCGAAGGGCCGCCAGACGTGACTGCCGTCCTCGGTCAGCGGTATTTCCTTGTCGGTCAAACCATGAGGATGAATTTTCACGGTGCCCTTGACGCGGTCGCACCACGGCGTCGAAACCTCGTTGATGTCCACGGTCAGTGTCGTGCCGTCCCAGTGCAGGTGACTGGGCCCGACCGTGAACGTGTCGTTTGTCTGGCGTAGTGCGTCGCGGCCCCGGTCTGTCATGGTCCAGCGCCCGCCGGGTCCGTAGGTGGCCACGTTGATGCACACATGGTTGTCCGGGCTCTTGCGGCCCGACCAGCGATACCAGGGTGAAAAAACCGACCCTATGAAGGCGATGATGGAGATGGCGCGGCTGCCATCGTCCGAGATCCCGTCGAGGTACCACCAAGCGTAGCCGTCGCTGGGAACATCGAGGTTGAAGTTAGGTCCTTGAGTATCGCCGCGGCCGCGTGCTTGCCGGAAAGGGTTGCCATCGGAATCCCCGCCCCCGGATGGGCCCCGCCCCCCGCCAGATACAGTCCCGGCAGCGCTGTGCGGGCCCGCGGCCTTTGGAACGCTGCCATCAGACCATGCGGGCTCCGCCCGTAGAGGGATCCTGCCGACCCGGGAAACAGGGTCGCGAAGTCCCTTGGCAGGGTCAGGCTGTCCCGACCGGGAGTTTCCGAAAAGCGTAAACCCATCTGCGCCAACCGCGGGAAAGTTGTGCTCTGACATTGGGAAAACTCCTCTTCGTCGCTCTGCGCAGGGCCGGTCTGGGGCACCGGTGGCGCATTTATGATGATTTCAAACCGCTCGGGTCCGGCGGGCGTTTTGCCGGCGCCCCGATCTTCGGCACAGACGTACAGCGTGGCATCTTTCGGCTGATGTCCCTGCGACAGCGGATCAAACTCGGCCTGTGGGTCATCGGCAAAAAACACGTTGTGGTGGACAAGATCGCGACCTTCGGGAACTGCGGCGAATGACCAGACCTGCGCGGACAGCGATCGTGGTTTCAGCCCGCCATCGGATACACTGGCGCGGGGTGCTTGGCCAAGTTTACCCAACGCCAGTGCCCGGGGGTCGCCGTTGAATACAACGGCATCCGTCAGGATCCGGGTGCCATCGGCAAGGTGCACGCCGGCGGCGCGGCCGTTCTGACTGTCGATCCTCGCAACGGCGGTACCGTATTGAAACCGCGCGCCGAGCTTGATCGCGAGGCTTTCCAGCCCGCGCGCCAACTGGTGCATGCCCCCATCCACGCGCCAGACGCCCTGCGCCTCTGCGTGCCATATCAGCCCGAGCACCGCAGGCGATGCATAGGGCGAGCCGCCGACATACGTGGCGTACCGCCCGAATAACTGGCGCAGGCGCTGGTCGCTGAACCGCCGCGCCAGGCAGGAGGCCAGCGTGCTGAGCGGACCCATCGCCGCAATCAGCGATGGTGTTTTTAGGACATGCTTGGTCAGGCTCCCGAGCGCCGGGTCCGGGGCCTGCATCATCGGTCCTTCGAAGGCTTCGAACAGCGCGCGGGCCTGCGCGGCAAACCCCTTGAACTCTTTGGCAGCCTGTCCCCCTGCGAAGGCGTGCACTGCGGCCTCAGATTCGGCGGGGTCGGCAAAGAGATCGAGTGTGCTGCCATCCGACCACCAGTGCCGGGCCAGAACGGTTTCCTTGTGCAGCACGACGTAATCCGCAAGATGTGCGCCCACGTCTTCGAAAAGTTCGTCGAAGATTGGTTTCAGCGTCATCACGGTCGGGCCCGCGTCCACCGGTCCGGCGCGGCTGGGCAAGGTGCGCATCTTCCCGCCCGGAGCGTCCGCTGCCTCCAGGACTGTGACGTCGCATCCGGCATGGGCAAGGCGAATGGCCGAGGCCAGACCGCCCATTCCCGCCCCGATCACGACAACACGATGCGATTTTTGTGCCATCCGGCGCTCTCCTTACCGTCAATGATTGTTGACAGATTACCGCGCACTGTCCAGAATAATTTACAGTATGCTGTCATTTGAGAATGACACACCGAACAGGAGCGGCCCTATGAACCTCAAACGTATTGAGACAGCCCTTGATGTGGCGCTGATCCGCAGTCGTGCGGGGTCGTGCCCTCCGAAACTCGCAGCGGCACTGGAATACTCGGTCAAGCCGGGCGGTGCGCGAATTCGCCCGACCATTTGCTTGAGCGTTGCAATGGCGTGTGGCGACGACCAGCCGCGCCTGACGGATGCCGCCTGCACGGCGATTGAGTTGATCCACTGCGGCAGCTTGGTTCATGACGACTTGCCTGCCTTCGACAACGCGGACACGCGCCGGGGAAAACCGTCTGTTCACAAGGCATATTCGGAACCGCTCGCGGTCTTGTCGGGCGATACGCTGATCATCATGGCGTTCGAACAGCTGGCCGTGGCCGCCGCGGCTGATCCGGAACGTGCTGCGCTCCTGATCCGTGAACTCGCCCGGTTCAGCGGTATGCCCCACGGCATCTGTGCCGGGCAGGGATGGGAGAGCGAGGCGGTTGTCGACCTGTCCGCCTATCACCGGGCGAAGACAGGTGCGCTGTTTACGGCGGCAACCCGTATGGGTGCCGCAGCGGCGGGCGAGGATCCCGAAGCCTGGACCGAGCTTGGCGCGCGAATCGGGGAGGCTTTTCAGGTCGCGGACGATCTTCGCGACGCGCTCTACGATGAACAGACGCTTGGTAAGCCGGCCGGACAGGATGCGGTCAACAACCGTCCCAATGCGGTTTCCGAACTTGGCGTCCAAGGTGCGATCAAACGACTGGACGACATCCTGTCCGGCGCAATCTCGTCCATTCCGTCCTGTCCGGGGGAGGCGATGTTGGCCGAGATGGTTCGCAAGCAGGCCGAACGGCTGACGCCGGTTCTCCCGAACATCGCTGGCATCAAGACGGCCTGATACGATGAGCATGTCCTCCGGCAGCTATTGGCGACCGCGTTTCTGGCCCGAAAAGCATGCGTTCTACCGGCGATGGGTCAAACTTGCCGGGGCCCCCGCGTTTCAGAGCTGGGCCAGCGCGATGCCAGGGGCGCGGCGCCTTGCCAAGCGCGACGGGCAAGCCTTGTTCGATCTGGTGTCCGGGTTCGTCTACAGCCAGATCCTGCATGCGTTCGTACAGCTCGATATGCCGGGGCTCTTGCAGAAAGAGCCGCTTCCGGCATGGCGTCTGGCGGCTCGCACACGGCTTGATCCGCGTCGGATGGAGGTGCTGTGCCAGGGGGCGGTGGCCGTTGGGTTGCTCAAACGCTCCAGGCAAGGGGAATACCGGTTGTCCCGTCTTGGCGCGGCTTTGCCCGGTGTCCCGGGCCTGTGCGAGATGATCCAGCACCACGATGTCTTGTACCGCGATCTCGAGGATCCGGTCTCGTTTCTGCGCGGCGAAGGGGAAACCGAACTCGCCCGGTTCTGGCCCTACGTGTTTGGCCAGTCCGGGACGAATGATCCTGATCTTGCCGCGCGCTATTCCAAGCTGATGTCCGACAGCCAGGCACTGGTTGCCGAGGAAACCTTGCGGGTGGTCAAGCTGGAAGATGCCCATCGGTTGATGGATGTCGGCGGCGGCACGGGCGCGTTCCTGCGCGCCGTGGATGCGGCATACCCGCAGCTGCGCCTGCGCCTGTTCGAACTGCCCACGGTGCTGGAGCATGCCGACCTGCCGCCGCGTGCCGACTGTGTTGGCGGGTCTTTCCGTGAAGACCCCTTACCCAAGGGTGCAGACGTGATTTCGCTGGTTCGTGTGCTCTACGATCACGCGGACGAGACTGTGAAGGCACTTCTGGCGAAGGTGTATGACGCCCTGCCGCCCGGGGGACGCGTGGTCATTTCAGAACCCATGGCAGGTGGTGCAACCCCGACCCGCGCCGGGGATGCGTATTTCGCGTTCTACACGATGGCGATGCAAACCGGGTGTGCTCGATCGGCGGCGCAAGTGTCCGATCTCCTTGTGCAGGCTGGGTTTTCAGCAGTGGAAACCATTCCAACGTACCGCGAATTCGTCACTGGCGTCGTTGTCGCACGAAAGCCGGGCTGAACCTGACAACAAAACTGTCTATAATAGTTGACACCCTGCTATGTAAGCGTAAGATTACATTCAAGGGTTTGCTGCGACATTGAGTCTCTTCTTGAGTCGCGGCCCAACAAGGGGAAATTGCCATGCACGCGACAGCTGTTGTCCTGAACGGTCCTAAGGATCTGGGATTGCGGGATGTTGTTCTGGCCGACCCGACAGCGACCGACCTTGTTATCCAGATCGATCACTCGGGCATCTCGACCGGGACCGAAAAACTTATCTGGTCCGGTGACATGCCGCCCTTTCCGGGTTTCGGATTCCCGCTGGTGCCCGGATACGAATCCGCAGGCACCGTGGTCGAGGCCGGGGCAGAGACAAGCTACAAGCCAGGCGATCGCGTATTCGTCCCCGGCGCGAACTGCTACGGCGATGTGCGCGGGCTCTTCGGTGGCGCCTCGAACCTGCTGGTCTCTGACGCGGCACGCGTCACGCGCATTGATCCGGCACTGAAGGCCGAAGGGGCCTTGCTCGCGCTGGCCGCCACAGCACGCCACGCCATGGCCGGTCTGAACAAATCTGTCCCCGATCTGATCGTCGGCCACGGTGTTCTGGGGCGGCTTCTTGCGCGTCTCACCATCGCGGCGGGCGCCCCCGCGCCGACGGTTTGGGAAATCTCGGACGGACGCATGTCCGGCGCAATGTGGTACGAGGTTGTTCACCCCGATGACGACCCAAAACGCGACTACCGTTCAATTTACGATGCGTCGGGCAGTGCCGACCTGATCGCCAGCCTGATCATGCGCATCCAGAAGGGCGGAGAGATCGTTCTGGCCGGATTCTACGACCAGATCAGTTTCCCCTTCCCGCCCGCATTCATGAAAGAAGCCCGCCTGCGCATCGCCGCAGAGTGGGACCGCGACGACCTCGTCGCAACCCGCGCCCTGATTGAGTCCGGGGCGCTGTCTCTTGAGGGACTGATTACTCACACGGCCCAGGCAGCAGACTGCGAGAGCGCTTACCAGACGGCGTTCGACGATCCGGCCTGCCTGAAAATGATACTGGATTGGAGCGCGACCGCATGACACTTGATGTCCCAAACCTGAGCAACGACTACGACCAGCGCCTGCGTGATGAGGCTGCCGAAGACCCGACTTTGGAGGTTCCCCAGGGAGAGCCGACATCGAAGTGTCAGATCATCGCGATCTATGGCAAAGGCGGTATCGGCAAGTCGTTCACACTCGCCAACCTGAGCCACATGATGGCCGAGCAGGGCAAACGCGTCCTGCTGATCGGGTGCGACCCGAAATCGGATACCACGTCTCTGCTGTTCGGTGGCAAGGCCTGCCCGACCATCATCGAGACCTCGACCCAGAAAAAGCTCGCCGGAGAAGAGGTCGCCATCGGCGACGTCTGCTTCAAACGCAACGGCGTGTTCGCCATGGAGCTTGGCGGACCCGAAGTGGGCCGCGGCTGCGGCGGACGGGGGATCATTCATGGCTTCGAACTGCTGGAAAAACTCGGGTTCCACGATTGGGACTTTGACTATGTGCTCCTGGATTTCCTCGGAGATGTTGTCTGCGGCGGCTTCGGCCTGCCTATCGCTCGGGATATGGCCCAGAAGGTCATCCTGGTAGGGTCGAACGACCTTCAGTCCCTCTATGTGGCGAACAACGTCTGCTCGGCTGTGGAATACTTCCGTAAGCTTGGCGGCAATGTCGGTGTGGCCGGTCTGGTCATCAACAAGGATGACGGCACCGGGGAGGCGCAGGCCTTTGCCAAGGCCGTCGACATTCCTGTTCTGGCCTCGATCCCGGCGGATGACGACCTGCGCAAGAAGTCCGCGAATTACCAGATCGTCGGAACGGCGGCCGAACACTGGGGCGGTCTGTTCGCCGCGCTTGGCGAGAACGTCGCCGACGCCCCGCCGCTGCGCCCCACTGCGCTGACGCAGGACGAGTTGATCGGATTGTTTGACGGCAAGGACACGGGCGCAGGTGTCGTGCTGGAACCTGCCACGATGGAAGACATGCGTGGCAAGAACTACGAACCCAAAGCTTCTCTGGAGGTCGTGTATGACGATGTTTGATCCGACCTCCTCCCCGGTTGCGGGTGCGGTCGGGTCAACCTCCGTACCGCTCCATATGGAACTCGCCGAGCGCCTTGCTGAGACCCAATCGGTTCTCAGCTTCGCGCGTCTTCTGCCGGTTCAGACGTCGTTGACCCGTGGAGCACCCAGCAATCTGGTGCCCTTCCCCGGATCGGAGGACTGAGCGATGGATCGTACAGACCTCGAATCCCGGTATGACGACGCAGATGCCACCCCGATCGAAGAGGGGTCCGCCCGAGAGGCCGCGCCCGAGGGTATGACCACGCAACCGGACGGTATGGGATGCCACGCCCCGGGCGAACAGATGGAAGCCGCGGCGCGGGCCGCTGGCATGTCCGAAATTCTGGACCAATACGCTGCGGACTATCCGCAGGGACCCCATGACAAACCGCAATCCATGTGCCCGGCCTTTGGCTCGCTGCGCGTGGGGCTGAGGATGCGTCGGGTGGGCACGATGCTGTCAGGCTCGGCCTGCTGTGTTTATGGCCTGACCTTCGTGTCACATTTTTACGGGGCGCGCCGATCCGTCGGCTACGTCCCTTTCAATTCCGAGACGCTTGTGACCGGCAAGTTGTTCGAGGATATCCGGGACGCCGTCCACAAGATGGCGGATCCCGATCAATACGATGCCATCGTTGTCACAAACCTCTGCGTTCCGACCGCGTCAGGGGTTCCTCTGCGGCTGCTGCCGTCAGAGATCAACGGGGTGCGTATCGTGGGCATAGATGTGCCCGGCTTTGGTGTGCCAACGCATGCCGAGGCCAAAGACATCCTTGCGGGCGCAATGCTGAATTACGCCCGTGCCGAGATCGAGGCTGGCCCTGTCCAGGCGCCGGTTTCGGGCAAGGCGGATCGTCCCACTGTGGCTTTGCTCGGTGAGATGTTCCCGGCTGATCCCATCGGGATTGGCCAACTGCTCGCGCCACTCGGTCTGGCGGCAGGTCCGGTCGTTCCCTGCCGTGAGTGGCGCGAGCTTTACTCTGCTTTGGATTGCGGCGTCGTCGCGGCGATCCACCCGTTCTACACCGCCGCCGTGCGCGAGTTTGAGGCCGCAGGCCGCAAGATCGTCGGTTCGGCGCCTGTGGGCCATGACGGCACGGCAGCTTGGCTCGCAGCAATTGGCGATGCGTACGGCGTTGCCGCGGACAAGGTGGCAGAAGCGCAAAATGCCTTCCTGCCTGCGATCAAGGGCGCGCTGTCAGCATCCCCCATCAACGGAACCGTCACGCTTTCGGGCTACGAAGGGTCCGAACTCCTGGTGGCGCGCCTCTTGATCGAAAGCGGTGCGGAGGTGCCTTACGTCGGCACCGCCTGCCAGCGCACGCCCTGGTCCGACCCGGACCGCGAATGGCTCGAAGCGCGCGGGGTGAAGATCAAGTATCGCGCCTCGCTCGAGGATGACTGCGCCGCGATGGAGGCGATCAAACCCGATCTCGCCATCGGCACCACGCCGGTCGTTCAGAAGGGCAAGGAAATGGGTATTCCGTCGCTCTACTTCACGAACCTCATCTCGGCGCGTCCGCTGATGGGGCCTGCGGGTGCGGGGAGCCTCGCGCAGGTGGTGAATGCCGCCATGGCCAACAAGGACCGCATGGACCACATGCGCGCGTTCTTCGAAGGCGTGGGCGAGGGTGACACCGCCGGCATCTGGGAAGGGTCGCCGAATTTGCGGCCGGACTTCCGCGCGATGCAACAGAAGAAACTCGACAAGGCGGCCCGCGTCGCCAAAGCGCAGGAGATGATCTGATGCTCGTTCAGGATCATGACCGCGCAGGCGGATACTGGGGCGCGGTCTACGCGTTTTGCGCTGTGAAGGGCCTTCAGGTCGTCATCGATGGCCCTGTGGGCTGCGAAAACCTGCCTGTCACCTCGGTATTGCACTACACCGACGCTCTGCCACCGCATGAGTTGCCCATCGTCACGACCGGCCTTGGCGAAGAAGAACTTGGGCGCGATGGGACCGAAGGCGCGATGAAACGCGCCTGGAAAACGCTCGACCCTGCCTTGCCCGCCGTGGTGGTCACAGGCTCCATCGCCGAGATGATCGGCGGCGGCGTGACCCCGCAGGGCACCAACATTCAACGCTTTCTTCCCCGCACGATCGACGAAGATCAGTGGGAAGCGGCCGACCGTGCCATGACGTGGATCTTCACGGAGTTTGGCATGACAAAGGGCCGGATGCCGAAGGAAAAACCGCGCGACGAAGGCGCGAAACCTCGGGTCAACATCCTCGGTCCGATGTACGGCACGTTCAACATGCCCTCTGACCTTGCCGAGATCCGGCGTCTGGTCGAAGGCATCGGCGCCGAAGTCAACATGGTGCACCCGCTTGGCGCGCACCTTGCCGAGATGCGCAACCTGGTGAATGCGGATGTAAACATCTGCATGTACCGCGAGTTTGGCCGCGGCCTGTGTGAGGTGCTGGACAAGCCCTATCTGCAAGCGCCGATCGGTGTGGAAAGCACAACGAAGTTCCTGCGCAAACTGGGCGAGTTGCTGGATCTCGATCCCGAGCCCTTCATCGCGCAAGAGAAGCATTCCACGATCAAGCCGATCTGGGACCTGTGGCGCTCGGTGACGCAGGATTTCTTTGCAACGGCGTCCTTTGGGATCGTGGCGAACGAAACCTATGCGCGCGGCATCAAGAACTTTCTTGAGACAGACATGGGTCTTCCCTGTGCCTTCGCGGTTGGTCGCGTGGCGGGCAAGAAGCCCGACAATGATCTGGTGCGCGAACTCATGCACACCAAGCGGCCTCTCGTCGTGATGGGCTCGATCAACGAGAAAATGTACATGGCCGAGATGGCAGGCGGGTTCGGTCCCAAGCCCGCATTCATTCCGGCCTCGTTCCCCGGGGCGGCGATCCGGCGGGCCACGGGCACGCCGATGATGGGCTATGCCGGGGCGACCTACCTTATTCAGGAAGTGTGCAACGCACTCTTTGATGCGCTTTTCCATATTCTGCCGCTCGGGTCCGAAATGGACAGTGCAGCCGCAACGCCAACAACCTTGCGCCGCGACTTCCCATGGGATGCCGACGCACAGCGCCTGCTCGACCGGATCGTGGCCGAGCACCCCATTCTGACACGTATTTCCGCCGCCAAAACCCTGCGGGACGAAGCCGAAAAAGCGGCTCTGCAACAGGGGGATGAACGCGTGGTGATCGAAACCGTCCGGGCACTCCAGCCCGCGGGATTTACTGACGAAGATTTCTCACGAGGGAGGGAGAACGCATGACGGATCAAACCACAGACGCCCCGGTCGTCCGGTCGCACAAACCGCCAAAGGCCGAGTTCTATACCTATTTCGGGATCATTTTTGTGGCCGCCGTTCCGGTTGCCGCGCTCAGCTGGGCGCTGGCATCGGTAAAGGCGGGCCGCTTTCAGAAGAAAGGGCCAATTGCGCGCGCCTGGACCCAGGCCCGCATCATCACGCCCATGATCTTTTCCGCCTGACCGGACGGTTGAGTGACGAGTTTCGGTTCGCCTTCGGGCGGAACGATTTGCCGGCAGGGGATGAGCCCTTGTCGGGGCCCGGCCGCGGGGTTCGCGGTATCAGCAACAACTTTCCGGAGGAATGCACATGGCTGATAAATCCGACCTGTCCTTTACAGGTCTAACCGACGAGCAGGCTCAAGAGCTGCATTCGGTTTACATGAGCGGGCTCTGGCTGTTTTCGGCCGTTGCCGTTGTCGCTCACCTCGCCACGTTCATCTGGCGTCCGTGGTTCTAAGGAGCACTGAAAAATGGCAAAATTCTACAAGATTTGGCTCATCTTCGACCCGCGCCGCGTTTTCGTGGCCCAGGGTGTGTTCCTGTTCCTGCTGGCGGCGATGATCCACCTCGTCCTGCTCAGCACAGAGCACTTCAACTGGTTTGAATTGGCGGCTCAAAGCGCCAACTGATGCGGTCCCGTGTAACGCGGGACAGGCATCAGACCGATACACCTGCTGCGGGCGGACCCCGGGATCGGCCGCAGCATACTGATCACACTAATGACAACTGACGGCTGGTCTCGGAACACGTACCGCCGCCACTTGCGGAGACAGACGATGGCTTTGCTCAGCTTCGAGAGAAAGTATCGCGTCCGTGGAGGGACGCTGATCGGCGGCGATCTGTTCGACTTCTGGGTGGGCCCGTTCTACGTGGGCTTCTTCGGGGTCACGACCGTCTTTTTTGCCTTGTTAGGCACTGTATTGATCTTTTGGGGCGCGTCCCAGCAGGGCACCTTCAATCCCTGGCTGATCAACATCGCACCCCCTGACCTGAGCTACGGACTCGGGATGGCTCCGCTGATGGAGGGCGGTCTGTGGCAGATCATCACCTTCTGTGCGATCGGTGCCTTTGTCAGTTGGGCCCTGCGCGAGGTCGAGATCTGCCGCAAACTCGGGATGGGGTATCACGTACCCATCGCGTTCAGCTTTGCGATCTTCGCCTATGTAACGCTGGTGGTCTTCCGCCCGCTGTTGCTGGGTGCCTGGGGGCACGGGTTCCCGTACGGGATCTTCAGCCATCTCGACTGGGTGTCGAACACCGGCTACGCCTATCTGCACTTCCACTACAACCCTGCGCATATGATCGCGGTGACGTTCTTCTTCACCACGACACTGGCGCTTGCGCTGCACGGCGCGCTGGTTTTGTCCGCCGCAAACCCGGCCAAGGGCGAGGAAGCGAAAGGCCCCGACAACGAAGACACGTTCTTCCGTGATTTCATCGGCTACTCCATCGGAACGCTTGGTATTCACCGCGTCGGGCTGCTGCTCGCGCTGAATGCCGGGTTCTGGTCGGCTGTCTGCATCATCATCTCCGGCCCGGTCTGGACCAAGGGCTGGCCCGAGTGGTGGAACTGGTGGCTCGAACTTCCGATCTGGCCATCGCAAGCGGGGTTCTAAGCCATGCCTGAGTATTACAACATCTTCACCCAAGTTCAGGTCCAGGGCCCCGCCGAAATGGGCACGGACAACGAGAACAACATCGGTGAGGAGCGGACCTCCGGGACCAGCTTCTCGACCCTGATCGGCTGGATCGGCAACGCCCAGCTGGGCCCGATCTACCTCGGCTGGTTCGGTGTCATCAGCCTCGCCACCGGCACGCTGTGGTTCAACATCGTTGGCTTCAACATGCTGGCGCAGGTGGGCTACAACATTCCGGAGTTCATCCGGCAGCTGTTCTGGCTGGCGCTGGAGCCGCCCAGCCCCGAGTATGGGTTGCGCATGCCGCCGCTCAACGATGGCGGCTGGTACATCATCTCCAGCTTCTTCCTGCTGGTGTCGGTGATGTCCTGGTGGGCGCGGTCGTATTGGCTGGCGGAACAGCACAAGATGGGCAAGCACATTGCGTGGGCCTTCCTGGCTGCGATCTGGCTGTTCCTCGTGCTGGGCCTGTTCCGTCCCATCCTGATGGGATCCTGGTCCGAGGCGGTGCCCTACGGCATCTTCCCGCACCTTGACTGGACCACGGCCTTCTCGATCCGGTACGGCAACCTTTACTACAACCCGTTCCACTGCCTCTCGATCGTGTTCCTCTATGGCTCCGTTCTGCTGTTCGCAATGCACGGGGCCACCATTCTTGCCGTGACCCGCTTTGGCGGCGACCGCGAGTTGGAGCAGATCTATGACCGGGGTACCGCGTCCGAACGGGCTGGCCTCTTCTGGCGCTGGACCATGGGGTTCAACGCCACGATGGAGGGGATTCACCGGTGGGCCTGGTGGTTCGCGGTTCTCACCCCGATCACGGGCGGGATCGGCATTCTGCTGACGGGCACGGTTGTGGACAACTGGTTCCTGTGGGCGGTCGAGCATAACTTCGCGCCCGACTACACCCAGGACTACGGCTACGAAGCCTACAACTCCTACGAAGGCTTCATCGGTCAAGGGGAGGGGAACTGATGCTACCCAAATGGTTTACTGACTGGAACCGGGAAAACCCCGTCGACATCTACAAGCCGGCGATCATCATCGGTGTCCTCGGGTCGGCGGTCTTTGCCACAGCGCTGCTGGTGACCTGGGGGCAACCCCTGGCCACCGACAGCCTGCAAACCGGTCCGCGCGGAACAGGCATGAAAGTCGCCAAGTTCGAAAACGAGCTTGCCGTGCCTGATCCGACGATTGTGGACTACTACACGGACGAACCCTTCATCCCCGAAGCGGGCGAAGACCTTGCCGGTGATATCTACGAGAACGTGCAAGTTCTCGGCGGTCTCACGGATGCCAACTTCAACCGTCTGATGAACGCAATGACCCAGTGGGTCGCGCCAGAGCAAGGGTGCGCTTACTGTCATGCAGGGGCGGATGAGGGCAATTATGCGGATGACGATCTTTATACCAAGGTCGTTGCCCGCAGCATGATCCAGATGACGCAGAACATCAACGAAAGCTGGGACGGGCATGTCAACGCGGCCGAGGTGGTCGGGGTGAACTGCTATACC
The DNA here is from genome assembly GCF_049800835.1 of Tropicimonas sp. S265A. Classification (NCBI taxonomy): domain Bacteria; kingdom Pseudomonadati; phylum Pseudomonadota; class Alphaproteobacteria; order Rhodobacterales; family Roseobacteraceae; genus Tropicimonas; species Tropicimonas sp. S265A. The sequence continues at coordinate 306,681 of NZ_JBNAFU010000003.1, forward strand.
TGTCACAGGGGTCAGAATGTACCGTCAGAGATCTGGTTCCGCATCGATCCTGTGACCGAGTCCACCGCGGGCTGGTCGTCCAACCAGAACCGGACCACGTCACAGTCGCAGTTTACATCGCTGCCGTCGGATGCGTTGCAGAAGTACCTGCTGGAGTACGAGCAGATCAACGTGCACGACCTCGACAGCCGTGTGGACACCCAGCCGGGCGATCCGACCTGGCAGAATACCGAGCGGACGTTCAGCCTGATGAACTACTTCTCGAATTCGCTGGGGCGCAACTGCGTGTTCTGTCACAACTCCCGGGCCTTCTACGACCCTGTGCAGCATACCCCGCAATGGGGAACCGCCATGCTGGGTATCTCGATGGTCCAGGAGATGAACAACGATTACCTCGTGCCCCTCGAAGGCGTCTATCCGCCCGAGCGTCTTGGTCCGGTCTACGCGGATGCGCCCAAGGCCGCGTGCAAGACGTGCCACAAGGGGTATCAGCGCCCGTTGCAAGGCCTGAACGTGATCAGCGATTGGCCCGAGTTGGCCACGACGGAAGCGCCCGTCTACGAATAAGGCGCAAGCCTTCTTACCGGGTCCCGTCGCAACGGGGCCCGGACCCCGGACCCGCTGGCCCAGCCGCCGGTCCACCTCCGGCCCGACCCGCGCTGCTTGACCGGCAAGGCGCAAACAGGACCGGATCGCGCGACCCGACATCGCGCAATGTTCGCACCAGACCGCGATGGAGGAGACGACAATGACCCAACCCCGCCCAGAAACCCCGACCCTTGACCGTGTCGCCTGTCCGGCTGACCTCAAGGCCCTCAGTGACCCGGAACTGGCGACGTTGGCCGATGAGCTTCGCGCTGAAACGATCAGCGCCGTGTCGGAAACCGGGGGCCATTTAGGCTCTTCGCTTGGGGTTGTCGAGCTGACCGTGGCGATCCACGCCGTGTTCAACACACCCTTTGACAAGCTGATCTGGGATGTCGGCCACCAGTGCTATCCACACAAGATCCTGACCGAGCGCCGGGGCCGCATTCGCACGCTGCGCCAGAAGGGCGGGTTGAGCGGGTTCACAAAACGCAGCGAGTCCGAATACGACCCGTTCGGGGCGGCGCATAGTTCGACCTCGATCTCCGCTGCGCTTGGCTTTGCCACCGCGCGCGATCTGGGGGCGGCCACGGGCGATGCGATCGCCGTGATCGGCGACGGATCCATCAGTGCCGGCATGGCATATGAAGCGCTCAACAACGCGGGGTCCGAAAAACGCCGCCTGTTCGTCATTCTGAACGACAACGAGATGTCGATTGCGCCGCCCACGGGCGCGATGTCGACATATCTCAGCGAGTTGGCGTCAACCGGGCCTCTGCATGCGCTCAAAGACCTTGCTGAAGGGTTCGAGAAAGCCTTGCCCGGCCCGCTGCGCGAAGGGGCTCAACGCGCCCGGCATCTGGTGACGGGGGAACATGGGTCGTCGGGCACGCTGTTCGAAGAGCTTGGGTTCGACTATATCGGCCCGATTGACGGGCATGATGTTCCGCAGCTTCTGCAAATTCTGCGCGCGGCCCGGACAAAGGCGACAGGCCCCGTGCTGATCCATGCCTGCACGGTCAAGGGCAAGGGGTATTCACCGGCGGAGTTGTCGGATGACTGCTATCACGGGGTGGCGAAGTTCGATATTTCCACCGGCAAGCAGCAGAAGTCCGCGCCCAACGCGCCTCAATACACCAAGGTCTTCGGGCAGACGCTCACCAAGCTTGCCGAGAGTGACAGTCGTATCTGCGGGGTCACGGCCGCGATGCCGGGTGGAACGGGCCTGAATATCATGGGGGACCGGTTCCCGGGGCGCGTTTTTGACGTTGGCATCGCCGAGCAGCACGCAGTGACCTTTGCTGCCGGGTTGGCCGCCAGCGGTATGCGGCCCTTCTGCGCGATTTATTCCAGCTTCCTGCAACGGGGCTACGACCAGGTGGCACACGATGTGGCGTTGCAAAAGCTGCCGGTGCGCTTTGCCATTGACCGGGCCGGGCTGGTGGGTGCGGACGGTCCGACCCATGCGGGCGCTTTCGACATCGGGTTCATGGGCAGCCTGCCGAACATGACCGTGATGGCAGCCGCCGACGAGGCGGAGCTGGTCCATATGGTCACCACTGCCGCCGCGTTTGACGAAGGGCCCATTGCGTTCCGCTATCCGCGCGGCGAAGGCGTCGGAACGGACATGCCCGACACTGGACGGGTGCTGGAGATCGGCAAAGGCCGTGTCGTCCGCGAAGGTACGCGGCTTGCCCTCGTCTCGCTCGGGGCGCATCTGTCCGAATGCCTGTCGGCTGCCGAGGAGCTTGAGGCGCGTGGCGTGTCCGTGACCGTGGCCGATGCCCGCTTTGCCAAGCCGCTTGATACCGATCTGATCGGTCGCCTTGCCGACAACCACGAGGCTGTCATCACCGTCGAGCAAGGGGCCCAGGGCGGATTTGGTGCCTTTGTCCTGCATTGGCTGGCCAGCACTGGCCGATTGGATGGCACGCTCAAGGTGCGCACCATGACCCTCCCTGACAGGTTCATCGATCAGGCCGGCCCTGCCGACATGTATGCCGACGCCCGGCTGACCGCGCAGGACATCGTGACCACGGGTCTGCACGTTCTGGGTGTGGAAACGGCGCTGTTGTCCGCAACACGCGGATAACTTTGTCGCAGCAAGCAAGCAAAAAGGGGCCGCAAGGCCCCTTTGTATTTTTTTGCAGGGTCGCGTCAGACCCGCAGAAGCGTTCCGAAGATACGATCTGCGTGTTCCTGAAGGTAGATCCGCAGCCACGGCGTGTACCGCTCCGGGCGGCGCTTGATCTCGGCCGTCAGGTCGTAAAGGTCGATCCACTGCACGTCTGAAACCTCGTCCGGGTTCGGGACGACCTTCAGCTTGCTGTCCGCCTGCGCGATGAAGATATCGACCACCTCATGCTCAATCAGCCCGTTGCCCACATCGGCGCGGTATTCCACTTGGTCGCGATGGGTCGGGTGCAGGCCGGTGATACCCAGCTCTTCATCGAGTCGCCGCATGGCGCAGTCGACGGGCTTTTCGTTCCACAAGGGATGCGTGCAGCAGGTGTTCGCCCAGAGGCCGGGGGTGTGGTACTTGCCTGACGCCCGCTTCTGGATCAGCACCTCGTTGCCGCGCATGACGAAGACGGAGACAGCCTTGTGCCGCAGGCCGCGCTGATGCGCTTCCAGCTTTTCAACGGGCGTCAGCTTCCCGTTGACCCAGGTTGGGACCATATCCATCAGACCGATACCGGCGAGATGATGCCCGATAGATGCGCAAGGTTCTTCACGCCGATCTTCAGATGCGCCAAGGGCCGCGCCTTGACCAGTTTCTTGTTCATGTAGGCCTCAAACGTCAGACGCTGCACATCCTGATCGTGGCAGAGCGATACGAACCTCTCCCGCCGCTCGTCGGACTTGTAATAGGCGTCCTGCATGGCCCCGAGAATGCGAAATACTGACCCATGCTGCTTGAGGAACCCCTTACGCGCCCGCGCCAGATCCTTGGCCTTTCCGGACTTGAGGCAGGCCAGCGTGGCAAGCCCTGCCTGACGCCCGCATTCCATCGCATAATAGATGCCCTCTCCGGAGGAGGGGGCAACAACACCCGCGGCATCTCCCGCCAGTACGACATCCCTGCCGTTGTCCCACTTGTCCAAAGGCTTCAGGGGTATCGGCGCGCCTTCCTTGCGGATGGTCTCACACTCCGTCAGGCCCGAGCTTTCCCGCAGTAGCCGCGTGGCTTCCTTCAGGTCCGTGCCGTCGATGCCGGTGCCCATGCCCACGCTGGCATGCGCGCCGTGCGGAAAGACCCAGCCGTAGAAATCGGGGGAGATGACCCCATCATAGATCACGTCGCACCGCGTGGGGTCGTACTTTGACGGCCCTTCAGGCGCCTTGATGATCTCGTGATAGGCAATCACGTAGGGGATCGTATCGCCACCGGGCACCTCGGCGCGGGCGACATCGGACCGCGCGCCATCCGCGCCGATGATCAGTTTCGTCTTCAGGGACACCTCTTCGCGGGTGGCCTTGTCGCGATAGACAACGGACGGGCCGCTCTCGTCCCGGTCGATCCGCAGGAAGGTGCCCGTGTGCCGGTCAGCGCCGGCCTTTGCCGCGCGAACCCGCAGGAATTCGTCGAAGAACTCCCGGTCGACCATGCCGACAAAGCCGTTCTCGATCGGGATATCGACCGAGCGCGCGGTAGGCGACACCATGCGCGCGGTGTTGATCTTGGCGACCAATTGGCTGTCGGGGATGTCGAAATCCTCGATCAGGCGCGGCGGGATGGCCCCGCCACAAGGCTTGATGCGCCCCGCCCGGTCGATCATCGCAACTTTCCGGCCAGCCCGGGCCAGATCCTCGGCGGCAGTTGCGCCACAGGGGCCTCCGCCAACCACAATCACGTCATAGGTCATTCAGTCCACTCCCTCTCATTCTCCGGGCACCAGCGTCGCGTTTGGCGCCAGCGGGTCGCGGCGCGCTTCGATCACCCGAAGCGCCAACAGTGCGGACACCACGAACAGCGCCGCCTCAAATAGAAAAACCGCTCCGAAAGCGGATGCATCGGTGTCGATCACCCGGCGCAGGATGTCGGCGCTTGCCGCGCCGACCAGGCCGCCGAAACCGGCCGCGATCGCCTGGGCCGCGCCCCAAAGCCCCATGCGGGTGCCTTCGCGCGCGTCGCGGCCTTCACCAGCGAGCTGCATCATCGAACCGATGGCGGCCACGGCAAAGGCCCCATTGGCAAAGCCGAGGAATACGACCGCAGGCACAAGCGGTGCGCCGGGACCCATCTGGCCAAGCAACGTGACAATGCTGAGCGCAGCGGCGGAGGCCAAGCACCCACCGATCACCCAGCTTTTCAAGCTGCCGAGCTTCAAGCCGGTCGCGCAGATGCCAACCGTGACCATCCCCAGGAAAACACCGCCATTCTGGGCCCCGCTGAGCGAGGTGGATTGACCCGGGGTGAACTGGAAGACGAGCCCAGCATAGGGTTCGAGAATAAGCTCCTGCATGAAGTATGCGGTCATCGACAGGAAAACGAAGATCGTGAAATTGCGGGCCTTGCGTTCGGACCAAACCTCTTTCAGGCCATCCAGGAACGGAAGCTTGTCTTCCTTGGGCGCAGGGCAAGTCACCCGCGCCTCGATCCCCCAGACGGCGAGGGCGGTCAGCAGGACGGCGCCCGCACAGACACTCGCGACGATCTTCAGCAGCAATGCAGGGGAATAGGGGTCAAGGAAGCTTCCAACCGTGGCAGCGGTGATTGCGATACCTGCGATCATCATCAACCACGTGATCGTGGCCGCCGCTGCACGACGGCGGGGTTCCGTCGCTGTCGCCAGCAGCGCCAGCAAGGACGTGCCGGATGCACCCACACCAACCCCGATTAGAGCGTAGGCGAGGATCGAAAGGGCCAGTCCGGCGCTGAAATGTGTCTCCATCCGGACAACGCCATAGGCTGCCATCAGGCCCCCAAGCGCGAGAACAGCCATGCCGCCAACGATCCAGCGTGTGCGCTTGCCCCCCGTGTCCGATCTGTATCCCCATTGCGGGCGCGTGATCTGGATCGCGTAATGCAGACCGACCAGCAGGCCCGGCAAGACCGCGGGTAGGGCCAATTCGACCACCATCAGGCGATTCAGCGTCGAGGTTGTCAGTACGACAATCGACCCAAGGCACATCTGCACCATTCCGAACCGCACAATGGACAGCCAACTCAGCATCACAGCGCCTCCAGTCCGCGCAGTGCGAAGGCGGTGACCATCATGCCCGAGACGTAAAACAGCACGCCCGTGCCGTTGTACCACGGCGCGCGCGCCTTGGGGTCTTCAAGCATTTCGCGCATCGCCCAGAACTGCAGGACCAGCAGGCCGGTGACGACAAGCGCGCGGTCCGACAGACCCCAGGCAAACAGCAGCGCGATCACGGCCATTTGCGGGATGGCCATCACGATACAGGCCAGTTGACCCGCCCGCTCCGGACCCAGTGTGACGGGAAGGGAGTTCACGCCCATCTGGCGATCCCCTTCGAGCGCCTTGAAATCGTTCAGCGTCATGATGCCGTGCGCGCCGATCCCGTACAGTATGGCGACAAGGACGATCCGCCAGTCAGGCGCGGCCAGCGTCATCACGGCGACACCCGTGATCCACGGCAGGCTTTCGTAGGACAGGCCCACAAGCCCCGGTCCCCACCATCCCGATTTTTTCAACCGGACCGGCTCGACCGAGTACGCCCAGGCGGCGGCCACGGCCACCACCGTCGCGGCAAAGCCCCAGATCCCCAGCGCCGTCCCGACCAGCAAGGCGAAACCCGACATCGCGAGCGCGATCCAAAGGCCCCAACGCCCCGGCACACGGCCAGACGGGATCGGCCGGTGCGGCTCGTTGATCGCGTCCACATGCCGGTCACACCAGTCGTTCGCGGCCTGGCTCATGCCACAGACGATCGGCCCCGCAAGGATGATCCCCAGCAAAAGCCGCCCCCAGTTTTCAGAGACAGGCACGCCGGAGGCAATCACGCCACAGGAATACGCCCACATCGGTGGGAACCACGTAATCGGTTTGATCAGCTCCAAAGCGGCAGAAGGGTCTGGGGTGGAGCGGGGCTGTAAGTCTAGGCTGACACTCATGTGTCAATTGAACACTACATAGCGAGTCGCAGCAAGACCCGACACGATGTCCAGACAAGTTTACAGTACGTTTTTTTGCGCTGAGGCGCAGGTGTTGCGCTAGTCCTCGCCAGCCTTGTTCAAAAGGCCGTACTTGCGCAGCTTCACATACAGGCTCTGCCGGCTCAGACCGAGCATCTCGGCCGCGGCGACTCGGTTGTTCCGGGTCAGATCGACTGCTGTTTCGATGCACATCTTCTCGACCACATCCGTTGTGGCCGAAACGATGTCCTTCAACGGTGCGGAGCCGACAAGCCCCATGACATTCTGCATCGCCTCGTTCGATACCGGCCCGCTGGTGACCGGCGCATCGCGCACCACATCCATCCGCGACGCGTCCCGAACAACGAAGGCAAATCCGCCATTGGTCCGCGCTTCGACATGGGTGGCTGAAATCTCGACAGAGATTTTTGACCCATAGGCGCTGTCCAGCCGTGTGGAATACACCGGCATCGTGCCGTTACGGGCTGCGTTGTCCAGAAGCACCTTCAGGTCAACGCTGCCGCGCGACAGGTAGTCGGCAAAGGATTTGCCCTTGATGTCGGACAGCTGCCCGACCTCGGTCAGGTTCAGAAATGCCTCATTGGCGCTGCGAATGGTGCCGGTGCGGTCGGTAAAGACAATCGCGTCCGCCCCCTCTCGGTAGAGGATCGTAAGCACTTCGGCCAACTCCTCGGCAAAGACCTCCGGGGTTTCCGGGCCTTCAAGCCTGCACAGGAACGTTTTCTCGCCGCCCGCTCGGAACAAGCGGGGGTGAATTGCAATTTCCTTGCCGGTGCGGCGGATCTTCACCGTCACGGGCGCGCTGGTTTCGGCACTGACACTGGCGCTCAGCTGATCCAGGAGCTCGCCGCGCTTGATCCCCTCGATCTCGTTTCCGAACTGGGACCCGGCAAGGGCATCCGGTTCGGCGCCCAGAACCCCTCCGGCTGCCGCGTTCAGGTCATTGATCCGGCCCGACGCCGCATCGACCAGCACCAGTGCATCGCGGGTCGTGTCCATGATGACCCGATACCGGGTCTGGAAATCGCGATGAGTTTCATAGTCCTTCTCCAGCGCAAGTTGCGCCTTCACCAGCCGGTGCTGCAGCTCCGCCACCGGGCGCAGATCGCGCCCCAGCATCAGGATCATGTCCTTGTCGCCGGTGCGGTGCAGGGTGTAGCGGATCGGGAATTCCCAGTTCGCGTTGTCGAAATGGTTCACTTCGATCGAGTCGCTCGCAGGGACCTCGCCCTTGCTATAGGCCGCCAGCTGTTTTTCCAGTTTCGGCAGGCTGTCTTCGGCCAGGAAATCGCGGATGTTCCGCTTTTCCCAGTGGTCCAGACGCCCGATCGTGGGGTTCAGAGGATTAACGACGAGAGATTGGATCGTACCCTTCAGGTCCAGCACAATGGCCAGATCCGCCGCGGTTGCGACGATTTCATTGAACTGCTCCGGATCAATCCTGGGGGCTGAGCCATCATCCCAGAAATCTCTTTCGCGCGTGTTCATATCACGGCTCCTGTAATGCCACCCGAGGCGGCGATGCGGCTACGAATACTCTGCCACTGTTTTGGTCGTTTCTATGCCACATAAGCTCAATGCCTCTCGGGCATCTGAAGTCGCGTGGTCGGCCCCGGTATAGGCCTTGATATCCATCTCCAAGTCCAAGGCGGGTCCGCCTACGACTATCGGTGTCACACGCAAAATGCCGCTCTTGATTGTTTTGACCAAATCGCGTGTGGATGCAAGCGTCCTGCGGGACGATGCGGAGATACCCACGAGAGCAAAGTTGTGCTTGCGGATCAGACGCAAGATCTCTGCGGGATTGTTGCCAAGGGTCAGGTGTACCAGCACCCCAAGGCGACGGAATTGTTCTGCCGCCACGAAAACACCCAAGGTATGCTGCTCGATCCGCGGAACGATCAGCAGGATCGCCGGGTTTTCCGTGTCTGGCGGCACCATGTCATTGCGTTTGCCGATGGACCGGACAGTTTCCTGCAAACGGGCCGTGCCAATGGTGACATCGGCGAAGCTGAGCTTGTCATGCGCCCACAGTTCACCCATGTACCGGGCGGTGTCGGGAACGACGCTGTCGATCATGTCTTCCGGCGTGACCCCCTTGGACATCACACGGGCCAGGGCATCGTGTCTGCGTACCTCATCACTGTGCAGATAGGCTTCGGTCAACGAAAACAAGCGTGCCATGGGTGTGGAGGCGTTCACGCCCTCGAGTCCGGATGACAAGACCGCAAGCGCCTTGGAGGCGAGAAACTCAACCTCCGAATAGGACAGGTGCACATTCGACCTGTCCGGCGTGGGGCCTTGATCGCGCACTGTACCCTCGCTCACCGCCGTTTCAGGCGGACCCGCTTCTCCCCGAGTCGAAGTGTCCTCCAACCAGTCGCTGTTGTCAAATTTTCTAGACACAAGCTCCCGGAAAGCCGCCAACTCCGCGGCCAGCGACGATTCGTTCACCGAATTCCCTTTGTTTGTAAGATCTTTCACGGCAATCGAGCCCCATATATCCCCATCTCTCTGTCAACTTTCATTGTGTAAGTTTTAGTTGACACTTTCAAGCTCCGAAATGTAGCCTTGGCAAAAGAACTCAGAAATCGGGAGGGAGTCGCGGGATGTCAGACGGTCCGCATGCTCCGAATACTCAAGGCGGCCTCTATACGCCGGAACAACGAAAACGCCGGGACGAAACCATCTGGACGCTGATCCAGGGTGTTTTGGCCCCGCTGCAATTCGTGGCCTTCGCCGTGTCGATCGTCCTTGTGGTGCGATACATGGCAACGGGCGAGGGCTACCTTGCCGCGACCGTGTCCATTCTTGTCAAAACAGCGTTTCTCTACGCCATCATGGTAACTGGCGCGATTTGGGAGAAAGTCGTTTTCGGTCAGTACCTTCTGGCCCCGGCGTTCTTCTGGGAAGACATGATCAGCTTCATCGTGATCGCCCTGCACACCGCCTATATCTGGGCGTTGCTTAGCGGCTCGGTCGGCCCGGAGGGCCAGATGATCATCGCATTGGCGGCCTATGTGACCTACGTCATCAACGCCGGCCAGTTCATCTTGAAATTGCGCCAGGCGCGCCTGCAATCGGAGGCGCCCGCATGAACAAGCCCGCCCAGATCGCATCCTCCGGATGCCGCGAAACCCCGGTCCTCAAGCAACGCGGTCAGCGCGAAGTGTTTTGCGGCCTGACCGGAATCATCTGGCTGCACCGGAAAATGCAAGACGCCTTCTTTCTGGTGGTCGGATCCCGCACATGTGCGCATCTTCTGCAATCGGCCGCCGGTGTGATGATCTTTGCCGAGCCCCGCTTCGGCACCGCCATTCTCGAAGAACAGGATCTGGCAGGGCTTGCCGATGCGCAGGACGAGATTGACCGCGAGGTGGATCGCCTGTTGTCCCGGCGTCCCGATATCAAGCAGCTTTTTCTTGTCGGCTCGTGCCCGTCGGAGGTCATCAAGCTTGACCTCAGTCGTGCCGCAGAGCGTCTGACCCAGAAATACGCGCCCCATGTCCGCGTTTTGAACTATTCCGGCTCGGGCATCGAGACGACCTTCACCCAAGGCGAGGATGCCTGCCTTGAGTCGATGGTGCCCATCCTGCCGGAGACCGAGGCGCGCGAGTTGCTTCTGGTGGGCGCGCTGCCTGACGTTGTGGAAGATCAGGCACTTGATCTGCTGGAAAAGATGGGTGTTGGCCCTGTCCGGGTTTTACCGGCCCCGCGCGCCGATGGCACGCCCGGTGTCGGGCCGAATACAAGGTACGCCGTGTTGCAGCCCTTCCTCGGCGAGACCTGTTCCGCCCTGGATCGGCGCGGCGCGCAACGCATCGACGCGCCCTTCCCCTTCGGCGAAGAGGGCACAACCGCCTGGCTCTGGGCCATCGCCGAGGAGTTCGGCGTGGACCGCGCCACCTTTGATGAGGTGACAGCCGCCCCGCGCGCCCGGGCGCGCAAGGCTGTCGCTGCCGCGGCGGAAACCCTGAACGGAAAGTCGATCTTCTTCTTTCCCGACAGCCAGCTCGAGATACCGCTCGCCCGTTTCCTGACCCGCGAATGCGGCATGCAGGCCGTCGAAATCGGTGCACCCTACATTCACAAGGGTCTCGTTGGCGCGGATCTGGACCTGATCCCCGAAGGGCCGACCATTTCCGAAGGGCAGGATGTCGACCTGCAACTCGACCGCTGCCGCGCTGCGCGTCCTGATATCACAGTGTGTGGGCTTGGCCTTGCCAACCCGCTGGAGGCCGAGGGGCTGACGACCAAGTGGGCGATCGAGCTCGTCTTCACGCCGGTCCATTTTTATGAACAGGCAGGCGATCTTGCCGGGCTCTTTGCCCGGCCGATCCGCCGCCGCGCGCTGCTCAAGACGGAGGTTCCGGCATGAAACTCACCGTCTGGACATACGAAGGCCCTCCGCATGTCGGCGCAATGCGTGTCGCGACGGGAATGAAGGGGCTGCACTATGTGCTCCACGCCCCCCAGGGCGATACCTATGCCGACCTCCTGTTCACGATGATCGAACGGCGCAACCACCGCCCGCCCGTGACCTACACGACCTTTCAGGCGCGCGATCTCGGGTCCGACACGGCGCATCTCTTCAAGGAGGCCTGCCAGGACGCCTATGACCGGTTTCAGCCCGAGGCGCTGATCGTTGGCGCGTCTTGCACTGCTGAACTGATCCAGGACGATCCCGGCGGCCTTGCCGAGACGATGGGGTTGCCCGTGCCGGTCATTCCGCTGGAACTGCCGAGCTATCAACGCAAGGAATACTTCGGCTGTGACGAGACGTTCTTCCAGATCGTGCGCGCGCTTGCCCGCCCTGTGGAAAAGACTGCCCGCATCACGGCCAACATCCTCGGCCCCACCGGGCTTGGTTTCCGGCATCGCGACGATGTGGAGGAACTGACCGGCCTGCTGTCCGAAATCGGAGTCGATGTGAATGTGGTGGCCCCGATGGGCGCAACCCCGACAGACATCACCAAGCTCGGCGCGGCCCATTTCAACGTGATGCTCTACCCGGAGACCTGTGAGGCAGCGTGCCGGTACCTCGAGCGTGAGCTGGACATGCCATACACCAAGGTCGTGCCCATCGGCGTCGGTGCGACCCGTGATTTCATCGCTGAGGTGCAGGCCCTAACTGGTTTGACCGGCCAGCCGGATGAAAGCCGCCTCCGCCTGCCGTGGTGGTCGGCCTCCGTCGACAGCACCTACCTGACCGGCAAGAGAGTCTTCCTCTTTGGCGACGCGACCCATGTCAAAACGTCGGCCCGCATTGCACGGGACGAGATGGGGTTCGAGGTGGTGGGCCTTGGCTGCTACAACCGCGAGTTTGCCCGCGATATCCGTGCCCTCGGCAAGGAATATGGCGTCCCGGCGCTGATCACCGACGACTACCTCGAGGTCGAAAAGGCCATCGAGGAGGCCGCGCCCGAGATGATCCTCGGAACGCAGATGGAACGCCATATCGGCAAGCGTCTGGGCATTCCCTGTGCCGTGATCTCCGCGCCCGTGCATGTGCAGGACTTCCCTGCACGCTACTCACCGCAAGTGGGGTTCGAGGGCGCGAACGTGATCTTCGATACATGGATCCATCCGCTCGTGATGGGGCTGGAGGAACACCTGCTGGCAATGTTCCGCGAGGATTTCGAGTTCCACGACGCCGCCGGTCCCTCGCACCACGGCGGTCACGCGCCCAAACCCCTGGAGGACGCGCCCGCGACGCCAGTCGCCGCCGTGGCCGAGGGCTCGATGCCCGAGGAACCGGCCGCTCCCCTGCCAGCCGACAGCGATGTCGCGGTCTGGCTCGCGGATGCGGAAAAGGAACTCAAGAAGATCCCGTTCTTCGTGCGCGGCAAGGCCAAGCGCAACACCGAGAAATACGCGCTCGAACAAGGCGTCACCGAAATTTCCGTCGACACGCTCTATGAGGCGAAAGCGCACTATGCTCGATAGTACGAACATCTCCGGGCAGGGGCCTTCGCCCCAGCCATACCGGTTCGTGATTATCACGCTGGACAGCCATGTGCTGGGTCCGGCATCCCGGGTGAATGCGGCGCTTGCGGCGGATTTTCCAGGCCTTCAGGTGTCGGTGCACGCGGCAGGCGAGTGGAGCGAGAATCCCGCCAGCCTCGAGGCCGCAAAGGCCGCTGTGGCGCAGGGCGATATCATCGTCGTGAACCTGTTGTTCCTCGACGACCAGATCAAGGCGATCCTGCCAGCTTTGCAGGCCCGTCGCGAGGCTTGCGACGCCATGGTCTGCGTGATTGCCGACCAGCTTTTGGTGAACCTCACCAGGATGGGCGATGTCGACCTGTCCAAGCCCGCCTCCGGCGCGATGGCGATGCTGAAAAAGCTCAAGCCAAAGACCAAGAAGAAATCGGCGTCCGAATCCCAGATGAAGGTGCTGCGCCGACTGCCGAAGATCCTGAAATTCCTGCCGGGCAAGGCCCAGGATCTGCGCAACTATTTCCTCACCATGCAGTATTGGCTCGACGGGTCGGACGAAAACACCGAACAGATGCTGCGCATGCTGATCTCGGCCTATGCCGGGCGCGAAGGCTGGTCGGATATCAAGGCCCTGCCACCGGTCGAGTACCCCGAGGTGGGCCTGTTCCACCCCGGCCACCCCGACAGGGTATTCACTGACCTCGCCGAGGTTCCCGGCCCCAAAACACCCGTCGCCACAGTCGGCCTCCTGATGATGCGCAGCTACGTGCTGAGCCGCGATTGCGCGCATTACGAGGCGGTGATCGATGCGTTCGAGGCCAAGGGCATCCGCGTTGTGCCTGCCTTCGCAGGCGGGCTCGACGGGCGGCCGGCCATTTCGCGGTATTTCCGCGATGCGCACGGCGCGACGGTGGATGCGATGGTCTCGCTGACAGGATTCAGTCTCGTGGGCGGCCCCGCCTATAACGACAGTGACGCCGCGATCGAGGTACTCGAAGGGCTGGACGTTCCCTACCTTGCCGCACACCCGCTGGAGTTTCAGACGCTCGGCCAGTGGGCGAACGCCGCGGGTGGTCTCGGCCCGGTCGAAACCACCATGCTCATCGCGCTGCCCGAGATCGACGGGGCGACGAACCCGACCGTATTCGCAGGCCGGCATGGGCAGGACCGGTGCACCGGATGTCAGTATATGTGCGAAGCGCCCGGTGACACGAAGGCGATGTCGCCCTGCATGGAACGCGTCGATGTGCTGGTCGAAAAGGCCCTGCGCCTTGCCAGATTGCGCCGCAAGCAGAACGCTCAGAAGAAGGTCGCGGTGGTCCTGTTCGGCTTCCCGCCCAACGCCGGTGCCGTTGGCACGGCCGCCTATCTGAGCGTGTTCGAGAGCCTGTTCAACACGCTGACACGGATGAAATCCGAAGGTTACGCCATCGACCTGCCCGCTGATGTCGATGCCCTGCGTGCTGCCGTCCTCGAAGGCAATGCCAAGCAATATGGGCAGGAGGCCAACGTCGCCGCCCACGTTACCGCAGATCACATCGTCGCAAACACACCGCCGCTGGCAATCATCGAACAGGCCTGGGGTCCGGCACCCGGCAAGATCCAGTCCGACGGGCGCGGCGTGTTCGTGCTGGGTCACCAGTTCGGCAACGTCTTTGTCGGCGTGCAGCCGACAATGGGTTACGAAGGCGACCCGATGCGCCTGCTCTTCGAGCGTGGCTTTGCCCCGACGCATGCCTTCGCGCAGTTTTATCTGTGGCTCAAGAACACCTATGCGGCGGACGTCGTCCTGCATTTCGGGATGCATGGCGCGCTTGAGTTCATGCCCGGCAAGCAGGCGGGCCTTGGCGCGCGCGACTGGCCGGATCGGCTGATCGGTGAGATGCCGAATGTCTACCTCTATGCCTCCAACAACCCGTCCGAGGCGACGCTGGCCAAGCGCCGCGCCAATGCCATCACGATTACCCATGTGACCCCGCCCCTTGCCACATCGGGTCTCTACAAGGGGTTGGCGGAGCTGAAGGACAGCGTCTCGCGCTACCGCGGTCTTGAGCCCCACGCCGAAGAGCGCGCGGAACTGGGCGCGCTGATCGCCCAGCAGGCCGAAGCGGTCGATATGGACGGGTCCGACCCGGACACGCTCTGGCTCAAGCTGCTGGAAACCGAAGACGCACTGATCCCGGACGGTCTGCATGTGGTTGGCCGCGCGCCCACCGATGCCGAGATCGAAGAGCACCTGAACGTCATGCCCGACCAGACGCCTGAGTCCCGGGCACGGATCGCGGCCCTTCTGAAACAGGACGGCGAGCTTCAGGGCCTGATGAAGGCTCTGTCTGGGCGCTATATCGCGCCGGTGCCCGGCGGCGATCTGATCCGGTCGCCGGAGGTTCTACCTGCGGGCAGAAACATTCATGCGTTCGACCCGTTTCGGATGCCCACGGCCTTCGCGATGCAGGATGGCGCGAAGCAGGCGGAGTTGCTGCTGGCGACCCATGACACCCTGCCGCGCACCGTTGCCCTGGTGCTGTGGGGGTCGGACAACATCAAATCCGATGGCGGCCCGATCGCGCAGGCGCTGGCGCTCATGGGCGCGCGCCCCCGGTTTGACGGCTATGGGCGCTTGTCCGGGGCAGAGCTCGTTCCCCTCCCCGAACTTGGCCGCCCGCGCATCGACGTCATCATGACCCTGTCCGGCATCTTTCGGGATCTGCTTCCTTTGCAAACCAAGATGCTGGCCGAGGCCGCCTATCTGTGTGCGACGGCCGATGAGCCCGCGACGCAGAATTTTCTGCGGGCCCATGCGCTGGCCTACGCCGCGGAAATGGGTTGCGATCTGGAAACCGCCGCGCTGCGGGTCTTCTCCAATGCGGAAGGGGCCTATGGGTCCAACGTCAACGCGCTGGTCGACAGTTCTGCCTTCGGCGAGGAAGACGAACTGGCCGATGCCTACGAGGCGCGCAAGAGCTTCGCCTACGGCCGCTCCGGCAAGTCCGCTGCGAACCCGGAACTTCTGCAAAAGACCCTGCGTGACGTCGATATCGCTTACCAGAACCTGGAGTCCGTGGAACTGGGCGTCACCACGGTCGATCACTACTTCGACACGCTGGGCGGCATTGCCCGTGCGGTGAAGCGCGCCAAAGGGGGCGAAGAGCCGTCCGTCTACATCGGCGACCAGACCCGCGGCAGCGCCAAGGTGCGCACGCTCAAGGACCAGGTGGCACTTGAAACCCGCTCGCGCAGCCTGAACCCCAAGTGGTTCGAGAGCATGCTCAAGCATGGCCACGAAGGCGTGCGCCAGATCGAGGCCCAAGTCACCAACACACTGGGCTGGTCGGCGACCACCGGGCAGGTCGACCCATGGGTCTACCAGCGCCTCAGCGAGACCTTCGTTCTGGACGACGAGATGCGCAAACGCCTTGCGGACCTGAACCCGCAGGCCAGCGCCCGCATGGCGAACCGCCTGATCGAAGCATTCGAACGAGACTACTGGCAACCCGACGCGGACACGCTCGCTGCGCTGCAAGATGCAGCAGACGAGATCGAGGACGCGCTCGAAGGCATCAACATCGCGGCGGAATGACCTCCGGGCCGCGCGCAAGACAAAGGAACATGACATGAGCCCACTCGACAGAGCTCCCCCCGTCCTCAAGGGCGAAGATGGTGAAGGCTCCGTACAGGTGCATCAGGATGCCTCGATGAAAATTGAAGGCGCCAAGGTTTTCTCCGTCTACGGCAAGGGCGGCATCGGCAAGTCGACGACAAGTTCGAACCTGTCCGCCGCGTTTTCCAAGCTGGGCAAGCGGGTGTTGCAGATTGGCTGCGATCCCAAGCATGACAGCACGTTTACTCTGACAGGCAGTCTGGTCCCCACGGTGATCGACATCCTGAAGGAGGTCGACTTCCACGCAGAGGAGCTGAGACCCGAAGATTTCGTCTTCGAGGGCTATAACGGCGTCATGTGTGTGGAAGCAGGGGGGCCGCCCGCAGGTACAGGCTGCGGAGGGTACGTTGTGGGGCAGACGGTGAAGCTTCTGAAGCAACACCATCTGTTGGAGGACACCGACGTGGTGATCTTCGACGTCCTGGGAGACGTGGTCTGCGGCGGATTTGCGGCCCCTCTGCAACATGCTGATCGTGCGTTGATCGTCACGGCGAACGATTTCGACAGTATCTACGCGATGAACCGGATCATCGCTGCCGTTCAGGCCAAGTCCAAGAACTACTCCGTGCGTCTGGCAGGGTGCGTCGCCAACCGCTCGCACCAGACCGACGAGGTGGACCGCTACTGCGATACCGTTGGCTTCACGCGGCTCGCGCACATGCCCGACCTCGACGCCATTCGTCGCTCCCGTCTTAAGAAGAAGACCCTGTTCGAGATGGAGGATGCCGAGGACGTCGTCCAGGTCCGCAAGGAATACGTCCGTCTCGCCGAGGCGCTCTGGAACGGGACAGAACCGCTGGCCCCCGCGCCGCTGCCAGACCGCGAAATCTTCGAGTTGCTGGGGTTCGATTGATGCCGGCCTATGACCAAACCCTGACCCGGGTCGAAGACTATTTCGACCGCACGGCGACCAAGACATGGGAGCGTCTGACCTCCGATGCGCCGGTCAGTCGTGTGCGCGCCACCGTGCGCGCCGGCAGGGACAGGATGCGCGACATCATGCTGGGTCAGTTGCCCGATGACCTGACCGGCAAGCGCGTCCTCGACGCGGGCTGCGGGGCCGGCCAGATGACGGCCGAGCTCGCCGCCCGCGGCGCAAACGTCGTGGCGATCGACATCTCGCCCAGCCTGGTGGAAATCGCGTCCAAGCGCCTCCCCGAGGCCCATGCACCGCAGGTGACATTCACATCCGGCGATATGCATGACGTGCGTCTGGGTGATTTCGATCATGTCGTCGCGATGGACAGCCTGATATATTACGAAGCCGGGGATATCGGCGCGTCGCTCGCCCGGTTTTGCCCCAGGGTCAGCGGGTCCGTGGTGTTCACCGTCGCCCCGCGCACCCCGTTCCTGATGACCTTCTGGAGCATGGGCAAACTCTTTCCGCGCAGCGACCGCTCGCCGGTCATGATCCCGCATGCGCCGGGCAAGCTGGCCCGCGCGGCGACCGATGCCGGGGCCAGAGGCCGCGTGCAGGAGGTCGAGCGGGTCACGAGCGGTTTCTACATCTCCACCTGTCTGGAGTATCGCCAATGATCGTCACCAAGGCCCAGACCAAACGGCTCGCGCAGCGGTTCCTGCCCTTTGCAGATGCCGCCAGCGATCAGTTGCCGCTTGGGCAGTTGCTGCGTCTGAGCCTGTTCCAGGTTTCGGTCGGCATGGCGACGGTCATGCTGCTGGGCACTCTGAACCGCGTGATGATCGTGGAACTCAGCGTGCCCGCGATGCTGGTCGCGATCATGATCGCGATCCCGGTGCTGGTGGCCCCGTTCCGCGCGCTTCTGGGGTTCCGGTCAGACACCCACAAATCCGCCATCGGATGGAAGCGCGTGCCGTATATGTGGTTCGGCACGCTGTGGCAGTTCGGCGGGCTGGCGATCATGCCATCCTGCTTGCTGGTGCTGGGCGGCGATGTCTATCACGAGGTGCCGTTTGCAGGCGAAGTTCTGGCGGCGCTGGCCTTCCTGATGACCGGTCTTGGGCTTCACATGACGCAGACCGCCGGTCTGGCGCTGGCTTCGGATCGGGCCACGGATGAAACCCGTCCGCGCGTTGTTGCGCTTCTCTACGTGATGTTCCTCGTGGGCATGGGCGTGTCGGCGATCATCATCGGCTGGCTCTTGCGCGATTTCACCGCCATCAAGCTTATCCAGGTGGTGCAAGCCACTGCCGGCGCGACCCTGATCCTGAACCTCATCGCGCTCTGGAAACAGGAGATCGCGCTGCCGATGTCCGCCGAAGAGCGCGCACAACCGCGCCCGTCCTTTCAGGCCGCCTGGAGCGATTTTGCCGCCGGTGGGCAGGCGGGCCGCCTGCTGGTCGTGGTGTTCCTCGGCACGCTCGGGTTCAACATGCAGGACGTGTTGCTGGAACCCTATGGCGGCGAGATCCTCGGGCTGTCCGTGTCGGCTACAACGTTTCTGACCGCCATGTGGGCCGCGGGTGCGCTGATCGGTTTTGCGGTCGCGGCGCGCTGGCTGAAGGACAATCTGAACCCCTACCGCATGTGCGGACGCGGGCTGCTTGTGGGTCTTGCGGCCTTCTCGGCTGTGATCTTTGCCGCGCCCATGAATTCCAACGCGATCTTCTTCGCCGGTGCCGGACTGATCGGCCTTGGCGGGGGACTCTTTGCCGTGGCCACCCTGACGGCGGCGATGACCATGCCGGCCCAGGGTTTTGCCGGTCGCGGTCTTGCCCTTGGTGCCTGGGGCGCGGCCCAGGCCACGGCAGCAGGCGTGGGCGTCGCCCTTGGCGGCACCCTGCGCGATGCGATCAACGCCGCAGTTTCAACCGGAGCATGGGGACAGGCCCTCAACGATCCGGCGACAGGCTACTCGGTAGTCTACCACCTGGAGATCGCGCTGATCTTCGCAACCCTCATCGTGCTTGGACCGCTTGTGCGGATTCGGGCGATGCAACGTAACGACCGACACGAAACAGGGGAGACCGGCAAGATCGGGCTCGCCGATTTCCCGACCTGACGCCGACCAAGAAAGGATACTCCATGGAAGAGACATTCTTCGGCAATTTTGACCTCGCCAGCCTCACGCTCTGGCTGTTTTACGGGTTCTTTGCCCTGCTGATCTACTACCTGCAGACAGAGAACATGCGCGAAGGGTACCCCCTTGAGGATGACGACGGCGAAACCGCCGCCAACCAGGGACCCTTCCCGCTTCCCAAGGAAAAGACTTTCAAACTTCCCCATGGCCGGGGCGAGGTGACTGTCCCCGGACCGGATGTGCAGGCCCGCAAGGATCTGGCGCTCGAGAAGACGGCGGCAGGCAACGGCTTCCCGTTCGAGCCCACAGGCGACCCTATGGTCGACGGGGTTGGCCCGGCCTCCTGGGCGGCGCGGCGCGACGTGCCCGAACTGGACAGCAAGGGGCATCCGAAAATCGTGCCGATGTCGGCGGCCGAAGGCTTTGGCGTTTCAGCGGGCAGAGACCCCCGTGGTCTGCCGGTCATGGCGGGTGACGGCGAGGTTGTCGGCATGATCTCCGATCTGTGGATCGACGAGCCGGAGCAACTGGTTCGGTTCCTTGAAATCGAACTCGACGCTGAATGGGGCAAGGGCAAATGCCTCGTGCCGCGCGAATTTGTGCGCATCGGATCAGACCGCGTGAAGATCAAGTCGATCTACGGCAAGCACTTCAAGAACGTGCCGAAAACCAAGTCCCCGAACCAGGTCACGCTGCTCGAGGAAGAAAAGATCATGGGCTACTATGGCGGCGGTACGCTGTATGCGGACGCCTCCCGCCTTGAGCCTCAATTGTAACGACTACCAAGGAAGGGAGCGGCGCGATGACAGACCATCACGACGATTTCCACGTAGAACCCGTCGCCGGACTGCCGGAACTGCCCCCGGAGGGCGAGACGATCCTGTGGCAGGGCAAACCGAACTGGTGGGCCCTCGCCAAGGAAAGCCTCGCGCTGAAGTGGGTGATGGCGTATTTCGCCTTTCTCGGCGCATGGCGCTCGGTCGCGCTGATGGCCGAGTATGATGTTCTGACATCTCTCAAGGGGGCCGTTCCCTTCCTGATCCTCGGCTTGATTGTCTGCGCGGTCCTGACCGCGATCGCGTGGACCCAGGCCGTGACCACCGTCTACACCGTCACCAATCGCCGCGTGGCCATGCGGATCGGGGCGGCACTGACCATCACCTACAATTTTCCGTACCGCTGGATCGGGGCGGCGCATCTCGACCTGCGCAAGTCCGGGACCGGCACCATCGCCCTCGAACTGATGGGCGAAACGCGGATGAGCTACCTCAACTGCTGGCCGCACATTCGCCCCTGGCACATTCGCGACCCCCAGCCAGCGCTGCGCTGCATTCCTGACGCCGAACGGGTGGCAGAGATCATCGCCGAAGCGGCCCAGACACAAATCGCCCGGCAGGACGCTCCAGACCGCGCCCGCGCCCAAACCATAACCCAATCTGGCGGCCAGACCCCGCCAGCCGCCGCGCCGATGCCGGCTGAATAAGGAGGATGCCAGAATGAACGGCCCTGCAGTCCACGAGTTGATCGAACGAGACAAGGAGATGATCCCGCGCGTTTTGCTGCGCGCGATGCTTGCCCTCGTTCTGATCTGTCTCGCGATCGTCGCTGCCGCGCGACTGACGGACCGGCCCCTGGAGGCTCAGTTTCCAGACATGCCGATCCTCGAAGAGCGTTCGATCCAGATCTTCGGCAAGATGGACGGCTCAGCGGTCGTCTCGTTTGCCGATGGCGCCCCCGACCTTGTGCTGAGCGCGCAGGAGGGCGGCTTTGTCTCGGGCATGACCCGGGCACTTGGCCATGAACGCGGCCTGTCCGGCATCGCCGCGACCGAACCCGTGCGCCTTGTGCGCTACGCCGACGGACGGCTCGCCTTGATCGACGATCTCACCGGCTGGGAAGCCCAGATCATCGGCTTTGGCAAAGACAACACAGCCGCGTTCGAGCGGTTGATGAAAACCCCGGTAACCAGAGGAGAATGACCCATGGGCCTCTTTACCCGTACACGTGAAACCGCCCCTTGCACGGTGAGCATCAGCCACCGTTTCGAGGAACTCAGCGCCCATGTGCGCTTCAACAACGGCGCCGTCGTCTATCCCGGCGACGAGGTGCTCGTGCAGGGCCCCGAGATCATGGCGCCCTACGGCGAAGTGGTCTCCGAAGACCGCACCGCTGTCATCACCCGCGCCAGTGGCCTGGAGCGTCTGTGGACGCGCATGACCGGCGATCTTGAGTTCATTGAACTCTGCGAATTTTCCTTCTCCGAGGAGGTCACCCTATGAACGTCCAGACCAACCCTGAAAAACTCAACGGCCACCCCTCGGCAGTATCGAACCACGGCGTTGTCGATGACAGGATGACATCGGAAAAGGCCACGGATGTGGCCATGCAGGACACGCTGCTGACGCCGCGCTTCTACACCACCGATTTCGACGAAATGGACGCGATCTCGGTGGAGTCGATCCGCGACGAATGGGATCCGCTGATTGCGGAAATGGTCGCCGACCCGAACAAGGGCCACTTCAAGAAGAACGAAGATTGGGACCACGTCGACTGGGACGGGATGGAGCCGGAACTGAAGAAGGAGTTCATCGACTTCCTCATCTCCTCCTGCACCGCCGAGTTCTCTGGCTGCGTGCTCTACAAGGAAATGAAGCGCCGCGGCACCAACAAGGACATCACGCAGCTCTTCCAGCTGATGGCCCGGGATGAGGCGCGCCACGCGGGCTTCATCAACGACGCCCTGCGCGAGGCGGGCATCGCCGTGAACCTCGGTTTCCTGACCCAGCAGAAGAAGTACACCTACTTCCGCCCGAAGTTCATCTACTACGCGACCTACCTTAGCGAAAAGATCGGCTACGCGCGCTACATCACCATCTTCCGCCACCTGCAGGAGAACCCCGACAAGCGGTTCCACCCGATCTTCAAGTGGTTCGAAGAGTGGTGCAATGACGAGTTCCGCCATGGCGAGGCCTTCGCACTTCTGATGAAGAGCGACCCGAGCCTGACACGCGGCAAGAACGTGCTGTGGATCAAGTTCTTCCTGACGGCGGTCTACGGCACCATGTATGTCCGCGACCACCAGCGTCCTGCCTTCCACGAAGCACTGGGTGTGGATACCGACTGGTATGAGCAGGAGGTGTTCCGCAAGACCTCCGAGATTTCCAAGCAGATTTACCCGATCACGCTGGATATCGATCACCCGCGCTGGATGCCGACGCTCAAGAAGCTTGAAAAAGCCTCCCGCGATATGGCGGCGGCCAAGGAAAAGGGCGGTCTGGGCGGGATGCTCGGCAAGGCGTCGGCGGGCGCGCGCGCCGGTCTTGCCTTCCTGTCGCTCTACACGATTCCGGCCATCAAGCATGACGTGCCGACCGAGACGCGTCTGGAGCCTGCCTACTGATGCTCGAAAGCCCGTGGATCGTTGCGCTTTGTGCCATGTTTGTCTGGTGGTTCGCCACCGGCGCGATCCTGTGCATCGTCAAGAACGCGGACCGCCGGGGGCCGAAAGCCCACCTGCGGTCGGTGGTCCTGACCGCACCTTTCGGGCTTCTGGGCGTCTATGGGTTCTCGGCCTCTCTCGGGGCCGAGACTACGGGTACGGTCTGGATGGCCTTTGCCTCGGCCCTGTTGATCTGGGGGTGGATCGAACACGCGTTTCTTGCGGGCATCATCACCGGGCCCAACACATATGACTGCCCACCGGGCTGCTCCGAGTTTGAGCGGTTTTTCCGCGCCTGGGGCACGATTGCCTATCACGAGATGCTTTTGCTGACGGTCGTGCTGCTGATGGCATTTACCGCGTGGGAGGCCCCAAACCAGTTTGGTCTGTGGACCTTCTCTTTGCTGTTCGTGGCGCGGATCAGCGCCAAGCTGAACCTGTTTCTGGGGGTTCGCAAGATCAATACGGAATTTCTGCCCCGTCCGCTTGCGCACCTGCCCAGTCACTTCCACCGCGCCGCGATCAACTGGCTGTTTCCCTACTCGGTGACGGCGCTGACCTTTGCCATGACCTGCTGGTTCGAACGGCTTTATGCGGCGGAGACGGCGGCGCATACCGTCGGCTTCACCTTGCTGGCGGTGTTCACCGGCCTTGCCCTGCTGGAACACTGGCTGATGGTCGTGTCCCTGCCGGATGAAAAGCTTTGGCGCTGGCTGATGCCGGCCGCCAAGGAAAAGCAGGGCTGACCCCCAAGAACTTACGTCCAAACGCCCACGCGCTGGCCTGACGATTCGGGCCGCGCTGGCGGCTGCACCCCAACGCTCGGACGACGCTGCCATAACGATGGCCGCGTTACACCCCCCGTGTCAGGACCGGGGACAATTCGGCGTGGATTTTCATTGCTTTGCCCCGATCCACCGACCAGAGCGCAGCGGAAAAGTGTCAACTTTGCTTATGTAAGTTTTAATTGACACTTTCGGCATCCGAAATGTAACATCTTCTGAGAAGACCAAGTGAGGACGCCCATGAATTTTGACGCCCTTTTCCAGGCCCAGCTCGACACGCTGAAGGCCGAAGGAAATTACCGTATTTTCGCAGAGCTCGAGCGTGAATGCGGCCAGCATCCCAAAGCACAATGCCACGGCGCAGACGGCAAGCGACAGATCACTGTCTGGTGCTCGAACGACTATCTGGGCATGGGCCAGCACCCCAAGGTGACCGGTCGGATGACCGAGGTTATCGAACAATGCGGTGCGGGCGCGGGCGGTACTCGGAACATTTCGGGCACCAACCATCACCACCGTCTTCTCGAAGAAGAACTTGCCGACCTGCACGGCAAGGAATCCGCGCTTCTTTTCACATCCGGTTACGTGTCGAACTGGGCAGCGCTGAGCACGCTGGGCGCGCGTTTGCCGGATGCAATCATTCTGAGTGACGAGCTGAACCACGCCTCCATGATCGAAGGTATGCGCCACTCACGGGCCAAGGTCGTCATCTGGAAGCATAACGACCCCGAGGATCTGGACCGCAAGCTGGCCGCCTTGCCTGCGAACGCACCGAAGATCGTCGCGTTCGAATCGGTCTATTCCATGGATGGCGATGTCGCCCCGATCGCCGAGATTTGCGATGTCGCCGACAAGTACGGCGCGATGACATATCTCGACGAGGTGCACGCCGTCGGCATGTACGGTCCGCGCGGTGGCGGCATCGCCGAACGCGACGGGGTGATGGACCGCATCACCCTGATCGAAGGCACGCTTGGCAAGGCCTTTGGCGTGGTCGGCGGCTACATCACCGGGTCGGAGGCCTTGTGTGATTTCATCCGGTCCTTTGCGTCGGGCTTCATCTTCACAACTGCACTGCCACCGGCCGTGGCGGCTGCGGCGCAAACCTCGATCAAGCACCTCAAAACCAGCTCGATCGAGCGTGAAACCCAGCAGCTGCGCGTCCGTCAGCTTCGCGAGATGCTCAATTCCGCAGGCATCCCGCATCTCGACAACCCCAGCCATATCATCCCGGTGATGATCAAGGACCCGGTCAAATGCCGGATGCTGTCGGATTACCTGATGGACGAGTTCGGCATCTACGTCCAACCGATCAACTACCCGACCGTGCCCAAGGGCACTGAACGGCTGCGGTTCACACCCTCTCCCAACCACTCGGTCGAGGACCTTCAACACCTTGTGACAGCGCTTTCCGTCCTTTGGAAACAGTGCGCTGTCGCCCACGCGGTCGCGTAATCCGAAAGCACTGTTGAACTTATCGTCGGTTTCATGCGTATTACCCCAGCAACCGGTAACCAACCCGTGGGAGAGGAACATGAAACTAACGATGATTGCCGCGGCCGCCGCAGCTCTGTTGGCCGCCCCGGCCTTTGCTGATGGCCACACAGCCGCATCCGGCGACGCAGCCGCTGGCGAAAAGGCGTTCCGCCAGTGCCAGTCCTGCCATGTCGTCCAGAACGAAGCAGGTGATGTGCTCGCAGGCCGTGCCGCGAAAACCGGCCCGAACCTGTACAACATCGCTGGCGCAACTGCTGGTCAGGTCGAAGGGTTCAACTATTCTGACGGTCTCGTCGCCGCAGGCGAAGCCGGCATGGTCTATGACGAAGCGACCTTCGTCGCCTACGTGCAGGACCCGACCGGCAAAATCCGCGAAGCGACCGGCGATGACGGTGCACGCGGCAAGATGAGCTTCCGCGTCCGCAAGGAAGAGGATGCCGTCAACCTCTACGCCTATATCAAGAGCCTGGCCGAGTAATCCCGGGCCTCTTGCACCACATCGGCGCGTCCCTCCGGGGCGCGCCTTTTTTGTGGCGCGCGCGGATCGGCATGACGCCGCGCACGTGCAGGTTGTTTAGAAACATGTCAAGGAACGGTCATCAGAGTGTCATGCAGCCCCCCCTTACTCGCGGCATTGCGAGACAAAGGGGGTTTTCATGCTTCGCACTGTTACCGTTCTGTCAGCTTGTCTGACGGCTCTACCCGCATTGGCGCAGGCTGCCGATGTCGTCGAATTGGGCCCACGCCCGTTTTACCTGATTGACCGCATGGACGAGGGTCCGCTGAAGGACAAGCTGATGTCCTGCATGGGGCAGGAGGCGAAACCGTCCCTGTTTTCCATCGGGCACCGCGGGGCACCGATGCAGTTCCCGGAACACACCGTCGAATCGAACATCGCCGCCGCGCGCATGGGCGCAGGCATTCTCGAATGCGACGTGACCTTCACGCAGGATCTGGAACTGGTCTGCCGCCATGCGCAGAACGACCTGCACACGACCACGAACATCCTCGCCACGGACCTCGCCGATACCTGCGTGACCCCGTTCACCCCGGCTTCCGGCGATGCCGAGGCAACGGCGGAGTGCCGCACATCCGAGATCACGCTGGCCCAGTACCGCACCCTGACACCCAAGATGGACGCCGCCGACAAAACCGCCACCACGGTGGAGGCGTATCTGGGCGGCACCGCCGACTGGCGCACGGACCTCTACTCCGCGGAACCCGCGACGATCATGACCCACGCGGAATCGATCGAGCTCTTCAAGTCCCTCGGCGCCAAGTTCACGCCGGAACTGAAGACCCCGTCCGTCGACATGCCGTTCAACGGCTTCAGCCAAGAGGACTATGCCCAGAAGCTCGTCGACGAATACAAGGCCGCGGGCATCCCGGCCTCGGATGTCTGGCTGCAATCCTTCAACCTCGAAGACGTGCTCTACTGGATCGAGGCAGAGCCAGATTTCGGCGCGCAGGCCGTCTACCTGATGGATGAGTACAATATCGAAGGCTACTCGCCGATGGACCCGTCCACATGGCCCCACACGATGGAAGAGCTGAAGGCCATGGGCGTGAACTACATCGCCCCGCCGACCTGGATGCTCGTCACCACCTCCGAGGATGACGGGATCGTTCCCTCGGAACTGGCCACTGCCGCCAAGGCCGCCGATCTTGAGATCATCACCTGGACCATCGAACGCTCCGGCCCGCTCGTGCGCGGGGGCGGCTGGTACTACCAGTCCATCGCGGAACTGACTGACAGCGACGGCATCATGTACGAATACATCGATGCGCTGGCACAGGACGTAGGCGTCGCGGGCATCTTCTCCGACTGGCCCGCCACGATCACCTACTACGCCAACTGCATGGGCCTCGAATAAGGCAGATTGCACCATGCACCCCGCCACCGTAACCCGTGGCGGGGTGTCCCGCTGACGCTCAGGGCTTGATCGGCTGCACCGGCTCAGCCTGCGCCATCATCATGGCTTCCGCCTCATCCAGCCCGATCGTGGCGACCGTTTCGCCGTCTGGCCCCAGAAACTCGTAAATCAGCCCGTCCGTGACCGTGTTGCTGAACCATGCGATCACATCCACATCGCCGCCGCCCTCCGTATGCGGGGCACCCCCGCCCGGGCGCCGGACATAGCTCGCCGTGGGCCGGATCTCGGTCAGCGTCCCCTCCGCATCGTAGAGCCGAAGCTCGCCCTGGATGATGAAGGTGCTGTAATCGGCGTGATGCTTGTGCAGCAGGATGCGCTCATTGGCCGAGAACTTCGCCAGCAGGTCCACGACGCCAAGCTCCCGATCCACGTTCAGGATGTGATACCAGAGATGGTCGAACCCCTCGATACTGTTCCAGTTGATGTTGCTCTCATCGAAAGCAGCAGCCGCTTCGGTGGCCGCCTCCGTGGCGTTGGCCCCCAGTGCCACGGCAGCGACCGCCGTCCCCATGGTTGCGAGCCCTTCGCGGCGTGTCAGCTTCGTCATGGTGTCCTCCTCAGTGACATGTGTCGGCTAGAAATTGCCCCGGAGAGAGAACCACGCCGCCTCAGCGCATTTGCGAGATTTGCGCAAGTTTTTCGCAAGGGAATCGCAAAATCGGTTGTGAACGTACGCCACGCGCGCCGACCCCAAACGCCCGTCACGCTCATGTGCCACGCATATGCAGACTTGGGCTCACTACGAGTGGCAATCAGATTAAGTGGGCGGCTTTGCGGACTTTGCCGCCATTCGGAGGTGGCACTTCGCTTACGCGGCATCCGGTCGCAGACGCGACCCCATTTGTGCGGCACTACAGCATTTGTAGTCACAACAGCCGTTCAAACGGCGTACCGATGGCCTGCTCCAAGTCGTATTCTTGCCTCGCGATCTGTGGACAAGTCTGACGCGGGCGATCTCGCCGCTTTTGCTGACGGAGCAATCACTTGCTCGTTCCGCACGACTATCAAGATCAGCAAAGAAATGCGGTAAGGCTTTGGGGCTTATTGGAGCTCCGGGTTGACGGTTGCACAGCGAGTTCTTTCGAGCCAATGTCACTCTATAGGACAAGCGAGAAAGTGAGGCTTAGCGATTTTGAGCGGCGGAGCAGTTCTTTTTTTTTGGGTATTGGCAATATGCTACTGTGTGCAGTTGGCACTAGTCGTCGCTAAGGCCAACGAAGTGTCGACCGGCAGCGATACTTCCCTTGCGGCCCGCATGTTCGCAGACGGAACGGCTCGACGAAAAACTACTGTGACAGTTCTCTTTGTCTTTGTTATCCCGGTGATGATCTCTTGGTGCGCTAGTATTGCAAACCTTTTCAATGTGATAGAGGTGCCTGGGGCCGTTTACTTTGGTTGTCTATCCATGCTGTTCGTGTTGATAACGCTAGAATTTGGTCTACTCAACTCGCTCACTGGAGGGCCCAGAAAAACTTGGACTGAACTTGTGTCTTTTGCGCTTATTCTCGATTTGCTCTCAGTCATCCTCTTGCTAGCTGTTATTAATCCGATCGCCTTTGCTCCAGTCGGTGGTGTACCAGTGAAGGTAGGAAATTGGACGGGCCTGAACATCTATTTATACGTAATTGCTGCAGCGGCCTTCTTCTCTAGCTTCACAGTTGTGCTTTTCTCGATGGCGGCAGAAAGAGAAGACTCCACAAACCCTCTACGAAGTGGAACGGCAGGTAGCGGAGGCCATGATGGCGGATAGCAACTTTTCCCCGGCAAGGATCATTCAGCTTGCCTCGTTGTTTTCTGCCGCCTTCGTTTCGGCCTTGGCAGTCTACTTGATAGTCACTCAGGATCAACGCTCCGAGGACCAAGTGTTAGCCGCTCGCGCGTTCGTTTTGGAGCAGGCAGATGGCCTTGACATAGTGCTGACGCGTTCCCGCGTGTACATAGACTGCCTTTGTGGAACAACCCAATGCGATGCGGAGTTGGCCTCCCTGAAGAATGGAATTGATGAAGCTAGAGAGCAAAGTATCAGCAGTAGTATCCAAAGTTATCAGCTTTTTGGCTCCGATAAGTTTTGGCAGGAAAGGCAAAAAATGATATCTACTCTCGAGGACGAATTGTTTGAGCCACGGCTACATGGCAACCAACTGCTTCAAAGCCAATGCGCAAATCTCCGAGACGTGCTCGACAACTTCGAAAGCTCTGCATTTGCGCTCGCCGCCTCGTTCAGTCCGTAGTGCTTCGTTTCCATAACACGTCGTGACGACATCTGGTAATGATGAACCAGAGTATTTTTGCAACGGCGGTCCAATGGCAAACTTTGTTGGTGATGTATGACTATGCAACAGGTGGCGAACCTTAAGCGGCAGTAGCGCGCTCTTCTGCTATGTAAGCAAAGCGGCTCTGCCCATAACTTGTGAATTGCCGCCTCTCTCCTCGCTGCGGGGAGTTTGAAGGGCTGGTTTTCCCGCAGCGCGGCGGCGCAACTCAGAGCACACCTTCACGCGTCGGATTCGCACTGCGTGCTCGCGCAGCACATTTTTGCAACTTCGCCTAAGGGCTCAAAGCCGTCTTTCGTTGCGCTCGCGTTAACGAATGGTAGAACTCATCTTCCGAGCCTCTGGAACGCCCGTAAACCCGGCCAAGAAATTTTGCTACATTTTGCAAAACAGGCCAAAAACCTCTGCTACAAAATGTACAAAACCCCCGAAATCACGCCGCTGGGCGGATTGCGGCGGTGACGTAGTTGACGCTCAGGTCGCGGTCCGAGATCGCCCATTGCCACGACACCGGGTTGAACACGAACCCCTTGCGATCCACCGGGTCGAGCCCTGCATTGCGCAGCAACTCGAAAAGCTCATCGGGCGTGATGAACTTGTTCCATTCATGCGTGCCTTTGGGCAGCCATTTCATCACGTATTCCGCCCCGACAATTGCCAGCGCGAAGCTCTTGGGGTTCCGGTTGATGGTGGAGGTGCACATGATCCCGTCCGGTTTCAGCAAGTCTTTACAGGCGGTTAGGTAAGCCAGCGGGTCGGCAACATGCTCCACCACCTCCATGTTCAGCACCGCGTCGAACTGCTCCCCATCGGCGGCCATCGCCTCCGCCGTGGTGTGGCGATAGTCGATCTCCAGCCCGGATTGCTCCGCGTGGATGCGCGCCACGGGGATGTTCCGCTCTGCCGCGTCCGCGCCAACCACCGTTGCGCCCAGACGGGCCATGGGTTCGGACAGAAGACCCCCGCCGCACCCGATGTCGAGAATGCGTAAGCCCTTGAAAGCTAGCGGTTCTGTCAGGTCACGCCCATACTCCGCCGCGATCTGACGCGTGATGTAGTCCAGCCGCACCGGGTTCATCAGGTGCAGCGGTTTAAACTTGCCCGTCGGATCCCACCATTCGGCGGCCATCGCCTCAAACTTGGCAATTTCGGTCGGGTCGACGGTGGTGCGCGCGGTTGTCATGGACTCTCTCCCTACAACTTGCCATGGATGGGGCGTGGGGTTCCAACGACATATAGGGCAGCAATGAACCGGGCCGCGAGCCAAAAACGCGCATCCGACTACCTCTATCCGCCAATCGACCCGTTCGATCAGCGGATCCTGCCTGTATCCGATGGACACCGCATCTACGTAGAGCAGTGCGGTAACCCCGACGGTATTCCCGTTGTCGTGCTGCATGGTGGACCTGGGGGCGGATGTAGCCCCGCGATGCGCCGGTATTTCGACCCCAACACGTATCGTGTCATCCTGTTTGACCAACGCGGGTGCGGTCGGTCGCGCCCGCACGCCTCGGTCATGCAGAACACGACCTGGCACCTCGTCGATGATATCGAGGCCATTCGGAACACCTTGGATATTGCGACCTGGGATGTCTTTGGTGGCAGTTGGGGCGCGACGCTGGCACTGATTTACGCGGAAACGCACCCCGAGGCGGTCAGCAACCTGATCCTGCGCGGGGTCTTTCTGATGACGCAGGCGGAGCTGGATTGGTTCTACGGCGGCGGTGCAGCACAGTTCTGGCCAGATGTCTGGGCGCGTTTCGTGAACATGATCCCCGAGGAGGAGCGCGACGACCTGATCGGGGCTTACGCGAAACGCCTCTTTTCCGGAAACATGATGGAAGAAACGCGGTTCGCCCGCGCCTGGTCGGCGTGGGAAAACGGTTTGGCGTCCATATATTCCGAGGGTACCAGCGGCGAAAGCCCGGCCGAATATGCCCGTGCCTTCGCTCGTCTGGAAAACCACTACTTCAAGAACAAGGGTTTTCTGGAAGTGGATGGCCAAATTCTGAGGGACGCCGACAAGATCGCTGACATTCCGACCACGATCGTGCAGGGGCGCTTTGACATGATCTGCCCGCCAGCTTCCGCACACAAGTTGGCGGCGGCGCTTCCACGAAGTGATCTGAGGATGATCCCTCTCGCAGGCCATGCCCTGTCAGAGGCGGGAATTAGCGCGGAACTCGTGCGGGTGATGGACAAGCTGCGCTACGGGCGAAGCGCGGCAGCGCCGGCCTAAAGGCGCCCTGGTTGGAAAATCGTGCTATGTTGCATCGTCAGAAAGGTCTGAGGTCCGCGGCGTGAATCTGAAAAGCCGACGCAAATTGCTCCAAACCGGTGTTGCCGCGGCGTTGTTTGCGGCCAGCGGGGTGCCGGTGGCCGCGCAACAACGTGGCCACGGCGGGCGTTTGCGTGTGGGTGTCGCGGATGGCGGGCCACGTGACGCATGGGGTCACACCGCAGGCGGGTCGGCCTTTATGGCGCTTGCCGGTCAGGGCGCGGTATTCGACACGTTGACAGAAGCTTCGGAGGATGGCTCCCTTCGGGGCGAACTTGCACTCGATTGGGTCCCGTCAGAGGACGCATCCGTCTGGAGACTGTTCCTACGCGACGGCGTTCGGTTCCATGACGGCTCCACGTTCACGTCGTCCGATGTCGTGCGGTCTTTTGCGCACCATCAAGAACAGCCCTTTTCGGCCCCGATCTTGCAAACGATCCACAGCGCAATCGCTGTTTCCAGCAATGAAGTCCGGTTTGTACTGGAGGCCGGAAATCCGGATTTTCCCTGGTTCCTGAGCGATCCATCCTTGATCATTCACTCCGAGCGCCATCTTGCGGGTGGCGGACCGCAAGGCGTGGGCACCGGCCTGTTTCGGGTGGACTCCTTCGCTCCCGGCCAGCGACTGCTTGCCAGACGCGTTTCGACACATTTCAAGGATTCTCGCGCCGGGTGGTTCGACGAGGTGGAGTTGCTTGCGCTTCCAGACGAAACCCACCGCTTGCAGGCGCTGGTTTCGGGGCGCGTCGACGTCGTTAACGGCTTGATGGGACAGACCCTTGCGCGCCTGAAGTCAGATGACCGTTTTGCAGTGCAGACTGTACCGGATGCTGAGTATATTGCCCTTGAATGCACTGGTCCGGACGGGCTTGAGATGCGCGCGACCCTTGCCGCGCTGCTGAATCGCCCCCGGCTTGTTGGCGACGCTTTGGGAGAGCTTGGCCGCGTTGGCCATGACGTGCCGATCCCCGGGGCAAGTCAGGCGTACTCCGAGGCGACCGCGAAGCCAGTGCCGCAGGAGTTACCCATTGTTCTGGAGCGCAGCGTGGGTTTGGCTGGTGCGCGCATTGTCACGGCCCTCGCGGGACAGATGCGGGAGCATGGAATTGTCTTCCGGCTCGCTTTGCCCGATGAGCCTGCGGCCGTGATTGTGCGGCGCTTGCCGGTCCGGCCCCTCGCCGATTGGGCGTGGTCCGATTGGGCGGCGATCAGCGACACTTCAAGGCTGTTGGTGCAAGACCACTTGCTGGCCGCACGCGCTGAGCTCGACCCGACCGCGCGCGCGGGAATCTACAGTGACATCGCCGCGCTGGTCCGTGATTGCTCATCCTTGTTGATCCCATGTTTCGTGGCGAACACACTGGCGTACCGGCGAAACTTGAGGCTGTCAGGGTCTACGAGACATCTGCTGGACCTCGACGGTGCGCGGATCGCCGAGCGCTGGTGGCGCGCCTGATATCGACTTTCGTCGCAGATTCGACGTAATGCGCGAATTCCTGACGCTGAGTGCATCATTTCCTCTTTTGCTCGGAAGATCGCGCATGTGTGGCGCTGGACGGTGTGCGACTTAATCGCCCGCAGCAGCAGTTGAAGCTGCGGCAACGCACCTCATTTCGCCACAATGCTGCAAAGAATTAGCCTGAATTAATTTTCTGACAAGTCTTTATTTTTGCAGACGAAAACGTCCCCAGTCAAAAAAATTTACAAACGTTTCTTCTGCAACGGAATTTCTTCACAGAAAAAAGGCGCAAAATCAGGGCTTTGTTGCGGGCTTCACAAACCATGGTAACTCTTTCGCAGGATTTTGCGACTTTCAGGCCTCAGGAGGGGATGAGCCACATGACAGATCAAAAACCGATCAGCCAAGAAGAGATTGTTAAGCCGGTACCCGAAGACTTCGCGGCGACCGCGCATATTGATGCGGATCGTTATGCTGAGATGTATGCGGCTTCGGTTTCGGATCCGGAGGGGTTCTGGGGCGAGCATGGGCGCTCTCTGGACTGGATCAAGCCCTATACGAAGGTGAAGGACACGTCCTTTGCGCATGACGACGTGCATGTGCGCTGGTTCGAGGATGGCACGCTGAATGTGGCGGCCAACTGCATTGACCGGCACCTGGCGACCCGCGGCGACCAGACCGCGATCATCTTCGAGCCCGACGATCCCGAAGAGCCCGCGCAGCACATCACCTACACCGCGCTGCACCGCTCGGTCTGCAAGATGGCCAACGTTCTGGAAGACCTCGGCGTGCGCAAGGGCGACCGGGTGATCCTGTATCTCCCGATGATCCCCGAGGCGGCCTATGCGATGCTGGCCTGCGCGCGCATCGGCGCGATCCACTCGATCGTGTTCGCGGGCTTCTCGCCGGACGCGCTGGCCGCGCGCATCAATGGCGCGGATGCCAAGCTGGTGATCACCGCCGACTACGCCCCGCGCGGCGGCCGTCAGACCCCGCTCAAGTCCAACGCGGATGCCGCCCTGCTGCACACCAAGGACGACGTCAAGATGCTGGTGGTCAAGCGCACCGGCGGGCAGACCACCTGGGTCGACGGGCGCGATTTCGACTATAACGAGCTGATGCTGGAGGCGGACGAGGTCCAGCGCCCGGTCGAGGTCGAGGCCGAACACCCATTGTTCATCCTTTACACCTCCGGCTCCACCGGCCAGCCCAAGGGCGTCGTGCATTCCTCGGGCGGGTACCTGCTCTATGCGGCGATGACCCAGAAATACGTCTTCGACGTGCATGAGGGCGACATCTACTGGTGCACGGCGGATGTGGGCTGGGTCACGGGCCACAGCTACATCGTCTACGGGCCGCTGGCCAATGGCGGCACCACGGTGATGTTCGAGGGCGTGCCGACCTACCCCGATGCCAGCCGGTTCTGGGAAGTGTGCGACAAGCACAAGGTCACCCAGTTCTACACCGCCCCCACCGCGATCCGCGCGCTGATGGCCAAAGGGCCGGAGTTCGTCGAGAAGTGCGACCTGAGCACGCTCAGGGTGCTGGGCACGGTCGGCGAGCCGATCAACCCCGAGGCCTGGAACTGGTACAATGACCTCGTCGGCAAGGGCAAATGCCCGATCGTCGACACCTGGTGGCAGACCGAGACCGGCGGCCACCTGCTGACCCCGCTGCCGGGCGCCACGGCGCTCAAGCCCGGCTCGGCCACGACCCCGTTCTTCGGCGTCCAGCCGGTGGTCCTGGACCCCCATTCGGGCGAGGAGATCCACGAGACGACGGCCGAGGGCGTGCTCTGCCTCAAGGACAGCTGGCCGGGCCAGATGCGCACGGTCTACGGCGATCACGAGCGCTTCGTGAAGACCTACTTCTCTGACTACAAGGGGTATTACTTCTCGGGCGATGGCTGCCGCCGCGACGCGGATGGCTATTACTGGATCACCGGCCGGGTCGATGACGTGATCAACGTCTCGGGCCACCGGATGGGCACCGCCGAAGTGGAATCCGCGTTGGTGGCGCATGCCAAGGTGGCCGAAGCCGCCGTGGTCGGCTACCCGCATGACATCAAGGGCCAGGGCATCTACTGCTACGTGACCCTGATGAACGGCGAGGAACCCTCGGAGGAGCTCCGCAAGGAGCTGCGCACCTGGGTCCGCACCGAGATCGGTCCCATCGCCGCCCCGGACCTCATCCAATGGGCCCCCGGCCTGCCGAAAACCCGCTCCGGCAAGATCATGCGCCGCATCCTGCGCAAGATCGCCGAAGACGACTTCGGCGCCCTCGGAGACACATCAACCCTCGCAGACCCATCCGTCGTCGACGACCTCATCAACAACAGAATGAACAAAAAGGACTGAGGG
>NZ_JBNAFU010000004.1:0-257619 GCF_049800835.1 Tropicimonas sp. S265A
TGAACCCGGCAGAGTACTCGGTCGGCGAGATCCTGGCCCTGAAGGCACAGCGCGACAACGCCAACGACTAAGGCGTACCGCCAAATCCCTAAGGCTTCGCTAACCCCCGCCCGGCGAGGCCTTGATCCCCCCGCGCAGGTCCCCTCCCTGCCTGCGCGGGCCCCACACCGACCCACCCGACACCACGGCTCTCAGACCCCCGGACAACCCCCTGACAAAAAGAGAGACCCAAAAGGTGCGTCGCGGACGGCTGGCCCAGATGGTCAAAAACCAAAGGGCCGGCCGTTTTTCTTTTTGTAAAAAAATGAAAAAGCAGGGCCAAAGCCCTGCCTTTCGCAATTCAAAGACCAGTAAAATCAGGCGGTTGCCTTTGCCAGCCCCTGATCCAGATCCGCAATCAAATCGTCTGCATCCTCGATCCCGATGGACACACGCACGACGTTCGGTGCGGCCCCGGCGGCCTCCTGCTGCTCGGCGGTCAACTGTCGGTGCGTGGTCGAGGCCGAGTGGATGATCAGCGACCGCGTGTCGCCGAGGTTGGCCACGTGGCTGAACACCTCCAGACTGTCGACGAGTTTTACACACGCCTCGTATCCGCCCTTCACCGCGAAGGTGAAGAGCGCGCCGGCACCACGCGGACAGACCGTTGCCACGCGCCCGAAATAGGGCGAGCTTTCCAGCCCGGCATAGGTCACGTAGTCGACGCGGGGATCGGCCTCCAGCCACTTGGCGACCTTCACGGCGTTCTCGATATGCCGCTCCATGCGCAGGCTCAGTGTCTCGATCCCCATAAGCGTGTAATGCGCGCCCTGCGGGTTCATCGTCATGCCCAGATCCCGCAGACCCACAGCGATGGAGTGGAAAGTAAAGGCAAGCGGACCGAACGTTTCCGCGAATTTCAAGCCATGATAGGCGGGTTCGGGCGCGGACATGGAGGGGAACTTGTCTGACGCGGTCCAGTCGAATTTGCCTGAATCGACCACGCAGCCGCCTGTCACGGTGCCGTTGCCGGTCAGGTATTTGGTCGTCGAATGCACCACCAGCGTTGCGCCATGCTCGATCGGGCGGCACAGATACGGGGTGGCGGATGTGTTGTCGATGATCAGCGGCAATCCGGCGGCATCGGCGACATCAGCCACCGCGCGCACGTCCATGATATACCCGCCGGGGTTGGCAATCGCCTCGCCGAAAATCGCGCGGGTGTCGTCGTCAATCGCGGCCTTGACCGCGTCCAGATCGTCGAAATCCACGAACTTTGCCGACCAACCGAACCGCTTGATCGTTTGGCTGAACTGCGTGACCGTCCCGCCGTAAAGCCGGGTGGAGGCGATGATGTTGCACCCTGGCTGCATCAGTGGAAAGAGCGCCATGATCTGAGCCGCGTGCCCGGAGGAGCAGCATACCGCACCGACGCCGCCTTCAAGTGTCGCGATGCGTTCCTGCAGAACAGCGACCGTCGGGTTGGTCAGGCGTGAATAGATATAACCGACTTCCTGAAGGTTGAACAAAGCCGCTGCATGCTCGGCGTCGCGGAACACGAATGCTGTAGACTGATAGATCGGTGTCTGCCGGGCGCCT
Organism: Tropicimonas sp. S265A; assembly: GCF_049800835.1. Lineage (NCBI taxonomy): Bacteria > Pseudomonadati > Pseudomonadota > Alphaproteobacteria > Rhodobacterales > Roseobacteraceae > Tropicimonas > Tropicimonas sp. S265A. The sequence continues at coordinate 1,579 of NZ_JBNAFU010000004.1, forward strand.
GTCGCCGGATCGGGCCGCGCGCCCGCGTGGATCTGCAATGTGTCGAAGCCGTAGCTGGGGGTGTCGGACATGGGTGCTCCCTCCCTGAAATCGAAATTGCGCGGACCATGCCGGGTTTCGTCAGGATGGGCAATGCTACGGATAACGATCTGCTGACGGTTTGCTAGGATACTCGCCAAAGTGATTTGATGACTTTTGGATTTCCAGATGCTGCGTTTTGCGTGCTTTTTCGCGCCCGTTTTGGTGGCGCCGTTCTTGTGGGCCGCGAATTTCATCGCCGCCCGGGCCGTGCACGAGGTCAGTGATCCGCTTTGGCTGAACAGCGCCCGATGGGATGCTGCGGCGCTTGTTCTGTTGCCGGTGCTGTGGCGCGACAGGCGCAACGTCGCCAACGCGTTACGTACACATTTCGCCACTCTGGTCGTGTTGGCACTCTTGGGCGTCGTCGGCTCGAACACGCTGATCTACTACGGTCTGGAACATGCAAGCGCCACCCAGGTCGGTGTCGTCTACGGGTTCACACCCTTTTTGATCCTTCTGATGTCCCGGGTGTCGGGCGGGGCGCGGCTGGATGCGCGTCAGAGCTGGGCCGGTGTGATTGCATTCAGCGGCGTCTGCTTCATTCTGACGGGCGGGGAAATGGCGGTGTTGCAGCAGGAGGCGACCACTGGCGCGATGTTCGTTCTTGCCGGCGGCGCGCTTTGGGCGGGGTATTCGGTTCGTCTGCATCGCGCGCGCCTGACCCTTGCACCGATGACGCTCGTGGCCGTGCTGGCGACGCTTGGCGCGCTGATCATGTTGCCGCTTATGTGGGTTCGGCCCGCGCCTGCGGCCGAGGCGATGGTGCCTGTGCTTTCGGTCGTGGCGTTTCTTGGCATCGCCGGATCGGCCCTGGCGTTCTGGGCCTGGGGCGTTGCGGTGGCCCGGGTCGGTGCGTGCCGGACCGGCATCGGGTTGCAGATGATCCCTGTCTTCGGAGCGCTCATGGCCTGGGGCATTCTGGGAGAGGTGCCCACCCTCGCGCATCTGATCGGCATTGTCCTTGTGGTCACAGGTCTGTTCCTTGCCTGCCAGCCCACACTTGGCACCGCACGTCCTGCGTGCTTAAAGGCCATTGAAACAACAGGACAGATCGATGCGTTCCGCGACCATTACCCGAAAGACCGCCGAGACGGATATTTCGGTCGAGCTTAACCTCGACGGCACAGGGGCTTACGACAACCAGACCGGCGTCGGGTTCTTCGATCACATGCTGGATCAGCTCAGCCGTCATGCGCTGATCGACATGACCGCGCGGTGCACGGGCGATCTGCATATCGATGATCACCACACAGTGGAGGATGTCGGCATCGCGCTGGGACAGGCCCTGACACAGGCGATGGGCGACAAGCGCGGGATCGTGCGCTACGGCGCGTGCCTGTTGCCCATGGATGACGCGCTGGTGCGCGCGGCGCTGGATCTGTCGGGTCGGCCCTATCTTGTGTGGTCGGTCGACATGCCTACGGGCAAGATCGGTACATTCGACACCGAACTCGTGCGCGAGTTCTTCCAGGCTTTCTCGACCCACGGCGGGATCACCCTGCACGTTGAAAAGCTGGCGGGCCTGAACAGCCACCATATTGCCGAGGCTGCATTCAAGGCCGTGGCGCGCAGTCTGCGCGATGCGCTGGAAACCGATCCGCGCAAGGCGGATGCTGTCCCCTCGACCAAGGGGATGCTTTAGGCGTGCTGACGGCACTGGTCGATTACGACAGCGGCAACCTTCATTCCGCGCAGAAGGCGTTTGAACGCATGGCTGTGGATGTCGGTGGCGGCGACATCGTCGTCACCTCCGACCCGGAGGTTGTGGCGAAGGCTGACCGTGTCGTGCTGCCAGGAGACGGCGCGTTTCCGGCCTGCCGGGACGGACTCTTGTCGTTCAACGGCCTGTTCGAGGCGATCGAGGAGGCCGTGGTCACCAAGGCACGCCCGTTCATGGGCATTTGTGTCGGCATGCAGATGATGGCCCGCGTGGGCCGTGAATATCGCTCCACGCCTGGCTTCAACTGGATCGACGGAGAGGTTATTCGTATCTCTCCCGCCGACCCGACGCTGAAAGTGCCGCATATGGGGTGGAACGATCTGGTCATTGACCGCCCCCATCCGGTGCTGGACGGGATGCGCACGGGAGATCATGCCTATTTCGTCCATTCCTATCAGATGGCGGTGGCTGATCCCGCGATGTTGATTGCGCATGTGGCCTATGGTGGCCCTGTCACGGCAATTGTCGGACGGGACACGATGATCGGTGCGCAGTTCCATCCCGAGAAAAGCCAGGCAGCGGGCCTGCGTATGATTGCCAACTTCCTGACCTGGTGCCCCTGAGCAGCGCCGCGACGTTTGCGGAGGGCAGGAGTGCAGGTATTTTTGCACAAAAGAAACACGACAACGCGCCGTTAACCTTAACAGGTAAAAACTGGCGACGCGGTACAGGCTGAGGAGCCGATGACCGTCACAGAAGAAGCCGCGCCCTTGATCTGCGAAAATGGGTCGGGGGCGCGCACTTTCCGCTTCTTTTGTGTGCAAGTACCTCGGGGTGAATGGCCCCGCAGGGGCCAGAGGGGCAGAGCCCCTTACTTTACCCGAACCCACGTGTTGCTGCGGCAGATCGGTCCGACGCAGCCCGAAACCTTCAGGGTGTCTCCGTCCAGTTGCATTTTCGACCGGTACGTCTTGTCTGCGCCAGGGTCCCAGATCCGGCCCTTGTTCCATTTGTTCTCAGCTTGCTTGGCCATGCCCGAGACAATGTCCTTGCCGGTGTTCGGACTGTCGATCGGGGTTCCGGACGATGTGAAGGACCGGACCAGCTTGCCGCAGGTCAGCCCGCCGCAATCGTAAAACTCCACATGGCCGACATTTCCATCATCGTTCGGAGCCGTCTGAAAGACGCCGCGAACGTCCGCCTCAACCGTGCCGGTTGAAAGCAGCAATACGGCGAGCGCCGCTGAAAGTCCGGGTTTGATCATCGTTTCCTCCCACGAGCTAGCGATCGGCTGACCAAAACCCGGCCCGAGGACCTGTGGCAAGTGTGACGTTGCGGCCCTTTGCCCGCACCGTTAGACAGGCGCGCAAATACTCAGCCAGAGGCCCGCCGATGATCCTGTACCCTGCAATAGACCTCAAGGATGGACAGGCCGTGCGCCTCTACAAGGGCGATATGGATCAGGCGACTGTTTTCAGTGACAGCCCCGCCGCGCAGGCCCGTGCCTTTCAGGACGCAGGGTGCGAGTGGCTGCATCTGGTCGACCTCAACGGCGCCTTTGCGGGCCAGCCGGTGAACGCCGCGGCAGTGGACGCCATTCTGGCGGAGACGTCTGTACCTGCGCAGTTGGGGGGCGGTATCCGGGAGATGGCCACGATCGAGATGTGGCTCACCAAGGGCATCGCGCGGATCATTCTGGGCACCGTCGCGGTCGAAGATCCCGATCTTGTCCGCGCGGCTGCCAAAGCGTTTCCGGGGCAGGTGGCGGTCGGCCTCGATGCGCGCAACGGGCGCGTTGCGACACGCGGCTGGGCGGAAGACACGGATGTGATGGTCACCGATCTGGCGAAATCGTTCGAGGATGCAGGGGTCTCAGCCATCATCTATACGGATATCGACCGAGACGGTGCGATGCAGGGCCCCAATGTGGACGCGACCGCCGCGTTGGCTCAGGCGACCTCAATCCCCGTGATTGCAAGCGGCGGGGTCAGCTCGCTTGAGGATCTGCGGGCGCTGAAGGCTACGGGTGCGCCCTTGAATGGCGCGATCTCCGGGCGCGCTTTGTATGACGGGGCAATCGATCTGGCGGAGGCACTCGCGGTTCTGAAAAGCTGAAGCGGCGGCGGAGCCGGGGGCTCAGTGACTTGTTTGCCAAAGCTGAACGGTCAGCCCGCCATGGGCAATCCTCGGGCCGGCTGCGAGCGGCAATCCGGTCGCTCTGGCCAGACCCGCATCCGAGGTGATGATCCCGACCCGCCAATCTGCAAATCGCTCCCGCAGGACCTGACCCAACGCGCCGTACAGACCGAATAGCAGCTTCTTGTTGCCGATCCGTGCGCCGTAGGGCGGGTTGACCATCACCAGACCGGGCCCATCAACAGGCGGGATGAGGCCCGAGACGGGCTGGCAGGTGAATTGGCAGAGCGTATCCACACCAGCACGGGCCGCGTTCTGACGCGCGCCCTGAATGGCCCCCTGATCCCGGTCATAGCCATAAAGCCGCGTCGATCCGAGGGCTGGGTCGGCCGACCCCCTCAGCGCCTGCCAAGCGTTTGGCTCGAATTGTGTGAACCGCTCGAACGCAAAGTTGCGCGCGCGCCCGGGATGCACTCCGGCAGCCACCGCCGCCCCCTCCAGCAGGATCGTGCCAGACCCGCACATCGGGTCCACCAGGGGCATCTGGCCGTCATACCCGGCTTGCCGCAGGAACAGCGCCGCCATGGTTTCGCGCAGCGGGGCCTTGCCGACGAATTCCTTCAATCCGCGCCGGTGCAGCGGCGCGCCGGACGTATCGAGGCTCAGAGTGACCAGATCATCCTCGATGCGGGTCACAAGGCGCACGGCATCCCGCGCTTCGCCCGTGGCAGGGATCAACCCGGCTTGCCCGGCCGCTTTGGCCACGCGCTGGGCGGCGGCTCGGTCGTGGTAGATTTTCGACTTCCGGCAACTTGCCTCGATCCGAACAGGCGTACCGGGGGGCAGCCATGCCCCCCAGTCAACCTTGCGCGCGCGCTTGTCGAGTTGCGCCAGGTGAAAGGCCCGGAACGCGGTAATCCGGACCAGAACGCGCCCAGCCCCGGACAACACCAGGTTTGCCCGCATCATCTCCGCGAAATCCCCGCGCGTTTCGACGCCGCCCGGCGTGACGCTCGGGGTGTCAAACCCTGCCGCGCGGGCTTCGTCGGCCAAGGCGTCTTCGAGGCCCGGCTGGGCAGCTAGAAAAAGAGGAAAGCTCTCGGTCATCGCGCCGTTCTAGACCGCGTCGGCGGCGTTGGCGAGGGGCAGGCTTGTCGGCGCCTGCACTGCCGCGTAAACACCCCTGAACCCGTTTCGGAGCCAGCATGCTGAAAACCCGTGTCATTCCCTGCCTCGACGTGGCCGATGGGCGCGTGGTCAAGGGCGTCAATTTCGTTGATCTCGTTGATGCGGGTGATCCGGTGGAATCCGCAAAGGCTTATGATGCCGCCGGGGCGGATGAGCTTTGTTTTCTGGACATTCACGCCACCCACGAGAATCGTGGCACGATGTATGACCTGGCCACCCGCACGGCGGAGCAGTGTTTCATGCCGCTGACCATCGGTGGGGGCGTGCGCACGACGGACGATGTGAGAAACCTGCTGCTGGCCGGGGCGGACAAGGTCAGCTTTAACTCCGCAGCCGTGGCCGATCCGGACGTGATCGCGCGCGCAGCGGACAAATTCGGCAGCCAGTGCATCGTCTGTGCTATCGACGCCAAAACCGTCAGCCCCGGCAAGTGGGAGATTTTCACCCATGGCGGGCGCAAACCCACCGGCATCGACGCGGTGGAGTTCGCCAAAACGGTAGTTGAAAAGGGTGCAGGTGAGATCCTTCTGACCTCCATGGATCGGGACGGCACCAAGCAAGGGTTCAACCTGCCGCTGACACGCGCCATTTCCGATGCGGTGGACGTACCGGTGATCGCAAGCGGCGGGGTCGGCACGCTGGACCACCTGGTCGAAGGGGTGACCGAAGGCGGGGCAAGCGCGGTGCTCGCGGCCTCCATCTTCCACTTCGGGGAGTTCACCATCCGCGAGGCCAAGGACCATATGGCCGCCGCCGGTATCCCGGTGAGGCTGTCATGAGCGATGTTCTGATCCGCCTTGCTGCAACCATTGCGGCGCGCAAAGGTGCAGACCCCGAAACCTCGTGGACGGCCAAGCTGCTTTCCAAGGGGCCGGAGAAAGCCGCCGAAAAGTTTGGCGAAGAGGCGGTCGAGGCAATCATCGCCGCAGCAAAAGACGACAAGGCCAATCTGACCTACGAGGCGGCGGATGTGCTCTATCATCTGCTGGTCATGCTGGCTGCGCGCGATGTTGATCTGGCGGATGTTCTGGCCGAGCTTGAACGTCGTGAGGGCACCTCTGGCGTGGCTGAGAAAGCCCGCCGCTGATCCACGCCTTACAGCTTTGAGCTGATCACCCCGGTGGCAAAACCGCCCATCCGCAATTCCCCGAACAGACGCTGGTACTCGATCTTGGGGCAGCGGTTCTCGATCACCTCGATCCCGGCAGCGCGCGCCTTTGCGGATGCCTCGGCATGGTGCACGCCGATTTGCAGCCAGATCACCTTGAGTCCGGGCAGCGACGCGAGGGCCTCGTCGACGATCCCCGGTACGGCCTCTGACCGCCGGAAAACGTCGAGCATGTCGACGGTGGTGTCGAGTTCCGACAGACTGCTGCGCACGGTTTCTCCGAACAGTGTCTTGCCCGCATGGCCCGGATTGACCGGGAGGACGCGCTTGCCTTTCAGGCTCAGGTAGCGCGCCACATAGTAGGATGGCCGCACCGGGTTCATCGACACGCCAAGGCACGCGATCGTTCGGGTCTCCGTGAGGATCCGGCGCAGGTCGTCATCTGTCGGGTGCACTGCCATGCGGGCAGCCTAGCGAGCCCGTGCCGTTCGGGAAAGGCTTGCGTGCCCCCTGACCGCCCATGTCGCGCGGTGGCGCACGCCCTGATTCCGCGTGAATTCGTGGCCAGAAACAAAAAAAGCGCCCGAGCCAAGGGCCGGGCGCATCAGTGACGGAACGAGGGACAGTGAAGCGCGGTCAGGAGTTCCGAGCCCGACCGCTCTAGAGTCGACATAGGTGCGGTGGCGAAAAAATGAAGGCCCCACACACGACTCTGTGATTTCCTGCCCGCCACCACCGGCGGCAGTGTCAAGATGCTCAATTCAGGACAGCAGGCCAATTTCCATCGCCCCGCGCGATGTTGCCGGGAATGTCCCGTTCCCAGCGGCGCTGAATGCGGCGCGAGAAGTTGAGATACAGCTTTCCATCCACGATCTTCCAGGCCTCGGGTACGGTCGAGGCGGTATAACCCTCGGCCACGGCCCAGGCGCAGTAGCCGCCGTATTGCGGTGCAAAGGCTTCCGGATCAGCCGCGAATGCCGCGCGGTTCGCATCCGACGAAAACAGCCATTCCGCACCATTCCAGCGATGGGTATGGGCCTGTGTGCCGCGGACGGGCGCGCCTTGTTTGAAGTAGGCCACCGGGTCGTACCCACGGATCGCCTGTCCCCCGTTTGCAAAAACGGGTGGTTCGGCGGCCAGTGCAGGCCCGGCAAAGGGAGCGGCCACAACGGCAAGGCCGACGCCTTGCAGGAAATTCCGTTTGGAAATCATCAGATGTCTCCTTGCGCTTGCATCTGCTTCGACAGGTGGCGCTGCCGATACAGCGGCGCAACACATCTGACGCGCATGTGAGACGGGTGTCAGTCGAAAATGTCTTCGATGAGGTCCGCAGCCTCGCCAAGAGCCTTTTGCCACAAGGGCTTCCGCCGTTTCTTGCGCCGCTTGTAGCCGGATCGGTCGTCGTGATCGAAACGCTGTTTTTTCGGCGCGTGCGGCGTGGAACGTTGCAGTTTCTTATGCCCCGGTTCGCGTGTCTTGAGCCATTTCAACTCATGAATGGGCGCCCCGCAGGACGAACAGGCCAGTTCATGCCCGTCGCGTGCGGTCGGCACCAGCATGCTGCGGGCCCCACAATAGGAACACGTGGCGATCTTGGTTCTGTCTGGCATCAATCACATCCTCTTTGCCCCGATATAGGCAGCGCTTGGGCGAATGTCAGCCGCCGGTCTGGGCCGCGAACAGCGAAACAGCTGCCGCGTTGGACACGTTCAGTGACCCGAATGCGCGGGCATAGGGGATGCGGGCCAGCACATCGCAGGTCTCGCGTGTCTTTTCGCGCAGGCCCGGGCCTTCGGCGCCAAGAACCAGTGCCACAGGGCGGTCGCCGGCACGGGCAAGGGCGGGGGCGATCTCGGTCTCGGCCTCGCCATCCAGCCCGATGAGGAAAAAGCCCATATCCCGCAACTCCTCCATCGTGCGGGCGAGATTGTTGACCCGCAGATAGGGCTGCCGCTCCAGCGCGCCCGAAGCCGTCTTGGCCAGCGCGCCGGTTTCCGGTGCCGCATGACGGGCGGTGGCAATGACGGCTGTTGCGCCGAATACCTCAGCCGAGCGAAGGATCGCGCCGACATTGTGGGGGTCTGTCACCCGGTCGAGGCACAGGACCAGCGGGCGCGTCGTCCCGTCCCCGGGTGCCACCTGCGCGACCGGGCCCCAGTCCAGCGCCTTGACCTCCAGCGCGGCCCCCTGATGCACCGATCCCGGGTCGAGCGGGGCGGGAAACTTTCGCGGATCAGCCATCTCGGGGTCCATGCCAGAGGTGGTGATGGCATCCGCCAACTTGTCGGCGGCGTTTTTGGTCACGACCAGCCGCAGTTTTTCCCGCGCGGGGTTCATCAGCGCGTCCCGGACCGCGTGCAACCCGAAGAGCCACACGGTCTGGGCCGCCGCTGCGCGACGCGCACGTTCCTTTTCGATGACCCATGTTGGTTTCCTGGCGGGCATTCGCGTTTCTCCGCTTGTCGGTCAGGGGCCCGGCATACGGCGTGACCGCGCCCCGGTCAATCAGGCGCCAGGTCGCTGATAGAGCGTTCGGATTTTGCGGTTGACGCCCCAGCACGGTCTGAGTAATCACGCCTCTGTTGGGCGACAGGCCGCAAGGTGTGGCAGGGGACTGTAACTCCCTCGCGGAGACGCACGCCTGGTTCGATTCCAGGGTCGCCCACCACTTTCCAAGAACGCCGCCGGTCACGTGATCGCAATTCGCCGCAAAAGGGCGCAACCGATGCCGTGGGCGGCACCCTGTCACTCCGGGACAAACTCCATGAGCGTCATGAGAAGGGAAACCGCTGCAATCCAGGCGGCGGCGACCCGGAATGCAACGGGCACCCAGTCGACCGTGTACCTGTCCTGAACGAAACGGGTGAAGGCAAAGATGTAAAGCAGGCCGATGCAGGCGCCGACCACCGCGCCAAGGGATGTTACGATCCTGTCCATTGGCGGGCCGGGGTCCGCAAGGGAAAGTAGCCCGATCGAGGCGCCGCCGAGCGCTGCGAGGCAACTGGCAAGGCTCAACCCGCGCCCGGGGGCAAGCGCCGCCATCGCCGCCGCGACAAGAGCGGTGGCGAACATGGCGGTCGCTGCCGGCGTCAGGTACGCGCCACACGCCACACCCCCGAGGACAGCTGTCATATAAAGGCCCACCGGCCAGCGGGCCTCGGCCGGTCTGAAACCGCCTGCCATCAGGCCGACCGCCAGCAGGACAAGCGCCTGCGCAGGTGTCGAGACCGGGTGAAGCAGCCCTGAATAGAAACCCTCGATCCCTTCGATCGGGCTGTGCGCGGCCGCCGGAAAGGGCACGGCTGCACCGCACGCCCCGGCCCGCCACCGCGTCCGCATGGTCAGGCGAGGCCGGTCAGAAACGCCACGCCCGCAAGTGAGATCACGCCGCCTGCGCCGCGAATGACTATCCGGCCTTGGGGCCACTTGGCCAGCAGGCCGAATGCTATACCGACCAGGTGCAGCAGCCCGGTGGATATCACGAAGCCCACGATGTATCCGAAGGCATTCACCGACCCCGGCAATTCGGTTCCATGGGCATATCCGTGAAAGATCGCGAAGGCTCCCACCAGCAGGGCCGCCACCCAGAGCGGAGGTTTGGTCGCCAATGCGATCATCAGCCCGAGAACAACGGCGGAAAGTGCAATGCCCGTTTCGATGGCCGGAACAGGGAGCCCGAGCATGCCGAGGCCTGCGCCCAACGCCATCACGAGGGGGAAGATGATCGGCAGAAGCCAGATCGCCGGCGCCCCAAGGAATGCGCCCCATAATCCCACGGCAACCATGGCAGCGACGTGATCCCACCCCAGGATCGGATGCGTCAGGCCGCTCACGAACCCTCCGCCGTAACCATCTTCGGCATGGGCCAGGGACGGCTCGGCCAGAAGACCTGCGCCGATCGTCAAAACCGCCACAAAAACCATGATCCGATAAAATGTCATAAGCCCTCCGCCCCCTTTGGCCTCATGCTGCAAAACGTACCCCGCGCCTAGCGCAACTCCACCTGGGCGCGGTTGAAACTGGCCTCGGTCGTGCTGCCATCACTGTAGACGAGTGTCACCGACACGGTTTCCACACTCCCTGCCGGAAACGACACGTACGGTTGGTGCGCACTGTCCTGAAACGCGTTGGGGGACGGCGCATCGGTGTAGCACGGCTCCATCGGTTTCACGGCCTCTGCCGCGCCGTTCACGCTGTAGCGGATTTCCCGCAGTCCGCAGCGCCAGCTTTCGACCTGCGTGAAATAGACCAGGTCCTGCCCCTGCCAGTTCCGCACGGCAATCCAGCTGCCCTGCGTTGCCGTCAGGATCGGTTTGACCTCGTCCACGGTTGTGAAGGTCTGGGCGGTTGCCATTCCGGGGATCAGGCACAGCAGGATGAGGGCAGGGCGCACGCGCATCGGGTATCCTCTGGGTCAGGCGGCTTGATACGCCGCGATTTCCTGCCATAGTCGCGGAAAACACGGGCCAAATCCACCCATGTCGTCCTCCCCTCCCGCCCCCTCGGACCCCACCGTTTGCGCAGTCGTTCAGAACGGACGCCTGACCTACGAGGCGGTGATCTTCTGCGCATCCTTTCGCGCGGCCAACCCGGACTACGCGGGCCGTCTGATCCTGCTGGAACCCGCGCCCGGGCCGCTCTGGCCCGATGATCCGACCGTACAGGACCCCGACGCCCGTTTCCTGCTTGAAACCGAATTCGGGGCAGAGATTGTCCCGTTCACGGCGGAGCTGTTCGGCGCGCGCTATCCCAACGGCAACAAGATCGAAGCACTTTCGGCCTTGCCCGCAGACACCCCGTTCGTGTTCTTTGACACCGATACGCTGCACCTGGGGCCGCTTGGCGATGTGCCCTTCGATTTTGCCCGTCCCAGCGCCTCGATGAAACGTACGGGGACCTGGCCGAAGCCGAGCCTTTACGGCCCGGGTCACACGGAGATCTGGAAATCGCTTTACGACCGGTTCGACCTGGATTTCGAGACCTCGCTCGACCTGCGGTTTCCCGAAGGCTACTGGGAACGCTACCTCTACTTCAACGCAGGGTGGTTCTACGGGGCCTGTCCGCAGGCGTTCGGCGCACGATTTCGCGAAATTGCGGGGACGATCGACAAGGACCCGCCGGCGGAGTTGGTCGGACAGTCCTTTGATCCGTGGCTGGACCAGATCGCGCTGCCGCTGGTGATCCACAGCCTCGGCGGCGGGCGGGACCCGTCCTGTGCGGGCCTGCTGGACGGGCGCATCACCTGCCATTACCGCCTGTTGCCGCTGCTTTACGCGCGTGAGGCGGACGAGGTCGTCGAGACGCTGGAGCGCGTCGTGGCGCCCAACCGCATCAAGAAAGTGCTGAAGGGCTCCGAGGCTGCCAAACGCATGATCTATCAAGGCAAGGGCGCGAAAGCGCGTGCGTTGTTCGATCGAGACAACCTGCCCGTGAAAGAAGCTGCCATCCGAAACCGGCTGAAACGCGAAAAGCTCTGGCTGCGCTAGGCGCGCGCCACACCCCCGAAGGGGACTGACCTGTCACGCTTTTCTAAGAAAGTTGGAGCGGGCGAGGCGATTCGAACGCCCGACCCTAACCTTGGCAAGGTTATGCTCTACCCCTGAGCTACGCCCGCATCCTTTGGGTGAGCGTGATGTAACGACCCCGCCCCAGTGCTGCAAGGGAAAAACGACTGTCCCGACCAGTTTTTTTGACCGGGCCCCGACGGCACAAGAGCACCTCCAAATCCGGCGATTCAGGAAACCGGACCGGATGTGCTACAGTCGCAGTCCTCTGTTTCAGAGGCATAAAAACACTCAATTCAAATAAGGGGGGACGGCATGTTTGCACGTGTCACGAAATTCAAGATGAAGGCGGATGCAGTGACTGCTGCAGTGGCGAAGATGGAAGAGCTGAAGCCGCAAATCATGGCGCTCGACGGCTTGCATCAGTTCATCAACGTCATGCAATCGGATGGCTCCGGCTACATCATCTCGGTGGTCGAGAGCGAAGAGAAATCAAATGCCAACGCCTCGCACGTGGCAGCCCTTTGGGGGCAGATGGCCGAGTTCCTCGAAGGCCCGCCAGAGCCGGTCGGCCACAACGTCATGGCGAACTGGACGACGTAACCCCTCCCTAATCGCGGGGTCAGGGGGTGTGCTCCCTTGCTCCGCACCTCGCTGGCCGAAGGGCTGTGTGTTGCGCGCCCGAGCAGGGTGTGCGATGTCCGTCGCTTGCGCGCGCACACCACATCCCGCCTCGGATCACGACAACTCGACCAGCAGATCCTTTGCGTCGATCTGAGCCGCGGGCGCAACATGGACGGCCTTTACGACCGCGTCCCGTTCGGCATGGATGCCGGTTTCCATCTTCATGGCCTCGATGGTCAGCAGAAGATCGCCTTCCTTGACCTTCGCGCCCGGTTGCACCGCGACGGAGGCGACAACCCCCGGCATCGGCGCCCCGATATGGTCCGGGTTGCCCAGTTCCGCCTTGGGCCGTGCCTGGACCGCCCCCTTGGCCTTGCGGTCGGCGATTCGGATCACGCGGGGCTGGCCGTTCAGTTCGAAGAAGACCTTCGCCTCGCCGTCCTCGTTGGTCTCCGAAATCGCCTGGCACCGAATTTCGAGCGTTTTGCCGGGGTCGATCTCGGCCGAAATTTCGTCCCCCGGCTCCATCCCGTAAAAGAACGTGCGCGTGGGCAGGGTCCGGACTGGCCCGTATTCCGCATGTCGGGTCAGGTAGTCGGTGACGACCTTGGGATACATCAGGTACCCGTTCAGATCTTCGTCATCGATCTCCACCCCGTCGAATTTGCCCGCAAGTTCCGCGCGCATTGCCTCCAGATCGGTGGGGGGCAGATGCTTGCCCGGGCGTTCGGTGTCGGGCTTTTCGCCTTTCAGAACCTTGTCGATGATGTTTGCAGGGAACCCGCCGGGGGGTTGGCCCAGATTGCCACGCATCATGTCGACGACAGAGTCGGGGAAGGACAGATCGCGCTCCGGGTCTTCGACCTCGGCGCGGGTCAGACCCTGGCTCACCATCAGCAGCGCCATGTCGCCCACCACCTTGGAGGACGGCGTGACCTTCACGATATCGCCGAACATCTGGTTCACATCCGCATAGGTCTGCGCAACCTCATGCCAGCGCTCCTCCAGCCCCAGGCTGCGCGCCTGCGCCTTGAGGTTGGTGAACTGGCCGCCCGGCATCTCGTGCAGATACACCTCGGAGCTTGGGGCCTGCTGCCCGGTCTCGAACGCCGCGTATTCGGATCGCACCGCTTCCCAGTAATCCGAGATCTCGCGGATCGACTTGATGTCGAGGCCCGTGTCCCGGTCGGTGTTGCGCAGCGCTTCGACCACCGACCCCAACGTCGCCTGAGAGGTGTTGCCCGACAGCGCGTCCATCGCGCAGTCCACCGCGTCCACGCCTGCGTCCGCTGCCGCGAGGATCGTGGCACAGGCGACACCGGCTGTGTCGTGGGTGTGGAAGTGAATGGGCAGGCCCACCTCTTCCTTCAGGGCCTTGATCAGCAACCGGGCAGAGGCAGGCTTGAGCAGCCCCGCCATGTCCTTCAGGCCCAGCACGTGCGCGCCGGCGTCCTTCAACTCCTTGCCCATCGCCACGTAGTAGTTCAGGTCGTATTTCGCCCGCGCGGGGTCGAGGATGTCACCGGTGTAGCAGATCGTGCCCTCGCAGACCTTGTTGGCCTCGATGACCGCGTCCATCGCCACGCGCATGTTCTCCACCCAGTTGAGGCTGTCGAACACGCGGAACACGTCGACGCCTGAGGCCGCCGCCTGCCGTGTGAACTCCTGCACAACGTTGTCGGGGTAGTTGGTATAGCCGACCCCGTTGGAGCCGCGCAGCAGCATCTGCGTCATCACATTGGGCAGGCCCGCGCGAATGTCGCGCAGCCGCTGCCACGGGCATTCCTGCAGAAACCGGTAGGCCACGTCGAACGTCGCCCCGCCCCAGCATTCGACCGAGAAGAGACCGGGCAGATTCGCCGCGTAACTCGGGGCGACCCGGATCATGTCGATCGACCGCATCCGCGTAGCCAACAGCGACTGGTGCCCGTCGCGCATCGTGGTGTCGGTGATCAGCAGGTGCTTTTGCGCCGCCATCCAGTCGGCCACGGCCTGCGGGCCCTTTTCGTCCAGAAGCTGCCGTGTGCCGGGCGCAGGGGCAGCCTTGGGCGCGGGGGCTTTCAGCGGGCGGGCCTGCGCCGGGGGCAGGGGGCGGCCTTCGGTTTCGGGGTGCCCGTTGACCGAGATATCGGCGATATAGCGCAGGATGCGCGTGGCCCGGTCGCGTCGTTTCGGAAACTCGAACAGCTCCGGCGTCTCATCGATGAATTTCGTGGTGTACTGGTTGTTCAGGAAGGTCGGGTGCTTCAGCAGGTTCTCGACAAACGCGATATTCGTGCTGACACCCCGGATCCGGAACTCGCGCAGGGCGCGGTCCATCCGGGCAATCGCGGCTTCCGGCGTCGGGGCCCAGGCGGTCACCTTCTCCAGAAGGCTGTCATAGTAGCGCGTGATCACAGCCCCGGAATAGGCCGTGCCCCCGTCCAGACGGATGCCCATGCCGGTCGCGCCGCGATAGGCGGTGATCCGGCCATAGTCCGGGATGAAATTGTTGCGCGGGTCCTCTGTCGTGACCCGGCACTGGATCGCATGGCCGCTCAGTTGAACGTCGTACTGGCTGGCGACACCCGTGGCCTCGGTCAGGCTCTTGCCCTCGGCGATCAGGATCTGGGCGCGCACGATGTCGATGCCCGTGACTTCCTCGGTCACGGTGTGCTCGACCTGCACGCGGGGGTTCACCTCGATGAAGTAGAACTCGCCCGACTCCATATCCATCAGGAACTCGACCGTGCCCGCGCATTCGTAGTTCACATGGGCGCAGATCTTGCGCCCCAATTCACATATCCGCTCACGCTGGGCGCTGCTCAGATACGGCGCGGGCGCGCGCTCCACGACCTTCTGGTTGCGCCGCTGGACCGAACAATCGCGTTCCCAGAGGTGATAGATATTGCCCATCGTATCGCCGAGGATCTGAACCTCCACATGGCGGGCGCGGGTGATCATCTTTTCCAGATACCCCTCGCCATTGCCGAAGGCCGCTTCGGCCTCCCGACGGCCCTCGCGGACTTTCTCTGGCAGCTCGTCGGCGTTGAAGATCGGGCGCATGCCGCGCCCGCCCCCGCCCCAGGACGCTTTCAGCATCAGCGGATAGCCGACCGTCTCTGCCTCCGCCTTGATCGCGTCCATGTCGTCGCCCAGCACCTCGGTCGCCGGGATCACCGGCACGCCGGCCTCAATCGCCACCCTCCGCGCACTTGCCTTGTCCCCCAGCGCGCGCATGGTCTCGGCCTTGGGACCAATGAAGGTGATGCCGTTGGCAGCACAGGCATCCACGAAATCGGGGTTCTCCGACAAAAGACCGTACCCCGGGTGGATCGCGTCCGCGCCGCTTTCCTTGGCCACGCGAATGATCTCGTCGATGGACAGGTATGCCGCAACAGGTCCCATGCCCTCGCCGATCAGATACGCCTCATCGGCCTTGAACCGGTGCAGGCTCAGCTTGTCCTCGGTGGCGTAGACAGCCACGGTTTTCTTGCCCAGTTCATTGGCCGCGCGCATGACGCGGATGGCAATCTCGCCGCGGTTGGCGATCAGGATCTTGGTGAACTCAGTCATCGGTTGGGCCTCTTCGTCGGGGGTGGCAGCGGCACGTGTATACCGTGGTAAACTTTATTGTCCATAGGGCGGATCAGCCATCGGAAACAGCGCACCCGGGCTTGCCAGCTTGTCGCGCAGACCCTTGAAGTTTGGCAAACCCATCTGCCCGAGGTTAGAGGCCATGTCGTCGCGCAGAAGCTCGATCACGTGCGCCCCGCCGCGCGCGCCAAGGGCGGCGACCGCATAGTAGAACGCCCGCCCCAGCATGGCGAAATCTGCCCCCAGAGCCAGCGCGCGCAGGATGTCGAGCCCGCCACGCACGCCGCTGTCAAAGATCAGGGGGGTGTCGGGCACGGCGGCGCGGACTTCCGGCAGAACCTCGATCGCGGCCC
Organism: Tropicimonas sp. S265A; assembly: GCF_049800835.1. Taxonomy (NCBI): domain Bacteria; kingdom Pseudomonadati; phylum Pseudomonadota; class Alphaproteobacteria; order Rhodobacterales; family Roseobacteraceae; genus Tropicimonas; species Tropicimonas sp. S265A. Next base: position 17,809 of record NZ_JBNAFU010000004.1, read on the forward strand.
GCGCGCCGTCGAACTGGCGTCCCGAATGGTTCGACACCCAGATCGCATCGACCCCGGCGGCCACCAGCGGACAGGCATCCGCCGGGTCCATCACGCCCTTGACGATCAGCGGCCCGGACCATTCGGACCGCAACGCATGCAGATAGTCCCAATCGGGCGCGCCGCGAATGATGTAGCCGGGATGCGCAAGGCTGCCCTTTGCGCTTTTTTCCTCGACATAGCTCTCGACCAGCCGCAGCCGTGGCGTGCCGTTTTGCAGTGTCCCAAGCGCCCAGGCCGGGCGCCGCGCGATCTGGCTCAGGATGCGCGGGGTCAGGCGCGGGGGCAGGGTGATCCCCGCCTTGCGCTGACGCTCGCGGCGCGAGGGCGCGGGCAGGTCGACCGTGACCACGCAGGTGCGAAACCCCGAGGACCACGCGCGCCGCAGGATGTCGCGGCGGATCTCGGGATCTGAAGGCGAGTAAAGCTGAAACCAGCCCATATCGCCCGCAATCGGCCCGATCTCTTCGGGCAGACGGGTCGCGACGGTGGACAGGCAAAAGGGCAGCCGGGCATCGCGCGCCGCCCGCGCGAGGTGCTGTTCCGCGCCGGGCCAGATCAGACCAGCCATCCCGACCGGGGCCACGCCGAACGGCGCGTCGTAATCAACGCCCAGAAACCGTGTCTCCAACTGGACCGCCTGCGGGCCTTTCAGGATGGCGGGACGGAACCTGACCTGTTCCAACCCCGCCAGATTGCGGGCATGGCACGTCTCTGCCCCTGTGGCGCTGTCGAGGTACTCCCAAACGAAATGCGGAACGCGCCGCCGCGCCTTGCGGCGCAGGTCTTCGACGGTGGGATAGCGGTCCTGCAGATCCATGCCTCGATAATGGCAACAACCCCGCCGAAGAAAAGGGCTAAACCGCCCCGCATTTCCGGAGTTTAGCCCATTGGCATGGATCGTGCTGCCGGGGCTGGCTCGGGCAGCGGACCTTCATAAGCCATCATGTTGATCGAGACATGGGGCCAGCGGATCAACCCCGGCACCCCATCGAGCCGCTGGAAGAAATCCAGAAACACCAGTTGTGAATAGGCCAGAACCCGCTGCGGTCCGCCATTGGCATGCTCGCTGTCCAGCGTCATGATCCAGAAGATCGAGCGCATCTCCGACGCATCCGCCTGCCGTTTGACAAAGGGCACGTTGACGATGTTGCCGGTGGCGTACTTCGTGTCGAACACCAACTCGGTCGTGTGCACGACATTGTCCGGCATCCCGAACTCCAGCAGGAAGTTCGGCAAGGCCACGTCGAACCCCGGAAAGGGACCGTTGCGCAGGAACGCATTCTCGCCCGAGAACGCCGCATAGGGGCCGAGATACCCCTGTTCGGGCAATTCAGGCGGCTGGCCCGGGGGCAGGCCGAAGATGCCGGGCACGCCGGGAATGCCAATCGGCAGGCCGCTGATCGCCGGAATACGCGGCGGCCCGTCAAACTCCCGCGCATGGCCCATGGACATGACCGAGTTGCCGTGTGGAATCGTGCCCAGCCGCGCCACCGTCAGATCGCCATCCTGATGCGACTGCACCTCGTTGGTGATGAAGAGGAAAAACCCCGGCTCGTGGTGAATGGGCAAGCCCGGATCACCCGCCAGATCGGGGCCATTGTCGGCGCTTTTGGGGGCGTCGTCCGCCGCGATCTGCGCGATCCCCTGCTCGTAGTCGATCGCCATGATCGTCTGATCAGTGTCCTGCGCCGCGGCGCGATCGATCCCTCGGTTCGGCACCGATCCATCGAGGTTCATGAACTTCAGCGTCTCGTTGTACTGGTTGACCAAGACCCGAAAATCGAATGGTGTGCCGTTCTCGCCCTCGAACGGCAGCGCGATCAGGTTCCAACCGCGCCCGGTGAAATCGCCGGAATTGGCTGTGGGCGTGTTCGACCAGATGCCCGGCAGGTGCTTGAGCGGGCCCAGTGCATCGAGGCCTGGGGTCGCCGGTTTGAAATATCGGGGGCCCGCAAAGGGCGATGATCTATGAGCTGATGTCATTTGGGATCCTCCTAAAATACCTTGCACACGGCCGCGCAGACCGAAAAAAGCACGTAAAAATATATATTTGGCACAAAAATAAGCGTGGCCGATGGCGGGGAGTATAGCGCAGCGCGTCGCTTTTTTCATCTGCCCTTCGCGATGTGCCCATCAAATGAGCGGTTCTTGGAGCATAGAAAGGCCGGAACAGACTGCGAACATCACTTCCCCTGCGCCCTGCCGAGCGCTATGTTCTTACCCATGAGCAGTTTTGATGACTCCGACGCGTTCGAGGCCGGCGCGGCCCTCTCCCTGTCCCAGCGCGCCATGGCACAGCGACCCGCGCCTTACATGGATGGGTTGAACCCGGCCCAACGCGCCGCTGTCGAAGCGCTTGAAGGCCCGGTTCTGATGCTGGCGGGCGCGGGCACGGGCAAGACTCGCGCGCTGACGGCCCGGATTGCGCATCTGCTCAGCACCGGCACCGCGCGTCCCAACGAAATCCTCGCCGTGACCTTCACCAACAAGGCCGCGCGCGAGATGAAGGACCGCGTCGCGCGGATGATGAACCAGCCGGTCGAAGGCATGCCGTGGCTCGGCACCTTCCATGCGATCTGCGTAAAACTGCTGCGCCGACATGCAGAACTGGTCACCGGACCGGGCGATCTGTACCTGAAGTCGAACTTCACCATTCTGGACACGGACGACCAGATTCGCCTGATGAAACAGGTGATCGCTGCGGCGGGTATCGATGAGAAACGCTGGCCCGCGCGCCAGCTGGCCCACATCATCGACGGCTGGAAAAACCGCGCCATCGGACCCGACAAGGTGCCGGTTGAGGATGCGGGTGCCTTCAACTCCAAAGGTCCCGCGCTTTACGCCGCCTATCAGCAGCGCCTTCTGGAACTGAACGCGGTCGATTTTGGCGATCTGCTTTTGCATGTCATTGGCATCTTCCAGCGCCACGAAGACGTGCTCGCCCAATACCGCCGCTGGTTCCGCTATATCCTTGTGGACGAATACCAGGACACCAACGTCGCGCAGTACCTGTGGCTGCGGCTTCTGGCCGGGGGGCACAACAACATCTGCTGCGTCGGCGATGACGACCAGTCCATCTATGGCTGGCGCGGGGCCGAGGTTGGCAACATCCTGCGGTTTGAGAAGGATTTTCCCGGCGCGCAGGTCATCCGGCTGGAGCAGAACTACCGCTCCACCGCGCACATCCTTGCTGCCGCGTCCGGCGTGATCGACGCCAACGAGGGGCGCTTGGGCAAGACCCTCTGGACGGATGCTGAGGGCGGCGAAAAGGTGCGCCTGATCGGCCATTGGGACGGGGAGGAAGAAGCCCGCTGGATCGGCGAAGAGATTGAGGCGATGCAGGGCGGCACACGGGGTCTCGACCCCTATGGCCTTGAAAAAATGGCCATACTTGTGCGCGCTTCCCACCAGATGCGCGCGTTCGAGGATCGGTTCCTGACCATCGGTCTGCCCTACCGCGTCATTGGCGGCCCGCGCTTTTACGAGCGGATGGAGATCCGCGATGCCATGGCCTATTTCCGCGTGGTCACCTCCCCCGACGACGACCTGGCCTTTGAGCGGATCGTCAACACCCCGAAACGCGGGCTGGGTGAGAAGGCGCAACAAAAAATCCAGGCCATGGCCCGCAGCAACGGCGTGTCGCTCTGCGACGGCGCGCGCCTTCTGCTCGACGCCAAGGGTCTGACTGGCAAAGGCGCGAAGGAGCTTGGCCTGCTCCTCGACGGGATCGCGCGCTGGCGTCGTATGGCCGCCCCCAAGGCAGCCCCTGTGGCCGATGATGCCGTGATCGACGATGGGGAGGTGTCGCTCTTTGACACCGCGCGGCCCGAGATGTCCCATGTGGAAGTGGCGCAGATCATCCTCGACGAGTCCGGCTATACGACCCACTGGCAAAACGACAAGACGCCCGAGGCCCCGGGACGGCTGGAAAACCTCAAGGAACTCGTCAAGGCCCTTGAAGGGTTCGACAACCTGCAAGGTTTTCTCGAACACGTCTCTATGGTGATGGACAACGCCTCCGACGCGGACGAGCCCAAGGTCTCCATCATGACGCTCCACGCCGCCAAGGGTCTTGAGTTCCCGGTCGTCTTCCTGCCGGGGTGGGAAGACGGCCTGTTCCCGTCCCAACGCTCCATGGATGAAAGCGGCCTCAAGGGGTTGGAGGAGGAACGCCGCCTCGCCTATGTCGGCATCACCCGTGCGGAGGAGGTGTGCACGATATCCTTCGCAGGCAACCGTCAGGTGTTCGGGCAATGGCAAAGCCAGATGCCCTCGCGCTTCATTGATGAACTGCCCGAGGATCACGTCGATGTCCTCACCCCCCCGGGTCTTTATGGTGGGGCGTTCGGGGCGGCGGCGCCTGCTGGGATGATGCGCGGCTCGGACCTGGAGGATCGTGCGGCTTCGGCCAATGTCTACAACTCGCCCGGTTGGCGGCGGATGCAGGCCAACGCAGGCGCGCGCGGCACCGCGCAGCCGCGCGAGGCCAAGAACATGGTGATCGACGCCACCGCCCTGCCAGCCTTCGGGCCGGGCGACCGGGTGTTTCACAAGAAGTTCGGCTACGGGGCCGTCACGGCGGTCGAAGGCGACAAGCTGGAGATCGCGTTTGACAAGGCGGGCGTCAAAAAACTTGTCGCCAGTTTCGTGGTCGCGGCTGAGAAAGCGGACGACGTGCCGTTCTGAGGCGCAGCGCGCCCTTTCCCGCCTGATGGAACTTTTGGGTCCCGGGTCGGTTATCCGTCTGTTCTACACGCGCAACAGACGGAGATTTCAGATGGTACGCGCCGCAATGATTTGTACCTTTCTTGCCTTGGCAGCCTGCGAAACCACGGAAGGCTTGGGCCATGACGTTTCCAACCTCGGAGATGAAATCTCGCAAGAGGCCCGCGCCGCCCAGTGACGCGGCTGCACTTGCCGAAGCTTACGGCGATCCTACGGCCCCGACCCTCTGCGTCGGGGCTTTCTAGAATACGTTTGGAAGAACAGGTTTGATCAATGGAAGAGCTTGAAACCGCAGCGGAAACGGTCTCCGAGGCCGTCGGAACCGTCGCCGACACCACAGGATCATGGGTGTCAGGCGTGGCTTCAACGGAAATCTACAATGGCAAGTCCCTGTCAGACTTCCTGACATTCGAAGCGCTCCTGATGTTGGCGGGCAATGTCCTTGCTGCTGCGGTGATCATCCTGCTTGGGTTCATTGTTTCAGGGTTCCTGAGCCGCCGGATTCAGCGCCTTTCGGAAAACCACGAGAGCCTCGACAACACGCTGTTCGGCTTTCTTGCCAATATCGCGCGCTACACGGTCCTTGCCTTCACGGCTCTCTTCGTCCTGAACACTTTCGGCGTGCAGACAACGTCTGTCGTCGCGGTGATAGGTGCCGCCGGCCTGGCCATTGGCCTTGCCCTTCAAGGTACGTTGTCAAACGTCGCCGCCGGGGTGATGATTATCCTCTTCCGACCGCTGAAGAACGGCGATTTCGTCGAGGTCAACGATGTCGTCGGTACGGTCAAGGACATCACTCTGAACTATACCGAAATCGCGGATCTGGGGAACGTGAAGGTGGTGGTGCCGAATTCCGAGGTCTGGGGCAACACGATCCGCAATTTCTCAGTGTACCCCAAACGCCGTGCGGAATGGACGTTTGGGGTCGGGTACGGAGTAAACCTTGGCGATGCAGAGCGGGTTATCCGTGATACGATCATGGCAGACCCGCGCTCACTTTCTGAGCCGGAGCCATTCATACAGGTCAACAATCTCGGTTCCAGCAGCGTCGATTTCCTGGTGCGGGTCTGGGTCAACTCGGATGCGTACTTTCAGTATCAGGCAGATATGAAGCGCAAGGTGAAAGAGGCGCTGGACGATGCCGACCTGGATATTCCCTTTCCGACGCGCACGCTCGTCCACCAGACCCCGGCTGTGCGTGTCATGGCGCCAAAGCGGGCCGGAGATACGCACGAAGCCGCCGCAGAAGACGCAGCCTAGAGCGCAAACACCAGCCCCGCGGCGAGCGTCTGGGCCACGCCGAGACCCAGAAAGGTCAGGCTCAGGCGGACAAGAATGGCAGGGGTTGAAGCGGCTTTCGGAAGACGGTGCATGGCAATGGTCCTTTTGGGTGCGGGGGCCGGTTCGTTGGAAGTGCTGGCGGTCGGGGCGTGTGCGTCGCGGACGACCGCCAGCGCTGGGGTGGATCAGCGGGTCAGATAGCCCCCGTTGATCCAGACAGTCTGGCCGTTCACCCATTGGGAGCCGGGATCAGCCAGGAACGCGAGGATCGGCACGATATCTTCGACCTCCCCAAGGCGTTGTTCGGTGGACAGGCGCGCAGCGAAGGCCGCCGATTGCTCGGTCTCCTGCCCATGAAAGAAGGGCGTGTTGACCGGGCCGGGGGCAATCGTGTTGACCGTGATCCGGCGCGGCCCCAATTCCTTGGCGAGCATGCGGGTGTATTCCTCCACCGGGGCCTTGGTGCCCGAATAGATCGTGTAGCCCGGCGCGGCCCCGGCCTTGAGCGAGGTGCCGGTGTTGATGATCCGCCCGCCATCGCGCATCCGGATCGCCGCCTCGCGCATCGAATAAAACAGCGCGCGGTTGTTGACGGCATCCAGCCGCTCGAACTCGGCATCGGTGAATTCGGCCATCGGTTTCTTGATGATCGCACCGGCATTGTTCACCACGATGTCGATCCCGCCAAAGCTCTGCTCTGCCGCATCATACATCGCGCGGACGTTCTGAACGTCACTCAGATCGCCCGAGGTCAGGACGGCACGCGCGCCATGGGCTTCGATCTGGCGGGCGGTTTCCTGCGCCTGGTCACGGGTTGCCTCCCGGTGGTAATGCACCACCACATCTGCGCCCATCTCCCCCAGCTTCACGGCAAAGGCGCGGCCCAGATTGTTGCGCGCACCCGAGACGAGCGCGGCCTTGCCCGCCAGTGGTTTGGTGATCGCGGCCTGTGCGCTGGCCTGTGTGGCAGCGCCCGCAACGCCTGCGGCCCCAAGGCCAAGGATCGCCGCGCGGCGCGAGATGTCGAAAGTGTCGGTCATGGCAGTCTCTCCTGTTCGATGTGCAGTGGTTCGTGTCTTGCGATGATCCAGAGTTAGGCGATGCGTTCAGTCTACAGCAGAGGTGCAGTTGACAACTTGCTGTAGACAAATCATCAACACCTTATGCGAAACGCAGCAGAACTCGCCTTTCTGAAGACGGTGGAACTCGGCTCGATCCGTGCGGCTGCGCGCGCCTTGGGGCAGGACCCCTCGGGTATCTCGCGGCGCGTGACGCAGCTGGAAACCCGTTTCGGCACGAAACTGGTGGATCGCAGCGGCAATGCCACCCGCCCGACCCAGCAGGGCAAGCTGTATTTCGACCGCCTGAAAGAGATCATCGCGCAACTCGAAGCGTTGGAGGCGGAGATCAGCGGCGAGGCCTTGCACCCGTCCGGACTGCTCCGTGTCACGGCCGCCATCGACTTCGGGCAGGAATTCCTCGCCCCGTGGCTGCTGGAATTCCGCGGGCTCTATCCGGATGTCGAGTTTGACCTGATGCTCTCAAGCGGGTTTCTCGACCTGACCCAGAACAACATCGATGTCGCGGTGCGCGCCGGGCGTCTGCCCGACAGCAGCCTAATTGCCCGCAAACTGGCCGAAGTCCCGCGCGTGCTGGTCGCCAGCCCCGCCTATCTGGACCGGCGCGGGCGGCCCGAGACGCCCCAGGAGCTCAGCGATCATGACTACGTGTTCTTCGTGCCCGGCAACCGGACCACGCCGATGGAGCTGATCGGCCCCGATGGCGCGCGCCACCGTATCCCACGCTCCAAGGGGGTTGCGATCAATGCGGTGCGCGCAGGCGTTGCCGCGGTGCGCGCCGGGCACGGCATCCACAACGGGCCGCTCTGGGCCTTCACCGATCTGATCGCCTCGGGCGAGGTGGTCGACATCCTGCCCGATTACCGGCAGGAGGCGTTCCCCCTCTACGCGGTGCGCCGCCCGTCGATCGTGGTGCCGGCGCGGATCACGGCCTTCACAGACTTTCTGCGCCAGAAGGTGCGGGAAGTGCCGGGGCTGACGCGCGCCGACTAACCCGTGAGCACCGGCCAGAGCGAGATCATGAGCAACGCGGCACAGGTCCAGTTGAACGCGCGCAGCCGCCCCGGGCTCGACAGCCACCGCGCGACTTGCGTGCCCATCCACGCCCAGACCGAGACGGACGGAAAGTTCGTGGCGCAGAACACGACCGCCACCAGGACCGCCCCAAGAAGTCCTGCTTCGGGCGCGGCATAGGCCGTAACCGCCGTCACCCCCATGACCCAGGCCTTGGGGTTGACCCACTGAAACGCCGCAGCCTGCAGGAACGTGAACGGACGTCCGCTCCGCGCACCGCTTTCGGGTGCTGCCGCGTTTGCGATCTTCCACGCAAGCCACGCCATGTAAACGACACTGACCACCTTCAGGATATCGTGCGTGACCGGCCACGTGACGAACACCTGCCCAAGCCCCAATCCAAGCAGAAGGACCATGAACGCATGCCCAAAGCTGATCCCCAGCATGTGCGGCAACGACCGGCGCAATCCGAAATTCGCCCCCGAGGCCAGGAGCATCAGGTTGTTGGGCCCCGGCGTGATTGACGAGACGAAGGCAAAGGCCACAAGGCCCAGGAGAAAGTCGATGGAAGTCATGGCGCAACTATTGCGCAGACTGTGCAGAATATAATTGCAAAATCTGGCGAACTTCGTGGTATTGCGCAATGTATGACGGAGATTGATGCAATAAACGACAGAATATTGTCCGAGTTGTCGCGGGACGGCCGGATTTCCAACCTCGAACTGGCGGACCGGGTCGGGTTGTCCCCCTCCGCCTGCCTGCGCCGCGTCCAGGAGCTTGAGCGCAGCGGGGTGATCCTCGGTTACCGCGCGGTGCTCGACCGGACCAAGCTGGGGCGTGGTTTCACCGTTCTGATGGCCGTGGGCCTGTCCGAACACACCAAGACACAGCAAGCCGCCTTCGAAACCGCTGTCCGCGCCGCCCCGGAGGTGCGCGAATGCCACAACGTGACCGGCACGGTCGAATACATCCTGCGGGTGGAGGTGTCGGACCTTGCGGCGTTCAAGCGGTTTCACACGGATGTGCTGGGCACCTTGCCGCAGGTCACGTCGATCACGAGCTACGTCGTGATGGACAGCCCCAAGGATGAACGTCGGTAGCGCAAAAAAAAGCGACGATGCCAGGGAGGAGGAAGGCACCGTCGCTAAATATTTGCAGCAACACCAGGGAGGAGGAAGGTGCTACCGCGGTTACAGAAAACCCAGGGAGGAGGAAGGGCTTCCTGATCTGTTTCGAACCGTTTGGTTCTGAGCGTGGGCTGTCTCGCCCGTGCTGTTGAGATTGAAGATATAGAAATGCTGCGCTGCAACAAGGCTCAGTTCCGCAAGGCAGCTATGCAATAATTGCATTGCCGGGCGTCTTGCTTTCCCAAAATAAGCCCTAAAGCGCTTTGAGTTTGGCGATGCTGCACATAACCCCTTGTTTCGGGGCGGATACAGCACATTTATGCGCTGGCCCATGATCCAGAAGGATGGCTCGCACGTGACCCGTGATGATGTTTTTGCTGCACTTGCAAATATACCCGTCCCGACAGGTGGCACGCTGGGCCAGGCCGATCTGGTCCGGGCCCTGTCGATTGATGAGGGCACGGTCCGGTTCGTGATCGAAGCCCCGGACGCAGAGGCCGCCAAAGCGTTGGAAACCACCAAGGTCGCAGCTGAAACCGCGTTGAAGGCGATCCCGGGCATCACTTCGGTCCAGATTGCGCTGACTGCCCATACCCAATCCCATGGTGACAAGGTTGCCCCGCCCAGTCTCAAGATCGGCGGGCATCCCAAGCCCGGGCCAGCAGGTCCCCAGAAAATCGCCGGCGTCGACCGTATTCTGGCGGTAGGGTCCGGGAAGGGCGGGGTTGGCAAGTCGACCGTATCTTCGAACCTCGCCGTCGCTCTGGCAAAGCAGGGCCGTCGCGTCGGGCTGCTGGACGCTGACATTTACGGCCCCTCGCAGCCGCGCATGATGGGGGTGAGCAAGCGCCCGTCCTCCCCCGACGGCAAGATCATCGAGCCTTTGCATGCCCATGGCGTGACGATGATGTCCATCGGTCTGATGCTGGCAGAAGAAAAAGCCGTGGTCTGGCGCGGCCCGATGCTGATGGGCGCCTTGCAGCAGATGCTGACGCAGGTCCGTTGGGGTGCGCTGGACGTTCTGATTGTCGATCTGCCGCCGGGCACCGGCGATGTGGCCATGACCCTTTGCCAACGCAGCGCCGTGACCGGGGCTGTTGTCGTCTCCACGCCGCAGGATGTCGCGCTTCTGGACGCACGCAAGGCGCTGGATATGTTCAACACGCTGAAAACCCCGGTCCTCGGCCTGGTGGAGAACATGTCCGTCTTCTGCTGCCCCGAATGCGGGCACGAGGCACATATCTTCGGCCACGGCGGCGTCCGGACGGAGGCCGATCGGATCGGGGTGCCGTTCCTCGGGGAATTGCCGATCAGTCTTGAAACGCGGCTTGCGGGCGATCGGGGCACGCCGATTGCCGCCGGGGACGGGCCCGAGGCAGAGGCGTTCGCCCGCCTCGCGCATCGGTTCATCGCGGGCGGGATGGCCTGAGGCGCGGTTTTCCCGGCTCTTCTGGGGCTGCAATGGGACCCGTATGGGACCGTATGGGAAAGCGGTTCTGGGGTGTTGAGTCTGCCCGATTCGTTCAGAAAACTGCTACTTTGGGCCGAAAACCCTCAAATTCATGGTCTGTGCGTAAAATTCTTCGCGCGTGCCTTCAGGTCGCGCCATGCCTTCGAACGCACCCAATTCTCGCGGGCCATTTTTCATCAACCACAACATCTTGTGTTGGGGAGGGGCTTGCCAGATTATCTTGCGTCTCGCTATACCGGCTTAGACCGTCTCGAAGTCATCTGGTACCATAGAAAACTATTGCTTCCCATCAGTTCCCATGAAATAACCAGAGCATCGAAAGAGACGAGCACCGCGGCATCAAGAACCGCGAACCAAAAATAAAAAGTCAGGTTTCATACAGGCCTCGCTTTTTCGAAAGACCGGTCGGCGCTCCACGAGCAGACATCCCCCCAGGTGGTGGAGCCGCTGACCAAGCCCAAGCACTGGGAAGAGGCGGCGGATCGGGCTATGGCAGCAGCACGATCCGCCGTTCTCGTTTCGGGCCGGGCTTTTGGGCAAACCGGGGGAACGGGCGAAGGAGCGGCCTCTCGTGGCACGCATGTTCCGAGGCGAAAGCGTCCACAAGGTGGACGGCAAGGGCAGGGTGTCCATCCCCGCCGGCTTTCGCCGTGTCCTGGAAGACAGTGACCCGAACTGGACCCCGGATACCAACCCGCGCCTCGTCGTCGTCTATGGCGACAGCCGTCGCGACTACCTTGAATGCTACACGATGGCCGCCATGGCCGAGGTGGACGAGAAAATCGCCGCCCTGCCGCGGGGCTCGCGCCCGCGCCGCCGTCTCGAGACGCTTTTCACCGCGCAGGCGCATGAAACCTCCGTCGATGAAACCGGGCGGCTCGTGCTGTCGGCCAAGTTGCGCGACAAGATCAACGTCACCGACACCGCCTATTTCATCGCTTCGGGCGACACGTTCCAGATCCTGTCACCCGAAGCCTACGAGGCCAAGATGGGCGAGATGGAGGAATGGCTGGGCGATCTTGAGGATGACGAGGACCCGCTGACCCTGCTTGACGGAGGCTGAGGATGGCACCGTCGCAGGATGCCGCTCCGCATGTTCCCGTTCTTCTCGACCCCATTCTGTCTGCCTGCGCACCGATCTCGGGCACATGGCTCGATGGCACATTCGGCGCGGGCGGGTACACGCGCGGCCTTCTGGCGGCGGGCGCTGACCGGGTGATTGCGGTCGATCAGGACCCGATGGTCTTTGAGATGGCGCAGGACTGGGCCGCCGCCTATGGTGACCGGCTCGTGCCCCAGCCGGGCAACTTCGCCGATCTCGACACCTATTGGGACACGCCGCTCGATGGGATTGTCCTCGATCTCGGGGTGTCGTCCATGCAGCTGGACCAGGCCGAGCGCGGGTTTTCCTTCCTGCGCGATGGCCCGCTCGACATGCGCATGTCGCAAGACGGGATTTCCGCGGCCGACCTCGTGGCCGAGGCGGATGAGGATACACTGGCCGACATCCTGTTTCACCTCGGCGAGGAACGCGCCGCCCGCCGCATCGCGCGCGCCGTCGTCAAGGACCGCGCGGACGCCCCGATCACCCGCACGGGCCAGCTGGCCGAAATCGTCGCAAGCTGCCTGCCGCGCGCCAAGCCCGGCCAGAGCCACCCGGCCACCCGCAGTTTTCAGGCGATCCGCATCGCCGTGAATGACGAGCTGGGCGCGCTCGTCTCGGGGCTGGAGGCCGCAGAACGCGCCTTGGGCCCGGGTGGATGGCTGGCGGTCGTCACTTTCCATTCACTGGAGGACCGCGTCGCCAAACGCTTCCTTCAGGCTGCCGCAGGCAGCTCCGGGGGCGGCAACCGCTACGCGCCCGAGGTCGCCGCGACCGCCGCCCGCTTTGTCCTGAAACCCCGCAAGGCCATCGCGCCCACGCAGGCCGAGGTCGCCGCCAACCCGCGCGCCCGCTCCGCCCGCCTGCGCGTCGGCCAGCGCACCGATGCGCCTGCCCAAGCCGCCGACCGTGCCGCGCTGGGGCTGCCGAAATTCTACTCCCTGTCGGAGGCAAGTATATGAGAACGCTCGTTTATACCGTTGCCATCGGATCCGTCATAGGTCTGGCCTACTGGGCCTATCAGGAGAACTTCCGCACCCAGCAGGCGCTGGACCGGGTTCGTGACCTGCAAGCCCAGATCGCCGACACGCGCGAGGCGCTGTCTGTCCAGCGGGCCGAATGGGCCTACCTGAACCGTCCCGAACGCCTGCGCGAACTGGCCGAGATGAACTTCGACCGTCTGGGCCTTTTGCCGCTCACGCCGTCGCATTTCGGCGATGTCGAACAGGTCGCCTATCCCCCGCGCGAATCGGTCTCGACCGGGTTGGCCGACACCATCGAACTCAGCGGAGAGACCGAATGATCCGCACTCCCCTTCGCCCGCTCGCCCGAATCCTGCAAGCCCGTCAGGCGGGCGAAAACCCGGACCTGATCGAGCGGGAAAACATCCGCAAGCGCCACCACGCGATGCGCGATGAATGGCGGCTTGTGGCCGAACAGCGTCTGCTTCTGGCCTCCATGATCACGGTGCTGGTGTTCTCGCTGGTGGGGGTGCGCATGTGGGCTGTGGCGTCCGAACCGGCGGCGGAGCCTGTCGCGCGCGCCACCTCCACCCAGATCCACGCGGCACGGGCCGGGATCACCGACCGCAAGGGTCGGGTGCTGGCCACCAACCTGGTGTCCCACGCGCTTTATGCCCAACCGCCGCTGATGACCGACCCGGTGGGCTCCGCGCAGAAACTGGCCGAGATTTTCCCCGACCTCGACGCCAAGACCCTGACCCGCCGCTTCACTGGCGAGCGAAAGTTCCTCTGGCTCAAGCGGCGCATTTCGCCCGAACAGATGCAGGCGGTCCATGACATCGGCGATCCGGGCCTGCAATTCGGCCCGCGCGAGATGCGCCTCTACCCCAATGGCAAGATCGCCTCGCATGTTCTGGGCGGCACCAGCTTCGGGCGCGAGGGCGTGCACGCGGCCGAACTCGTGGGTGTCGCCGGGGTGGAGAAAGCCTTCAATGCACAACTCAGTGATCCGGCAGGCGACGGCCCGCTGACCCTGTCGCTCGACCTGACCGTACAGTCGGTCATCGAGGATGTGCTCGCGGGGGGGATGCGCATCCTCAACGCGCGCGGGGCGGCCGCCGTGCTGATGGATGTCCACTCCGGTGAGATCCTTGCCATGGCATCGCTGCCCGACTTCGATCCCAACACACGTCCGCGTCCGCTGGCCGAGGGGGAGGCGTCGGACAGCCCGCTTTTCAACCGCGCGGTGCAGGGTGTCTACGAACTGGGCTCCGGCTTCAAGATTTTCACCGCTGCGCAGGCGCTTGAACTCGGCCTCGTGAACCCGTCCACGATGATGGACACCACCAGCCCGATGCAATGGGGCCGCCACCGCATCCGTGACTTCCGCAATTACGGCCCTGAACTCAGCGTCACGGACGTGATCGTCAAATCCTCCAATGTCGGCACGGCCCGGCTGGCACTGCAAATCGGCGGCGCGCGCCAGAAGGACTTTCTGGGGGACCTGGGCTTTCTCGACCCCACCAGCGTGGAGCTGATCGAAGCTCCCGGCGCCGCGCCGCTCTATCCGAAAAAATGGTCCGATATCCACACCATGACCATCAGCTACGGCCACGGCATCTCGACCTCGCCGCTGCATCTGGCCGTGGGCTATGCCTCGCTTGTCAACGGCGGCACGCGCGTGACCCCGACGCTTCTGAAACAGGATATCGTCGTGCCCGGCCCGCGCGTGGTGTCCGAACGCACGTCTGCCGCCGCGCGCGCGATGCTGCACGCGGTCGTCGAACGCGGCACCGCGAGTTTCGCCAAGGTTCCGGGCTACGCCATCGGTGGCAAGACCGGTACGGCCGACAAGCCGCTGACCCGGGGCGGGGGGTATTACAAGGACAAGGTGATCGCGACCTTCTCCAGCGTCTTTCCGATCGACGACCCGAAATACGTGCTGGTCGTGACACTTGATGAGCCGTCCGAGAACTCGGGCGACGAGCCGCGCCGCACCGCCGGGTGGACCGCCGTGCCCGTCTCGGCAGAGATCACGCGTCGCATCGCCCCGCTTCTGGGTTTGCGCCCGAGCGTGGACTATGCCTTTGATCCTGAGATAACACTCGCCACACGCTGATAGGGGGTCGCTGGCATGGGCGCGGGCACGAAGACATCATCGCTGGCAGATCTGGGACTTTCCGCGCGCGGCGGGGCCGAGGCGCAGGTGACCGGCCTCGCGCTCGACAGCCGCAAGGTCAAGGACGGGGTTTTGTTCGCGGCTCTGCCGGGCAGCCGGGTGCATGGCGGCGAGTTTATTCAGTACGCCCTGCGCATGGGGGCCGGAGCCATCCTGACCGATGCTCGCGGGGCCGAGATTGCCGCCGACGAACTGGCTGGATCGCCCGCCGCGCTGATCGTGGCTGAAGACCCAAGGCAGGCGTTCTCCGCTGCCTGCGCGCTCTGGTACGGTGCACAGCCCAAGGTCATGGTGGGCGTGACGGGCACGAACGGCAAGACCTCCGTGGCCAGCTTCGCGCGCCAGATGTGGCAGGCGCTGGATATCCCGGCGGCCAATATCGGCACAACGGGGATCGAAGGCGACTATGCCGCGCCGCTGCTGCACACCACGCCCGACCCGATCACCTTGCACGCGGCCCTTGCGGATATGGCCGCCGAAGGTATCACCCATGCCGCGATGGAGGCGTCCTCGCACGGGCTGGACCAGCGGCGTCTGGATGGCGTTCGGCTCAAGGCGGCAGGGTTCACAAATCTCAGCCAGGACCATCTCGACTATCACGGCACGATGGAGGCGTATTTCGCCGCCAAGGCGCAGCTTTTCACCCGGCTTCTCGCGGGTGAAGGGACCGCCGTGATCAATCTCGACGATCCCTACGGCCCTGAAATGGCCGGCGTGGCGGAGGAGGCTGGATGTCCGCTGCTGACCGTCGGCACCCATGAAGAGGCTGATCTGCGCCTGATGGTCCAGCGGTTTCATGGCACCGGGCAGGACATTCGCCTGCGTTGGAAGGACACCGCCTATCAGAAGGCGCTCAATCTTGTGGGCGGGTTTCAGGCCTCCAACGTGCTGGTGGCGATGGGGCTGCTGCTGGCCACCGGCATCCGGATTACCGATCTGACGCGGGTCTTGTCGGACCTGACAACCGTGCGCGGTCGGATGCAGCATGTCGCGACCCGCGATACCGGCGCGGCGGTCTATGTCGATTACGCCCATACGCCCGAGGCGCTGCGTACCGCCCTTGCCGCGCTGCGCCCTCATGTCATGGGTCGCTTGATCGTCGTGTTCGGCGCCGGGGGCGACCGCGATGCCACCAAGCGGCCACTGATGGGGCAGGCGGCGGCGGAACAGGCGGATGTGGTGTTTGTTACCGATGACAACCCGCGCTCCGAAGACCCCGCGACGATCCGCGCCGCAGTGATGGAGGGCTGCCCCGACGCGACCGAGGTCGGCGACCGCGCGGAGGCGATCCTGCGTGGCGTCGATGCGCTGGAGGCGGGCGATATCCTGTTGATTGCGGGCAAGGGTCACGAGACCGGGCAAACCGTCGGCGATGTGGTCTATCCCTTTGATGACGCGGAACAAGCCAGCGTGGCCGTGGCCGCCCTTGAAGGGAAGCTTTCGTGACCGCGCCGCTCTGGACCTCTGCCGAAGCCGCCGCGGCCACCGGGGGCCGGGCCATCGGCGACTGGGCGGTCACGGGCCTGTCCATTGATACGCGCGAGTTGGCCCCGGGCGATATGTTCATCGCTCTGAAGGCGGCGCGCGACGGGCATGATTTCGTCGCGCAAGCGCTTGCCGCCGGAGCCTCCGCCGCATTGGTCAGCCGCGTGCCCGAGGGCGTGGCGCGGGACGCACCGCTGCTGGTCGTCAAGGACGTACAGGCCGCGCTTGAGGCGCTGGGCCGGGCGGGGCGCGCGCGCCTGAAACGGAAGGCACACGTGATCGGTGTGACCGGGTCCGTGGGCAAAACCTCCGCAAAGGAAATGTTGCGCACGGTCCTTGGCCGTCAGGGCAAGACCCATGCCGCCATCCGCAGCTTCAACAACCACTGGGGCGTCCCGCTGACGCTCGCCCGCATGCCGCGCGACACGAAATACGCCGTGATCGAGATCGGCATGAACCACCCCGGAGAGATCGCTCCGCTCACCGCGATGGCCCGCCCCCATGTCGCGCTGATCACCACCATCGCCGCCGCCCATCTGGAGGCGTTGGGATCGCTCGAAGGGATCGCGATAGAGAAGGCGTCGATCTTTGGCGGGCTGGAGCCGGGCGGCACCGCGGTCATCCCCGGCGATCTTCCGCAAACCCCCATCCTGGCGGATGTTGCCTCAAGCCTTGCGGCCCACACGATCACCTTTGGCGCAGCAGCCCGGAACCACCACCGCCTCACCAACGTGACGGTCTCTCATGGCAGCACGGTCGCGCAAGCCCGGGCGTGGCGCACGCCGATGCTGATGAAGGTCTCGACCCCGGGGCGCCATTTCATGGAGAACGCGCTCGGCGTGATGGCAGTCGTCCAAGCCGTGGGTGCGGACCGCGCCCGCGCGCTCGTGGCGCTGGCCGAATGGGTCCCGCCGGAGGGGCGCGGCACGTTCGAGCGTCTGTCGCTCGACCCGGTTGTGGACAACATGACCGTCGATCTGCTGGACGACGCCTTCAACGCAAACCCGTCGTCGCTGGCCGCAGCGCTCGATGTGCTGGCCGGAACGGAGCCGATGCACGACGTGGGTCGCGTCGCCAGGGGCCGACGCATCGCGATCCTCGGCGACATGCTGGAGCTTGGCCCGGACGCCACCGCGATGCACGCCGCCATCGCCGCGCACCCCGCGATCCCCGCCATCACGCGCATCCACTGCGTGGGCCCGCTCATGCGCGCGCTTTACGAGGCGTTGCCCGAGGATCAGCGCGGCGACTGGGTCGAGACGGCCCAGGATCTCGCCTCCCGCGCCCACGGTCTTGTGGATGCCGGGGACGTGGTGCTGGTCAAGGGGTCCAAAGGGTCCCGCGTCAGCCTTGTCGTTGACGCGCTGCGAAAACTGTCGCACACGCGCTGAGATTTGAGAAAAGAGGACCCGTTTCAGACATGCTCTACTGGCTGACAAGCATTTCCGACGGGGGCGATCTGTTCAACCTCTTCCGCTATATCACCTTCCGTGCCGGGGGCGCGTTCTTCACCGCGCTGGTCTTCGGCTTCATCTTCGGACGCCCGCTGATCAACCTGCTCCGCAAACGCCAGCGTTTCGGCCAGCCCATCCGCGAGGACGGCCCCGAAAGCCATCTGGAGACGAAGCAGGGCACACCCACGATGGGGGGCTTGCTGATCCTGTCGGCCCTGACGGTCTCGACGCTGCTCTGGGCGCGGTGGGACAATCCCTATGTCTGGATGGTGCTGCTGGTCACGGTCTGCTTCGGCGCGATCGGGTTTGTCGATGATTATCATAAGGTTACGCGCAACAGCCACGCGGGATTGTCGGGGAAACTCCGGCTCGCGATCGGCTTCGGTATCGCGGGCATGGCGGCGCTGATTGCGCAAGTTCTGCACCCCGATCCCCTGTCAGGCCAGCTTGCATTGCCGTTCTTCAAGGATACGCTGTTGAACCTCGGGTTCCTGTTCATTCCGTTCTGCATGCTGGTCATCGCGGGCTCGGCCAATGCCGTGAACCTGACCGATGGCCTCGATGGTCTGGCGATCATGCCGGTGATGATCGCGGCGGGCACACTTGGGGTCATCGCCTATGCCGTGGGCCGGGTCGACTTCACTGCCTATCTGGATGTCCATTACGTGCCCGGCACCGGCGAGATCCTGATCTTTACAGCCGCCCTGATCGGCGGCGGCCTCGGGTTCCTGTGGTACAATGCGCCCCCGGCCGCTGTTTTCATGGGCGACACCGGGTCACTGGCTCTGGGCGGCGCGCTCGGCGCCATCGCGGTGGCCACCAAGCACGAGATCGTTCTGGTCATTGTCGGCGGCATTTTCGTGGTCGAGGCGCTGAGCGTCATCATTCAGGTCGCCTATTTCAAACGCACCGGCAAACGCGTGTTCCTGATGGCCCCGATCCACCACCATTTCGAGAAGAAAGGCTGGGGCGAAAGCCAGATCGTGATCCGGTTCTGGATCATCAGCCTCGTGCTGGCCCTGATCGGTCTGGCCACGCTCAAGGTCCGATAGCGGCGGCCTTGCGGTCCGGGTCAAGCCGCTGCATCTTGCCCGCCGAAGGTTTGCAAAGGACCGTACATGATCCCCGTCCAAGGATATTCAGGCAAACGCGTCATCGTGCTGGGGCTCGGCCGGTCCGGCCTCGCGACCGCGCGGGCGCTCAGGGCGGGCGGGGCAGACGCGCTTTGCTGGGACGACAACGAGGCTGCGCGCGACCGCGCCGCGGACGAGGGTTTCACCCTCCACAAGCTGACCGGGCCGGACGCGTTTCAGGATGTGGCGGCCTTCATCACCTCTCCCGGTATCCCGCACCTCTACCCTGCGCCCAACCCGCATATCGCCCGGGCGATGGCGGCTGGCGTGCCGGTGGATAATGACATCGGCCTGTTCTTTCGGTCCTTCGCCACCCGCGATTGGGACAGGTTCGACACCAGCCCGCGCGTTATTGCGATCACCGGCTCCAACGGAAAATCCACAACCTCCGCCCTATTGCATCATGTTCTCGACCAGGCCGGGCACCGGACCCAACTTGCAGGCAATATCGGGCGCGGCGTGCTCGATATTGATCCGGCAGAGGATGGCGATATCGTCGTGCTGGAACTCTCCAGCTACCAGACCGAACTGGCCCGCGCGCTGACCCCGGACATTGCCGTGTTCACCAACCTTTCGCCCGATCATCTGGACCGGCATGGCGGGATGGGCGGATACTTCGCCGCCAAGGCGCGGCTCTTTACCCAGGGCGCACCGGACCGTGCGATCATCGGGGTGGATGAGCCCGAGGGGGTGTACCTCTCCAACCAGCTCTCCGTCGCGGCCGAGGACGACAGGGTCATCCGCATCTCCAGCCAGAAACTCTCAGGTCCCGGCTGGTACGTGACCGCACGCAAGGGGTTCTTGTCGGAATCCCGCAAGGGGCGGCAAGTCACGTCCATCGACCTGCGCCCGATCGCGGGACTGCCCGGCGCGCACAACCACCAGAACGCGGCCTGCGCCTACGCCGCCGCGCGCACCCTCGGCCTCGCCCCGCGCGTGATCGAAGCCGGGTTTTCCAGTTTTCAGGGGCTGCCCCACCGCTCCCAGATCGTGGGGGAGGCGAACGGGGTGCGTTTCGTCAATGACAGCAAGGCCACCAATGTCGACAGCGCGGCCAAGGCGCTCGCGGCATTCGCAAACATCCGTTGGATCGCCGGGGGCTTGGGCAAGGAAGGCGGGCTTGGTCCGCTCGCTCAGGCCACAGGATCGGTCCGCAAGGCCTACTACATCGGTCGGTCCGCGGCGGAGTTCGCGCTCGAATTGCCCGGTCTCGATCACGCTGTCTGCGAGACCATGGACCGCGCCGTTGCGCAGGCCGTGGCGGAGGCCGATCCGGGCGATACGATCCTGCTCGCCCCCGCAGCTGCCAGTTTCGACCAGTACGACAGTTTCGAAAAACGCGGCGAGGATTTCATGGCCGAGGCCGCGAAATACCTCTGAGCCATCCGAAATCGGCGCTCGCGTTTTGCTACAAAATGTAAAACGGCCCGATTTCGACTGCTGCAAAATGTACAAAACACGCCAAGGCGCGCGGACTCTAGCGCGGGGCGGAAAACCTGTGTATTGTTCTGCGCAGACCCGGCCAACGGGCAGAGCATTGAGGCATAGGCGGTATTTCAGATGACAGAGATGGTGTATGGCACCGTCCGGTCGCAACCCGGTGAGGCTGTTCTGCCGCGCTGGTGGCGGACCGTGGACAAGGTCGTGCTGTTTGCGATTTTGTGCTTGTTTTCCATAGGTTTGCTGCTGGGCTTGGCTGCGTCGCCACCCTTGGCGACCCGGAACAACCTGCCGCCGTTTCACTACGTCGAGCGACAGGCGATCTTTGGCGGCATGGCGCTCGTGGTGATGATCGTGCTGTCGATGTGCGATGTCCGTCAGGTTCGACGCATGGGCGTCCTGCTGTTTCTTGGCACCTTTATCGCCTTGATGTTCCTGCCAATTTTCGGAACCGACTTCGGAAAAGGCGCCACCCGTTGGTACTCCCTCGGCTTTGCGAGCCTCCAGCCGTCAGAGTTCCTCAAGCCCGCCTTTATCGTGACCTGCGCGTGGCTTCTGGCCGCCTCGCAGGAGATACAGGGCCCGCCCGGCAAGCTGCTTTCCTTCGGAATTGCTGTTATAACCGCGCTTTTTCTGGTGTTTCAGCCGGATTTCGGACAGGCCTGTCTGATCCTTTTCGGCTGGTCGGTGATGTATTTCATCGCTGGTGCGCCCATGACGCTCGTCATGGCGATCGCCGGTCTGGTGGGCGCGGGCGGGGTCTTTGCCTACAGCGCCTCGGAGCACTTTGCCCGTCGCATCGACGGCTTTCTATCGCCGGAGATCGACCCGCGCACCCAGCTTGGATATGCCACAAACGCCATTCGCGAAGGTGGGTTTTTCGGTGTCGGCGTGGGGGAGGGGCAGGTGAAATGGGTGCTGCCGGATGCCCACACGGATTTCATCATCGCCGTGGCGGCCGAGGAATATGGTGTCTTCCTCGTCCTTGTTATCATTGCGCTTTATGCGGTTGTGACCCTGCGGAGTCTGTGGCGGCTGATGCGGGAGCGTGACCCGTTCGCGCGGTTGGCGGGGACTGGCCTTGCGCTTTTGTTCGCCGCGCAAGCCATCATCAATATGGGGGTCGCGGTGCGGATGCTGCCTGCCAAGGGAATGACCCTGCCACTTGTTAGCTACGGCGGATCTTCGCTGATCGCGACAGGGATCGCGCTCGGGTTCCTTTTGGCCTTTACGCGCACCCGCCCCCAAGGGCAGATCGCCGACATTCTGATCAAGCGAGGACGATAACGCATGGCGCAGCAGCCACTTCTGGTCATCGCCGCAGGCGGTACGGGCGGGCACATGTTCCCGGCGCAGGCCCTCGCCGAAGCGATGTTGCGCAAGGGTTGGCGGGTCAAGCTGACCACGGACTCCCGCGGGGCCCGCTACACCGGTGGCTTTCCTGCGGCCGTAAAGGTCGAGGAGCGTGCCTCAGCGACGTTCGCGCGCGGTGGCTCTTTGGACAAGGTCATGGTGCCCTTGCGTATCTTTGCCGGCACGGTTGCGTCCATCCTGAGCATGCTGCGGGACCGACCCACCATCGTCGTGGGCTTCGGTGGTTATCCGGCCATCCCGGCCATGGCGAGTGCGACCGCGTTGCGCCTGCCGCGGATGATCCATGAACAAAACGGCGTGCTGGGGCGCGTGAACCAGCTTTTCGCAAAGCATGTCGATGCCATTGCGTGCGGAACCTGGCCTACGGACCTGCCTGAGGGGGTCAAGGGGCATTCCACCGGCAACCCGGTGCGCAAGGCCATCCATGACCGGGCAGGCGCGCCATATATCCCCCCCGGCGATTGGCCGATGAGCCTGCTTGTCATGGGCGGCAGCCAAGGGGCGCGCATTCTGTCGGATGTGGTGCCGGGCGCACTTGCCAACCTCTCGGACGGCTTGCGAGAGCGCGTGCGCGTGGCCCATCAGGCACGGGAAGAGGACGTCGCACGGGTGGAAAAAGCCTATGCGGAGGCTGGGCTGAAAGCCGAGGTGAAGCCGTTTTTCAACGACGTGCCGGCCCGCATGTCCGAAGCACAGCTTGTGATAACCCGCGCCGGAGCCTCATCGGTTGCCGACCTGACGGTGATCGGGCGTCCTGCGATCCTCGTACCCTTCGCCGCTGCCGCCGCGGACCACCAGACGGCGAATGCACGCGGTCTGGTAGAGGCGGGCGCCGCGATCCTCATGCCGGAAAGCAAATTTGATCCGGATACGCTGACCGAGCACGTTGAAATGATCCTGACCCAACCCGAGGCTGCTGTGAAAATGGCACATGCCGCGTTGTCCGTTGCCCACCCGGATGCGACCGATCGGCTTGTGGACCTTGTGGAGCACCTTGCCTATTCCCCGAAAGGTTCGAAATGAAAGATAACCTCGAGATGAGCCCAGCCACCAAACTGCCCACACAACTCGGCCCCATTCATTTTGTCGGCATCGGGGGGATCGGAATGTCCGGCATCGCAGAGGTGCTGATCAACCATGGTTACGATGTCCAGGGGTCAGACCTGAAAGCCTCCAAGATCACAGATCGGTTGGAGAACCTTGGTGCACGCGTGTTTGTCGGCCAGGTGGCCGAGAACCTCGACGGTGCGGAGGTTGTCGTGATTTCGTCCGCGATCAAACCGGGCAATCCCGAGCTTGAAGCGGCGCGCGCCAGGGGTCTGCCGGTCGTCCGCCGGGCTGAGATGCTGGCCGAATTGATGCGGTTGAAATCCAACATCGCCATCGGGGGGACGCACGGGAAAACCACGACCACCACGATGGTTGCGACCCTGCTGGACAAAGGGGGCATTGATCCCACTGTCATTAACGGCGGCATCATTCATGCATATGGTTCCAACGCCCGGGCCGGCACGGGCGAATGGATGGTGGTTGAGGCAGACGAGAGTGACGGGACGTTCACCAAGTTGCCCGCAACGATCGCCGTAGTCACAAACATCGATCCCGAGCACATGGAGCATTGGGGCGATTTCGATACGCTACGAAATGGATTTCACGATTTCGTCTCCAACATTCCGTTTTATGGCCTGGCCGTGTGTTGCACCGATCATCCGGAAGTGCAGGCCCTCGTGGGGCGGATCACGGATCGTCGTGTGGTCACGTTTGGCTTCAATGCTCAGGCGGATATCCGGGCCGTGAACCTGAGCTACAAGGCGGGTGTTGCGCATTTCGATATCGAGCTGCATGCAGACCAAACCGTCATCGAAGGTTGCACCTTGCCGATGCCGGGCGACCACAACGTCTCCAACGCCTTGGCGGCTGTGGCGGTGGCCCGGCATCTTGGGATGAAGGGCGATGAGATCCGCGAGGCGCTCGCCGGGTTCGCGGGTGTTAACCGACGCTTCACCAAGGTTGCCGATATTAACGGCGTGACAATCATCGACGATTACGGCCACCACCCCGTGGAGATCGCGGCGGTTCTGAAAGCCGCTCGACAAGCCAGTGAGGGCCGGGTCATTGCCGTGCACCAACCACACCGGTTTACACGGCTTGCCTCCTTGTTCGAAGACTTCTGTACCTGTTTCAACGAAGCGGATGTTGTCGGGATCGCGGATGTCTTCGCCGCTGGCGAAGACCCGATTCCGGGTGCGGGACGCGATGATCTGGTCGCGGGTCTGATCGCGCATGGCCATCGGCACGCCGTTGCGGTGCCCGATGAAGACGCACTTGAGACGCTGGTGCGTGCGGCGGCGCAACCGGGGGATATCGTTGTCTGCCTCGGCGCCGGGACAATTTCCACTTGGGCTCACGGCTTGCCGGAACGGCTGGCGCCCGCGGACGCGGAGTGAACATGCCATTGTCGCTTGCGCTGGCTTGTCTGTGGTTCGTCGTGGCCGTCGGGATCGCGTTGATCCCATCGAAAAAACATCACTGGCCGCAGGCTTACGTGCTGATTGCGATCGGTCTGCCATTGCTTTTGTGGGTGTTTGCGGAGAACGGACCATGGGTCGGTTTGGCGGTGCTGGTGGGGGCCATCTCCATCCTGCGCTGGCCGGTAATTTACCTGTTTCGCTGGGTGCACAGAAAAGCGCTGGGGCGGCAGGCGTGATACGCGGCTCGATTACCGAGGCGCGTTCGCTATCAGAACTGACCTGGTTACGCGTGGGTGGTCCGGCAGACCTGTTTTTCCAGCCCGCCGACGAGGCTGATCTGGCGGAGTTCTTGCGCGACCTGCCTTTCGATGTGCCAGTGTTCCCCATGGGGGTGGGATCAAACCTGATCGTACGAGATGGGGGCATCCGTGGTGCGGTCGTCCGGCTGGGGCGGGGGTTCAATGGGATCGACGTCAAGGGCACCCGCGTTCGGGCCGGCGCTGCGGCTCTGGATGCCCATGTCGCGCGCAAGGCCGCCTCTGCGGGCGTTGATCTTACGTTTCTGCGCACCATTCCCGGCGCGATCGGCGGTGCGGTTGCGATGAACGCGGGATGCTACGGAAGTTACATGGCGGATGTCCTTGTCGAGGCAGAGGTCATCAACCGCGATGGCACAAGGGAAACACTTGGGAAAAACGATCTGTCTTTTGGCTACAGATGCAGCGCCCTGCCTCCGGGTGCGGTCGTTACCTCGGTTGTGATGGAAGGCCCATCGGCGGAGCCGGCCGCGCTTGAGGCGCTGATGGCCGACCAGCTGGCCAAGCGCGACGCGACACAACCCACGAAGGAGCGTACGGCGGGCTCCACCTTCCGCAATCCGGCAGGATACAGTTCAACCGGGCGTGCAGATGATACCCACGAGGCAAAAGCCTGGAGTGTGATTGACGCTGCCGGCATGCGGGGGGCGCAGCGGGGGGCCGCACAGATGTCGGAGAAGCACTCGAACTTCTTGGTCAATACCGGTGGCGCGACTGCGGCGGAGCTGGAATCTCTGGGCGAGGAAGTGCGAAAAAAGGTTTTCCAAGCCACCGGCCATTCGCTAGACTGGGAGGTGATCCGCATTGGCGACCCGAATACCGGCGTTGGTGCGGGGTAAGCCGGACAGGCAGTGACCGGGGCAGGCGCGCGAAGACGCGCCGCACAGGCCACAAACGGCGGTATAACCAGACGAAACCATTCGAGTTTCGCGAAAAATCAGAGGCGGGACGTGTCGAGCAGGGCATTCCCCAAAGTGATGATGATGATGGGCGGCCGATCGTCCGAACGCGAGGTGTCCCTGTCCTCGGGTCGGGGCTGCGCGGCTGCGCTGCGCGGTGAAGGCTTTGACGTGGTCGAGGTGGATGCCGGGCCTGATCTGCCCGATCAGATCAAGGCCGTGAACCCGGACGTGGTGTTCAATGCCCTTCATGGCCGTTGGGGCGAGGATGGCTGCGTTCAGGGCATACTCGAGTGGCTGAAAGTTCCCTACACCCATTCCGGTGTGCTGGCCTCTGCGCTGGCTATGGATAAACAGCGCTCGAAGGCGATTTTTGCCGACGCCGGATTGCCTGTGGCGCGCAGCGTGATCGCGCCCCGCGCCGAGATCGAAAAGGCGCATGTCCTTCCACCACCCTATGTGATCAAGCCGAACAACGAAGGCTCCTCCGTCGGAATTTTCATCGTACCGCAGGATGCGGATGTGCCGCCGGAGTTGCGGGGTCCGGCTCTGCCCGAGGTGATGATGGCCGAGGCCTTTGTCGCGGGGCGGGAGTTGACAGTCACCGTGCGAGACGGGCAGGCGATGACGGTCACGGATATCGTGACCGACGGGTGGTACGATTACGACGCGAAGTACAAGCCCGGTGGCTCGCACCATGTGTTGCCTGCAGATATCCCGCCTACAATCTTCGATGCCTGCATGTCTCAGGCCGAAACGGCCCATACGATTCTGGGCTGCCGGGGAATAAGCCGCACGGATTTCCGTTGGGATGAGACGCGCGGCCCGGACGGGCTGATCGTGCTGGAAACCAATACACAACCCGGGATGACGCCCACGTCCCTGACGCCGGAACAGGCTGCGCAGTGCGGCATGAGTTTTGGCCAGCTCTGCGCATGGCTAGTGGAGGATGCGTCATGCGAGCGATGAAGCGGCGCCCCGCAAAAGCGCGGCCGGATCCGGCCCCGTCTCGGCTGGCCTACAGGGTGCAACGGTTGTTGCTGACGCCGTTGTTTCACAAGATGGTGCGCGTCGGACTGCCGCTGGTTGCACTTGGTGCCTTGCTTGGATGGGTGGCAAGCCAACCCGAGTTGAGGGCAGAGCTCCAGGCCCGTGCACTCGACATGCAGGCCTACGTCGAACAGCGCCCGGAGTTTACGGTCCATATGCTGGCCGTCGAAGGTGCCTCGCCCGAACTGGTCGAGGACGTGCGGGAAGTTCTGCCCGTGACCTTTCCCATCAGCTCTTTCGATCTGGATCTTGAAGCCTTGAAAGACGTGATTTCTGAGCTGGACGCGGTGGCGGACGTCACGTTGCGCGTGCAGGCGGGCGGCGTTCTGGACGTATCAATTGCCGAGCGCATCCCGGCCCTGGTTTGGCAAACGCGGGCCGCGCTTGTGCTGCTGGATGCCGAAGGGCACCGCGTGGGCCCGATAGAAGCGCGCGCCGCGCATGCGAAACTGCCCTTGGTCGTTGGCCCGGGCGCGGATCGCGCGGCGGCGGAGGCCTTGCAACTTCTGCGTATCGCACGTCCCGTTGCGCCGCGGTTGATCGGATTGCAGCGGATCGGAGAGCGTCGTTGGGATGTCGTTCTGACCGAGAATCAGCGGATCATGCTTCCCGAAGAGTCGCCGATCCCGGCGCTTGAGCGGGCCATGGCTGTTGATGCAGCGCAGGAGTTGCTGGCACGCGACGTGGTCGCGCTGGACATGCGGCTGCCGGATCGTCCGACCCTGCGTCTGCGCCCGGCCGCGGTTGATGCCTTGTGGAGTATTCGACAGGTGGATTTGAACAGGGACGAGCAATGAAGGATTTCTGTGCCGCGCAGCGGGCCATGCGAAACATTCGGAAAGCTGCGATGCAGCGGGGCGTTGTTGCCGTGCTCGACATCGGTACCTGGAAGGTCGCTTGTCTTATCCTGCGATTTGACGGGCCTGATCTGACCGGCGAAGGTGATGGGATCGGCGCCATGGCGGGGCAGGCGCAGTTTCGGGTTATCGGTGCTGCATCCACCTGTTCGCGCGGCGTCCGGTTCGGCGAGATTGAAGGCATGGCCGAAGCGGAGCGGGCCATTCGGACAGCGCTTCAGTCTGCGCAGAAGATGGCGCAGCAGCGGGTCGACCACGTGATCGTCTGTTTCTCCGGTGCGGAACCGCGCAGCTACGGTCTGACGGGCGAGGTCGACGTGGCTGATGACGCGGTGTCGGAGCAGGATATCGCCCGGGTGCTTGCCGATTGCGATCTGCCGGACTTCGGCGAAGGTCGCGATGTCCTGCATGCACAGCCCGTGAACTTCGCGCTGGACCACAGGTCCGGCCTGATTGACCCGCGTGGCCAGATCGGCAACCGGCTGGCCACGGACCTGCATGTGCTGACGATCGAGCAGACGGCTGTCCAGAACCTTCTCTATGCGGTCAAACGCTGTGATCTCGAACTCGCCGGTCTGGCCAGTTCGGCCTATGTGTCCGGGGTCTCGGCGTTGGTCGAGGACGAGCGCGAGCTCGGGGCCGCCTGCATCGATCTCGGGGCCGGCACCACCGGGATCTCGATCTTTCTGAAAAAACACATGATCTACGCGGACACGGTACGGCTCGGAGGCGACCACATCACCTCCGATATCTCCAAGGGGTTGCCCGTGCCCCACGCCTTCGCCGAGCGCATCAAGACCATATACGGCGGTGTTGTTGCGACAGGGATGGATGACCGGGAGTTGATCGAGATCACCTCCGAGACAGGTGATTGGGAGCACGATCGCCGTACCGTGAGTCGGTCCGAGCTGATCGGCATCATCCGCCCCCGCGTTGAGGAAATCCTTGAAGAGGTGCGCGACCGTCTTGTGGCCGCCGGGTTCGACCAGCTCCCGAGCCAGCAGATTGTCCTGACAGGGGGTGGAAGTCAGTTGCAAGGGCTTGATGGGCTCGCCGCACGGATCCTGGGGCCTCAGATCCGTGTCGGTCGACCGTTGCGTGTGCGCGGCCTGCCACAAGCCGCGACCGGACCGGATTTCGCCTCCGCAATTGGGCTGTGTCTGCATGCAGCACATCCGCAGGATGAGTGGTGGGACTTCGATATGCCGTTGGAGCGATATCCCGCGCGCTCTTTCAAACGTGCGTTGCGCTGGGTGAAAGACAACTGGTGACCACTATATGCTGCGCGGTCTGCGATATAGCGCGGCGTGCAGCCATAATTTGGCCATATTTCGCGCATCGGACGCAAATTTCGGGTGACGAAGGGGCATCCAATCGGTAAACTTCGACCCCAATAGGCGCATGAAGCAGTATTCGGCGGAAACGTGGCTCAAAAATTAACGCAGGCGGACCTCACACATGACTCTTAATCTGACGATTCCCGAAAACACCGAACTCAAGCCGCGGATCACGGTGTTCGGGGTTGGCGGGGCAGGCGGCAATGCCGTCGATAACATGATTGAAAAACAACTGGATGGCGTTGAGTTCGTAATCGCGAACACGGACAGCCAGGCGCTGCAGGGGTCTAAAGCTCCGACGCGCATCCAGATCGGAGGCCGGGTCACCGAAGGCCTCGGCGCAGGGGCACGCCCCTCTGTTGGTGCGGCTGCTGCCGAAGAATCGATTGAGGAAATCGTCGATCATCTGGCAGGCGCGCACATGTGCTTCATCACGGCCGGCATGGGCGGCGGAACTGGAACGGGGGCCGCCCCGATTATTGCTCAGGCCGCGCGCGAACTGGGCGTCCTGACCGTGGGCGTTGTGACCAAACCCTTCCAGTTCGAAGGCGCCAAGCGGATGCGTCAGGCCGAAGAGGGAGTCGAGGTTCTGCAAAAGGTGGTCGACACGCTGATCATCATCCCGAACCAGAACCTGTTCCGTCTCGCCAACGAGAAGACGACCTTTACCGAGGCGTTTTCGATGGCCGATGACGTGCTATACCAAGGTGTAAAGGGCGTGACCGACCTGATGGTTCAGCCCGGCCTGATCAACCTCGACTTCGCGGACGTGCGCGCCGTGATGGACGAGATGGGCAAGGCGATGATGGGCACTGGCGAGGCAACCGGCGAAGATCGCGCGATCCAGGCGGCAGAAAAGGCCATCGCCAACCCGCTGCTGGACGAGATTTCCCTGCGTGGTGCGAAGGGCGTTTTGATCAACATCACGGGCGGCTACGACCTGACCCTGTTCGAACTGGACGAAGCGGCCAACCGGATTCGCGAAGAGGTCGATCCGGACGCCAACATTATCGTCGGGTCCACACTGGATACATCGATGGAAGGCATGATGCGGGTTTCGGTCGTGGCGACAGGGATCGACGCATCCGAGATAGAGCATGACATCCCGACCCCCAGCCGCCGCATGGCCGGGCGCGCGGTGATGCCGGAGCCTGCCGTTGACGAGGCTGCCGAAGCAGCGCCGGAGCCGGTTTACCAACCTGAAGTCGCGGCAGAGGTCCCCGCATCCGTCGCCGAGGCTGCGGTGGCTCCTGACATGGTGCAGGAACTGGCATCTTTTGATCCGGTTGCAGCGGGTCGCGAGGAAGAACCGGAGGCTGCCGATCTGTTCGGACAAGTCAATGAACAGCCTGCCGAGCCCGCGTATTCGTCCCCGGCGGCGATGGACCGTAACCCCTCCGCGGATTTCGTCGCACCGCAACGGGCAAAGCCAGGAACGCCGACGCCGGAAGCGCTGGCGCGACTTCGTACGGCGGTGGGATCTACGCGTAATGTGGCGGCCCCGGCCCGGCCTCAACTGCCTGCCGATGCTGCAGAAAAACGAGGCTTCGGGATCAACTCTTTGATCAACCGCATGACAGGGCATCCGCAGGATCAGGCCGACACGCCGCGTGAACAGCCACGCCCCAGCCCGCGTTTGACCGTATCGGACCACGAGGCTGAACCGGTGGATCCCGAGATGGAAAAGGTGGAAATCCCGGCCTTCCTTCGGCGTCAAGCGAACTAGCAATCTAAACAGATAACTGAGCGAAAAGCCGCCGAAGGGCGGCTTTTCTTATTATAAACAGATACTTCAAGGGGGGTGGGCAAGTTGCCGCCCACTGGGAGCCGCGTTTGTTTCACGCCGTTGCAAAGATTGAGTTGAGTGGGTGAGGGTTGCTGACTTATCTGACGATAGCCGCCATGAAAAGGTGGGGAAACGAGGTAAACGTGCAAAAGACCCTCAGATCACGAGTGAGCTTTGATGGCACCGGTCTGCACAGCGGATGCGCGGTTCGGATCACCGTGTCGCCGGCATCGGCGAATTACGGCATCTGGTTCCGGCGTACAGACGTGGATACGGCTGACAACCTTGTTGCTGCCCGGTGGAACCAGGTGGAGCGCACCCCGCTTTGCACGCGCCTTGTCAATGACGCAGGGGTGACGGTCTCGACCGTTGAACATATCATGGCGGCCCTTGCAGGCTGTGGCATCCAGAACGCTCTTGTGGAGTTGGACGGGCCGGAAGTGCCGATCCTCGATGGCAGTTCGGCCCAGTTCGTTTCCGCTTTCCTCGCGGCAGGTGTTGTGGAGCAGGCCGAACCCGCTCAGGTTCTGCGTGTTCTGCGCCGGGTCGAAGTGACCGACGGAGAGGCGCGCGCGGTGCTGCAGCCCTCTGATATTTTCGAGATCGCATTCGATATCTCATTCAGTGACGAGGCGATCGGAACACAATCCAAAACCATGTCGCTGGCGAACGGCGCTTTCGTGCGGGAGTTGTGCGACAGTCGTACCTTCTGCCGTCAGGCCGATGTGGACAAGATGCGCGCGGCGGGTCTCGCGCTTGGGGGCAATTATCGCAACGCGGTGGTGGTTGATGGCCCTCGCGTTCTCAGCCCCGGTGGGTTCCGTCATACCGACGAAGCCGTGCGTCACAAGATGCTGGATGCCCTGGGCGACCTGGCGCTGGCCGGTGCGCCCCTTCTGGCCCGTTACACTGGCGACAAATCCGGTCACAGCCTGACGAATACGCTGCTACGCGCACTGTTTGCCGATCCTGCAAACTACGCGGTCGAGACATGCACACCGCAACTGGCGGCTTTGCTTCCAGGCGCGAATTTGCACGCAGCAGATATGCGTCTGGTGGCGTGACCTTACGGCACGCTTAGTGTCGAAACCCGCATGCCCGCCTCAATTCCGTAAACACCGTTTTGCC
Source organism: Tropicimonas sp. S265A (assembly GCF_049800835.1). Lineage (NCBI taxonomy): Bacteria > Pseudomonadati > Pseudomonadota > Alphaproteobacteria > Rhodobacterales > Roseobacteraceae > Tropicimonas > Tropicimonas sp. S265A. The sequence goes on from NZ_JBNAFU010000004.1 coordinate 49,522, forward strand.
CCCTGATTTTCTGTGTTAGAGGTCGCGAGAAGTGCAGTCAGCACAGCGTCAGATAACGGTTTTTGAGGGGGCAATGCAGCTTCGCAAGCACGCCATTCGGTACGCGGTCCTCGGACTTGGGTTGATAGGGCTGGCTGCCTGCGGCGGTGGCAACCGCGAAGAGTTTCCCCCGTTGGAAACATCTCCTCCGGACGCGATTTACGATCGCGCGGAGTTCGAACTTGAGCAGAACAACCTCGAAGTGGCCGCGCGTTACTTTGGCGAGGTCGAGCGCCTTTACCCGTACTCGGAGTTCGCCAAGCGTGCGTTGATCATGCAGGCCTTCACCTTCCACCGGGATGGTGACTACGAGAACAGCCGCATTGCGGCGCAACGCTATCTCGATTTCTATCCGGCGGACGAAGACGCAGCCTATGCGCAGTACCTTCTGGCACTTAGCTATTACGACCAGATCGATGCCATCGGGCGCGATCAGGGGCTGACCTTTCAAGCCTTGCAGGCGCTGCGAACCGTGATCGAGGTGTATCCTGGAAGTGAGTACGCCAAGTCATCCATACTGAAATTCGACCTGGCCTTTGACCATCTCGCAGCGAAGGAGATGGAGATCGGCCGCTATTACCTCAAGCGCAAGCACTACACCGCCGCCATCAACCGGTTCCGTGTTGTGGTCGAGGATTTCCAGACGACCACGCACACGCCCGAGGCCTTGCATCGTCTTGTCGAAGCCTACCTTTCGCTCGGTCTGACGGACGAGGCGCAAACGGCAGGTGCGATCCTTGGCTTCAACTATCAGGGGTCGGAGTGGTACAACGCGAGCTTCCAACTGCTTACCGAACGCGGGCTGGTGCCCGAGGCGCAAGGTACAGGGTGGCTATCAACCATCTACAGGCAGGTGATCCGCGGCGAGTGGTTATAAACCGCATCGTATCTCTTGCGGGTCTCGGAGCTTTGGGCCACAAGATATGGACGCGCTCTTGCTGATCTATTGAGTTGACCCGATGCTCGCTCGTCTGGAAATCCGCGATATCCTGATTATTGACCACTTGGCACTGGACTTTAGGGCGGGACTGAACGCTCTGACCGGTGAAACCGGCGCGGGTAAGTCAATTCTGCTTGATGCTCTGGGCTTTGTCCTCGGATGGCGCGGGCGCGCCGATCTTGTTCGCCGGGGCGCGGCACAGGGCGAGGTGACGGCGGTCTTCGATCTGGCCCCTTCCCACCCGGCATTCGAGGTTCTTCGCGACGCAGGCTTGCCGTTTGAGGATGGCGATCTGGTTCTGCGGCGTGTGAACACTTCCGAAGGGCGCAAAAGCGCTTACGTCAACGACCGCAGTTGCTCGGGTGCGGTTCTCCGCGCGTTGTCCGACGTTCTGGTGGAGTTGCACGGTCAACAGGATGACAGGGGTCTGCTCAACCCGCGTGCGCATTGCGCGCTGCTCGACGCCTATGGGGGCTACAGCGATTTGATTGCGGCGGTGCGGGACGCGTGGTCGGCGCGCCAGGCCGCGCGCGCCGCGCTTGACGCAGCGCTCGAAACCCAGAAGACCGCGGCCGCAGACGAAGGCTTTCTGCGGCATGCGGTTGAGGAGCTGGACGCGCTTGATCCGCAGGTCGGTGAAGAGGCCGACCTTGACCGCAGGCGTCGCCTCATGCAGGGCGCAGAGAAGATACGCGATGATGTCGCGCGTGCGAGTGCAGCCATGGCCGAGGACGGTGCGGAGGGACGTCTGACCGATGCAATCCGCTGGCTGGAGGATGTGGCCGATCGCGCGGAAGGAGCGCTTGACGCCCCGCTCGCGGCCCTGTCCCGCGCATTGGTCGAGTTGGGTGAAGCAAGTGATGCAACGGCGGCGTTCCTGAATGGTCTCGCCTTTGACCCCATTGAGTTGGAGCAGACAGAAGAACGGCTTTTCGCCCTGCGTAGTCTCGCCCGAAAGCATGGTGTCATGCCGGATGAGCTGGCCACTCATGCTGAAACCCTGCGCGTCCGGCTGGAGGCCATCGATGGCGGCGAAACCCGTTTGGCTGCCTTGCAAGTTGAGCTGACGGCTGCGGAACAAGCCTATGCGGGGGCTGCACAGAGCTTGACCGCGGCGCGGACGGAAGCGGCACGGCGGCTCGATGCAGCCATGGTGTCTGAACTGGCACCACTGAAGATGGACCGCGCTGTTTTCAGAACAGAGATCGTGCAAGGCGATGCCGGGCCGACGGGTGCGGATCGCGTAACCTTTACCGTGGCAACGAATCCCGGTGCGCCGTCCGGTCCCTTGAACAAGATCGCATCCGGCGGAGAGCTTTCGCGGTTTCTCCTCGCGCTGAAGGTTTGCCTGACCGCCGAAAATGATGGGCTGACGCTGATCTTTGACGAGATTGATCGTGGGGTTGGTGGGGCGACCGCCGATGCCGTGGGGCGACGCCTGCAAGCGCTGGCTGCAGAGGGACAGGTTCTCGTCGTGACCCATTCCCCGCAGGTGGCGGCCTTGGCGGCGCAGCATTGGCGGATCGAAAAGTCAGTGGTCGACGAGACAACCCTGTCGCGCGTGGTGCCGCTCGATCCACACGACCGGGTGGACGAGATTGCACGCATGATCTCGGGCGACCGGGTCACGGATGCCGCGCGGCAGGCGGCAGAAGCCTTGTTGAGTGCGGCATAAGAACTGCGTTCCGACGTGGTCTTTCTTATAAGCTGATCTACGGTTAGTCTTTTTGTTCAAAGGGCTGCGACAGGCAGCTCCTGTTATCAAAGCACCGCCGCGTATGGCCAAATCGACACGCAGATTTCTATCAGAACAGATCGGAAGCGCCCGAACTGCTTTACGGCAGGCCGTACAGGCGGTGCGCCGACGGGGGCCGAGCCAGATCCAGTTCTGGTTTATTGCGTTGGTGATCGGAATTGCAGCCGGGTTCACGGCATTGATTTTCCGAAAGGCCATCTCAGCGCTGCAAACCCTGATGTACGGGCATGAGGACGTGCGCGCCCTGGTGGATGCCGTGGATGCTCTGCCTTGGTGGTGGGTGGTTCTTGTGCCGGTTATCGGAGGGCTCCTTGTCGGTCTGATCCTGCAGAAGTTTACGCCCGACGGTCGCGTAAGATCCGTCGCAGATGTGATAGAGGGCGCCGCGCTCCATGATGGCCGGGTGGAGATCAAGGAAGGGGCCGCATCGGCCGTGGCCAGTTGGATCACGCTCTCGACCGGGGGGTCCACAGGGCGCGAGGGTCCGGTGGTTCATCTCGCAGCGATGATTTCCTCCTGGGTGTCGGATCGCATCCACGCGGATGGGATCACGGGGCGGGATCTGTTGGGATGTGCCGTCGCCGCGGCAGTGTCCGCGTCGTTCAATGCTCCGATTGCAGGCGCTCTGTTCGCGCTCGAGGTCGTTTTGCGCCATTTCGCTGTTCATGCGTTTGCGCCCATCGTGATCGCATCAGCAGCAGGCACCGTGATCAACCGCCTCGAATTCGGGGATGTAACGGAATACTCCCTTCCCGTAACCAGTGCGCTTGCGTTCTATGTCGAACTGCCTGCCTTTCTGATCCTCGGTCTCGTCAGCGGTCTGGTGGCGGTTATTCTGATGAAATCGGTCTTTTGGACGGACGATGTCGGCAATTACCTACAGGAGAAATTCGCCATTCCAGGCTGGATGCGACCGGGCATCGCCGGGGCACTTCTGGGCGGGATCGCCGTTTACTATCCGCACATCATCGGGGTCGGATACGAGACAACTTCAAACGCGTTGACGGGCGGACTTCTGTTGCACGAGGCGATCGTCTTTGCTGCGCTCAAGGTGCTCGCGGTTGCGATCACCATGGCGGGTCGCATGGGGGGGGGCATCTTCTCGCCATCTCTGATGCTCGGGGCACTGACCGGTCTGGCATTCGGGATTATCGCAACGGGCTTCTTCCCTGAAGTGTCCGGCTCGGAACTGCTTTACGCGCTTGCCGGTATGGGGGCTGTTGCGGCCGCAGTCCTCGGGGCCCCGATTTCCACCACGCTGATCGTGTTCGAACTCACCGGTGACTGGCAGACAGGGTTGGCAGTCATGGTGGCCGTGTCGCTGTCTACGGCGCTGGCCAGCCGGATCGTGGACCGATCGTTCTTTCTAACCCAGCTGGAGCGGCGGGATGTCCACCTCGCGGCGGGTCCACAGGCGTATCTGCTGTCGGTGGTGCGCGTGGCCAAGATCATGCGACCCGTTGGTCATCCCAAGGCTGCACCCGATGACCGCTGTTGGGATTTGATCGGCGACGGCCTGTATCTGGATGCCAGTTCCAACCTGGAAGCGGCGATGCCGATTTTCGAGCGGACGAACCTGGATTTTATCCCGGTTGTCAGTATCGGGTCCGAAAAAGAGCCCCCGCGACTTTGGGGGGCTCTGTTTCAGGTTGACGCGTTGAAGGCGTATAACCGCGCTTTGGCCGAAACCGCGGCGGAGGAACATTCCTAGCCGGTGTGGAACAATGTCTGAAACAGGCGCGGATCCAGACTCTCTGCGGCAAAGCTTGTTCCTTCGGTCAATACGCTGATCGCGTCGTGACTGTGCAGGCTTTCCTGATGGCTGGCGACGATCCGGAAATCCCCGATCCTCATGTCAGCCTGAAGTGCCTGGCAGAAGCTGCGTGCCGCATCCTCGACGAAGATTGGGTTCGCGGCATTCAATTCGGCGAATGCCTGTTCATCCTCGCGCTTGACCATCACTTGCGTTTCGGTCGGGATCGCGTCGCGACACAGTTCCACGAGGTCCTCGAACCACAGGCAGTCATCTGCCTCGCACGTCAGTTCGACCGAAATGCGGGCAACAGAGCGTTGCGAGTGCGGGGTGGCCAACTGACCGCGGTATTGACGGGCATGCTCAGACAGCTCAAGCGAGCATGGGCAGGTTGAGGAATACACGTAATCAAGGTGCATGAAGCGTTTGCGCACGCCGTCCTGATCGGCAACCTCTAGCGCGATGTCGTAGTATTGATATCCCGACAGCCCCGACCGCAGGCTTTCGACCCTCATTGGGAAAGAAAACCGCATCTGGATGCGCGCGTCAAAGCTTTCAAGGTCGGTCTTGTAGGCATCGAGCGCACGCTCAATGACTTCGAAACTGAAGGTTTGTTCGGCATGCTTGTAGAAGGTGCGCATGATGCGCGACATGTTGATGCCCTTCTTTTCCGCCTCGAGGCTGACCGAGCCAGTCACGGAGGTTTCAAGCGTCAGGTCGCCGTTGTCTCGGGTGTGGAACCGGATCGGTAGCCGAAAGTTCGAGATGCCAACATGCTGTATCTGTGCCCGCGCGCCACGGATCAGGCTCGAAGGCCCATTCTGAAGGTCCGGCAGGGAGTCCTTGTACGCCTCGTCCACCGTGAACTCTTCCGGATACGCGCGCGCAAGTGCCGGATACGTTTCGGGCGCATCCGGCAAGAGGCGAGAGATGGCCGGATCCAGCGTCTCGATCTCTGCCGCTGTTGCGGTCCCCGCCCAGCTGCGGACCAGCGCAAGTGCGCGCTCAACCTCATCGCGGTTTGGCAGTTTGTCGATATCCGGCGTGTGAATGTTCATATGGGCAGCCCTTTCGCATCCCAGAAATTCGAAGCCTCCAACATATGGAGGCGTGGCGCACAACGTCCAGCGCCTTTATTATAAGTATTTGTAAGATAGAGGTTTTAGCCGCGACGAAAAGAGGTGTAAATTAAAGTTTACACCACATTTCAACCTGTTGTCTGACGGATATTGCGTCTCTACACTGCCGTGGCAGCTGCAAGTCCACGGCGCACATCGGCCAGCAAATCGCCCGTGTCCTCAAGCCCGACCGAAAGACGCACCATGCCATCAGTTATGCCCAAGTCCGCCCGTTGTGCGTCGGTCAACCGTTGATGGGTCGTGGTTGCCGGATGTGTGGCAATGGATTTCGCATCGCCCAGGTTGTTTGAGATAGTGACAATCTCCAGCGCGTTGAGAAAGGCGAAGGCCGCTGCTTTGCCCCCAGACAGATCGAGCGACATGACAGTGCCGCCGGAGCCCATCTGGTCGATGGCAACAGCGTGTTGAGGATGCGAAGGCAGGTGCGGATAGAGCACCTTTGCAAGCGCCGGGTGCCCCTCAACCGCCTCGGCCAATGCGAGAGCGGTTTCCGCCTGAGCGCGTACGCGAAGGTCCATCGTTTCAAGACCCTTTAGCATTACCCACGCGTTGAACGGGCTCAACGAGCCGCCCGTATGTTTCAGGTACGGTTCTGCGGTGTTGCGCACAAAGTCCTTCGTGCCGCAAATCACACCGCCAAGGCAGCGTCCCTGTCCGTCGATATGCTTGGTCGCGGAGTAGATGATTACATCTGCGCCCAATTCAATGGAGCGCGAAAAGACCGGCGTGGCAAACACATTGTCGACGATGACAGTCGCACCGACCTTGTGCGCCATGTCGGATACGGCCCTCAGATCGATCACTTCGAGCGTCGGGTTCGATACTGTTTCGAGGAAAACGGCCTTGGTGTCTGGCCGGATCGCTGCTGCCCAGGCGTCGTTGTCGGTGCCGTCCACAAAGGTGACTTCAACCCCGTAGCGGGTCAAAATGTTCTCCAGAATATACAGGCACGATCCGAAAAGGGCGCGCGCCGAAACGACATGGTCGCCCGCTTGCAGCATGGCGGCCAGTGTGCCGTTTACAGCCGCCATGCCTGAGGCCGTCGCAAACGCATCCTCGGTTCCTTCAAGCGCTGCGATCCTGTCTTCGAACATGCGCACGGTCGGATTCCCGTAGCGGGCGTAGATGAACTCGTCCGGTCCGGTTTCGATGAAACGGGCTTCGGCGGCTTCAGCGGTGTCGTAGACAAAGCCCTGTGTCAGAAAAATCGACTCCGATACTTCGCCATACTGGCTTCGGCGCGTGCCGGAATGGACGAGTTTGGTGCGGGGTTTCCAGTCGGTCATGTCGGGTCTCCGTCGTCTGCGTAACCGGGCGAGACCGACGGTGATACACCGCGACCTCTTTAGCAGCTTGTTTTACGTGGCCTGCAATCCGGTAACAAATCACCACATGCCGGAGTTCGTAGGGGTGTTGCGTGTTGTGGTCAACCACCGTCACGCAGCTCTAACAAAAGCTTCATCTCAGCTTCGTAGTGTGTCTGTACCGACTGACCCCAAGATGTAGGGGGGCTAGGCAGCGAGGTTCTGTCATATGGGCGTGATTAACCTTACACATCGCGACGGCACGTTTCAGCCGGCACACGAGACATCTTCCGGCCTTATGACTGCACTGGGTGATGCCGCACGGGAGATCAGGCCCGGAGCACCGATCGTGGTGCTTTTGCACGGCTACCGGTACGATCCGGCCCGGCAGAACGCCAATCCACACACCAGCCTGTACGCCGTTCAACCCGAACCCGGCTTGCCGAGACGCCAAATGTCGTGGTTGGAGGCATTGGGCTTTCTGGATCAGCCTGATGATCCCGGGCTGTGCCTTGCGGTTGGTTGGTCTGCGCGCTGCAAACTGGCGGATGCCTATGATCACGCCGCGCAAGTCGGTACTGCGTTGGCGGATTTGCTGAATGCAGTGGCTGCCCTCATGCCCGGGCATCCGATAAAACTGATGGCCCATTCCTTGGGCGCGCGTGTTGCCTTGAGCTGCTTGCGTTCGCTGAAAAGACCCGTGGTCAAGCAAGCTATCCTGCTGGCCCCGGCGGAGTTCACTGCCCCTGCGCAGCGTGCTCTGCGCAATCCGGCCGCGCAGGCGACGGAGATCTTGCAGATCAGCCCGTTGGAGAATTGGCTTTTCGATGCTCTCTTGGTCCGTTCCCTCCGCCACAAGGAAACCGGGACTGCCTTGGGCCAGCGCGCACCTGATGCACCGAACTGGATCTCGCTGAGCCTGGGGACGGACGGGGAGCTTGCACAGCTGGCGGCCTTGGGTCACCGTGTGGCGCCTCGCAAGGCCCGAGTTTGCCATTGGAGCGCCTATCTGCGCGGGGGGTTGATGGAGTTCTACGCCGACCTTCTGTCCGGCAAGGATGTTCCGGTATTCCAAACCTTTGCCCGTAGTCGTATGGCAGATGGCAGCGTTCTGGCCGATTAAGGCTTGCCCTGCTCGAGAAGGACATGGACTTTCAGGGCCTGACCGCGCTGCGGAGGTCCCATGTCTGACGCGATTGACTTCTTTTTCTGGCCCACACCGAACGGATGGGAAGTCTCCATCGCACTCGAGGAAATGGGACTGCCCTATGCCAAGGACCGCTACCGGGCAGAGGTCGCGCGCCTTTACGGTGTGCTGGACCGCCAACTGGCGCGGTCAGAATACGTGGCAGGCGATGTCTTCTCCATCGCGGATATGGCGGTCTGGCCCTGGGCGTCCTTGTGGGAGGGCCAGCAGCAGACCCTGGATGACAAACCGCACATGAAACGTTGGCTTGCGGAGTGTGGTGCGCGTCCGGGGGTTATCGCTGGTCGTGCTCTTCACGCTGAAAAACGATCTGATCTGCGCAAGGACAAGGGCGCGCATGGGCAGCTTTTTCGCACAAAGACCTGAGCCACGCGCAGCGATTGTGCCGTTGACAGCATCCAAGACACAGCCCAAGCCTGATCGCGATGTTTGATCTGCGTCCAGTTGGATATGTCATTGGCCTGCTGGTGGCTGCCTTGGGGGCCTCCATGTCGGTGCCGATGCTGTTTGATTTCCTCGCGGGGAATGATCACTGGCAGGTCTTTCTGGAGGCTGGTGCGGTCACGGGCCTGACCGGCGGGCTGACCGCTGTGGCCTGCGCCAACGCCGAGCGCGAACGCCTGAGCATTCAGCAGACGTTTTTGCTGACCACGGGGGTCTGGCTCACGCTTCCGGTCTTTGCGGCTCTGCCTTTCGTTTTCGGCGCGACTGAAGCGCGATATGTTGATGCGTTTTTCGAGGCGATGTCCGGCCTGACCACAACTGGATCGACCGTCTTCAGCGGCCTTGAGAATCTGCCACCGGGGCTGTTGCTCTGGCGCGGGCTCATGCAATGGTTCGGCGGGATCGGCATTATCGTTGTGGCCATGGTGTTCCTGCCGGAACTGCGCATCGGTGGCATGCAGATCTTTCGTTCCGAGGGGTTCGATACGTTCGGAAAAATCCTGCCGCGCGCAACGGAAATCGCATCGCGCATATCGGTTATATATCTCAGTCTTACCGGGACTTGTGCGCTGGTCTACCTGATCCTGGGGATGACGCCTTTCGACGCGACAGTGCACGCCATGACCACGGTTGCCACAGGGGGGTTCGCCAACACGGACGCCAGTTTCAGCGACTACTCCGGCGCGATTGAATACGCGGCGGTGGTGTTCATGCTTATGGCCGCCCTGCCGTTCGTGCGGTTCGTCCAACTTGTCGGCGGCAGCGCGAAACCGATGCTGATGGATCCCCAGATACGGGCATTTTTCGGCACAGTCGCGGTGGTTGTCGCGCTGGTCGCATTATGGAAGATGTTTGCCATCGACACGCCAAGCGAGCCGGCATTTCGCAAGTCTCTCTTCAATAGCGTGTCCATCCTGACCGGTACCGGATATGCCAGCGACGACTACATGCTCTGGGGGGCTTTCCCGGTGGTGGTGTTGTTCTTCGCAGGCCTGATCGGTGGCTGCGCCGGGTCCACTTCCTGTTCCATCAAGGTCTTCCGCTATCAACTTCTGATCGCTTCTATCCTGTCGCAGATCCGGCGTATCCGCAGCCCGCACGGGTTGTTTTCTCCCCGGTTTGGCGGACGCCCCGTGTCCGAAGACGTCTTGTCGTCGGTGATGGCGTTTTTCGTGATGTTCACGGTCTCGCTCGGGATCCTGTCGATCCTGCTCGCCATGACCGGTCTCGATTTCATCACGTCTGTCTCAGGCGCAGCGACGGCCCTGGGCAATATTGGTCCCGGGCTGGGCGACCAGATCGGGCCCGCGGGCAATTTCGCCGAAGTGAACGACACGGCGAAGTGGATCCTTGCCGCGGCGATGCTGATCGGACGGCTGGAATTGATGGTGGTGTTCGCGATTTTCACCCGTCGGTTCTGGCAGGCCTGATCAGACCTCCGCCTATTCCCAACAGGACACAAGTACGGTCATGCCGGACGCCAGTTGCGCAAGACGCTCTGGAGCCAGGCTTTCGCGGCTCGCGTCGGATCGTCCTACGGACACACCCGCGGCTTCAAGCCGGTCTGCAAGCACGGCCGCAGCAGCGGCAAAATTCACGTCGTCAGGAAGTTGGCGTGCAGCATCATCCTCGCGTGCCAAAAGCATGCCAAGGACTTGCCCGGTGCTGTCCAGAACTGGTCCGCCCACATCACCGGGGGTAACTTCGATTGCCAGACGGCTCACCGTGTCCTGACCCTGGAGGCCTTGCAAATCGGCCAGTTGCCCGAAGCTGAGCGTGGCCGCGTCCAACACGCCCGCATAAGGGTAGCCTGCAATGGCGATCCGTGATTGCAGACGCCCCGGTGTTTGCGCGAACCGGGCCACCGACATCGGCGCCAGGCGTTCCGCAGGGCTCAGAACCACAATGCCCAGATCTGGGTCGGCGACCTGAAGCCTAGCCTCGGTCTCGCCGATGGTGACGCGCCCGCAGCTCTGCAGAGATGTATCAGTGGTCAGAACATCCCCCCGGTCGGTCACGTAGAACCCCGACAGGGTGCGTAGTGGCTTGCGGATTTCGAGCCCCGCAAGCAGGTCGATCCGCTGTTCGGCACTCGGGTCTGCAAGGGCGGGGTCCAGAACGCCTTCGGTCACTTCGAAACTGTCCCGCATCAATTGCGCGGCTTTCGACATCAGCCGTGCATCGCTGCGCGGCCAGACCAGCGTGAACCCCTTTATTGCGCCGTCGTCCAGCGCGGCGTAGGTATACGAGGCGATGCGATCGTTCGCGCCTTCCAACGTGAAGCTGTCACGCCCGATGCTGCGTGCCCCTTCGCGGGGTACGATCTCAAGCGTTTGCATCGTCTCGTAGAGGCTGCGCAGGGTCGCGGCATTGCCCGACTGGCTGATCAGCAGGGCTTTGGCATCGCCCGTGCCCTCGTAATGCACGAATGGCGGCTCGAACCGGTCAAAGGCCACGAGTCCAAGAGGCATTTCCACAGAGACACCCGCCTCGGCACTTGTCACTGGTGCCATGCCCAACGCTGACAGATCGCCGCGATAGGCCTCCAGCAGGCGCGCACGCTGTGCAGTTGTCAGAACTCCGGTCGGATCATCCCCAAAGGCGCTTTGGTAATCCGACATCGCGCGCCGCGTGCCGGGCCCGAACGCTCCGTCGATGGTCGAGGTGTAGAAGCCGAACCATTTCAGCGCGACTTGTAGAGCTTCGCGCGCCGGGCGGTCCAGGGCGCGCTCGCTGGCACGTGCTTCACGGGGCGTTTCGTCTGACGGGGCGGGCGGCGTTTCTTCGACTGTCGGGACCACGGGGTCCGTTGCAGGCGGCAGAGTCCCAGCGGGCCAGAAGCGTTGTGCGTAGCCACGCCCATCAGCCAGAAAACTGTCACGCGGCACATCCCCCAACAGGCGATAGTTGCGCAGGGACTGTTCTGCCTCGAACCGGCTGAGCGGCCCTAGCGCGATGGCATACCAGCCGGAGTTCAGGCGAAAGCCGACCACGTTTTCGAACGCTGAGGCGTAGACTCGCGCACGCTCTTCGGCCTGCGACAGAGTCGGCAGAGCTTCGACCTGAATCCAGACCTGCTCCTGCGCCTGCGCGGTGGGCGTTATGAGGAGGAAAACGAGCGCACATAGCGCGAAAATGGTCTGTTTCATAAGCTGCTCCGGTGTCTCGGCCTCTCCCGCGGCCTGTCGTTGTCGCGCAATCTAGCAAAACGGCTCCGGTTTGCACGCCGAAAGGGTGCGCGCGGAATTGACCCCCCGCGGGCTGTTGCCTATTGAGAACGCGGCTTCAGGGAAGGCACCGCCATGGACACCCCGCGTTCGTTTCAGGAAATCATCCTGCGCTTGCAGACCTATTGGGCTGCCCAGGGCTGCGCAGTGCTGCAACCCTACGACATGGAAGTCGGCGCGGGCACGTTTCATCCGGCCACAACCCTGCGTGCACTGGGGGATCGACCCTGGGCTGCGGCGTATGTTCAGCCATCCAGACGCCCCACCGATGGCCGTTATGGCGAGAACCCGAACCGTTTGCAGCACTATTATCAGTATCAGGTCATTATCAAACCCAGCCCGCCTGATCTGCAGTCGCTCTATCTCGGCTCGCTGGAGACCATCGGGATCGACGCATCGTTGCATGACATCCGGTTTGTCGAAGATGATTGGGAAAGTCCGACGCTGGGTGCCTGGGGCCTCGGGTGGGAGGTTTGGTGCGACGGGATGGAGGTCTCGCAGTTCACCTATTTCCAACAGGTTGGAGGCCATGATTGCACGCCGGTGTCAGGCGAGCTCACCTATGGGCTGGAACGGCTTGCGATGTATGTGCTTGGCGTCGATCACGTCATGGACATGCCCTACAACGACCCGCAAACACCGATCCCGCTCAGCTATGGCGATGTATTCCAACAGACCGAACAGGAATACAGCCGCTGGAATTTCGATGTGGCCGATACGGACGTTCTGTTGCGCCATTTTGAGGAGGCCGAGGCCGAGTGCGCGCGGATTTTGGCGCAGGAGGCCGTGGATTCCAAGACTGGCAAGCGCATTGTCATGGCGCATCCCGCCTATGACCAGTGCATCAAGGCGAGCCATATCTTCAACCTGCTGGACGCGCGCGGGGTTATCTCCGTCACGGAACGACAGGCCTATATTGGCCGGGTCCGGACGCTGGCCAAGGCCTGCGCAGACGCATTCGTGCAAACACCGGCGGGGGGCTGGACGCCTGAGCCTGTATGACCGGCGGCAAGTTGGTCGGAGGATTGATCGTGGGGTTTGCACTGATCTTTGGCGCAGTGGTCTATTACACGCAGGTGTTTGCCTATTACGAGGAGGTCGCTGCAGACGCAGTCACGATCCGTCTGACCCCGCTCGATGAGACCAGCGCGCCGGAGGCGATGCTGACCACAAATGTGCAGGCGATCGACGGGGACTCGAGCCCGTTGCGGTTCCGGGCCTGTTTCCGGACGACCGAGAGCCTTGCGCTGCTGACCGAAAGCTATGTGATCCGCGATGATGCCGTGCCCCTGAACGCGCCGGGCTGGTTTGACTGCTTCGACGCGCCGTCCATCGGAGCGGCGCTGGCCAGTGGGGAGGCGATCGCGTTTCTGGGCGAGGCGGAAATTGCCGATGGCGTCGACCGGATCGTTGCGGTCTATGACGACGGGCGCGCCTTTGCCTGGCACCAACTCAATAAAAAATACGCGGATTAACCGATGCCCGAGCTTCTGATCGAACTCTTCTCCGAGGAAATACCCGCCCGGATGCAGGCCAAGGCAGCAGCCGATCTGCAAAAACTGGTCACCAATGGGTTGGTGGAAGCCGGGTTGACCTATGCCGGGGCAAAGGCTTTTGCGACCCCGCGGCGTCTTACGCTGGTTGTTTCGGATGTGTTGGCCGCTTCCGCACCGGTACGCGAAGAGCGCAAGGGGCCGCGAGCCGATGCGCCCGACAAGGCGATCGACGGGTTCTTGCGCGCAACCGGCCTGAGCCGCGATCAGCTTGAGAGCCGCGAGACAAAAAAAGGCGATGTTCTGTTTGCAGTGATCGAACGTCCCTGGCGACCCGCGGCAGAGATCGTGGCCGAGGTGCTGGAGGAAACAGTCCGGACGTTTCCTTGGCCCAAGTCCATGCGCTGGGGCAGCGGGACATTGCGCTGGGTGCGTCCGTTGCACCGAATTCTCTGCCTGCTTCGCACCGAAGAAGGAGCGGAGGTCGTGCCCGTGAGTATAGACGGGATCGCTGCATCGGACGTGACCGAAGGCCATCGGTTCCTGTCGAAAGGCACACTCAAGGTCACAGGTTTCGATGACTACGAGGCCAAGCTGAAACGTGCTCATGTCGTGCTTGACCCGCAAGCCCGCGCCGACCACATCCGGGCCGACGCTGAAAACGCTGCCTTCGCGCAGGGGCTTGAGGTGGTCGAAGACTCAGGGTTGCTGCGAGAGGTCGCTGGCCTGGTCGAATGGCCGGTTGTCTTGATGGGCGAGATCGGGGAGGATTTCCTGTCGCTGCCGCCGGAGGTCCTGCAAACCTCGATGCGGGAACATCAAAAGTTTTTCTCTGTTAAAGACGCCAAATCGGGACAGATTGTTCGATTTGTGACAGTGGCGAACACGGAAACGGCCGATCACGGCGCCACCATTCTGGCAGGCAACCAGAAGGTTCTGGCGGCGCGTTTGGCGGATGCGAAGTTCTTTTGGGAAAACGACCTCCGGATCGCGAAAGCTGGTATGCAGCCGTGGCGAGACAGCCTGACGAATGTCACGTTTCACCGGGAATTGGGCTCGCAGGCCGCGCGGATAGACCGTATCGCAGCGCTGGCGCGGGGCATTGCGGATCAAATCGGGACCGACCCGGATCAGTCCGCGTTGGCGGCGGAACTGGCAAAGGCCGATCTGAGTTCCGAAATGGTCTATGAATTCCCGGAGCTTCAGGGGGTGATGGGCCGCTATTACATCGCCGAGGCCGGGCATCCGCAGGAAGTGGCGGACGTTGCGCGTGACCACTATGCCCCTCTCGGGCCGACCGACGATGTGCCGACGGCGCCACTTTCGGTGGCTGTCGCGCTGGCAGACAAGCTGGATACATTGACTGGTTTCTGGGCGATTGATGAAAAGCCTACCGGCTCCAAGGACCCCTACGCGCTGCGTCGGGCCGCCCTTGGGGTGATCCGGATCGTGCTTGAGAACGACCTGCGCTTGCCACTCGATCCGTTGTTTGATGCGCAGCTCGTGCGCCAGAAGGCCAGTCTGGTCAATCCCATCGCGGAAGAAGAGGTCGAGGACCTGCTGCGGGAGATTGCCAATCATGGCGTTTTTGGCGCTGCGTTTCGCGCTGTCCGCGATGCGCGTACGGGGTCGCCCTCGGACGGTTTTCTCAGCCTCGAAGACCAGGTGCCCGACAAGTCCATCGATTTGCTTGCCTTTTTCCATGACCGGCTGAAGGTCTACCTTCGCGACCGGGACATCCCCCATGACGTGATCGACGCCTGCCTTGCCATGGACGGCAACGACGACCTTCGGTTGCTGGTGAACCGGGCGGAGGCGCTGGCGCAGACGCTCAAGACCGAAAACGGGGAGAACCTGTTGCAGGGCTTCAAGCGGGCGAACAACATCCTGTCGCAAGCCGAAGAGGCGGACGGGGTCGAGTATTCGTACGGCGCAGACATCAAGTTTGCCGAAGACCCGGCGGAAAAGGCGCTGTTCGAAGCGCTCGATGCGGCGGATGCCACCATCCAGCCCGCGCTCAAGGCAGAAGACTTCGGCACCGCGATGGCTGCGATGGCCGGGCTCCGGCCGCAAGTCGATGCGTTTTTCGAGGCGGTACAGGTGAACTCCGACAATCAGGTCTTGCGCCGCAACCGGCTGAACCTGCTGAGCCGCATTCGCACCGTTTGTCTTCAGGTCGCTGATCTGACCCAGATCTCCGGCTAGCACGGATCAACCGTCACAGTTGCAAATGCTCGCAAGCTGGCTATCGTGTCGCCGAGGAGTACGCTGCGGTGCAGAAAAAGGCGCCATTTACCATTGTGACAAAGACCGCCGCCCTGTCCGGCGCGGCGCATGGTCAGCGTGCCAAGTGCATCCAGCGTCTGATCCGGCTTGATATGCCGGTACCGCATACGGTGGCTCTGGGCTTTGACGTCGTCCACAAGATCGCAAACGGAACGGCTTTTGACCTGACAGAGCTGCTTGCGGGGTTTGGCGCCGATCCTCTGGTGTCGGTCCGTCCGAGCCCGGAGTATCAGGAATGGGGCGGGCCATCGACCGTGCTGGATGTCGGCATGAACGATGCACTGCTTGTTTCCCTGTCCGAAGCCATCGGGTCGGAAGCTGCGCGGTCGATTTATCTGCGTTTCATCGTGTCGTTTGCGGTTGATGTAGCCCGGCTTGACCCGGAGCTTTTCGATGATGTCGACAACTCGCGCGAAGGATTGCTGAGCGCATTGGACATCTATCAGGAGGAAATGGACGAACCGTTTCCCCAGGACCCTGCCGAACAGTTGGCAACCGTGCTCAGGTCGATGGCGCGCGCATGGGAGGGGCCCTCGGCGCGGCTGTTGCGGCAGTCGCGCGGTGCGCCTGTTGATGCAGGGCTTGGATTGGTGGTCCAACGGATGGCGCTCGGCCTGGGCGCGCCGGAATCCGGGTCCGGAGTGATCCAGTTCGTGAGCTCCGAGACTGGCCATCCGCAGATCACCGGGCGCTATCTGAGCCAAAGTCAGGGGCGTGAGGCGCTCGCCAAGCCAGCGCAGGCGCTATACCTTGAACGGGACACGCGCGGTTTGTCGCTCGAAGAGGTTTGTCCCGAAGGCTTCGCTGAGTTGCAAGCCCTGTCCGATATCCTTCGCACTGGTCTGCGCGAAGAGATGCAGATCGAATTCGCGCTCGATGCCGGAAAACTGAGTGTTCTCGATGCCGTCAAGGTGCCAAGGGCACCGCGCGCTGCTGTTCGGATTGCGGTCAGCCTTGCGGAAAGCGGCGTGATCACCAAAGAGGATGCCCTGCTGCGGATCGAACCGCGCGCTTTGCCAGAGCTCTTGCACCGTCAGGTGGACATGGCCGCGCCACGCGACGTGATCGCGCGCGGTATGGCGGCCAGCCCGGGGGCTGCGACCGGTGTTCTGGTTTTCTCTGCCGCTGCGGCACAGGCGGCCGCGGCACAGGATACACCGTGTATTCTTGTGCGCCCGGAAACCGCGCCGGAGGACATTCGCGGGATGCACGCAGCCGCGGCGGTCATGACCCAGAAAGGTGGGATGACCAGCCACGCTGCGGTGATCGCACGGGGCCTTGGAAAACCGTGCATCGTTGGTACCAGTGGCGCGGCGATCGATGTGAAGGCCAAGCAAATGACCCTGCCCGGAGGGCGCGTTTTCGCAGCGGGCGATACGGTAACGCTGGACGGCACTGCCGGGGAGTGCCTCGCTGGCGAGGTGCCTTTGATCGAACCCTCGCTGGACGGCTCGTTCCGGACCCTGATGGCCTGGGCAGACCAAGCCCGCGATATCGGCATACGGGTCAATGCGGACACGCCCGCCGATGCCGAAGTCGCACGGCGTTTTGATGCGGACGGGATCGGTTTGTGCCGCACCGAGCATATGTTCTTTGACGAAGATCGTCTGACCGTGATGCATGAGATGATCTTTGCCGAAACCGCAGAGGCTCGCGCGGCCGCGCTTGAACGCTTGCTGCCGATGCAACGCGCGGATTTCGGATCCCTGTTCGAGATCATGCGCGGCAAGCCCGTCTGCATCCGGCTGTTTGACCCACCACTGCACGAGTTCCTGCCGACCTCGCGCGAAGGGGTGTTTGGCCTTGCCGAGGCGCTCGATTTGTCAGTTTCCACGGTATCGCAGCGCATTGAAGCGCTGAGCGAATACAACCCCATGCTCGGGATGCGGGGCGTGCGGCTCGGCATTGCAATGCCGGAGATCTACGACATGCAGGCGCGCGCGATTTTCGAGGCGACCCTGGATGCCAGTTTGCGCGGAGCCATCATCACCCCCGAGATCATGTTGCCGCTGGTCTCGGCCCGGCGCGAGGTGGAGCTGATCAAATCCAATATCGATGCCGTGGCGGCCGCGGTCCGCACCGAACGCGGCGTGCGCTTCAATTACCGGTTGGGCGTGATGGTGGAAACGCCGCGCGCCGCGTTGAAAGCGGGCGAGATTGCCGAGATCACGGATTTCCTGTCTTTCGGGACCAATGACCTGACCCAGATGACCTATGGTCTGAGCCGCGACGATGCGGGCCGGTTCATGGGGTCGTATGTGCAGCAGGGTGTTTTCTCTGAAGACCCGTTTCATACGCTGGATGCTGACGGGGTGGGCGAGCTTCTGAATATTGCCGCGGATCGTGGGCGCGCAACGCGATCTGACTTGACCTTGTCAATCTGTGGAGAGCACGGCGGTGATCCCGATTCGATAGACTTTTGCCGAAAAGCAAGGTTCACGTACGTTTCCTGTTCGCCATTTCGGGTGCCTGTTGCGCGTATGGCCGCAGCCCATCTGGCCCTGACCGATGTCCCGATGGAGAAAAAACCGCGCCGTTTCAATATTTTGGGGCGCGTCTTGCGGTCTGGCAGCTAGCTGCCTTCAAATTGCCTGAGTTGAAACAAACTGTTGCCAACCTGCCACGGGGGTGGACGTAGGGTTACAGTTCTCTTAATCAGCACCCGGTGAACGTAGAGTTTCTGCGTTTGCGAAGTAAAATGCTGCGACTGCGAAATCGAGTCTTCGCTGTCGTTACCTAAGGGGGCTACAAGGTGACTGTCAAAGGATCCTTCAAAGCGCTGTGTTTTGGCGCTGCAATTGTTTTGGCCGGACCTGCCATGTCCGACGTGACCGTTTCGACATCTTCGAATGCGACGGCTGTCATGGATCTGGAATTGCGAGGTCTGCTGGGCACGGAACAAGGGGCGTTGTCATCCCTGTCCGCGACACGTCTGAAGCGCCTCTCCAAGCCGGTCAAGACTTCGCCACAACCGAGTGCGCGCATGTACAGCCGCGATTTCATTGACGGACTGCCCGAATCTTCTGGTGGCGCAGCGTGGCAATGCTTGTCCGAAGCTCTCTACTTCGAGGCGCGCGGCGAAAGCATCAAGGGCCAGTTCGCCGTTGCCGAAGTGATCCTGAACCGAGTGGAAAGTGACCGGTACCCTGACAGTGTTTGCGGCGTGATCAATCAGGGCACGGGGCGCAAATATGCCTGTCAGTTCACGTATACGTGCGATGGGCTGCCGGAACGCATCTCTGAACCTGCGGCATGGGAACGGGTGGGTAAGATCGCCGAACTCAGCCTCGGCGCGCAGGAGCGCCCGCTGACCGATGGCGCCACGCACTATCATACCACGGCCGTAAACCCCCGTTGGGCCAGCAAGTATATCCGGACCGCACAAATCGGGGTGCACAGGTTCTATCGGCAGTTCTACCCGGGCCGTACCGCATCGCGCTGAGGCGCTTGTGTCGCGGTACATGCCGGTTTTAGAGCAGGACCCCCCTGCAACTGAATGCTAGCCTGACCTTGACGCCTGCATGATCAGGCTTTGCATGGGCTCAACCGATGTCATCTGAAATACTGCTGGCGTTCGCGCATCCGGAAAAGCGCGCGGCAGCCATGTCTGAACGGGACCGCATTTCGCTGCGAGATCATGTCCGCGAGGTCGAGATCGGGGCCTATCAGGCAGAGCGGGGCACTACCCAGTCCATCCGTTTCAATATCGTGGTCGAGGTGCGCACCGCAGCGGAAACGCTGGCGGACGATGTCGACAAGGTCCTGAGCTATGACACGATCGCCGATGCGATCGATGCGGCCCTTGCGGAAGAGCGGCTCAACCTTCTGGAGACGCTGGCCGAGCGTATCGCCGAACGTATCCTCGCGGATCCGAGGGCGGCGCGCGCGTTTATCCGCATAGAGAAGCTGGACCGCGGCCCGTATGCCTTGGGCGTCGAGATCGTGCGCGAGGCCGAAGCAATTCGCCTTGCGCCACTTGAACCTGAACCGCGCCCGCGCCTGGTCTTCCTGCACGAAAGCGCGCTTCACGATCACAAGTTGTCGGAGTATCTGGACGCGTGGGAGGCGCTGGACGAGCCCCTGATCCTGTGCGTGGGACCGGTGCCTCGTCCCTCGCCGCACTCGGCGGTGCGCGGGGCACAGCGCCGCATTGATCTGTTGTCGATTGAACAGAATGCGTGGGTTCTCGCCGGGCGCGACCCGCGTTGCGTGGTTGTGGCCACACGCGCCGAGATTGATTGGGCGCTGCGACAAGGTCAGACCACGGTTTGGGCACCGTCGAAACTGGTGTTGGATGCCGCGGACGGCCCCACGCCCGCGCCCGAGCATCCGCGCGCCTTGATGCGCTGGCTGGGCGAGCGGCTTGACGCGATCGAATTGCTGGAGTGGGACGATGCGGGCGTGCGCCCCTTGCCGTCCGCATGATTTCCTGATTCACCCGTTGTCATGAGCACGCGTTACTTTGGCCCGGTCCCGGACCCGGACGGCATCCACCTGCTGGCGGGTGGATGGGTGCGGTTCACGGATGTGATATGCTATTCCCGCGGCAAGTCGCCGGAGCGCCAGTGCGCCACCGAAATCGGGCACGCAGCCCTTGACCGGTTGACCGCGCCCAGATCGCCTGTTGCCGGGCTGTCGCTCGATCAACCTCGGATCATGGGAATTCTGAACGCAACACCTGACAGCTTCTCCGACGGCGGGCTTTTCGACGATGCGGAGGCAGGGTTTGCGCATGCCCGGGATATGCTGGAGCAAGGCGCGGACATTCTGGACATCGGAGGTGAGTCCACGCGCCCGGGTGCACAGGAAGTCCCACCCGATCAGGAGGTCGCGCGCACGGTGCCCCTGATCGCCCGGCTGCGTGCTGAGGGTTTTACAACGCCGCTGTCCATCGACACGCGCAAGGCTGCGGTTGCGCGTGCAGCGCTGGATGCGGGCGCGGACCTGATCAACGATGTCTCTGCGTTCAGCCATGATCCTGAGATGTCGCGTCTCGCCGTGGAAACCGGCGCGCCCGCATGTCTCATGCATGCACAGGGCAATCCGGATACCATGCAGATCGCGCCCAAGTACCAGAATGCTGTCCTGGATGTTTATGACTATCTTGAGAACAAGCTGTCCTCGATGGAGGCGCAGGGGATGCCGCGAAACCGGGTACTGGTCGACGTTGGCATCGGGTTTGGCAAGACGGTTTCGCATAATCTCGAGCTTTTGCGCGCGCTCGGTGTTTTCCACGGACTCGGATGCGGTATCCTGCTCGGGGCGTCGCGCAAGAGCTTCATAGGCGCCCTGACCGGCGCGCAGGTCGCGGCTGAGCGCTTGCCCGGGTCCCTCGCTGTCGCCTTGCATGGGGTAGCGCAAGGGGTTCAGGTTCTGCGGGTCCATGATGTAGAAGAAACCCGGCAGGCTCTGACGGTTTGGGGCCATCTAACGAGGAGGGAGGGGCCATGAGCCGCACGATGTTTGGCACCGATGGTGTGCGTGGAACGGCGAATGCCCATCCAATGACCGCTGATCTGGCGCTGCGGCTCGGGGCAGCAGCAGGACGGTACTTTCGCAGGGACGGCTCCTCCGGGCACCGTGTCGTGATCGGCAAGGACACGCGGCAATCGGGCTACATGTTCGAAAACGCGCTGACGGCGGGTTTCACCTCCACGGGCATGAACGTACTGTTGCTGGGGCCAATTCCGACCCCAGCGGTGGCGCTGCTGACACAATCGATGCGCGCGGATGTCGGCGTGATGATTTCAGCCAGTCATAACCCGGCGGACGACAACGGGATCAAGTTCTTCGGGCCTGATGGCTACAAGCTGTCGGATGAGGCGGAGGAAGAGATCGAAAGCATCATCGCAGGTGACATCACCCCCGCGAAAGCTGAGAATATCGGCCGCGCCAAGCGTATCGATGACGGTCAGGGGCGCTATATAGAA
The DNA here is from genome assembly GCF_049800835.1 of Tropicimonas sp. S265A. NCBI lineage: Bacteria > Pseudomonadati > Pseudomonadota > Alphaproteobacteria > Rhodobacterales > Roseobacteraceae > Tropicimonas > Tropicimonas sp. S265A. Next base: position 71,040 of record NZ_JBNAFU010000004.1, read on the forward strand.
CGTGCCAAAAGGGCCTTTCCGGAGGACTTGCGCCTCGACGGGGTCAAGGTCGTCGTCGATTGCGCCAACGGAGCGGCCTACAAGGTCGCGCCTGCCGTTCTGTGGGAGTTGGGGGCCGAAGTCATCCCGATAGGTGTCGGCCCGAACGGCCGAAATATCAATCTGGACTGTGGCTCAACCGCCCCGCGCAGCGCGGCGGAGGCTGTTGTGGCGCACGGCGCGGACATGGGGATTTGCCTCGACGGGGATGCAGACCGCGTCATCATCCTGGACGAGACGGGACAGATCGCGGATGGCGATCAGATCATGGCGCTCTTTGCAGCGCGGTGGGCTTCCGAGGGCCGCTTGCTGGATGGAACGCTCGTTGCGACGGTGATGTCGAACCTCGGGCTGGAGCGGTTTCTTCAGGGCGAGGGTTTGAAGCTGGTGCGCACCCCGGTTGGCGACAGATATGTTGTGGAGGCGATGCGGCAGGGGGGGTGGAACCTCGGCGGGGAGCAATCGGGACATATCGTGATGACGGATTACGGCACCACCGGAGACGGCCTTATGGCGGCGTTGCAGTTTCTGGCCGAAATGGTGCGACGACAAGCCCGGGCATCGGAGCTGGTCCGATCGTTCGAGACTGTGCCGCAGCTTTTGAAAAACGTGCGCTTTGCGGCGGGGGCAACACCGCTCGACGCGGCGTCCGTTCAGCGAGCGGTGGCCGATGCCGAAGCCGCGCTGACCGGAAAGGGCCGCCTTCTGATCCGAAAGTCCGGGACGGAACCGTTGGTGCGCGTCATGGCCGAATGTGAGGACGCCGCGCTTTTATCGCAGGTTGTCGACGACGTTGTTCGCGCGGTCGAAGCCGCCGCCTGACCTTTGGACTGCTCAAAAAACGGGCGTGGGTCGACGGCTAGTTCGTGTTTTGCAGCAAGGCGCGCTGCGCCATTTGCGACGACTCTCCAAACCTGCAAGCCTTGGCGCCGAGAGGCGACAGGCTGACGTCGCGCTCTGTCAGAAACCACGCTTGGAGGAAGCACCCGATGTATTTTCTTGTGATCCTGATCCTGTTTGCGCTTTTGGCCGTGTGCGTTTTCATGCTGATGAAGAACGGCACGATCGTGCTGCCGGGTACGGTGGTGAAGCCGATCGAGAAACAGGATGAGTGACCGTGCGCGTGCGACACAGCTACATGCGGGCGCCGAACAGGCGCCGCAGGCTGCTCCACTGACTGAGGGTCAGGCCTGACAGGATCAGCACCAGCGCAACGAGAAGTGTCTTGGGCAAAGGCTCGCCAAGGATCAGCGCGCCAAACGCCAGTGACCAGAGCGGTACCTGAAAGTTCGTGAGTGTCATGAACGTCGGTCCGGCACTGCGCACCACGAGAACGCGCAGGTAGTTGGCCGCCGCGGTTGGAATGAAGGCGAGGATAAGCAGCGCTACCAAAGGCTCCGTCGCAGGGAGTGTGGGCGGCCCTTCCATCGCCCAAGCCAGCGGCACGCCGATCACTGCCCCGACCGCCAGCAGCAACGTCGCCATCGCGATCGGGTCTATCGGCGGGCAGTTGCGCAGGATGATCGAACTGATCGCATAGCACGCGGCAGCCCCGAAACAGGCCAGCCGCCCCCAGTTCTCAAGATCCGAACCGCTGCTTGCCACCGCCTGCGGGCCGATCAAAAGAAGCGTGCCCGCAAACCCGAGGCCGAACCCAAGGGATTTGCGCCTGGTCAACTGATCACCGGGCACGAAGAAATGCGCAAGCGGCAGTACCATCAGCGGGATGGTCGCCATCGACACCCCGGCAAAACTGGACACGACGTGCAGCTGGCCCCAGGACAAAAGCGTGAAGGGCACAACCGTGCTTATGACCCCGCAGATCAGAACGTAGGGCCAGCGCGCCCTCGGGTCGGTGCCGATGCGGTAGCGACCACCCATGATGCGCCAGATCACCAGCATCAGCGCCGCCCCAAGTGTCAGGCGCCACGCGGCGAGCCAGAAGGGCGGAAGGCCTCCCAACGCGATCTCTATGAACATGAAGGTTGCGCCCCAAACCAGGCCGAGGGTGGCGATCATAAACCAGTGGCGCAGGGTAGGGGGCTCGGGCGTCGTCATGGCGCGGGCTTTGCCCGGATCAAACGCAGGGTCAAGGCCCGCACGGAACAAAGTCTATGCAGGATCGTTGATCGGACTGAGCAATTTGAAAGGAATAGGAAGATGGATGTGTGGTTTTTCGTACCGGTTCTTTTTCTCATCACAGTGCTGGGCGTGATCGTGTTCAGTCTCGTGAGCAAAGCAAAGCTTGAGCGCCGCATGCAGGATCCGGACGCTTCGAAATCGACGCTTGCGGCGGACAAACCCAGCACTGCGAAACCAGCGGACGTCTGATGCGGCGCTGACCGGGGCAGAACTCTGAAGAGCCGGATGATCGTCGTGCGCACAACCCAGTGCTGTCGCCAGCCCCTATCGTAGATGTCTCAGCGTCGCGGTCCGGTTGCCGCAGGCACAAGACCCCTCCCAAGTCGAAGCCGTGCGCTCTGCGTCCCGGCCGCTGCACTCATAAAGCTTTGCAGTGTGCGCCAGCCTCGTGCAAGCTTGGGGTGTCGTAGACATAAGGGAGGGTCCAGCAATGCGTCGCAGCGAGATTGCCGAGACGGTCAATATCACGGCGCCTGTTGATCAAGCCGGCGCCTACACAACCAAGAGCAGCATCCACAACGAACTCTACGTTTGGTATAAAGACGGCGATAGCAAACCGCCCGTTCCTCATTTCACGGTTGGCAGTCGCGATGAAAAGCCACACTCCCCGTATAACTGGAACCGGCTTCACGTCACTGTTCCGTTTGTGAACGACAAATCGGTGGCCAATATCCATTTCTTTTATCAGTTCGATGCATCCCTGTTGGTTGAATACAGATATTGCAACGAAGACGATCTGAATGGGGCGGCTCTGGCATATGCGAAACAGCTTGGGACCGAAGCGACCGCGCGTCAGCTTGCTCAAGCTTTCGTCACCGCGGCGCATGCAGAGCCCTGACGGCGACGCGACCCGGAACCGGGTCGCGCAGTTTTTTGGTGGCGGAGCGCAGGAGCGCTTCGCGCCTCGAAATCAGTTCTTTTCCTGATCGACCAGCTTGCCTGCGGAAATCCACGGCATCATGCCGCGCAGGTTCTTGCCCACCTCTTCGATCTGGTGCTCGTCGTTGAGGCGACGCGTGCCCTTGAAGAACGGTTGTCCAACGGTGTTTTCCTGCATGAAGTCCCGCACGAACTTGCCAGTCTGGATGTCGGTCAGAACCGCTTTCATCCGCGCCTTCGTCTCGTCGTAGGGCAGAACGCGTGGGCCGCTGACATACTCGCCGTATTCCGCCGTGTTGGAGATCGAGTAGTTCATGTTCGCGATACCGCCTTCGTAGATCAGGTCCACGATCAGCTTCACCTCGTGCAAGCACTCGAAATAGGCCATCTCGGGCGCATAGCCTGCCTCGACCAAGGTCTCAAAACCCATGCGGATCAGTTCGACAAGACCGCCGCACAGAACTGCCTGTTCGCCGAACAGATCGGTCTCGCATTCCTCGCGAAAGTTGGTCTCGATGATGCCTGAGCGGCCGCCGCCGATGGCGGAACAGTACGACAGGCCAATTTCCAGTGCGCGGCCGGTCGCGTCTGTGTCAACGGCGACAAGGCAGGGCACGCCGCCGCCCTTGGTGTATTCGCCGCGCACGGTATGGCCGGGGCCCTTGGGCGCCATCATGATAACGTCGACGCCAGGCTTCGGTTCGATCAGGCCGAAATGCACGTTCAGGCCGTGGGCAAATGCGATTGCAGCGCCTTCGCGGATGTTGTCATGGACGTACTTCTTGTAGGTCTCCGCCTGAAGTTCGTCGGGCATCGTGAACATGATCAGGTCGCACCATGCTGCGGCCTCGGCAATCCCCATCACCGTCAGGCCTTCGGCTTCGGCTTTCTTGGCGGAACCGGACCCCTCGCGAAGGGCAACAACAAGGTTCTTTGCGCCACTGTCGCGCAGGTTCAGCGCGTGGGCATGCCCCTGCGAGCCATAGCCCAGAATGGCAACCTTCTTGTCCTTGATAAGGTTCACGTCGCAATCGCGGTCATAATAAACGCGCATCGGGTCTTCCTCCGTTTGGTGTATCCGTCGCCGGGCACCATACTGACTGCGCGCCGATTGCGTAGAAGTATTGCGCTGAATTAGTGGTCGAGAATGAAATTGTCATTCTTAAATTAGCCAGTTATTTGATAATTCATGCAGATAGATGATACGGACCGTCGGCTGCTCCGGCATTACCAGGCAGACCCGACACTTTCAGCGGCAGAGCTTGCGGCCCTCTCCGGTGTGCCCAAGGCGACCGCATGGCGGCGGATCGAGCGGATGGAAGAGCTGGGAATAATCCAGCGCGTCGAGGCCGTCATTGATTGGCGCAAGCTTGGTTTCGCGGTGGAGGTCAGCTTGCGGATCACACTCGACAAGACGGAACGCGCTGCCTTTGACACCTTTCTGACCGAAGCGCGCAAATTGCCCGAAGTAACGGAGATCCAGACCTTTCTGGGGCGGGTCGATGTACGCCTGAACGTTCTTGCCCGCGATATGCCCCACTACCAGGAGATTTACCGCACCCGTATCTTGGCGTTGCCTCACATTGCCGAGATAGAACAGTTGATGCTCATCTCGGACATCCATACCGATGAGAGCCTGCCACTATGAGCGTCGAGCTTGACGACCTCGACCGGGCGCTGTTGCAAGAGCTCACCCGGGACGCGCGGCAAAGTGCTGGCGCGCTCGGGCGGAAACTGGGGCTGAGCCAACCCGCAACGTGGCGCCGGATCAAGCGATTGCAGGAAGCGGGTGTCATCACCGGGCGGCGGCTGCGTCTTGATGCTGAGAAGCTGGGGTTCGGTGTGACCGTGTTCCTTGGGGTGAAGCTTGCAGCGCGGGGTCGGGTGAGCGTCGAGGATTTCGAGCGTGCCGTCACAGCCATTCCCGAGGTGCAGGTCGTGCAGCACGTTCTTGGCGCATACGACTACCGTCTGCGCGTTGTGGCGCGGGACATTTCGGACTTCGAACGGGTGCTCAGGCGGCGTATCATGACCCTGCCCGGTGCTGGAGAGGTGGAGGCAAATGTGCTTTTGTCCGAGGAACGCAGATCGGGTCCGATTGGCTGAGTGCGAGGGGGAGATGAACTACTACGATCTTTACGCCGACGACGCAGGCGACAGTCATTTCCGGGATGTGGAGGTCGCGCTGGAGGAGCGGAATTTCGCACCCCCGGCGAAAGCCATCGAGATTTCTAACACCAAGGCGGCGACGGGAATGCTCTTTCTGCGGCTCAGGGCGGGTTGGAACGAACCAATTCATCCGACACCGGTCGCGCAAACGTTGATCTGCCTGCGCGGCAGGGTCCGGGTCACGGCCAGCGATGGTGACACCCGCGACATTGGCCCCGGCGATGTCTGGCGCATGGCCGACACGCATGGCAAGGGCCACCATACCGAGGTGATCGGTGATGATGATTTTGAATGCGTGATTGCCCAACACGGCTAGCCTTGTAGCGAAAATGCGCCAGAGGTTTCCCAAAAGCGCGTCGTGCTGTCGCAAAAGCCGCATTCCGTCTGCTCGTTTGGCTTTGCGCGCCCTGCATCCATGCGGTACGACCACCGCATACCACCACAGGAGGACCGTATGACCGCACTGCTCGACACAGTCGATCCCGATGGGTTGCTGGAATATTCCGTAGTGTTCACCGACCGCTCGCTCAACCACATGAGCGGTGCGTTTCAGCAGGTCATGCGCGACATCCACGGAATGCTGTGCGAAGTTTACAACGCCGATCATGTGGCACTGGTGCCGGGCGGCGGCACGTTTGGAATGGAAGCCGTGGCGCGTCAGTTTGGTCAGGGCGCCAAGGTGCTGGTTGTGCGCAATGGCTGGTTCTCCTACCGGTGGAGCCAGATATTCGACGTGGCCCAGATGGCGGAGGAGCCCGTGGTCATGAAGGCACGCCGGGTCGCCAATGCGCCCCAGTCGCCGTTTGCGCCCGCGCCGATCCAAGAGGTGGTCTCCAGAATTCGCGAGACCCAACCCGATGTGGTCTTTGCCCCGCATGTGGAAACGTCCGCCGGGGTGATCCTGCCGGACGCATATATCTCCGAACTTGCGGCAGCGGCACATGAGGTTGGCGCGCTGATGGTGCTCGATTGTATCGCGTCGGGCTGTGCTTGGGTCGACATGAAGGCCACGGGTGTTGATGTGCTGATTTCAGCGCCACAAAAGGGCTGGTCCGCGTCGCCCTGTGCTGGTCTTGTGATGATGTCTGATCGTGCCCGCGCGAGGGTGGCTGAAACTCAGTCCAACAGTTTCGCAGTGGATCTGGGCAAGTGGCTTCAGATCATGGAGGCGTATCTGAACGGGGGCCACGCGTACCACGCGACGATGCCCACAGATGGGCTGCGCGCGTTCCGCGACACCATGCTCGAGACACAGGAGTATGGCTTCCAGCGCCTGAAGGAGGCGCAATGGGCGCTCGGGACGCGCGTGCGGGATCTGATGGCGGCGCGCGGGTTCGAGTCGGTTGCTGCGGATGGATACGGGGCCCCTGGGGTTGTGGTGGTCTATACCGACGATCCGGATCTTCAGAACGGCAAGAAGTTTGCCGCGCAGGGCGTGCAGATTGCGGCCGGTGTCCCGTTGGAGTGCGACGAACCGGAGGATTTTCGGACCTTTCGCATTGGCCTGTTCGGATTGGACAAACTCTATGACGTGGACGGCGCCGTGTCCCGACTTGAGGATGTGTTGAACCGCATCGTCTGAACCCTAGCGCACGCCCAGTCCCAGCTTCATGAGTGACCTGCGCACCGGCGGCAGGCCGTAAAGGGCCTTCAGGCCCTGGGCCCGTGCGTCCCTGAGCGGCTGCGCACCGACCATGGAGGCGCGGTTCAGCATATCGATGCCGGACACGCGCAACCTGACTTCCGGATGCCGTCGCCGGTGATATGACTCCAGCATCTTCTTGGATCCCAGATCGTCCGGCGTCGCCTCTGCAAGTTCCAGCAGGACGCGGACATCGCCGAGGCTCATGTTCAGGCCCTGAGCACCGATCGGCGGGACCACATGGGCAGCTTCCGCGATCAAGGCGGTGCGCTCGGCCCACATCCGGTCCGCAATCTGGGTGATGATTGGCCAAACGGATCGGCGCGACGCCAGCTTCAGCGGGCCGAGCAATCCGGTCGACCTCGCGTTCATCTCTGCCTCGAATGCATCCACCGGCAGCGCGGCAAGCCGCTTGGCTTCGGGTCCATGTTCCATCCAGACAATCGCAGAGCAGGGCGACCCGTCGCGATCGGGCAGGGGGACCAGGGTGAACGGGCCGCCTGAGCGATGGATCTCGGTCGAGACATTGTTGTGGGGCACCGGATGCGTAACAGCAAAGGCCAGCGCCCTTTGCCCGTAACGCGTGGTGCGCGCGCCAATTCCGACGGCCTGACGCACGGCCGAGTCCCGGCCATCCGCTGCAACGAGTAGCCTTGCGGAGATCTGGCTGGCATCACTGAGCGTTACGCGTGCCTCCGATTGGCGGGTGAGCACGGATTTCGTCGCAACGCCCGGGCGGAACGAAACAGTGTCCAGCTCTTCTACCCGGGCGAGGAACTCACGACGCAGCAGCCAGTTGGGCAGGTTCCACCCGAACGGCGCATCCGATATGTCCTTTGCGTCGAAGGCCTTTTGTACGCGGGCGACAGGTTCGGTCCCGCCTGCGTCGATGATCTGCATCACTTGCAGTGCGGATGCATGCGCCGCGACCTTCGTCCAGAGCCCTGCCTTCTCAAGCACATCGCGGGACGGTTGCAAGAAGGCCGTCGTGCGCAAATCCGCACCTTCAGCGGCGCCATCGGTGACTGGGGCGGCGGGGTCCACGACGATGACGGTGAAACCGGCGGTTCCAAAAGCACAAGCGGCGGCAAGGCCTGCAACCCCACCGCCGGAAATCAGGATGTCGGTTTTCTGTACCTGCATGGTTTGCCCTCCGGTGCTGGTGCAAACCTAGGCGGCAGCACGGGGGCGTCCAAGCGGCATTTTGACCCGAAGGCCGGGCGGTCAGCCGCGGCTGATGACCACGATCATCATGTACATAGTGGCGACCATGCTTAGCGCTCCGGTGATCAGGCCTGCATATCCGAACAGCACCGTCGCCCCGATCCAGAGCGTCAGGATAACCGCCGCCAGAGCTGCGAATTTCAGCTCATCCTTCGAGACGGAAGCATCGAATTTACCCCGGTTCACAGCAACTTTCTTTGCTTTGACGGGCAGGTCGAGATTTGTCGCAACGGCAGTCATGGCAGGCTCCTCGAAAAAATGATGCCCTTGTGTGCAGGTTTTCTGCGTCGCAGCATAGCGTGCAGATTGCCGCAGCGCAGAAAGTCGTAGATGGTCGCTCAACCGGTCAGCTGGCCAAGAAACGCCGACAGGTCATCGGTATGGTGATGAACGTGATCTGCAAGTTCCGGCGTGGGCGCAACATGGACGGTCCGCATTCCCATCGCATGCGGGGCGGCGAGGTTTCGGTGGTCGTCCTCGAACATCGCGGCTGTCGCGGGTGGCAGGTTGTCCTGTTCAAACACGGTTTCGAACGCGGCACGTTCGGGTTTGGGGCGAAACCCTGCATGCTCCACGCCGTAGACTGCATCGAATATCCCCGACAGGCCGCGCGCCGTCAGAACGTTCGCCGCATAGGGGGCGCAGCCGTTGGTGTAGACGATCTTGCGGCCCGGCAGGGCACGCAACCGTGCGGCGAGTTCGGGATCAGGATCAAGAACCGTGAAATCGATATCGTGCACGTCGGTCAGATACGGCGCGGGATCGACGTCATGTTCGCTCATCAACCCAGCAAGCGTCGTGCCGTAGCGATGCCAGTAATCCTTGCGCAAATGGTCCGCCTCGGTTTTCGAGACCCCGAGCGCGTTCTGCACGTATGCGGTCATCCTCACCTCGATCTGGTCGAACAATCGCATGTGGGGCGGATAGAGCGTATTATCGAGGTCGAAGACCCAGTGCGTGACGTGTGAAAACTGTGCTGCAACCATTGCCCGGACATAGGGTTTTCACGCGGCGCAGGCAACGGCAGGCTTGAACTTCGGCGGCTGGCGCGGATAGCTTCGATCCACCAAAGGGAGAGACAAGAATGACAGAGCCCAAACCGGCCCAACGTGATGCGTATGACATGATCCTCGAAGCGATTGACGTCGGCGTCTACAAACCCGGAGACCGGTTGGTGGAAAGCGATCTGGCGGACCGGTTCGGCGTGTCCCGCACGCCCATTCGCGAGGCGCTGCAACGATTGGAGACGCAATCCCTTCTGGCGCGAGACGGGCGGTCGCTGATCGTGGCCTCGCTCGATCACAACGAGATGGCCGAACTTTATGTCGTGCGGGCAGAGCTTGAGGGGCTGGCGGCGCGGCTCGCTGCGCGCCACGCGGCAGTCGAGGAGATCAAGGTCTTGGCGGAGATGGTGAAGGACGATGTTGCGCTGCTTGGTGACAGTGCCGCGATGGCACGGGCCAACCGCCGGTTTCACAAGCAGATTCACCTTGCTTCGCACAACCGGTTTCTTGTGCAACAATTGGACCTTGTCTACCGTTCCATGGCGCTGATGGCGACAACGTCACTGGCGGCGCAGGGACGTGGGGAAAAGGCCCTTGAAGAACACCGCGCAATTGTCGATGCGATCTCGAAGCGGGATGAAGAGGCGGCGTATTCTGCACTCAAGGCTCATATCTCCATAGCGTTTGAAACCCGGCTGAGGGCGGACGCCGAAGCGCTTTAGCAGGACGGGGGAGGCCGACTTATGCCGTGGGTGGTTTTGTCCCAGAAAAACGGTCGCGCAACCAGTTCGATCGTGGCCTTCAGCGCTGCGACGGATGCCAGCAGGAAATAGATATGCAGCAACGGGATCGCCCAGAACAAGTGCCGATGTCGGCGTGCGCGTATCCCTGCGGCCCAGACCGCCAGATTGATGACCTCCAGGCCCAGAAATGACAGACCGACAACCCGCACCATCGCGTCGGAAAGACCCGGTACACTCAATCCGATCGTTGCCCCCAGCATGAGGATCAGGAGAGGCATTGTCAGTGCCCCGAGCACGGAGGCGAGGAACAGACACTGAAAGGTGGCAAACCCCAGCGGCCCCAGATCCCTCCACAGCGTGCGCGGACTGCGCATGTGCACGATGTAGGTCATGATGAAGCCCTTGATCCAGCGTGACCGCTGGCGCACCCAAGGCCAGGCGCGGCTCGTCGCCTCTTCGTCCGTGACGGTATCGATCAGGGCAGTACGGTAGCCGGCGCGGTGCAGGCGGATTCCAAGATCGGCATCTTCCGTCACGTTATGCGCATCCCAGCACCCGACCCGATCCAGAGCGTCGCGCCGCATGAAAAGCGTTGTACCGCCCAGAGGCAGGGGCAGACCGAGCCGGGCGAGCCCACGCAATTGCAGTCCGAACCATGTTGCATACTCGATGGTAAAACAGCGCGTCAGCATGTTTGCACCCGAGTTGAAGAAATCCAGTCGTCCTTGCAGGCATGCAACCTCGGGACCGTGCTGTCGGAACCCTTCGGCAACTTTCAGAAGTTGCTCGGGCTCCGGTTTGTCTTCGGCATCGTAAATGCCGATGATCTCGCCGCGACAGAAGTGCAAAGCAAAGTTGAGAGCCCTTGGCTTGGTCTGGATCGTCCCGGGGGGCACATCGATCACCCGGAATGATTGCAGCAAAGACAGTCGGGAGAGCGTGGATTTCGTAAGGTCGTCGTTGGCTTCGACGATAAAGAGCACCTCAAGCAAGCCACGCGGATACTTGAGGCGTTCCAGATTGTTAAGCAGGGTTGAGGCGACTTCGGCTTCGCGCAGAAGCGGTACAAGCAACGATATGCGCGGCAGCGCCATGTCTGTGGTCGCCGGAGGAGGCGAAGGTGCCGCACGCAGGGCGGCGCCGGTCAACAGGGCCTTGAAAATCACATTCGCGGCCACGGCGCCAAAGGCAACGAACAGGAGCGCGGACAAGGCAAGCTGTGGTGCAACCACAAGACAGAAGGCGACGCATGCACTTGCCAGCAACACGCTGACCGCTTGGGGGGCGGTCCACGTCCGGCAGCTCGCCGCGGCCTCCAGCCGGGTCTCGGCATGTTGCACGAGTTCGGGGCCAAAGCCGCGCACAAAAGCCTGTTCGATCTCCGCCGCACTGGCCACACCAAGCAGCGGCTGGCCCCACTCGGGGGGCAGATCCTCGACGATCTGGTCAAAGTATTCCGGCTCTGACGTGACACAGACGACGCGTCCGCCCAATCGGCGCCACGGCAGCAAACGGTGGCGCAGGCACCACTGCAAACCGACCTCATGCACCAGGGTGGCGTCCGGGGCCGAGATCGACAGCTGGATGTGCGTTGCCGAGAAACAGGCGCAGCGCGCGGCAAGGAGATCAGCCTCCGTCAGCCAACCTTCCGCGACCAGGGTGTCGGGGATGGCCACCTGATGCACGCGTGCAAGGTGCCCGGCCTGCAAGCGTTCCGCCTCGGAAATCCGGCCCGTTTCAATCAGATGAGACAGCAGTTTGTCGAGAGGCGTGCGGGCGCGCGCACGCGGTTCGGGCCGCGCAAACAGCGTGGTGACACGGTCCGTCCGTCTCTGTAGCTGGGGCACATTCACAGGCACTCGCCTCCGTCATCAGAGGGTGTGCACCAGAGAGGTTTAACAAGTCGTTAAGGTAAACCCGCGTTAAGCTTTGACGCGGCGGGCGGCCATCGCGTCTGCAAAGCGCTCGAAAAGATAGTAGCTGTCCTGTGGGCCGGGGCTGGCCTCGGGGTGGTACTGCACCGAAAAGACCGGCCGGTCTATCATGCGGATGCCACAGTTTGATCCGTCAAACAGGCTGATATGGGTTTCCATCACACCTTTGGGCAGTGTCTGGCTATCGACAGTGAACCCATGGTTCATCGACGTGATCTCTACCTTGCCAGTCTCGATGTCCTTCACCGGGTGGTTTGCGCCGTGGTGTCCGTGGTTCATCTTGATGGTCGTTGCGCCCAGTGCGAGGGCGAGCATCTGGTGGCCGAGGCAGATTCCGAACACCGGAATATCGGTCTGGTCGAGAACATCGCGTATCATGGGTACCGCGTAGGTGCCGGTAGCCGCCGGATCGCCCGGGCCGTTCGACAGGAACACGCCATCGGGGTTCTGCGCGAGCACTTCTTCGGAAGTCGCAGTGGCCGGCATGACAGTCACGTCACACCCGGCGGAGGCAAGGCAGCGCAGGATGTTGCGCTTGGCGCCGAAATCCAGCGCGACAACCTTGTGCCCGGGGTCTTTACGCTGGCTGTACCCTTCTGGCCAAGCCCACCGCATCTCGTTCCAGCGATAGGATTGTGCGCAGGTAACTTCCTTGGCCAGGTCCAGCCCTTCGAGTCCGGCAAACTCGCGGGCTTTCGCGACCAGAGCCTCGAGGTCGAAATTGCCCTCGGGATCGTGGGCGAGCGTGACATGCGGGGCGCCTTGCTGGCGGATCGCACGGGTCAGGCGGCGCGTGTCGATCCCGCCAATCCCGATCCGCCCGGTCTTTGCGAGCCAGTTTGTCAGATCACCCTCGGCGCGCCAGTTCGAAGGCTCCGTCGGGTCCCACTTCACCACCATGCCGGATGCCACGGGATCGGCGGTTTCATCATCCTCGGTATTTACCCCGACGTTTCCGATATGCGGGAACGTGAAGGTTACAATCTGACCGGCATAGGACGGGTCTGTCATGATCTCCTGATAGCCGGTCATGGCTGTATTGAAACACAGCTCCGCCGAGGTCTCGCCGGTGGCTCCGAACCCGCGTCCGTAGAACACTGTCCCGTCAGCGAGAACCAGGCAGGCCGTGGGCTTTGCATCGGGGGCGGACATGGGCGATTCCTCGGGCGTTGAGATGTAGGTAAACAGGGGCGTTCCTAAGGGCGGCGGCGGGTCGGGTCAAGCCGATCCGGACGAAGGGCGCGGGTCTTGCAGCGCGCAGGGGCACTCGCTATGTGGGGTGTTCGATTTGACAACGGGAACACCACTCATGGACCTGCGAGACAAGATCACCACCGGACTGAAAGATGCGATGAAGGCAAAGGACGCGTCGCGCCTGTCGACGCTGCGTCTGATCAATGCCGCCATCAAGGACCGCGAGATCGCCTTGCGTGGCGAAGGCCGCGCCGACGGGGTCACCAATGCAGAAATCCTCGCTATCCTCGGTAAAATGGTGAAGCAGCGTCAGGAAAGCGTGCGGACCTATGAGGAAGGCGGACGATTGGAGTTGGCCGAGGCTGAACAGGCCGAAATCGCGATCATCGAAGATTACCTGCCGCGCCAGTTGTCGGACGATGAAGTCGACGCCGCGATCCAGACAGCCATCGATCAGACCGACGCAAACTCCATTCGCGATATGGGCCGGGTGATCGGTGCATTGAAGTCGAAGTACACCGGACAGATGGATTTTGCCGTCGTGGGTCCGCGCGTCAAAGACCGTTTGGGAGCCTGACAGGCCGCAAGCGGCAGAATAGCCCCCAAGCGCGGCGGGACGAACCCGCCGCGCTTGAGCACTCAAGCACTCGTTACCCTAACTGATGCCGCCTTAGCACTGCGCTGTAACGTGGATACAACATCCAAACACTCGTTACTCATGCGACATCAGTACCCGTCCAGCACTCGACACGAGCGCTGCTGACACATCGGCCATCACTCCGATCTGCCATGTTTTGGAGGCCCAAAAGCCCCGGCGCCTCTGGGCACTGGAAAAAACACGGTGAATTGAGAACACATCAGAGACACGCCGATGACGCTATCGCGCGGCGGGATTCACGTCTGTGATGCAGGTCACAGAACAGCCAGAAATGCGGTCAAATCGATGCCGGATCGGCAATCAGTTTCAGGGCGGCCCGATCCGTGATCAGAACACCTGCGCGGCTCAACTCGACGACACCCGCGCGACGCCATTCGCCCAGGATTTTTGAAACGGCCTCGCGGGTGGCCCCGACGAATTCGCCGAGCTGAGCCTGCGACATCTCCAACCGCGCTTCCGGTTGCGATGTCGTAAGGTACAGAAGTTTTCGTGCCAGTCGGCTTGCCAGTGGCAGGAACACCTGATCCTCAATCTGCAGGGTCATCGCACGCATGCGCCGTCCTGCGAGACGGAGCAAGTCGGCGGCGAGATCAGGTGTTGCTTGTAACGCGGCCAACAAGTCCGAATGGGCGACGCGACGCAGGGTCGTGGGTTCCAGCGCTGTCACTGTCGCGGTGCGCTCTCCGGGATCGAACAAGGCGATCTCTCCCAGAAGTTCGCCCTCGCGCATCACGTCCAGCAGAAGCTTGCGGCCATCCGGAGACAGAACCGACACTTCAATTGCTCCGGTCGAAACCGCAAAGAGCGCGTCGCCCGCGTCGCCTTCGGTGAACAACACTTCACCTGCGGCCAATCGAACCGGAGTGGCCAGTGTTTCCAGCATGTTTCGCAGGCGCGGAGAGGCGAGGGCCAGAAACCCCGCGTCGTAACCCGCCTTGTCCGACTCTGAGTGTGCCATGCCCGGAGCTTATGCGCAGCGCGCAGGTCTCGCAAACAGCTGGCGATCCGGGCCTGCCTACCCGCGCCGCAGGGCGCTCAACCGGTCCTGCAGGTCCGCATAGAGCGCCATTCGTTCGTCAGGGCTCAGAAAGGCGCCCAGTTCCACCTCGCGATCGCTGCCGCGCAGAGTCAGGTAGTTTTCAACCGGGCCGCGGGACGGGTGCAGTTGCACCTCCACCCAATAGGGGTTTGCCTCCCAGTGCTGATCGGACGTGCGCGGATTGAACCGGGTCAGTGAAATGCGATCGGGTGAAAGTTCCAGCACCTCGTTCAATGCTAGGTCGCGTTGGTTGCGCTGGATGCCGTACCACACCCCGCCAAGGGCAATCAGCATGAAGGGCAGCAGGCCCCAAAGAACCACGCTGCCAAGCACGGCGATCAGTGGCAGGGACAGAGCTGCGGCCGTGATCCCGATGAACCAGACGAACCCTTTGGCGGTCAGCGAACGGTGCGGCCAGAGACGCAGCACTGCCACAGGCGCGAAGGCCCCGGGTTTCGCCGGGGCCTCCTGTTGAAGCTCAGTCCATTCAGCCGGCATCAGTGGCTTGGCTGCTTGTCCCACATATCCCGCGTCGGGAGCTCTTCGAAGGTGTGCTCCGGCGGCGGGTTGGGCAACGTCCACTCCAGCGTATCCGCATGCTCGTTCCAGTAGTTCTCTTCCGTCACGCGCTTGCCGCGGGTGATGGTGTAGAAGACCACACCGATGAAAAAGAGGAACGAGGCAAAGGACAGGAACGCGCCCCAGCTGGAAATCCAGTTCCAGTACGCGAACGCCTCAGGGTAGTCGATGTAGCGGCGTGGCATACCCTGACGGCCCAGGAAGTGCTGCGGGAAGAACGTGATGTTCGTGCCGATGAAGAAGGTCCAGAAGTGGAGCTTACCGGCCCATTCGGGGTACTGACGGCCCGACATCTTGCCGATCCAGAAGTAGATCCCGGCAAAGATCCCGAACACCGCCCCGAGGCTCATCACGTAGTGGAAGTGCGCCACGACGTAGTAGGTGTCGTGATAGGCCCGGTCGACGCCCGCCTGGGACAGCACGATACCGGTCACACCGCCCACGGTGAACAGGAACAGGAAGCCGATCGCGAAGAGCATCGGCGTCTCGAACGTGATCGAGCCCTTCCACATCGTGGCAATCCAGCTGAAGATCTTCACGCCGGTCGGCACCGCGATGACCATCGTTGCCAGCATGAAGTAGCTTTGCTGGGTCAGCGACATGCCCACCGTGTACATGTGGTGCGCCCAGACCACGAAGCCGAGACCACCGATGGCGATCATCGCCCAGACCATCGGCATGTAGCCGAAGATCGGCTTGCGCGAGAAGGTCGCGATCACGTGGCTGATGATACCGAAGGCAGGAAGGATCACGATGTAGACTTCAGGATGCCCGAAGAACCACAGGATATGCTGGTACAGCACCGGATCGCCGCCGCCGCTCGGGTCAAAGAACGTCGTCCCGAAGTTCCGGTCGGTCAGCAGCATGGTGATCGCACCCGCCAGAACCGGCAGCGCCAGGAGGATCAGCCACGCAGTGACGAAGATCGACCACGCAAACAGCGGCACCTTGAACAACGTCATGCCCGGCGCGCGCATGTTCAGGAACGTGGTGATGATGTTGATTGCCCCTAGGATGGAGGACGCCCCGGACACGTGAACCGCGAAGATCGCAAGGTCCATCGAGAAGCCGTCCTCATTGGTCGACAGGGGCGGATACAGCACCCAGCCAACGCCTGACCCCGTCTGTCCATTGCCGCCCGGTGCGAGGACGGATGCGACGGCGAGCGACGTACCGGCCACATACAGCCAGAAAGACAGGTTGTTCAGCCGCGGGAAGGCCATGTCCGGCGCGCCGATGTGCAAGGGCATGAAATAGTTGCCAAAGCCGCCAAATAGCGCCGGGATCACCACGAAGAACATCATCAGGATGCCGTGGCCGGTGATCAAAACATTCCAAAGATGGCCGTTCGGGGTACAGGTATCGCCCGCCCCGGCGGCGATGAACCGCGCGCCTTCCGCACACATGAACTGAACACCGGGGTTCATCAACTCCATGCGCATGTAGACGGTGAAGGCGACCGAGATAAACCCGGCCAGACCCGCCACAAGAATATACAGGATCCCGATATCCTTATGGTTGGTAGACATGAACCAGCGCGTGAAGAACCCTCGGTTGTCTTCGTGGCCGTGATCATGGATGGCTGCATCTGCCATGCTGCTCTCCTGTTCGTCGTTCGTTCAGGTGGCGTTGCGCCGGGATAGGCACACACCCGCCTGTCATATTTCCCGACACCGGTTCTAGCGGCGCCTCCGGTACGCGGCAATGGGGTGCGCCTTGACATACAACAAAAACTGCATGTGTTTTTGCCCTGTCGCGCGCATTGGTCGCATTCCGGACCAGCTTCGCGGACCGGCGCCCCGTGTCGCGGTAATCTGTCGGCGTCATCCGATCCCCTCGACGGCTGGACATGCCGGTCAGATTCGGGCGCGGCCTGGGGCTAGTCGCGTGTGACCGGGCCAGTCGGCATAGCATCGAAGACCTGATGAAAGGTCCGGCGCAGCGCCACGTCGACATCCGCTATACCGACAGGGAGGCCGAGGTCGACGAGGCTGGTCACGCCATGTTCGGCGATCCCGCAGGGCACGATGCCGCTGAAGTGTTCCAGGTCCGGATCGACGTTGATCGACAGCCCATGCAGGCTGACCCAGCGCTTCAGCCGGATGCCAAGTGCCGCGATCTTGTCCTCGGCCAGCGCGCCGGATGCCGTGCGCGGTTTGTCCTCGCGTACCACCCAAACACCCACGCGCCCGGCGCGACGTTCGCCTTTGACGTTGAACTCCGCCAGAGTCGCAATCAGCCAGTCTTCGACTGCGCAAACAAACTTGCGCACATCGCGTCCCCGCTTGGTCAGGTCAAGCTGGATGTAGACCACCCTTTGACCCGGGCCGTGATAGGTGTATTGCCCACCGCGGCGTGTCGCGTAGACGGGAAACCGGTCCGGGTCGGTCAGATCGCTGGCGTCGGCAGAGGTGCCCGCGGTATAGAGCGGGGGGTGTTCCAGAAGCCAGATCAACTCATCCGCTTGACCGCGTGCAATCGCGTCGGCACGCGCCTCCATCTCGGCGAGCGCTTGCGGATAGTCCACCAACGTGTCGGATGTTCTCCATTCCATACAGGAACTCCCGTGTTATACCCGCAAATGGCTCATGGTTGCCCCAAGTGCAAGTGTGGAGCCGGATCAGAGGGGGCAGGACGTTGCGCTTGCGAATTCAAAGGGAACGCCAATTCCCTCTTCACAACCCGCAAAAGCCCGGTTAAAGACGCGCCACACCAGTCACGTGCGGTCGTGGCGGAATTGGTAGACGCGCAGCGTTGAGGTCGCTGTGGGGTAACACCCGTGCGAGTTCGAGTCTCGCCGACCGCACCATATTTCTTCCGAAAATGAAGTTGTTGCGAGCCCGCCGGGTTGTTTCCGGCTGCGGTCCTGTTGCTGCGCTCGCGGCGCAATTGATCGTCAAGACACAGTTCCGTGCGGGAAATCTCAAGGGTTTTCAAGGGAAAGCCCTAGACGAATCCGGTTCAAACCCAAATACTGTTGAGGAAATTGTTTTATGGGGGTTTGTAATGCGTTTACGCAATGCAGTTGCAACAGCCTGTGTTTTGACCATGGCGGCGACTCCTGCCGTCAAAGCGGATATTCATGGGGCAATTATCGGACTCGGAATTCTGGGGGCGATTGCCAACCAGAACAGCGGCAATCGCGGATCGTCATCGTCCAATCGCGGAAGCGGCGTCTCGCAGGCGCAGCGCCAACAGAACCGTGACGTGCAATCCGCACTCAACGGGTTTGGGTTTCCAGTCGGCACGGTCGACGGGGCACTCGGCCCGAGGTCGCGCGGTGCAATCGGAGATTACCAGCAATATATGGGGTATCCCCGGACTGGCTACCTCGATGATCAGCAGCGCGGTTTCCTGCTTGAGTCGCACAACCGGATGCGGAACGGGGCCGGGCAGGCCTATCCGCAGGTCGTCGCGGCCGAAGGCACCAAGGGCCTGTTGAAGGCGTTCCGGGACCCGCAATGGGCGGCCCAATATGGCGCGACAAATTTCCCCGACCCGCAAGTGGCGCGCGGCACGCAGGTGCCTGGCCAGTATGGGGCTCCGGGAACTGTCGGCGTGCAGAACCCGGTGCCGAGCGCAATCCCGAGTGCGATCCCACCCGCGACCACGCAGGCAGCAGGTGCGGTGCCGCCAATCTCGATCCCGCCTATTCCCGGCGCGATCGGCCAGGTCAAGAAGAGCATGGCCGAACGGTGTGAGCTCGTTACGCTGATGACGCAGACCAATCAGGGAGCTATCCAGGCTGCGGCCATGTCGGACCCGGATCAGGCGCTGAGCGAGAAGTTCTGCGAAGCGCGTGGGTACGCGATGTCGGTGGCGCAAAGCTATGCGGCACAGTTGCGGGTCAGTGATGATCAGTTGCTGAGCACCTGCACGCAGATCACCGAAGCCTTGGCCCCGGCACGCAACATGGTGGGCAGCGGCGGTGTCGAGGCCGTGTCGGCAGAGGTCACCAAGATCGGTCAGTCCATTGGCCTTGGGGATCCGGCAAACGCGGGCGCTTACGGGCAGCTTTGTCTCGGTATCGGATACCGCCAGGATGATGCGGACATGGCGTTGTCAGGTGCACTTCTGGCATTTTCTATTGGACAGATGCCTTATGGTGAGGTGATGGCGCACCATTTGCGCGAAGGCTTTGGTTTGACCGCAAACGTTCCGAGCGCGGTGACATGGTATGACACAGCCCTCGGCGCGCTGGAGCAGAACGCGCAGCCTGCGTTCCTGCCATCACAATCTGCTGAGCGGGTGTCCGTGATGCGCGCGGCGCTCAAATCCGGTCGCTTGCAGGCGGTCGCAACCCCGGGCTTGCCACCGGTCGTTCCCGCTGGTGGAGCGATTCCGGCACTGCCGGTGCTGCCCCAGTAGACTGACGCGGCGCGCTTCGGCGTCAGCCGGAGCGGCGTGGAAAGATGGACCTGCCCCAGATGCGGGGCCGGTCCGCCGACAAGACCGGAAGTTTTCTAGTGATAATTACAAGCGCGGCGGCGGGATTATCGAGGAGCGGGCGAAAGACCCCCGCACTGACCGAACAGGCGCGCATACAGGGACGGTGCGATGGCTGACTTTTTCTTGTTGAAGACGCCTCTGGCGTTGGAAAACTGCCTGTCCCACGATGGCCAACTCGTGCTTGAACAGCATCAGGCGCTGAGCGCGGCCCTCGGCGCGGTTTCCCCTGGGGCCGAAGCGCTGTTCGCGGAACCTCTGATCAGCCGCGGCAATGACCAGGCGGCAGCTTCTGTGTCATGGTATGCCGATGCCGACGGCAAGCCCGTGCCGTTGGACCGGCTGGATGGTGCAGCGCGCTCCAACGTCATCGACGCCTTGCGGGCGCGCCTCGGTCCGCTCACCGACCATCTGGATGATCCCGAGCATGGTGCGCTTCTGTCCCGCGCGCTCTACACTCTTGATGCCGGGTCAATCACGTCCGTTGCCGGTCAGCCGGTCATTCTGAATTGGGGCATGCTCCCCGAAGGACTGGAGCGGGACCGCAGCGCGCGCGCGAAGCACTTCTCGGGAACCCTTGGCGCCTACCTTGATCTGCCAGCCCCTCCACCGCTTGGCCCGTCGGAGGCGCGCAGCTACCGAGAGAAACTGGTCGGCGGCGCCGAAAGTTCCGGCGGCACACCAGTTGCTGCGCCTGCTGCGGCCGCGGCCGCAATTGGCGCGGGTGCTGCCGCCGCAGGCGCGAGCGCTGCGGGGGCATCGCCACCCCCACCAGATCAACCCGGCGGCAGCGCCCCGACCTCACCACCCCCGGCGGATCGCCGCGCCGGACCAGGGGGCTGGATCCCGCTTGCGGTGCTGACGTTGCTCGCCCTTGCGGTGCTGATTTGGCTGCTCATCCCGGGTGTGCGCCTTTTCCCGGACGATCCGGGCGATCAGGCGATTTCGGACGAGGCCGCCGTTGCGCTGGCGCAGGACGTGAACCGCGCGCTGGAGGAACGCCTAGCGGGTTTGCAGGGCGCGCTTGAGGGGGCGCAATGCCGCGCAGACGGCACTTTGTTGATGCCGGACGGAATGACGATAGAAGGGCTCCTTCCACCTGATCCCCGTGATCCAAATGATCGGGCCGGGGCGATCCGCCCTGCCGATCCGACGCCCATTTTGCCCCCGGATCCGGAACGTATCGCCCCTCCGGGTGTGACGGAAGGCAGTCTCGATACGGGGAATCTGCTGGCCTTGATCGAAAGCCGTACCGCTCTGGTAATCGCGGTCAGCCCGTCCGGGATGGGGCTTGGGACTGGGTTCTTTGTCGCGCCCGATCTGCTTGTGACCAACTTCCATGTCATCGAAGGCGCGCCCAATGACAGTATTTTCGTGACAAACGAAGCGTTGGGCGAATTGCGCGGCGCTGAGGTGCTCAGCGCGCTTGGCCCTCTGGACCGGACGGGGGGCGATTTTGCCCTGTTGCGCGTGCCCGGTGCGAACTCTCCGGCATTCGATATTCTGAGACCGACCGAAAGTCTCCGGCTGCAAAACGTCATTGCTGCGGGCTATCCGGGCGACTTGATGCGAACCGATACGGAATTCGCGCAGTTGCGCAATGGTGATCTGAGCGCGGTACCCGCACTGGCCGTCACCGATGGGTCTGTAAGCGTTGAACAGACCATGGCGCCACGGCAAACCGATGTTGTCGTACACTCCGCCCCCATTTCCACCGGGAATTCTGGCGGGCCACTGATCGACACCTGTGGGCGGGTCGTGGGCGTGAATACCTTTGTCGTGCAGGGTCCTCTCAGAAATCTGAACTTCGCACTGGCAAGCTCCGAACTGTT
The DNA here is from genome assembly GCF_049800835.1 of Tropicimonas sp. S265A. Classification (NCBI taxonomy): domain Bacteria; kingdom Pseudomonadati; phylum Pseudomonadota; class Alphaproteobacteria; order Rhodobacterales; family Roseobacteraceae; genus Tropicimonas; species Tropicimonas sp. S265A. The sequence goes on from NZ_JBNAFU010000004.1 coordinate 92,564, forward strand.
GGGCTTCCTGCAATCCGCGGGCGCTTTGCCGAACGTGGTATCCCAACCCTGCCGCCCGCAAGTGGCGCGGCCGTCACCTCCTCCGGCGGAGGTTGCGGCCGCCCCTGCGGGCGCGGCGACGGCGACTCCGGTTCCTGCTTTGCCTGCGCCGACCCCTACGCCAGAGGCGACACCGGTTCCTGCGCCGGCGCAACAGGGCGGGACGTCGCAAATCCCGGCGCTGCCGCCGCTGCAAGTTCCCGTCGAGTAGGCCGGTCGCATGTCGGATCCGCTACTGACGAACAGTTCCATCGAAGGGCTGCGCCCACTGGGGACGCCGCCACAAAGATCGTATGAGTTGATCACGGGGACAGTCCGCGGTCAGCTCAGCGAGGCCCACGCAGCGCTGTTCGCTGAACCCGTTGCGACCCAGTTCGGCGATCGTTTCGACTGGTATCCGGCGGTTGAAGGCAAGGCGAGGCCCTTGTCCGCGCTGCCGGAGGAGGAACAGGACGCGATCACCGCACGGATAGACGCGCTGAGCCGCGATATTCGCGCCATGGCGCAAGGCTTTTCCGATAGCGATCTTGCAGAAGAACAACGTCTTGGGGAAGCGCTTGAAAACGCGCTGAACTATCCCGGAGCGGACTGGATTTTCGTTATCGACACCGGGGATGGGCCGCCGCAACCCGTGCTCGTGAACTGGGCCTGGGTCGAAGACAAGCAGACAACTGTTCAGGGCACGCTCAAGGCCAAGGATACCCGGACGCCACCCAAGCCTGCACCGGTCGCTCCGACTACGGTTACTGCAGCCGGGGCGAGGGCGCAGGCGGCGGCTGCGCGGCGTGACGGGCCCCGGACCATCCCCATGTGGCTTTTCTGGCTGTGGTGGCTTGTGCTGGCGGTTCTGCTCGCGGCGATATTCTGGTTGATGGTCCCAGCTTGCGGTGTCCGCACCCCATTCCTTCTGTCCAACTGCCCGACCCCGGCCGAGGCGAGCGAGGACAGCCGTCGCACCGCGGAGTTGCAGGACCAGATTGCAGCGTTGGAACGCGAGATTGGCGTTCTGGACCGTGCATGCCAGCCCGACCCGTTCGACACGGCGCAGGTTCCACCATTTCCGGCCAGACCAGCCCCCGTTCCGCAATCGCTGCCGGACATCGATGCGCGGCGCGAGCGGGCCGGGGCCGAACTGGGCGACCTGACGTTCACTCTGGCATGGGACAATGCCGATGACATCGACCTGTACGTGACCTGTCCGGCAGGTGTGACGGTCTCTCACCTGCTGCGGGCGGGGTGCAACGGCCAGATCGATGTGGACAGCAATGTCGGTACGCCGGTGCCGCAACCGGTGGAGAACACCTTCTTTACCGATCCGCTGGCTGGAACCTATACCGTGCGCGTTCACCTCTATGCATCGCGCACCGGTGGCGCGGACGCGCCCTTTACCTTGCAAATTCGCGCGGGCGACAGGGTTGAAAACCTGACAGGTATCGTTTCAGGTCAATCCAGAGAATGGACCTTTTCCTACGTATTCGGGGGACAATAATGCTGCAAGACCGCGCCAAGCGGCTGAGAAAGCTGGTTAATCTGGGAGACGAGGTCACACTGGTGCCTTACTCGGGCATTCAAATCCTCGATTTCGGTTTCGATATCAACGCGTTGGACATCCGGTCCTTCAGGTTCATCGAGCGCCCCGAAGCAGGTGCATCTGAGACGCATCGCACGCTGTATCCTCTGACCGGAGACGCGGACAAGGACAGCGAGATCCTCGAAGGGGTGACGTCGGACGATACCGAATACTCCGTCCGTCCTGTCGCCGCGCTTGAACCGTTCCTGGAAAAATGGGTGCCGGTGCCTGTGCTTCGACTCAAGAACCAGCGCGGGGCCGGTGGCGAAGAACTCTACGATGCCGGGCCTTCAAGTTGGGCACGGATGCGCACGGTCGAATTGGCCGAGCCGGACGCGGATACCGGACATACCCACCGGGTCCAGATCGCGCTCGACACAGCCTTGACCGATCAGGATCAAAGCCATCACTACGTCGCTCCCGAACGAGCGGACAGTGAAAAGCCGCGCGAGTTCAGGCTGGTCTCCGATCCGGCATCGATGAGCTGGTTCCTGCAACGGCTCGAAGCGGATGACGAAGGAAACGCTCTGGACTTGCAGCTTTGGGTCTCGGACTGGCTGAAGGAGATGTTTCTGGACTTCAAACGCGCCGAGCGTCCGGGGCGCGCGATTTCCGAGGAAAACCTGCCCTACATGTTCGAGCACTGGGCGCGGTACCTTTCTTATCTGCGGTTGATCGAACGCGCGGTGGCTCCGCCAAAGATGCGGTTTGCGAACACCGTGGCGCAGCGCGATGCCGTGACGCCGGTTAAGGTGGACCTGGTGCTGGATATCGGCAACTCACGCACCTGTGGCATTCTGATTGAACGGTTTCCCGGGGACACTCGGGTCGATCTGGCGCGGTCTTTCCCGTTGGAAATCCGTGATCTGTCACGTCCCGAGTATTTCTACTCCGGCCTGTTCGAGAGCCGCGTGGAATTTGCCGACCTGCGGTTCGGCGACGAACGCTACGCCTCGCGGTCGGGTCGTCGGAATGCGTTCATGTGGCCGAGCTTCGTGCGTATGGGGCCCGAGGCGATGCGCCTTGTTCAGTCGGAGGAGGGGACAGAGACCCTGTCCGGACTGTCCTCGCCAAAGCGGTACCTGTGGGATGACACGGCGGTTCAGCAGGACTGGCGCTTCCACAACCACTTCGATCCGAACAATCTGCCGCGTCCGGTGCGGGCGGCGATGCGCCACCTGAACGAGGCGGGCGACGTTCTGGTTCAGATCAAACAGGAGATCAGCGACAAGCTGCGCGTTCCGAAAAAGGGCGTTCCGATGACCCCGGCAATCCGGCCAAGGTTTTCACGCTCATCGTTGTTCGGGTTCATGCTTGCAGAGGTGATCGCCCATGCGATGGTGCAGATCAACGATCCCGCATCCCGGTCCCGGCGACCGCAATCGGACCTGCCCAGGTTCCTCAACCGGATCATCCTGAGCCTGCCGACTGCCACGTCGGTGCAGGAGCAGGCGATGATCCGGTCGCGGGTTCAGGGGGCGATGACGCTGGTAAAGGAGATGCTCGGGATCAAGGACGGGTCCAGCACGATTGCCGTATCCGAGAAACCCGAATTGCTGGTCGACTGGGACGAGGCAAGCTGCACGCAGTTGGTTTATCTCTACTCCGAGGTCACGCAGAAGTTCGAAGGGCGGATTGATACATTCCTCGATCTGAAGGGGAAACCGCGCAAAGGTCCCGACGGTGCGGAGGCAGCATCGCTCAGGCTGGCCTGCATCGATGTTGGCGGCGGGACGACCGACTTGATGATCACGACCTATCGGGGTGAGGACAACAAGGTTCTGCATCCTGAACAGACGTTCCGCGAAGGGTTCCGTGTCGCCGGCGATGATCTTGTCCATCGGGTGATCAGTGCAATTGTGCTTCCGCGTTTGGAAGATGCCGTGACCGAAGGCGGCGGCCGTTTCGTGGCGGAGCGGATGCGTGAGCTTTTCGGTGGTGACATCGGCGGTCAGGAACAGCAGACCGTGCAACGGCGGCGGCAATTTTCTGTCCGGGTTTTGGTGCCCTTGGCTGAAGCGATCCTGTCGCGCTGCGAGGACGTGGAGGAAGCGGACCGTATCGACGTGCCTGTTGCGGAAATTCTTGGTTTGATCCCTACGCCCGACGCGCCCCTTGACGGTGAAGACCAGCCGGACTCCGAGGAAGCCGAAGTCGAGATCAAGCCGAAGGTTACGGACGATATCCTCGATTATCTGGAAAAACCCGCAGCGCAGTGCGGCGCCGAAGGATGGCGCCTTGCGGACGTGACGCTCAGCGTCAGTCGCGAAGACCTTGATGCGATCGCGCGTGAGGTATTCCAGAAGGTGCTGGGTAACATGTGCGAGGTGATCGATCACCTCGGCTGCGATGTCGTGCTGCTGACCGGGCGGCCGTCGCGCTTGCCGGCCGTGCGCGCGATTGTCGAAGAGATGCTGGTGGTGCCACCGCATCGCCTGATCTCCATGCACCGGTACAAGACGGGCAACTGGTATCCGTTCCGCGACCCGGTGTCCCAGCGGGTCGGCGACCCGAAGTCGACAGTGGCTGTGGGTGGCATGCTGATCGCACTCAGCGAGAGCCAGATTCCGAATTTCAAGGTCACGACCGGCGCGTTTCAGATGAAATCCACCGCGCGTTTTGTCGGAGAGATGGACACGAACGGGCAGATCCCCGAACACCGCATCCTGTTCGAGGATATCGATCTGGACGCCAAGAAAACGGCGCAGGACCCGACCGCGATGATCAAGATGTACTCGCCCGTATTCATAGGGTCGCGGCAACTGCCGCTGGAGCGGTGGACGACGACGCCGCTCTACCGGCTCGACTTTGCCAATTCGTCGATCGAGGGGCGCAAGAAACCCTTGCAGATCGAGTTGGTGCGCGAAGACGATGATGTGGACGAAGCCGAGACCTCGCTGGAAAAACTGCGCCGTGAACGTGTGCGGGAGGTGTTCCGCGTGGATGGTGTGGAAGATGCCGAGGGCAACATGATGCGCAACGAGGATGTCGTGTTGTCCTTGCATACGCTTGGGTTTGAAGACGAGTATTGGCTCGATACCGGCGTGTTCCGGATTTGAGTGCGGGGAATTTAGACATGTCAGATGCCAACACTCTTGCCGATCGTTGCCTGCAGGTCGCCGAACTCAGCCAGGAGGCGCAGGGCTGGGTCAACGACCCCGAGAATGCCGAAATGGTCGACCGCCGCGCCAAGACGCTGACGCAACTGATGCGCAAGTCGAAACGGCGCGCCAACAAGCTTGCCAAGTCAGCCCGCACCCGCATGTCTGTCAGCGTGTTCGGGCCCAGCCAGGCCGGGAAATCGTTTCTGGTTTCGGTTCTGGCGCGCCCCGAAACCGGGCGTCTTACCGCCGATTTCAACGGCCCCGGTGGCAAGCTGGACTATATCCGCGAGATCAACCCGGAGGGCGAGGGGGAGTCCACCGGTCTTGTAACCCGCTTCACCATGTCCAAGGACCCGACGCCGGACGGGTTTCCGATCAAGCTGACGCTGTTGTCGGAGGCCGATCTGGCCCGCACGATCGCCAACTCGTTCTTCAACGATGGGGATCAGTCCGAACCCGCCCCTGAGCCAGAGGAGTTGTCAGCGCATTTCGATGCTTATCGCGGACGGGTCGGCGGCGCGATCGTGCCGGGCATGACCGAGGATGAGGTTTATGAGATCGGCGACTACTTCGCGGCGTCCTTCGGCAAGGCTGCTTACGCCGCCGCCTTGCGCACGTTCTGGGAAGAAGCCGCAGAAATGGCGCCGAAAATGGCCGTTGCAGATCGCGCGAAGTTTCTGTCGATCCTTTGGGGTGGGCATGAGCCGCTCACGGCGCTTTACCTGCAGCTTGCCGAAGCCCTGCAGAAGATCGATAACGCCGAGGAGGTGTTTTGCGGCCTCGACGCGCTTACCCCGCGCGAAACTTCCATCATCGATGTCAAGACGTTGCACGGGCTGTTCGAAGGGGCAAGCGCCGACACGCTCAAGGTGCGGACACCTGCGGGCAAGGAGGTCGACCTGCCGCGCGCGATTGTCTGCGCCCTTGCTGCTGAGTTGGTATTCCCCATGGAAACCCAGCCAAGCCCTCTCTTTGCTGAAACCGACCTGCTGGACTTCCCCGGCGCGCGCAACCGGTTCGAGCAACCCCTGAGCAAGACACTTTCCAAGCCGGAGGAGACCGTCAGCCAGCTTTTGCTGCGCGGCAAGGTTGCCTACCTCTTTGACCGGTATGTGGAAAATCAGGAAATCACGTCCATGCTGCTCTGCGTGCCGGACAGCAACATGGAAACGCTGGACCTGCCGGGGCTGGTCGAGAACTGGATCGGCATGACCCATGGCGCGCGTCCGCAGCAGCGGGCAGAAACCGACTGCATCCTTTTCTTTGTGATGACGAAGTTCGACAAGCACCTCGGCGAAAGCGCTGCGGGTGGCGGAGAATCCACACGCTTTGACCGTCGGCTTGAGGCCAGCCTGCTGCAGGGTTTCGGCGGCAAGATCGATGATAGCTGGGTCAATCAGTGGACCCCCAACACGCCGTTCCAGAACTGCTACTGGCTGCGCAACCCGAACTACTTCGTCGAAGGTCTTATCGACTACGACGAGAACCAGCGCGAGGTTGCGATCCGCGCGGAAAAAGAAGCGCGGGTTGCAGAGTTGAAGGCCGGGTGCCTTGAGGCCGCTTCCGTTCAGAAGCATTTCAAAGCGCCCGAGGTGGCGTGGGACGCGGCCCTCAAGCTCAACGATGGCGGGGTCGGCTATCTTACGGAGGAGCTGACGAAGGTCTGCAAGCCTGACAGCAAGTTCCGCCAGATCAAGAGCCAGAGCGACAAGATCGCCAAGGACATGGCGCTGGAACTGACTGGATTCTATGTCTCGGACGATTTCGAACAGCGCGAGGCAGAGAAGAAGAAAGCCGCCTATGAGATCATGGACTGCCTTGAGATCACGTTGCAGAACCACCGGTTCGGTGCATTTCTGGCGGCGCTCTGCGTGGATCAAGATGTGGTGCAGGACCGTCTGTCCCGGGTGCCGAGCTCTATCCGGATCTCCAGCGCTGTGAGCAGTGCAGCGGCTGAGCGGCCCGCGGCCGCCGCGGCTTCTGGCGGTCCCTCGCGCCCCGGCCGACCGGGGCGACCGGGCAGACCCGGGCCTGCCGCGGCGGCGACGCCCGTACCCGACGAGGCAGACGCCGAAGCACCTGCCAAGATCCGCACCATGACGCCAGAGCAATTTCAGGCGGACACCGCGATCGAGCTTTGGGTCGAAGGACTCAACCGGTTCCGCGAGGACGAGAAATTGCTGGAGGCTTTGGCCCTCACGCCAGAAGTTGCCGCGCAACTCGTTGCCGAACTGGTGCATGGTCTGCGCCGCACCGGTGTACGTGATGCCATGCTCGAAGAATTGCGTGCAATAGCTTACGGAAATACGGTCGATCAACAGGCTGCACCGGCGGCAATTGTTTGTGCGGAGGCCATCAACCGCTTCATCTACCAGCTGGGAGCGGATCGCCTGTCGCCCGAAGCACGCCCCGCGATCGAGATCGACGAGGGGGTCACACGCCCGGTTTTTGCGCCCCGTGCGGCCCCTGATCGGGTGGACGGTTTGCCGGAACTGCCGCGCGCGTCTGCCGAAGAAACCTGGACCGACTGGGTTTACATGCTGGAGGCCCTGTTTGTTGGCAATGCAGGCGATACGGATGCAGGCGAAATCAATCAGGAACAAAACCGCAAGGTGGGCCGCATCTTGCGTGGTCTGAACAACGAACAGATCGAGGATGCAGCATGATTGACGTCCGGCCCGATCCCGCGCACCCGCGTGGCGGGTACGCGGTCCTGTCGTTTGACGGGGCGTCTGTGCCCGATGAGAGCGTCTCGGTCGACGTGTTCGACCTTTATAACGAACTGTATCTGGGCAAGGCTGGATGGCAGCCGGAACGGCATAGCTTTGGTCCCTATCCGGTGGACCGCAGCGGCGGAGAAGCCAAAGTAGTGCTTGGCCCCGAGGTGGTTGATCATTTGGAGGAATTCGCGACCATCAGGCTGACACTCGGGGCTCTCAGCGGCGATGTCAGTTGGCCGGACGATATTGTGCACTCACCAAAAGCTGCGACATCCGACAGCGCGATCAAGTTCGGCAGCGGCCCGGCCGCACCGGCAGTTGCGGCCCCGATCAAGTTGCGAGAGCCGGAGCCTGAGACCGAGCCTGAGGTTGCGACACCCTCCCAAGCGGAAGAAGACGCGCCTGCCGCGCCACGTGAAGAGGTGTTGGTAACGCAAGATCCAAAGCAAACTGTCGCGGAAGAGGACGGTGACAAGAAGGGCGGCTTGAGCCTTCCTCTGATTATTGGCGGTGTGGCGGTGGTTGCAGCGATCATCGCAGCGCTGCTGTTCCTGATGCCGGAAGAGGACGTGCCGGTTGCAGAGCCCGAGCCCGCCCCCGCTCCGATACCGGAGCCAGAACCCATTCCACCGGTCGCCGCGGCGCCGGACCCGTGTTCGGACGCGGAGCTTTCGGCTGTGGCGAGCCAGGGATTTGCTGCGCTTGGCGATGCATTGCGCGGCTGCGGTGGGTCGGTCAGTGCAGATGTCGCGCTTGGTCTTGTTGAAGGCGCTGTCGCCGAGGGCGATCCCGCCGCGCTGGCGTTTTTCGGAACGCTTTACGATAGCGGCCAGACCGACGAGATCATTGAAAACCAGATCGGTCTGACACTTGGCGACAACCCGGCGCGAGCAGCTGAATATTACGCGCGCGCCAAGGATGCAGGCACTGCCGAGGCGGATGACTTGCTTGCCGGGGTATGCCGCGCCCTGTTGCTGCGCACCGACACGCTGAGCATCAGCGCGCGCGAAGACCATTGTCCGAACTGATGGGAGAGACCCGATGATCCGACATCTGCGTGCGATCCTCGCCCTCGCGCTCGCGTTCGGCGTTTTGGTGGCGGCAGGGCCCTCGCTGGCCCAGACCCAGCGTCCGCTTCTGCTCGAAGGTACGCAGACAGTGTATCAACGCGTGTTGACCAAACCCTCGGCATTGCTGCGCTCTGCGCCGAACGGCCCGGTACAGGACGAACTGCCAGCGTTTCAACCACTTTACGTTTACGCCGCGCAGGGGCCGTGGCTGGCTGTCGGCAATTCGAATGCCGGTGGTCCGATGGGCTGGGTGGCGGCGGAGGAAACCGTTGAATGGCGTCAGAACATCGTCGGCGCGTTCACCAACAGAGCGGCCCGTGAACGGCAGTTCTTTTTCGACAGCGAGGACCAGTTGCGCTGGTTGATGAACCACGAAGCCCTGCGTCAGGTGCAAGAAAGGCTCTTGGCGCAGGCCGAAGCGGGCATCATCGACGGGGCAGAGGGGATCGTGGCAATCGAGCCCGAAGAATTCGTGAACATCCGCGAGGAACTGTACCTCATGCCCATTCTCGACTTTGTCGAGGATCTTCACCCGGTCAACTACGAAGATGTCTTGCTGATGCAGATCGCCTCCGTTCCCAAAGAGGCGGCGCGCCCCGCCGCGCCGGAGGATACTGGCAAGGGCGGCGAGTTTGATGTCGGGATCGTTTTTGTTCTAGACACCACGCAGTCGATGGAACCTTACATCGCGGCAACGCAAGAGGTTCTGCAAAACACCGTGCGCGATATCTCCGGCACCGAAATCGGCAACTTGGTGAACTTTGGGGCCGTTGGGTTCCGGGACAGCACCGATGCCGTTCCTGACCTGGAGTACCGTACCAAGACCCTGCTTCCTCTGACCCGGCGACAGGACCAGACGCCCGTGATCGCGGCCATCGCGACAACCGAAGTGGCGCGCGCGAATTCGCCCGGGTTCAACGAAGACAGCCTTGCAGGGGTGGAAGACGCGATTGACCAGATCGACTGGGACCAGCTTGGCGTCGGTGACCCCATTGATGCACGCTACGTTATCCTCGTGACGGATGCGGGACCGAAGGATCCGCGCGATCCGAATGCACGTTCCGAGATCGGGGTGGCCGAGTTGCAGGCTGACGCCGAAGGGCGCAACATCGTCGTGATGACGCTGCACCTGAAAACCTCAGCCGGGCAGGGCGGAAACCATGCCTATGCAGCGGACCGTTATCGCACACTGTCGCGGTTTGCCGGGCGCGAATACTATTTTCCGATCGAAGGGGGCTCCCGCGATGCGTTTGCCGATACGGCGCAGCGGCTTGTCACGGCGTTGACCGACCACGTGCGCGTTGCGCGCGGGGAAGAGAGTGTCTTGCCGGACAGCGAGGCGGGCGAGGATTTGCTGGCCCTCGGGCGCGCGATGCGTCTTGCATATCTTGGGGCCACGCGGGGCACTCAAGCCCCCTCCGTAATCGAAGGCTGGGTGTCTGACAAAGCGGTCGAATCCCCGCGCGAAACAGTGATTGAACCGCGACTTCTGGTGACCAAGAACGAATTGGCGACGATGGCTGAGTTGCTCGACAATCTCGTGCGGCTTGGGGAGCAATCGCGCGACTCGCAGGATGCATACTCGTTCTTCGGACAGGTACGCGGCGTGATTGCTGACATGGCGCAGAACCCGGACCGGTTGGTCAACCCAGACACCGAGACCTTGGGTGGCGCGCTCGAATACCTCGAACGTCTGCCTTATCAGAGCCAGCTCTTGCAGATGACGGAAGACCGGTGGGGCCAGTCGGCGATGCTGCGCCGGTCGGTCATTGACGGGATGCGGCAGAAGCTGACGCAGTACCGCAAATGGCTTTTCGATCCGTCTGTCTGGACCGCCCTCTACGAGGGTGCTCCGGATGGTGAACTGGTTTATGCCATGCCCTTCGACGTGCTTCCCTGACCACGATGGCGGCGCTCGCTTCCCTTCGACTGGAAGATGTTGCCGTCACACTCAGTGACGGCGACCGGTCCTTTCGGATCTCGACCGGGCGACTGGAGCTTGGCGCAGGGGATATCATCGGACTATCCGGCGGATCGGGCACCGGCAAGACACTGCTGCTGGAGGTGCTGGGCCTGCTGCGCCAGCCCGATCCGGGCGGCGCGTTCGTGCTGCGTGCGCAGGACTTGTCTGTTGATCTGCATGCCACCGGCGGGGCGTCTCGGGCCGCGGAGCTCAGGGGGCAATTCTTCGGGTTCGTCCCGCAGACAGGCGGGTTGCTGCCGTTTCTGACCGTGGCCGAGAACATCGCGCTGAGCCAGCAGATTGCCGGTATATCGGACCCGCAATGGATCACGGAACTGACGTCCCGGCTCGGGTTGACGGGGTTGGACCGACTGACGCCATCCGCCTTGTCGATCGGTCAACGCCAGCGGGTGTCGATCGCCCGCGCGCTGGCGCATCGGCCGGTTTTCGTGATCGCCGATGAACCGACCGCCGCGCTGGACCCCGAGGCTGCGATGGCTGCCATGGGACTATTGATCGAGGCTGCGGAGCGGGGCGGCTCCGGGGTGATCATCTCGTCCCACGACATCGGGCTTCTGGGGCAGTTCGCCATGCGCCGCGTGCATCTGGGTCTAGCCCCCGGCAGTGCCGAAGGGCGGGTCCATTCGGTTCTGGCCCCATTGCAGGAGGCCGCGGCATGAGCCTTCTGGCGCGCCTCGCTCTGAAAGACTTGCTTCGCGACCGGATGCAACTGATCTGCAACATCGCGGTACTGGCCGGGGTTCTGGTGCCGCTTCTGGTTCTCTTGGGCGTCAAGAACGGGGTCTATGACGCATTGATTGGGCGGCTGCTGTCGGACCCTGCGGCCTTGCAGATTGACACCTCCGGCAATCAGAGTTTCTCGATGGCTGATGCCGAAGAGGTGCGCGGTTGGCCCGAAGCGGGGTTCGTAACACTCAAGACCCGGTCACTTTTCGATTTCGTCAACGTGCGAGAGGTCGGCGGACGTGGGAAAAGGGACGCGATCCTCGTGCCGTCCGGCAGCGGCGATCCGACCCTCGGCGGGTTATCTCTGGCGGAGGGCCAGGCCGTGTTGAGCGCGACACTGGCCGAGCAACTCAACCTGTCCCCGGGCACGCAGGTGCAGGTGATCACACAAGCCGAAGACCGGCCACGGCAACTGGCGCTTGCGCTTGAGGTTGCCGCCGTGATGCCGGCTGAGCGGATGGGCGGGCGCGCAATCCTTGCTGACATTGCCGTGCTCGATCTGGTGGAGGCGTTCTACGATGCGTACGCCTTGCCAGAGCACGGGATCACAGAGGGGCGCGATCTGGCGCAGCGCACGCCCGATTTCGAAGGCATGCGCGTGTTCGCGGCAGACCTGACGCAGCTTGCGACGCTCCAGACCCGAATAGAGCAACGGTTCAACATCCGGACCGAGGCCCGAACGGCGGAGGTGGAAGGGGTCCTGAACCTTGGGCGTAACCTCGACCTTGCGCTCGTCCTGACAGCGTCCGTGGCTGCGATTGGTCTTGCCGCAGCGCTGGTCTTCGGGTTTTGGTCCGAAGTGGCCCGCAAACGACGCGTTCTGGCCACGCTCGCTTTGATGGGCCTGCCCGCGCGCGGGCTGTGGGTGTTCCCGCTGGTGCAGGCGCTGGCCTGCGGAGTGCTGGGGCTTTTGGTTTCATTTGTGATCTACTTTGGCGCCGCACAGGTGGCCGAAGCCATGTTCGCCGCAGGCATGCCGGATGGGCAGGGGCTGGTGAGCCTGTCCCTTGCAGAGGTCGTGAGCATCAGCCTCGGGGTCATCGTGTTTGTTGCTGCAACCGCACTGTTTGCTGCGCGCGCGGCGGCACAGGCGGACCCGGCGTCGGTCCTGCGGGAGGGGGCGGCATGATGCGGGCGTTTCCAGCCCTTGTGGCACTGTTTCTTGCTGCACATCCTTCGCTGGCACAGGACACCGTCGCCCCCTTGGATTTGCCTGCGGCAGAAGTCGAGGCCGTGACTGAGGGCTGGGGCGCGGACCTGATCGATCCCGGTACGGTGCGCGTCGGTGCTGAGCCCGCCGATCTGATCCTGCCCATGCCTTGTGGCGGTGGCATGGCCTTTCAAAAGATCGCCGTGCCCGTTGATCTTGAAAATCCGCTTGATGACCGGCGGTTCCGGGTTGGCCAGTCCGAGGCGCAAACAGGGTTCTCAGATTACTTGCGGCAGGCGTACTTACGCGGGGCGTTCGCGGAAGAGGATGCCGGATACTCCTATTATTACATCGCCAGGTACGAAGTCACGGTTGCGCAGTACAGGGCCTTGACAGGTGATTGCGAGGCACCGTTCGGACCGCGTGATAGCTTTGCAAAAGGCGGTCTCAGTTGGTTCGACGCGGTGGAGCTTACGCGGGCCTACACGGAATGGCTTTTGCAAAACGCGCCCGAGAGCCTCCCGGTTCAGGGGGAACGGCGGGGGTTCCTGCGCCTGCCAACCGAGCCGGAGTGGGAATACGCAGTGCGCGGCGGCGCGCGGATCGAAGCCACCCTGTTTCCAGGGCGTCGGTTCTTCGCCTCCGGCAGTCTGGACGATTACGGCCATTTCCAATCGGGAGGCCGCGCCGCGGATAGTCTGCGCCCTGTGGGGTTGCGCCAACCCAATCCCGTCGGTTTGTTCGACGTCTATGGCAATGCCGAAGAACTGATGCTGGAGCCGTTTCGCCTCAACGCCGTCGGGCGCGCCCATGGTCAGGTCGGCGGGCTTGTAACCCGGGGTGGCGCGATCGACGCGGAGGAGAGCCAGATCTACACCGCACAGCGGCGTGAATACCCGGTGTTCAGTGCTCGAAGCGGGCGGGCACTGGCAGGGCAGTTCTTCGGAGTGCGGCCTGTGATCGCCTCCCATATCGTGGCCGAAGACAGTTTTGACACGATCCGCGAAGGGTGGATTTCGCAAGCCGAAGGCGGTGCCGCTGACGCAGAAGAAGGCGACCCGCAGGCGGCCCTCGATGGGCTGATCCGCGATGAACTGGACCCGCGCCGCAAGCAGGCGTTGTCCGAGGTGCAGTTGGAATTCAGGGTCTTTCAGGAAAACGCGGCAGTGTCGTTGAAACAGGCGGCAAAGTCATCGTTGCTGGCCGGGGCCGCGTTCGTGGAGACACTCGTGGCTGACACGACACAGATCTCGCGACTTGATTCCAATGCGCGGGCCTTGCGCGACCGGGTCGCAGTCTCGGTCGGTCCTCAGCGTGATCAGTTGATGTTGTCTTTTCGCGCGACGGTAGAACGGTTGACTGCACTTCGGACGGAGCAACAGACCTACCTTCTGTCCTACCGCGCAATGCTCGAGACACTCGGGACCGACTTCCCGGCCGAGACACGGACAGCCGCATATGAGGCATTGAACACCGAATTGTCAGAGGCAGGCCAGACCGTTTTGCTTGGGCCGCTATCGCAATTCTGGGACGATCTTGCCGTCTACGTTGCGCAACCCGACATGTCGCTTGATCAGTTGCTGGAACTGGCGATCACTGGATAGGTGGGCTTTTGCGTGTTGGCATGTTGTCGGGCAGTTGCGGCTCCACCTCCGGTGCAAGCTCGCTGTCGATGTCGTAGCGCGCGTCGCCGGGGTTGAAACTTGCCGAGATATAGGGACGCTTGCGGCCACCACCGGGTTTGTCCGCCGCCTCGACCAATGAATAGAGGGTGACCGGAGTGCCGGTGAAATCCGTGAAATTGCCCACGGGCGCCTCGCCCTGATTTGGGACGGATTCCCAGTGCCGCAGCAGCGTGATCGGTTTGACGGAGGTGTGGCCCGTCAGCAGGACATCGCCCAGAAACTGCCCGTCCGTGGAAGGGTTGGTCGTTCCCCGGAAACGGGCATCGGGCAGCAACGCGCGTGCGGCCGCATTTGCCGGAACCTGCCAGACGTCGTGGTCCGTTCCGATTAGCGTGCCTCCGCCTGCGTCGTGAATGGCCTTTATCTGATTGGCTAGAAGCGCACCGCTTGAGTTCTCTGCACCGGGGAAGTCGACTTCCGGCGTGCCACTGATCCGCAGCGACCGGATCCCAAAGGAAGCGTCCATCATGACCACACGCTTTCCGCCCGCGTAATACTGTTGCAACGCCTGAATGTCGCTCTGGCTGACCTGTGACACCGTGTTGGCGAGATCAAGGATCAGGACTTCGGTCTGCGGATGCGCCTCAAGCGCGCTGGCGAGTGCCCCGCGCCCGCGAAACCGTACGAATGTCGACGCAAATGCCCCGTCGTTCTCGGCTGAGTTGAGCCAGTCCGACATCTCCTGTCGCAGCGAATTGCGCGAGACACCCGAATCCTGCGTCCCGTTGACAAAAAGGACGCGAATGGGCTCGGCAGCCACGGGCAATGCCAAAAGGCTGCACAGAAAAAAAGTGATGAAACGCAGAACGATTTGCATGAGAAACTCGCGATCAAAAAGGTTCCATCCAAGCCTAATCAGCCGCGCGCGTCTGGCAAGCGGAAATCAGGATCGGAACAGGTAAGCCCCCGACAATAGGGGTTTACCTGACGCGTTCGAGCGGCGAACATGCGGGAAATTCTTTGCGCTCTGCCATATTGGATCTGCTTGTTATGCCGTCAAAAGCACTGATCTTCGGTTTAAGCCTGGGACTTGTCGGCCTCAGTGCGGCCTGGGCGGGCTTGGCGTTACAGGCCTGTGCGGTTCGTGCGCCGTTTTTGCCCGATGCCTGTCCAGGGGACGCGGTAACTGGCGCGCGCGGCGAGCTTGCGGTTCTCGACGCTCGCACCGCGGATTTGACGGCTCGTATCGCAGCGGCAGAACGCGAACTGGCTCGGATCCAATGCGTTGCGTCGCCACCTGATCCCTATGGCCCGTTTGACCGCGATCTGTGGCAGGCGCGCCAGCTGGGCGCGCTCTACGGGTGTTGGGCGCTCGACAGCACCTATGCCACCCGCGACGTCGATACCGACGAGGTGATCACCTACGGCACATGGCAGATGTGTTTCAACGGGCGCGGGGAGGGTCGGCAAATCATGCAGGGCAGCGACGGGTCGCAATGTGCGGGCCCTGTTACCGCAGGGTTCACCGCGCAAGGGCGTCTGCAAGTTGTCGAGGCAGACAATCTGGCCTGTAGTGATGGCGGCTACATCCATCGCCGCGACATCGCCTGCGGGCTGGGTGGCGCAGGGCTGCAGTGCGATACCCTGCAACCTGAAACAGGTGGCGAGGCGTCCTTGGGCATGTCGAAGATCACGCAGCCGTTGTGACCGGCGCACGCCCCCACGATGCCGAGTGAGTTCGCTCCGCTTCTCGTCGCACTGACGGTTCTTGCAACCGGGGTCATGGCGGTTTCCGCGGCCATTCAGGCTGCGCGGCAAGGGTTCGATTTCTTCGGGGCTGTGGTTCTTGCGCTCGTTACAGCGGTAGGCGGTGGTACGCTGCGCGACATCCTGATCGGACGGTTCCCGGTGTTCTGGATCAATGACCCGACATATATCCTGACGGCAGTGCCGGTCGGGTTGCTCACGTGGGTCATCGCGCACCGGATGCCTGCCGGTGGTGGGCGGCGTCTGCGGCTACTGCTTTACTTTGACGCGGTCGGGCTCGCGCTGTTCACGCTGGTCGGGGTGCAGATCGCCTTGACGGCGGGAGTATCCATGCTGATGGCGGTCATCCTCGGCTGTGTGACAGGGATCGCCGGCGGCATGTTCCGTGATGTGCTTTGCGGGCTGCAACCCTCTGTCCTGAAAGAGGATCTTTATGCGACCATCTCGCTTGCCGGCGGGATCGTGTTTGTTATCGCGCATGAGGTCGGCACGCTGGAGACGGCGCTCATTACGTCCTTTTCGATCATGACGCTGGCCCGGTTCTGGGTGGTCTGGCGCGGCGCGATCCGGGATGAACCGCTAGCGTGACAGGCGCTGTGCCGCACGATCGGCGGCCACATAGAGCAAAACCGACATCACCCCCAAGGTCAGCATCGCCGCGAACATCAGATCGGTTTTTGCACGCCCGTTGGCCAGTAACATCAGGTATCCGAGGCCCTTGGATGCCCCGACCCATTCGCCAATGACCGCTCCGATCGGCGCGTATACAGCCGCAAGTTTCAGCCCGGAGCCAAGCGAGGGAAGCGCATGGGGCACCCGGATGCGCCACAGGACAGCGCGCGGGGTCGCGCCCATCGTCCGAGCCAGATCAAGATATCCTCGCGGCGTACGCATCAGCCCGTCAAAGAAGGCTGAGGTGACAGGGAAGTAGATAATCAAGACGGCCATCGCCACCTTCGACCAGAGCCCGTAGCCCAGCCAGAGCGTCAGGATCGGCGCAAGGGCAAAAACCGGCAGCGCTTGGCTGAAGACGAGCATCGGCCGCACCAAGGCGAGCGCCGTGCGGGAGGTGGCCAGCGACAACGCCGTGGCGATACCGAGCAGTCCACCGATCAGCAATCCGAGCATCACCTCCGAGAGGGTGACGAGCGTGTGTTCGGCAATTAGGCTCCGGTTGTCCCACCACGCTGCGGCCACGCGCCCGGGTCCCGGCAGAATGAACGACGCAACGCCGGTGAAGCTGACAATCGCCTGCCAGACCCCAAGCGCAACGAGCAGGGCCGCGATGGGCCAGAAAATCGCCGACCGGGTCATGCGGCCTCCCGCAGACGGCGCAAGAGGGCCCCTGCGGCGGACAGGGTTTCCGGGTCATCGATAGGACGTGGAACCGGGCCGGCGGGCGGCGCCACTTCCGTCAAGCCACCCTCCTCGAGGACCGCGATCTTGTGCCCGAGCCGCGCGGCTTCTGACGGATCGTGTGTGACCAGTAAAACCGTGCGCCCCGCCAGGAGCTCCACCGCGAGGTCCTGCATCTGACTGCGGGTCTTGGCATCGAGCGCCGAGAAAGGCTCATCCAGCAGGATGACCGGTCGGTCCTCCATCAACGTGCGTGCCAGAGCTGCGCGTTGCCTTTGCCCGCCCGACAGTTGATGTGGGCGCTTCCCAGCGTGCTCTTTCAGGCCGACACGATCCAAAAGCGCCTCCGCGCGTGGGAGGTCCGGCGTCTGCCCGCGTAACCGCGCACCGGTGCAGACGTTGTCGCGCACATTCGCCCAAGGAAACAGCAAGTCATCCTGCGCCATCAGCGCCACGCGGCCCGTCAGGGCGGCGTTGTCCGACGTCGTGATCTCGCCCTCGAACGCCACGTGCGCATCGAGACCGGCGAGGAGCCTCAGGATTGTCGATTTCCCGACGCCCGAGGGGCCCAGCAAACAAGTCCATGCACCCGGATCCAGTGTCAGCGCAAGTGGTCCGAACAGAGTATCCACCCCAGTCCGCGCGTGGCCTTCGATGCGAATGCCCGGGGCGCGTGTCACGGCGCGAGGCCCATGTCCCAAAAGCCGACCTCAAGCGTTGTGGCCTTGGAAAACGTTTGTGAGAGTTGGCCAAAGCGCGGAAGCTTTGCGAACCCGTCCCCCAGTCGATGTGTGAGTGCCGCGTCAATCAGCGCGCCTGTCTCTTGGCACACCTGTTGGTACTCGGGTCCGCCATAGGTCGCGATCCAGTCTGCGTAGGTTGGGGCATGGTCGCGGGCCGCAAGCCCGGCCCCTATTTCGCCATATCCCAGCACACAAGGCGCCAACGCCGCAAGCAGATCGAGCAGATCGCCGGAATACCCCGCCTCAAGCACAAAACGCGTGTAGGCCATGTTTTCCGCTCGCTCCTGC
This sequence comes from Tropicimonas sp. S265A, assembly GCF_049800835.1. Lineage (NCBI taxonomy): Bacteria > Pseudomonadati > Pseudomonadota > Alphaproteobacteria > Rhodobacterales > Roseobacteraceae > Tropicimonas > Tropicimonas sp. S265A. The sequence continues at coordinate 110,706 of NZ_JBNAFU010000004.1, forward strand.
GTGGCTTCGAGCAGGCTCTTGTCGATCCCGGCTGCCGCACACAGTTCCACATGCAGCGCCATTTCGTGGTGCAGAAGGGTGTGCACGGTCGCGGCAGCGGCCTGCATCTCGGCCAGCGTGTCCGATTTCGCGATAGCAAGCCCCCAGGCGCGCGAGAAGTGCATCAGGAAGACGTAGTCTTGTCGCAAGTAGTGCAGGAACGCAGCCTCTGGCAGGGTTCCCTCCTGCAATCCTTGGACAAATGCGTGGTCTGTATATGCACGCCAATCCGGTGCCGCGTCGCGCCACGCCTGAAATGCTGCGCCGTAGCTGGTCATTGCGCGGTCACGTCGATCGCAATTTCTGCCACGGGCCTCGCCGTCTCCAGCAGGCCGGTGCCAACGAGAAACTCTTCGAACCGTGCATAGCGGCCTTCGTCCAGTGCCGCCGGTCGCAGCGCGAAGCGCGGTAACGTGTCGACCCAGGCGCGCGCGTTCAACTCGTCATCCAGTTCCGCCGCAGTGCCCTTGAAAATGTTCCAAGCATCCTCGGGATGGTTCACGATATACTGTGTGGCCTTTTCCACCGCGCCTAGGAAACGCGTGATCTTGTCGGCGTCCATCGTCTCGGAATTGGCGACGTAAATCAGTTCGTCATGGGGTGGAATGCCCTCTTCCTCAATATAATAGCACTTTCCGTCGATCCCCTCGATTTCCATCTGGTTGAGTTCGAAATTGCGGTAGGCGCCGATCACCGCCTGGACTTGTTCGGACATCAGCGCGGGTGAGATCGAGAAGTTCACATTGACCAGCGTCACGTCATCCAGACTGACCCCGTGCGTGCCCAGCAACGTCTCCAGCAAGGCCTCCTCCACACCCGCGACCGAAAAACCGATTGTCTTGCCGCGCAGATCCGAGAGGCTTTCGATCGGCCCGTCCGCGAGGGTCATCAAGCAATTGAGCGGGGTCGCGATCAGCGTGCCCACGCGCAGCAAAGGCAGCCCCTGTGCCACCTGAAGGTGCTGCTGGACCTGATAGGACACCGCAAGGTCGCCGCGTCCGGCGGCCACCAGTTTCGGAGGGGCGGAAGGATCGGCAGGGGCAATCACTTCGACCTCCAGCCCGGCGTCGGCGAAATAGCCCCGTTCCTCCGCCACGATGATTGGGCCGTGGTTGGGGTTGATGTACCAGTCCAGCAGCAAGGTCATCTTGTCGGCGGCTGCGGCAGGTGCGGCCAGCAGGCCGAGGCCCAGTGCCAGCGCCAAGCTCGTTGGTTTCATGTCTCAGGTCTCCGTTGTCGAAAAGGGGGCGGCGGTGAGAACGATCTCTCCGGGCCAGTCATGGCAAATGCTATGGCCGAGGCGCCAGGCGCGCAGGCCCGTGGCGCACGCCAGGACTGTGCGCTGGTGTTCTGCTGGCAGCGGTGGGCGGGTGTCGGTCGCAAGGCGTAGGGCCGTGGTTGTAATCGGTGCAGGGGCCTCGTCAGCGGTGCGGAGGTCGAGAACCAGATCCTCCTGCCGGATGGCGGTGGGCGCGATGAAGGCAAGGCGGGTGTCCGGCTCCTTGGCGTCGTCGAACCGAAACCGGGCACTCCGCCATGCCGCCGTATCAAATTGCACCATCAGACCGAGGGGGGACTGGCCCGTGCCACTGATCAGGTCCAGCGCCATCTGCGCCTGCGCGGCCCCGACCAGTCCAACAGCGGGCCCGCTGACCCCCGCCGTGGCGCAGCTTGCAGCTGTCTCCGGTGGGTCGGGAAAAACCGCCCGAAGACTTGGGGCACCGCCACACACGCCGCACACGTACCCCCCGCGTAGCAGGACAGAGGCCGTGATCAGTGGCGTGTTCGTGGCTGCACAGATGTCCGAGGCCGCGTAGCTGGCGGCAAAGCTGTCGGCGCAATCGATCACCAGATCCGCATCCGCCACCAATGCTGGTCCGGTGGCCGGATCGAAGGCGATGTCCCGGGCGATAAGCGTTGTTTCGGGGTTGAGCCTGTGCAGAGCATCCCGTGCTGCATCGGCCTTGCACATCCCGATCTGATCGGTGCTGAACAGGATCTGGCGATGCAGGTTCGACAGGCTGATCACGTCAGGGTCCACGATCTCGATCCGACCAACTCCCGCGCCCGCGAGGTACGGCAGTACCGGCGCTGCCAGCCCGCCCGCGCCGATAACCAGAACCCGTGCCGCGCCAAAGCGCGCCTGCGCCTGCGCGCCGAATACAAGCGTCTGGCGGGCATAGCGGGTCATTCACACACATTCGCCCATTCGGCGATGCGGGCTTCGGGATCGGTGTTCAGCGTGATGTCGGTCACAACGGAAACAAGGTCTGCTCCGGCCCCAAACGCGCCTGGCGCGCGGTCTACGGTCATCCCGCCAATCGCGACCAAGGGAATGTCTCCGATCAGCCGTTTCCATTCCGTTACGCGGTCGAGTCCCTGTTGGTGCCACTTCATCTTTTTCAGGATGGTTGGGTAGACCGGCCCCAAGGCCACATAATCGGGCTCCAGCGCGAGGGCACGATCCAATTCGGCATGATCATGGGTCGAGATGCCAAGCCTGATACCGGCAGCGCGGATCGCGGGAATATCGGCTGTGTCGAGGTCTTCCTGGCCCAGATGCACCCAGTCGCAGCCTTCGTCGATGGCCATTTGCCAGTAGTCGTTGATCACCAATGTCGCGCCGTGTTCCGCGCAGAGACCTCTTGCGGCGCGGATTTCGGACCGGATCACGCTGGGCGGATGGTCCTTCATGCGCAGCTGAATGAACCGGGCCCCAAGCGGCAAGGCGCGCAGGACCCATCCCGCGCTATCAAAGATCGGATAGAACCGGGGCAGGGAGCTCATGACAAAAATGCCTGACCGATGACGGGGGTGGATGGTTCCGCCATCTCGCGCGGCGGCATTGGGTCCGAGGCGTAACCTGCCGCCCCGGCCTGCGCGGCGAGCGCCATGGCGCGGGCCATCCCTACCGGGTCGCCGGCCCTGGCGACCGCAGTGTTCAGCAGGACCGCGTCGAACCCCATCTCCATTGCTGCCGCCGCGTGAGAGGGCAACCCAATTCCAGCATCCACCACCATCGCGACATCCGGAAACCGCGCGCGAATGGTGCGCAGACCGTAAGGGTTGGACAGACCCAGTCCGGTCCCGATGGGTGCGCCCCAAGGCATCAGAACTTCGCATCCGACGCTGATCAAACGGTCGGCCACGACAAGATCCTCGGTGCAGTAGGGAAAGACCTCGAAACCCTCGGCTGTCAGTATCCTTGCAGCTTCGACCAGCGCAAAAACGTCTGGTTGCAGGGTGTCGGTGTGGCCGATCACCTCAAGCTTGATCCACTTCGTGTCGAACACTTCGCGTGCCATGTGGGCGGTCGTCACGGCCTCCTTGACAGTGTGGCACCCGGCGGTGTTGGGCAGCACGTGCACGCCCAGATCGTGGATCATGTCCCAAAATGCCTGTCCCGCACCGCCCGCCCCCTCGCGTCGCAGCGAAACCGTCGCAACCGATGCGCCGGACGCGCGAAACGCGTCCGCGAGAATGGCCGGGGAGGGGTATTGTGCCGTTCCCAGCATCAAGGGTGTCTCTAGTGCGGTATCGTAAAACCGGTGCATGGTTCACCCTCCTTGCATTGGTGCCAGAATTTCGATCCGGTCGCCTGGCGAGAGTGGCGTCTCGGCACGCTTTGCCGCCGGAACGAACACTTCGTTCACGGCAGTCGCGACGCGGGCGGAGACCCCAATTTCTGTCAGAACATCCGCAAGGGTGGCTCCGGAGACCTCTTGGGGATCCCCGTTAATGACAAGTTTCATGGGACGCCTCCTTCGTTGGGGCGAGCATTTCTGCAACCTGCCGGGCCAAAGCGGGCGCCATGAGGTAGCCATGACGGTAAAGGCCGTTCACGTGGACGACCCCGTCAAGTGCAATCACCCGGGGTAGGTTGTCGGGAAAGGCGGGGCGCAAATCGGTGCCGAACTCCAGAATTTCGGCCTCCCCGAAAGCGGGGTTCAACGCATATGCAGCGCTGAGTAATTCCAGCGCAGAACGGACGGTCACAGCGCCGCGCGCCGCGCTTTCGATCATCGTGGCCCCGAGCATAAAGACCCCATCCCCCCGAGGCACGACGTAAAGCGGTATGCGGGCGTGCAACAGCCTGACCGGGCGGCTGAAGGTGACATCGCTTGAGCGGATGATAGCCATCTCGCCGCGAACCCCGCGCAGATCGGGCAAGGTATCGGACGCGGCAAGACCGCGGCAGTCGATGATTTGCGCCGACTTGGATGGGGCGTCTGTCTGGATCGAAACACCCCGCTTGCGCAGTGCTGCGGTCAGATCATCAAGAGCTTGCCGCGGGTTCAGATGCGCTTCGGACGCAAAGTAGAGTCCGGCTGGAAACCGTGTGCCAAGATCGGGTTCGAGGCTCGCGATCGCATTGGCGTCGAGGGGTTCGCAGCCCTCGGTGCGCGCGGCGAAGCGCGCAATGTCACGCCGGTCTCTGGGTTGGGCCACGACAAGCGTGCCCTTGCGCGTCACCGTTGTCTTGTCAGCCCACCAAGCCAGCGCCATCTGACCATTGATCAAAACAGGCTCCTCGGCGTTTTCGTATTCACAGAAGGGTGCGAGCATTCCTCCCGCCCACCATGAGCACCCATGCGCCCCGGGCCCTCCGGCGGGATCGTGCAGGCTTACTTCCACTCCGCGGTCCACGAGTTCCGTGGCGACACAAAGTCCGGCGACCCCAGCCCCCAGGATGGCGACAGGTGCGATCACGGCGACCACCAGTTGTGAAAGTGATGCACGGGCCCGTGACCGGTTCCGATGTTCAGGGAATCCGCGGCGGCGATGGCGGCTTGCAGGTAGGCGTGCGCATCGATCACGGCCTGACGTGGTTTCAGTCCCTTCGCGAGACCTGCGGTGATCGCAGAAGACAGCGTGCAGCCCGTGCCATGGGTGTTTTGCGTGATCTGACGTTTTGCAGAAAGACGCAGCGGAGTCGGGTCCGCATCGAACATCAGATCGACGCAGGTGTCCCCGGCGGCATGACCGCCCTTCATCACGACCGCGTCCGGCCCCATCGCCCGAAGGCTTGTACCTTGCGCCCGCATCTCGTCCTCCGACTGCGCCACCTCTGTTTCCAGAAGCCGTGCGGCTTCGGGCAGGTTGGGCGTCAGGATGGTTGCTCGAGGCAGCAGTGTTTCGGCGAGGGCGGCCTCCGCTTCTGCCATCAACAAGGCGTCTCCGGATTTCGCCACCATGACCGGATCCAAAACAACCGGGCCTGCAAAACCATCAAGCCCGGCAGCGACCGTTTCGATCACCTCCGCTGTTCCCAGCATCCCGATCTTGATCGCAGCGACGTCAAGGTCCGACAGCACCGCGTCGATCTGGGCGGTGATTGTGGATGGCGCAATCATCGCCACATCCGTGACCGCCCGGGTGTTTTGCGCAGTCACGGCCGTGATCACGCTGGCACCGTACACACCGAGTGCGGAGAACGCCTTGATGTCGGCCTGAACGCCCGCGCCACCTCCGCTGTCGCTTCCGGCTATGGTCAGTGCAATTGCCATACATCGTCCCTCGGCAAGGGCAGCGCGGGGCGGGAAACGGAAAGAGGGCGGACGCCGTGCTTTGAACCGTTCCCTCCGCCGGTATTGCCCGGATCAGGTTCCATGGGTTCGCTTGCGCATCTCAGCCCGATCCCGGGCACCCCAACGGTAGTGTGCGAGAATTAGGGGCAATTGTGCGCGTGTGCAAGTGCGCAGTGTCTATACCTTTGCGCGGTGTGCGCTATCTAGGGATATAATTGTAGCGAGAGACCCATGCGCCGTTTTCCAATGCCCGCCTTTGCGATCGTTCTGATCACTGCCTGCGCCTTGTCCTTTCCGGTTTCGCACGTAGCGCAGGCGCAGGGGCGACCTGCGGCTGTGGTGACAGAACTGGTCGAAACCCGCACGCTCGCGGAAACACTGCCGGTGTTCGGCCAGATTGTCGCCTCGCGCGACAGCGCCGTTGCCGCGCGCGTGGCCGGGATCGTGGACACTGTTGCGGTGCTTGTGGGCGACCGCGTCAAAGCCGGAGACCTGCTTGCCGAACTCGATACCGAACTGACCGAGATCGAGTACGATCAGGCGTTGGCCGCGCGGTCCGAAGCCGAAGCGGGGATCGCAGTCGCCGAGGCTCAACTGGCCCGCGCCAGAGATACGCTGTCGCGCACCGAAGGATTGCGAGACACGGCGGCGTTCTCTTCCGGAAGGTTCGAAGACCTGCGCGCTGAACTGGCGCAGGCGCAGGGGCAACTGGCACAGGCGCAGGCGCGGTTTTCCAACGCCGAGGCCTCTCTGGCCGAAGTGTCCTACACCCTGTCGCGCGCGAAGATCACAGCACCGTTCGATGCGGTCGTGCTGTCGGTGGAGGCGGACCCCGGCCAATTCATCTCCGTAGGGGCAGAGGTCGCAAGGCTTCTTGATATCAGTGCCTTGGAGGTCGAAGCTCAGGTTCCAGCTCAATTTATTGCAGCCGTGGAAACGGGTGTTGATGTGCGCGGAGAGACGGAACAGGGCATTGAGCTTGACCTGACCGTGCGCGCGGTGCTGCCAACGGAAAGTACGGCAACGCGGACCCGCCCGGTGCGGTTCACCGTCGACCTTGGCGCCTTGAACGGGTCTGTCGCGTTGGGCCAGTCATTGACCTTGCAAGTGCCGATCGCCCGGCCCCGCGACGCATTGAGCCTGCCCAAAGACGCCCTTGTTCAAGGGGCACAGGGATGGACGGTGTTCGTGAATGCAGACGGCACAGCACAACCGCGCCCCGTGACGATCGGCGTCGCGATGGGCGACCGGTTCGAAGTGCTGGGCGGACTGTCGGAGGGTGATGAGGTCGTGGTACGCGGCAACGAGCGGTTGCGCCCCGGCCAAGCCATCCAGCCTGCCGGTGGTCCGCCCCCGGCTTCCAACTGATACCGGAGCGGTCATGGACCCGATCAAGTTCTCTATCGAACGACCTATCGCCGTAATTGCGGCAGTGATCATGGCCGTGCTGTTCGGTGTGTTGGCTTTGAGCCGCATTCCGATTCAGCTTGCCCCGGATGTCCGCAAGCCGATTGTGGTGATCAGCACGGAATGGCCCGGTGCAGCCCCCGCCGAGGTGGAGCGCGAAATCGTCAATCCGCAGGAAGAGGCGCTGCGCGGCCTCGAAGGGCTCGACATCATGACGTCGCGGTCGCAGACCGGAGAGGCGGAGATCACCTTGGAGTTCTCCCCCGGCACCGACATGACACAGACCTTGTTGTTGGTATCCAACAGGTTGGACCGTGTGGGTGACTATCCGGATGAAGCTGGCGAGCCGTCGCTTGATACATCCGGAGATGACGATAGCCCGATCGCCTGGGTCATCGTGACGGCGCGGGACGGAAACACCAGACCGTTGCCGACTTATGGCGATTTCATGGAAGATGTCGTCAAGGATCGCGTCGAGCGTGTCGAGGGTGTCTCGGCGGTCAATGTGTTCGGAGGTGTCGGGCGCGAGCTGCAAATCGTCGTTGACCCGCGCAGGTTGGCAAATTTTGGCCTGACCGTGCCCGAGGTGGTTGCGCGCCTCCGGTCTGAAAACATCTCGCTGTCCGCCGGGGACGTCGACGAAGGCAAACGCCGTTACGTCGTGCGCGCCGAAGGGTCTCTGGATACCGTCGAGGCGGTTGAGAGTGTGGTGTTGCGTTCCGAAGCAGGCAGCGGCCTGTTGGGTCGTGTGCTTGTGTCGGACGTCGCACGCGTCGAGTTCGGCTATGGTGAGCCCAGAGCACGACTTCGGTTCAAGGGCGAGTCCGGTCTTGCGTTCAATATCGTGCGCGAACAGGGGGCCAATGTTATCGAGACCATGGCCGAAGTCCGGACGGTCCTTGCGGAATTACGCGATGGTCCCGTGGCGGATCAGGGCCTGCACATGGAGCAGGTGTATGACGAGACCATTTACATCGAAGGCGCCATCCAACTCGTAACTCAGAACATCTGGATCGGTGGCGGGCTTGCCGCGCTCGTCCTGCTGCTTTTCCTCCGATCTCCGAGGGCAACGCTCGTCGTATCCCTGGCGATCCCAGTTTCGATCGTCGCGACTTTCGTGGCGATGGCGGCGACCGGGCGAACGCTCAACGTTGTCAGCCTCGCCGGTATCGCGTTTGCCGTGGGCATGATTGTGGATGCTGCAATCGTCGTTCTCGAGAACATTTATCGACTGAGAGAGCAGGGGCTCAGGCGTTCGGAGGCTGCCTATCATGGCGCCAAACAGGTTTGGGGGGCGATCCTCGTCTCAGCGCTGACAACTGTTTTGGTCTTTGTTCCGATCCTCGTGATGGAGTTGGAGGCAGGTCAACTCTTCCGCGACATCGCCGTCGCGATTTCAGTCTCGGTCGTGCTGTCTCTGATCGTGGCGGTCACGGTCATCCCCGCCCTTTCCAAGCGATTGTTGAAAGACGGCGAGCAAACCATGCTGCCATTGCCGGGGATTGACCACCTGGCCCGGGCCTTCAAGGCGTTGGTAATGTGGTACGTGCGGCTCACCGTGCGGATCCGCGCGCTTGGCATCCTTATGGTCGTGCTGATTGCAGGGACCGCGGCGGCGGCTACTATCCTTTTCCTGCCGCGTCTGGAATACCTGCCCGAAGGCAACCGCAACCTGGTCTTTGGTCTGATCATTCCGCCGCCGGGCTACAACCTCGACACCACCGAGACGATTGCCGAACGGATTGAGAACGCGGCGCGTCCGATGTGGGAATCCGCACCGGAGCTGGCCACGCCCGAGGGAACCCCGACGGTCGATAATTTCTTTTTCGTTGCAACTCCCGGCAACTCCTTCGTGGGCGCAACGGCGCTCGATGGTCCGCGCGTGGCTGAATTGATCCCGTTGCTCTCGGGGCCGATTTTTGCCGAACCCGGAACTTTCGGGTTCATGACACAGCCCTCTCTCTTTGGGCGCGGGGTCGGCGGCGGGCGCACCATCGAATTGAATGTTTCCGGTCAGAACCTGGAAGAGATCCTGGGTGTTGCGGGACGCGCGGCGGGGATCGTGTCTGGCCTGCTACCCAGATCCGAGGGGCACCAATTCCGTCCTATTCCCGGTTTGGAACTGGGCGCGCCGGAGGTACGCCTTGTACCTGATCGTTTGCGACTTGCGGATGCGGGCGTGGATGCGGGCGCGCTTGCGGCAACGGTGGATGCTTACAATGATGGCCTGCGCGTCGCTGAAATCACCGAAGGCGCGGATCGGTTGAACCTGGTGCTCAAAGGCGAAACGGCGACCCTCGCGGGTTTGCGCACGCAGGACGTGGGCGCTTATCCGGTTGTGACGCCCTCAGGAGACATCGTGCCGGTGTCCGCGCTTGCGCAAGTCGTAGTTACGGCCGGTCCGACCGAGATCAGGCATCGCGACCGCTTGCGCACAGTGACCCTTGAAGTCCGACCCTCGGATGCTCTGGCGCTGGAAAGCGCGGTCGAGCTTTTGCAGACCGAAGTGGTCGACGTGCTGGAGGAGCAAGGTCTGCCTCCGGGCACACGCTTGTCCGTTTCGGGTACCGCGGACCAACTTAGCCAGACCTGGAATGCCATTCAGATCAACCTCATCGTGGCACTTGTTATCGTATTCCTCGTGATGGCGATCCTGTTCGAAAGCTTTGTCCTGCCACTCGTCATCCTGATTTCCGTTCCTGTGGCGGCGGCGGGCGGGGTTGGTGGGCTTGCACTTCTGAACACGTACCAGACACAACCGCTGGACATGCTGACCCTGCTCGGGTTCATCATCCTTGTCGGGATCGTGGTGAATAACGCCATCCTGATCGTCCATCAGTCTCTCTATCACCTGCGTGACGAAGGCATGAGCCCGATCGATGCCATCGAAGAGGCGACGCGCAACCGGATCAGGCCAATCTTCATGTCCACGCTGACCAGTGTGTGCGGGATGCTGCCGTTGGTGATCTTCCCGGGGGAGGGATCGGAACTGTATCGCGGGCTCGGAGCAGTCGTGGTCGGCGGATTGTCTATGTCGGCTTTTCTGACCCTGTTGACGGTGCCGCCACTCCTGCGTCTTGCGCTTGTGGCGCCAGCACCTGAGGATCGTATTGACGCAAAGCCCGCCACGGCCGCGGCGCCGGCGGAGTGATCTGTCGTAAACGGGCCTGTCGGGTGTCGCGGATGGCTTGATGGGATTGGCGCGTCGGTTTTTACTGCCGCAAAGATGCGACAGCCGGGGGCCGACATGCGCATTCCCTGCCCGCTTTGCGGGGAACGAGACCTGCGAGAGTTCACCTATCTTGGGGACGAGACTTATCTATCACGTCCTGAGGAGGGCGATGCCGAAGGGTATCATGCGTACCTCCATCTTCGCGACAATCCGGCGGGACCCGTGCGCGATCTGTGGTTTCACGCCATGGGGTGTGGTGCCTGGCTGGAGGTGGAGCGGCATACCGTGACCCATGCAATCCAAGGCGCGCGGCTTGTCCGCGACACCCAAGGTGAGCAGGGATGAGGCTTGCGAACCCCGGAGAGGTCGATCGCACGCGCGTGGTGAAATTCCAATGGGATGATCGCTGGATGTCCGGCTTTGCCGGCGACACGCTGGCATCGGCCCTGATGGCCAACGATGTCCGGCTTGTGGGTCGTTCGTTCAAGTATCACCGGCCGCGCGGCCTGTGGGGCGCGGGCAGCGAGGAACCGAATGCGCTGGTTGGTGTCGGCAAGGGCGCACGGCATGTTCCCAATGCGCGGGCAACACAGGTGGAGCTTTATGACGGGCTCTATGCGCTCAGTCAGAACCGATGGCCGAGCCTGCGCTGGGACGCGATGGAGGTGAATGACCTTGCCGCGCGATTCTTGAGCGCCGGCTTCTACTACAAGACGTTCATGTGGCCCCGGTCCTTCTGGGAACGGTTGTACGAGCCTGCGATCCGGCGCGCGGCGGGGCTTGGGAAACTGTCCGGACGGCATAATACCGAGACCTACGAGAAAGCTTTTGCAAGTTGCGACGTTCTGGTCATCGGGGCTGGTCCGGCTGGTTTGGTCGCGGCGCTTACGGCGGCAAGATCCGGTGCTGATGTCATTCTGGCAGACGAGGATACACGCCCCGGGGGCCGCTTGCTGGCCAGCGATGAACAGATCGACGGGATGCCCGCGCCCGAATGGGCGGCGCGAACTTGCGCTGAATTGGAGGAGACTGGGCGCGTGCGGTACATGTGCCGGACAACCGTTTCCGGAGCTTATGACGGCGGGACCTACGGCGCGTTGGAGCGGGTCGGGCTGCACCTTGCAGCGCCGCCTGAAGAGCTGCCGCGTGAGTGTTTCTGGCGTATCGCTGCAAAGCGGAGCGTTTTGTGTTCTGGCGCATCTGAACGCCCGATTGCCTTTGCCCAGAATGACCGCCCGGGCATCATGTCTGCGGCCGCGTTGGAGGCATATGCGCTCCGCTGGGGCGTGGCGCCGGGCCCTCTTGTGGCGCTGTTCGGGTGTCATGACGGGATGTATGCAACGGCCGGTCGGTTGCGTGCAGCGGGGGTCGAGGTCGCCGCGTTGATCGATACGCGCCAGGATGCGCCGACATTCGATGGAGCGCCCGTTTTCACCTCGGCGCAGGTCACGGGGACAAGGGGGCGCTACGGGCTGCGCAAGATCATCGTTACCCATGCCACGGGCGTGGCGGAGGTCGATGTCCAGGCGCTCGGAGTCTCTGGCGGGTGGACCCCGAATGTACAACTCAGCTGTCATCTTGATGCCTCGCCGGTTTGGGACGACACGCTCCACGCATTCCTGCCCAAGCCAGGAGCGGTGCCGGGCATGTTGGCGGCGGGTGCGGCGGCCGGACAATTCTCCACTCACGGTGCGCTAGCCTCCGGTGTCGCTCAGGCACGCGCTGCGGTGGAAGGTATCGGCTTCAAGGCGCGAGATATGCAGGTTCCAGCGGCAGAGGATATGCCTTATCGCATCACGCCGGTTTATCATGTGCCGGGACCCGGGCGGGCTTGGCTGGACCTGCAAAACGACGTCACGGTGAAGGATGTCCACCTTGCTGCATCCGAGAACATGCGCGCGGTGGAACACATGAAACGCTACACCACCCAGGGCATGGCCCCGGATCAGGGGCGCAGTTCGAACGTGCTGGCCATGGCCGTACTGGCGGATGCGACCGGGCGCAGCCTGGCCGAGACCGGCACGACGCGGTTTCGCCCGCCGTTTACACCGGTTTCGATTGCCGCGATTGGGGCCGGGGCCCAAGGCGCGGGGTTTGCACCGGCGCGCCGGACGCCGAGTCACGATCACGCCCGAGCGTGCGGTGCACCGCTTCTAGAGGCAGGGTTGTGGCATCGCCCGGCGTATTATCCGCAGCATGGGGACAAGTCGTGGCGCGATGCCTGTGATCGTGAGGTGGCGTTCGTACGACAGGCCGTCGGGGTATGCGATGTCTCGACCCTCGGCAAAATTGCGGTCGAGGGACCGGATGCCGCTGCCTTTCTGGATTTCGTATATGCCGGTCGCATGTCGAGCCTCAAACCCGGGCGGGTCCGCTACGGCCTGATGCTGCGCGAGGACGGGATCGTCATGGATGATGGCACATGTGCCTGTCTTGAACCGGGAAAGTATCTTGTGACGACGACGACCGCCGCAGCCGCGCAGGTCATGCAGCATCTGGAGTTCGTTCAGCAGGTACTTTGCCCCTCGCTCCGGGTGCGGTTTGTATCTGTCACCGATCACTGGGCGCAGGTGGCAGTGGCCGGACCAAAGGCCCGAGACCTGTTGCGGTCGGTTGTCGATACGCCTGATGTGGTTGATGAAATTACCTTTCTGGGTACGGCCCCCGTCGCGGTCGGGGGTGGGGCTGCGCGGCTTTACCGGATTTCGTTTTCAGGGGAAATGGGTTTTGAACTGGCAGTTCCCGCAGCGCGGGGTGCCGAACTCCACGCAGGCATGGCCACTCGGGCAGAAGCCGCAGGAGGTGGCGTTTACGGTATGGAAGCGTTGAACGTTCTGCGGATTGAAAAGGGGTTCGTCACCCATGCCGAAATAGATGGGCGGGTCACGCCAGGCGATCTTGGCCTGGGAGGTCTGGTGAAAAAGGAGGGTGATTTCATCGGCAAGACAGCTTTGGCCCGGCCCGGTTTGCAGGACAAACACCGCCCCCGATTGGTTGGCTTGCAACCGTCAGAAGCTTCTGAAGGACCGTCAGCGGGCGCGCATCTGTTTCCTATGGGCGCAGAAGCCGTGCGACAGAATTCCGAAGGGCACGTCAGTTCGGCGTGCTATTCGCCGACGGTTGGCCATGGGCTCGCCCTTGCCTTCCTCAAGGACGGTGCGGCGCGCCTCGGGACGCAGATCATGGCAGTGGACCACGTCCGGAAGAAGACCGTGCGATGTACGGTCACTCCGGTTTGTCCCGTCGATCCGGACGGAGGACGCATGCGTGCCTGACATCCCCGACCCTGCTCCGGCTTCGGCTGATTTTGGAAACGGCACCGCATGCCTGCGTCAGCTGCCCCGCGCCCGCCTGCTCTGGCTTGGACCGTGGCCTGGCAGTGGTGTGGCAATGTCGGATGCGTTTCGAAACACTTTCGGGACTGGCTTGCCTCAAGTGGGTCAGGTCTTGGATTTGCCGAAGGGACGGTGCCTTTGGGCAGGGCGCGAGGCGGCCATTCTGCAAGACGCAGACAAGCCCGCCGGTCTTGAGAACCACGGTGCCGTGGTCGATGTCAGCGATGGGTGGGTGCGGTTCGGGCTGTCTGGTGCGGGGCGTGCGGAGGTGATGGCGCGCGTTTGTCCGGTGGACCTGCGTGCGTCGGCCCTGAGCGGGCCGACCGCGCTGAGAAGTCCTGTTGGGCATGTTTCCGCGCTCATCATTTCCGGGCAGCCCGAGATTGAGGTTTGGGTGATGCGATCCTTTGCCAGGTCCGTCGAAGAGGACCTGAAGCACGCCATATCTACTGTTAACGCGCGTCAGTCGTTGCGCGTCTGAGCCTGCAACGCGGATGTTTTGCAGACTTGAATGATGGTTTGCGCCCTTGCCGAGGGGAGGATGCCAGCCGATATTGAAAGGCATGAGCTTGCCACCGGGATTCTTGGACGAACTGCGCACGCGAACCTCGATTGCGCAGGTGGCCGGGCGCAAACTTGTCTGGGATCCGCGCAAATCCAACCAGGGCAAAGGCGATCTTTGGGCCCCGTGTCCGTTCCATCAGGAAAAAACCGCGTCCTTCCATGTCGATGATCGCAAGGGGTTCTACTATTGCTTTGGCTGTCACGCCAAAGGCGACGCGATCTCTTTCGTGCGCGAGACCGAGAATGTCAGCTTCATGGAAGCCGTGGAAATACTGGCGGGCGAAGCCGGGCTGCCCATGCCGGCGCGTGATCCGAAGGCCGCGGAAAAGGCGGACCGCCGCAGCGAGCTGATCGCAGTTGTCGAGCAGGCAGTTCGGTTTTTCAGGTTGCAACTTTCGACAGCGGCCGGAGCCGACGCGCGCGCCTATCTTGCAGGGCGCGGCCTGTCCGAGGAGGCGCAAGCGCGGTGGGATCTAGGCTTTGCGCCGGATGGATGGCAGGTCTTGTGGGATCATCTGCGCGCCAAGGGCGTAGCCGAAGAGAGTATCCTTGCCACGGGTCTTGCAAAGCCATCGTCGAAAGCGGGCGGAAAACCCTATGACGTGTTCCGCAACCGGATCATGTTTCCCATCCGCGATGCGCGCGGACGCGCGATTGCCTTCGGTGGCCGTGCCATGGACGCGAATGATCCGGCGAAATACCTCAACTCGCCGGAAACTGAACTGTTCGACAAGAGCCGCGTGCTGTTCAATCTGGCGCGGGCGCGCGAGGCGGCGGGCAAGGCGGCTCAGGTGATTGTGGCCGAAGGGTATATGGACGTAATCGCCTTGTCGGAGGCCGGTTTTATGGCTTCGGTTGCCCCGCTTGGAACAGCGGTGACCGAGCCACAGTTGCAGATGATCTGGCGCATGTCGGACGAGCCGGTCTTTGCCATGGATGGCGACCGCGCAGGAGTGCAAGCGGCGATGCGCGTCATGGACCTTGCCCTGCCGCTACTGGAGGCGGGCAAGGCCATTCGGTTCTGTCTGCTGCCCGACAAACAAGACCCGGATGATGTGATCCGTGCGGGGGGGGCGGAGGCGATGCAGACGCTGCTGGAGGCCGCGCTTCCGATGGTTAGCCTGATGTGGCAAAGGGCCACCGAGGGCAAGGTCTTCGACAGCCCCGAACGCCGGGCAGCGTTGGACAAGGATCTTCGTGGGCGCATCGCGGCGATCAGGGACCCATCGATCAAACGCCACTACGGCGAAGAAGTGCGTCGTTTGCGGGAGGATCTGTTCGGCTATGGCAACCGCTCCGGAAACGGCATCCCGGTACGCGCGGGCAGCTGGACTGCGCGCGGGACTTTGGGCGCGCGCCGTGCGGTCCCACTGCCGACCGCTTCGGCGCGGTCCTCGGATCTGGTCAGGGCCGACGCGGTGGAAGACTGGCTGCGCGAGGCGTTGGTGCTTGCCACTCTGTCCCGGCATCCTCATCTGATTGCAGAGTATGATGACGCGCTTCTGGAACATGCCTTTCAGGACGCCGATCTGGGGCGCCTGGCGGCGGCGTTGCTGTCTGCACCGCAAAACCATCCCGATCATTTGGCGCATCTTGAGGCGAAGGGGTGTTCCGGAACCCTTGAAAGGCTTCTGTCCCACGCCCATCTGCGCATAGCCCCGGCGCTGAAACCGGAGGTGCGGGAGGACATCGCGCGACAGACCCTCACGGAAGCGTTCGCGAAACTAGCGGCGAGCCGGGGATGCGATCGCGAAATCTCCGAAGCGCTGGATGAGTTCTCCAGCCGCGAAGACGAGGGGCTGACATGGCGGCTCGGGCAGGCCGCAGAGGCGCGCAACCGCGCAGAGCGCAGCCAACAGGAGGACAAAACCGAATATGACGTTGCGGATAATGGGGCGCGAATCAGTCGTGACGAACGAAGCGCCCTTGATCAGTTGCTAAACCGGATCATCTTCTCAAAAGGTGAGTCGTCTGGGGGCTGACCCTGACCAGGAAGTTAAGTAAACACAGGTACAAGAGTGGAATGCGAATCACTCACTGGCTGATTCGTTCCGGGTGGGGATACCTGAATTGATCGTAGGACGTGTTGGACCGACGCGCCTCTGGACCAAGGATTATTGAATGGCCGCCAAAGATACGGACGACCCGAAAACCGACGACCAGGACAATGAGCCGATGCTCGACATGAGCCAGGCTGCGGTCAAGAAGATGATCGCAGAGGCCAAGACGCGTGGGTACATCACCTACGACCAGCTCAACCAGGTGTTGCCGCCTGATCAGGTCAGCTCCGAACAGATCGAAGACGTGATGTCGATGCTCTCGGAGATGGGGATCAACATCATCGAGGAAGACGAGGCCGAAGACGGCGAGGGGCAGAGCAGCGGCTCGACGGATGTAGTTGAGACGTCGTCGTCGCGCGAAGTCGCGGTCTCCTCAAGTTCGTCGGAAACGCTGGATCGGACAGATGATCCGGTGCGCATGTATCTGCGCGAGATGGGGTCCGTCGAGCTTCTGAGCCGTGAAGGCGAAATTGCCATCGCCAAGCGGATTGAAGCGGGGCGCAATACGATGATTGCCGGGCTGTGCGAAAGCCCGCTGACATTCCAGGCCATCACGATCTGGCGCGACGAACTTCTGTCCGAAGACATCTTGCTCCGGGATGTGATCGACCTTGAAGCCACCATGGGTGGCGCGATGGACGAAGACGAGAACGAGACCAGCGTCGTTGAGATGGCCGCCAACAGTCCCACTGCGCCGGCCGCCCAGAAATCCGAAGAACCCGAGCTTGATGCCGATGGGAATCCCATCGCCAAGACAGATGACGAGGACGATGAGGACGACCAGGCCAACATGTCGCTGGCGGCAATGGAAGCGACCCTGAAGCCGCAGGTGCTGGAAACGCTTGATCGGATAGCGGACGATTACACGCAACTGTCCGAGATGCAGGATTTGCGCATTTCGGCGACGTTGAACGAAGACGAAAGCTTTTCGACCAAAGACGAAGCGGAATACCAGAAACTGCGCTCCGAGATCGTGACCCTGGTGAACGCACTTCACCTGCATAACAACCGGATCGAGGCGCTGATCGACCAGCTCTACGGCATCAATCGCCGGATCATGTCCATCGACAGTTCCATGGTGAAGCTTGCCGACCAGGCGCGGATCAACCGCAGGGACTTCGTTGAGGCGTACCGTGGCTATGAACTGGACCCGACGTGGATCGACCGCATGCGCGAGAATCCGGGCCGCGGGTGGCAGGCGCTTTTTGACCGCTCGACCGACAAGATCGAAGACTTGCGCGCGGACATGGCGCAGGTGGGCCAGTATGTTGGTGTCGACATCGGGGAGTTCCGGCGCATTGTCCAGCAGGTCCAGAAGGGCGAGAAAGAAGCCCGGCAGGCCAAGAAGGAGATGGTGGAGGCCAACCTGCGCCTCGTGATCTCCATTGCCAAGAAGTATACCAACCGCGGTTTGCAGTTCCTCGACCTGATTCAGGAAGGCAACATCGGCTTGATGAAGGCGGTGGACAAGTTCGAGTACCGGCGCGGGTACAAGTTCTCGACCTATGCAACATGGTGGATCCGACAGGCGATCACCCGGTCGATCGCAGATCAGGCCCGCACCATCCGCATTCCGGTGCACATGATCGAAACGATCAACAAGCTGGTGCGGACCGGGCGGCAGATGCTGCACGAGATCGGCCGCGAACCCACGCCCGAAGAATTGGCCGAAAAGCTTCAGATGCCCCTTGAGAAGGTGCGCAAGGTGATGAAGATCGCCAAGGAACCGATCAGCCTTGAGACGCCTATCGGCGACGAGGAAGACAGCCAGCTTGGCGATTTCATCGAAGACAAGAACGCCGTTCTGCCTTTGGACAGTGCCATTCAGGAAAACCTGAAAGAGACGACGACACGCGTGCTGGCCTCGCTTACACCGCGGGAGGAGCGTGTGCTGCGGATGCGGTTCGGGATCGGCATGAACACCGACCACACGCTTGAAGAGGTTGGGCAGCAATTCAGCGTTACCCGCGAGCGTATTCGTCAGATCGAAGCCAAGGCGTTGCGGAAACTGAAACACCCAAGTCGGTCGCGAAAGCTGCGCTCGTTCCTGGATCAGTAGGCGCATCCGTATTTTTGGTTTCAGGCCCGTGCGTGAGGTTGGTTCAACAATCTTGCTTTCTGTAACGACGACGGAGGTCTCGAAATGCCAGTCGGGTGTGTGAAGTGGGCTCCGGTCCTTGTCACGGCGATCTTTTTCGTTACGGGATCGACCAGTGTCGGCGCTGCCAGCGAGTTTGTCGCGGCGAACAAGCAGCGGGTTGTTCCCGCGTCCATCGAAGGGGCCCAGATGGAGGTCTTCTCGACCGCGGGCGCTGCTGGTCCTCAGTATTTCTGCGCGGCGGGGGATTATGCCGTCCGCCGCCTTGAGGCCGGGAACTCAGACCGGTTGGTTGTGGTCAAGGGCGAAGCGCCCAGTGAATCCAGACCCAGGTTTCGCAGCGTCTTCTTTTCGGTTGTCCCGTGGCAGGGAGAACGCGGTGGCAATTCGTCGATCAATGTTCAGGTCGACCGCCCCGGCGAAGAAATGTCGGTCGTCGTTGCACGCAAGTTCTGCCCACCCCGGTTCAAGCGCAGGTTTTGATACGCCACGCGCGACAGTGTTCGGCACGTATTTGGGATGAATGAATGTCTGATCGGTTTTTGGCTGTTCTCGCGCTCACCGCTGTAGCCGGGGCGATCATCTATATGATGCGAGACAAGATTCCCGTGCCGAATGTCAGCCCGGAGCGTCCCTTCATCGCTTCCAACGACCACCGTGTTGTGCCGTCGATCGACAACAGTCCCACCTTTGAAGTGCTCTCGCGCCCGGGTGCCGCCGGTCCGCAGTATTTTTGTGCGGCTGCGGAATACGCGCGACAGGTCCTGCGTGCCGAGATGACGGATATTCTGGTCAGCACGACCGCCGAAGGCCCAAGCCGAACCAACCCGGACTTCCGAAGTGTCATGTTCGAACTGCGTGCGCCCGAAGAGGCCCCTTCGTCCGGAAGTGGCATCACGATCGATATCTCGGAGCCGCGGCAAGTGCGCTCAGTCGCGGTCGCTTTGCAGTTCTGCCGGTAATCCGGTGCAGGGCGACATCGCAGTATCGACACGTGGTCCGGGGCTGACCGAGATCACCGATCAGGTCGCCGCCTGGTTGCCGCCGAAGGATGGTCTTCTGACCCTGATGATCCGACATACCTCTGCCAGTCTTCTTATTCAGGAGAATGCCGATCCAGAGGTGCAAGGCGACCTGACGGCCTTCTTTGACCGGCTTGTTCCGCCTTCTGATCATCCCTCCATGGCGTATTTGACCCATACCTATGAAGGCCCCGATGACATGCCCGCACATATCAAGTCCGCCCTGTTGCCAGTGAGCCTTCAGGTTCCGGTGCGGCAAGGCAGAATGCGGCTTGGAACATGGCAGGGGATCTTCGTGGTAGAGCACCGGACCCGACCGCATACACGCTCGGTTGCCCTTCATTTTCAGGCCGACCCGCTTTGATGTGCCCTTCCTGCCGCAACAATCTGTGGCAGAAAAACGCCCCTACCCAAGGTATTGGCGCTCGCCTATAGTCACAGTGTCCAACGGGGCGTAAGACCCCAAATTGCACTCAAGGACCGAGGAGAGGGGCCCATGCGCTGCCCGTTTTGCGGAAACGTTGACACACAGGTAAAAGATTCCCGCCCGGCAGAAGACCATGTTGCCATCCGGAGGCGGAGGTTCTGTCCGGCATGTGGCGGACGGTTCACGACCTATGAACGTGTGCAGTTGCGTGATCTTGTCGTCATCAAGTCGAACGGAAAACGCGAGGATTTCGACCGGGTAAAACTGGAGCGCTCTATCCGGATCGCCATGCAGAAGCGACCGGTCGAGCCGGAGCGTCTGGACCAGATGATTTCGGGCATTGTCCGTCGCCTGGAGTCCATGGGGGATACGGATATTCCCTCCAAGGTCATCGGCGAGATCGTGATGGAAGCGCTCGCACGGATCGACACCGTCGGATACGTGCGCTTCGCGAGCGTCTACAAGAATTTCCAGGCGGCCGACGATTTCGAGGAGTTCGTGGCCGAGTTGCGGCCGCCCACACCGAAGGATGGCTGAAACGCCTTCATCCGATGATGACCGGTGGATGCGACTGGCCTTGAGCCTTGGGCGGCGCGGGTTGGGTCGCTGCTGGCCAAATCCCTCTGTCGGGTGCGTGATCGTGAAGGACGGGCGCGTTGTCGGGCGTGGCTGGACCCAGCCGGGGGGGCGGCCACATGCCGAAGCCCAGGCTCTGGCACAGGCAAAAGCCCGGGCGCGCGGAGCAACGGCATACGTGACATTGGAACCCTGTGCACACCAGGGCCAGACGCCGCCTTGTGCCTCGGCCTTGGTCGATGCGGGACTTGTCCGGGTCGTAACCGCCGTCAGTGATCCTGATCCGAGAGTCGATGGCGGTGGGCATGCAATACTGCGCGCTGCCGGAATGGCCCTCACGACCGGTGTGCGCGAAACTCAGGCACGGCGCAGTCATGCTGGGTTCTTCAGCAAGGTGACCCGCGGGCGCCCCATGGTCACGTTGAAGCTTGCGACCACACTCGATGGCCGCATTGCAACGGCAACGGGAGAAAGCAAATGGATCACGGGGCCCGAGGCGCGCCGGGCGGGGTATGCCTTGCGCGCGCGTCACGACGCAGTTCTGATCGGGGCGGAGACCGCGCGTGCGGATGACCCGACCCTGACTGTGCGAGATCTCGGGATTGCGCATCAACCCGTCCGGGTCGTCGTCAGTCGCGACCTCAATGTGCCATTTCCATCGAAGCTGACCGCCACAGCGCATGTCGCCCCGCTTTGGATCATGCATGGCGCGCAGGCCTTGAAGGACCGGAGGGAGATGTTCGAGGCCGCAGGCGCAAAGCTGTTTGCGTGCCAATCAAACACGGAGGGATTGGACCCTGCCTCGGTTGTTCGCGGCCTTGCCGACGCCGGTTTGACGCGGGTTTACTGCGAAGGTGGCGGCAGTCTCGGCGCGGCCCTGATGCGCGCTGGTCTGGTGGACGACATCGTGCTGTTCACAGCGGGTGCTGCAATCGGTGCCGAGGGGCGTGCGGGCCTTGGCAACCTCTCCCTTTCGGCCCTTGCGGATGCACCGCGCTGTACCCTGTTGGAGCAGCGTCGTGTGGGGAAAGACCTCATGTCACACTGGTCCCGGCAGCCCTAGCGCCAATAGCCTTGGAGGCTTGCGAAAACCCCCTGCAGCTTTGATAACGCCCGCAGGCCAGTTGAAGGCTCCGGCAGCGTCCCGCTTTCCAGCCGATCCAGAATGATATCCACCGGGCAGGCCAGACCTGTCACCGGGTCCACGTAGCGGGGGTAGTCGATCAACGCTGCGTGCACGAGCCCAGCAAGCCTGACTTGGCCTTTGACACTGGCCCGTCTTGTCAGGCCCGCATGCGTTTGCGGCACGAGATCCCGTGTAAGGCCCCAACCCGCATAAAAGGGAAGACCGCAGGTCACGACCTTGCGGCCATGCAGCAGCGCCTCGAACCCAAGCAGCGACGTCATTGTCCAGACTTCGTCAACCTGTGATAGCAGCGCCACCGGGTCTGCGAACGTCGCGGTCAGGTCCGCGCCCTGTGTGTTGCGGCCCCCGTCTCGCAAGCCTGCCTCTACATCCGGGTGGGGTTTGAAGATCAGGAAGCCTTCTGGGTGTGCGGCACGTGCGGCGCGCAGCAAGGCTGCGTTGGTCTTTACCGAGCCGACAGCGCCCCACAGCACGGAGGCATCATCTTCAACCTGACCCACAACAAGGATGCGGGGCCGAGAAGTCTCTGGCAGGATTGTCTCGGCGCGTCTGAGATTATATTTTGACGCGCCGAGGCGAACGAGGCGTTGGTGGAGCGTGTCCGCACGCCGGAGGTCGCACGCGGGCAAGTGCCGCGACGCTGCGATCAGATGCTCCAATCCGGAGGGTGCCGCAGGGTCGTAGTAAATTCCTATCGGATCACGCACCAGCGACAGCGCCGGAACAAGCTCTGCCCCCAGTCCCGCAGAGCGGATGAACCCGTCCTCCACCCGCTCCAGTCGGCACGCTGTTTTCAGGCCGACCGTCCGCGTGTTGCCCCAGGCGAGGACGGGCCGTTTGGAGGTTTGTGCGAGGTGCCCCGCCTCGGCTGCGTTGGTGGCAAATCGCACTGGTCCATCGCGAAAGAACCGCGCAATGCTGCTGCGTTTCCAGAGCCGCATGCCGAGGGCAATCGCGCCCACGTGGTCTTCCCGGTAGGCGCGTGATTGGACCTCCAGCGCATCGATAACCTGTTCTGGCGCACACAGTCTGTCGTGGTAGGGATCGTAGCAGAGCGGGTACTTGACGAGGGTGCCGAGCGCGAGTTGCGCCTTTGTCAGGAGCCGTGTGCGCCGCTGGATCGGTGCGGCGCGGTCGTCACTCAACCCCCAACCCGCATAGAACGCCTGTCCGAATACCACTGGGCGATGCCCGGCAAGGATCGCTTCGAACCCGAGTTGGGAACTGACGGTGTAGACCGCGTGCGCTGCGTCCAACAGCGCATAAGGCGGCACCGGCTTTTCGAGGCGGGTCACTTCGGACGGCAGGGTTTCGAAATGACCCGGGCGTAGCCCCAGGCTGGTTTCCGGATGCTCCTGAACGACGATCCGGCGGTCAGGATGCTCTCGTCGGGCGGTATCCAGCATCCAAGCGAACGTGTCGGCGGAGGCTTGAGCACCCGCAATGGAGCGGTCGCCTCGCGTCTGATCGACCACGAGGACGAAACCCGCTTCGGGGGCAGGTGCCGTGGCCGAATTGTACTTGCTGACACCAGAAGTGACGAGGCGCGTGATCAGATGTTCTGCGCGTGCCAGATCCTTGGGGTCTTCGAGAGGCGAATTCTGTAGGAGGTGCTCCAGATCCGTTTCCACCGCGCTGTCGAAATAGGGGCCACGCTGATCGACGATCAGGCTCAGCGTCGGGGCCCCGGTGCGCCCCGGCAGGACGGAGCGGAAGAACCCATCCTCAAGATGCAGCAGAGACGCACCGTGTATCCGTGCCAGCTTTGCGCCGCGCGTGGCCGTATGACCCTGCCCCCAAAGCGCGACCAAATCATCGGACCCCGGCAACCCCATGCACAAAGTATACCCGGCCAGCGAAAGGATGCGGCGCACGCGGCGGTTGGTCAGATGGCTGAGAGAAGAGATATACAAACGAGAGCGCGGAGCACCCGGGGGACCGGATGCTCCGCGTTGGATGATCATGCTGCGATCAGTTTGCGAGGGTGTTAAGGTTCGCGGCAGGCTGGACGATCGAGCCGAATGTCAGGCTGATGACCTTGCTCCAACGTGCGAGCGCGGCTTCGGTGACAAACATCGTGTCCCCGTCCTGAATGATGAAGTCGCCTGCGGTGAACATGCCGTTTGGCTGCGTCAGATCGATCGCATAGATAATTCGCTGCTCGCCCTGGATATCGTTTCTGTTCAGGACTTTGCGCGCTGTCGCTTGATCTTCTTCGCGCAGAACGAAGATGCCCGTGGCGTCGGCGAGGTTGGAGTTCAGGCCGCCGACAGAGGCAATCGCCTCAATCGCCGAAAGGTCCTGCGACACAAATGGCACGCGAGTCTGGGTGCCGGTCGCCCCCAGCGAGATGAACGTGCGGCGGTCTTCTTCGACAATCACGCGGTCACCGCCCCGAACAGCGATATCAACCGAAGGGTCCTCGAGAAGATCGGTCAGCCAGATCCGGCCGATTTCGTTGCCGCGCAGAACGGAGATTTGAGCGACGTCCGCTTCCACGACCACACCACCGGCTTGTGCCAGAACAGACGATAGTTTCCGGGTGGGACGGTCAATCGGGAAGACGCCTTGCGAGCCGACGCCGCCCACGACGGTCACGGTTGCGCCGTTTCCGGCGATCCGGCGCACGGTGACCTGCGGATCCGGTGTCTGGGTTTCCAGCGCGCGCGTGATGATGCCGCGCAGCGCTTCGGGTGTGTTCCCGGCAGCCCGAATGCGGCCTGCATAGGGAATGAAGATGAACCCGGCGCTGTCGACCTGCACCTGTTCAATCACGGCGGCACCGCCGCCGCGCGCCAACAGACCTTCGACAACGTTTTCCCAGATTGTCAGGCCCAGAACGTCACCCGGACGGATCGTGTCAGGGCTGAGTTCGTCGGCATTGATGAAATTCGAAGAGAACCCGAGGCGGTTAAACACGGCTGTTTCCCGCGCCACTTCGTCATCAACCGGAACTACGAAGGCATTGCCGGCCTGCTGAACCGACGAGTCCAGCAACTGGCGCTCGTTCGGGCCGGCCTTGGGCACAACGCCGCCACAGGCTGCGACCGCGCCAGCGACCGTCAAGGCGATCAAACTGCGTGCCACGCGCGTTGCGCGCAAGGGATCGAGTTTCTTGTACACTTGGCTGCTCCTCGAGTGGCGTTTTCGCCGTTGCCGCAGAAGTTAACGGCAGGTTTTTCATATTCAAAGGCCATTTCAACGTGCTGCACGTGATAGCTTAGGTAAGCGTGAGGTTTTTACCACGCTTGGCGGACCGTCTTATCATGTCGAAACAACGCGGATCGGGTGTTTTCTGCGCGGGTGCCCGGACATCAATGCATCGTACGGGTCGGTTTCGTCCATCATCAGATCGATCACCTGGCGCAAGAGGTTTTGTCTGCCACGACGGCTGTAAAACCCTCCGGTCACTTGCGAGCTTTCCAACAAAAAGTGCCGAAAATCGCGATAAGCGCGCATGTCGGGCGGTGTTGGTCGGGCAAAGAAGGCTGCCAGCGGCTGGTCCGAGACCAACTCCCGCTTCGCGTAAATCGCCCGCCCCAGAGTTTTGACAGGTAACCCGCGCCAAAGTGCCTGCTGCGCTGCGGTGGAGTTAACGGTCAACGCGCTGCGCGCCTGATCGAGGAGCGGGGCGAGCTTTCCACCGGCCACAAAGTGAACCCGGTCCGAGATTCCAAAACGCGCAGCGAGGGCGCAGGTCGTGCGCCGCAAGTCGGCGCGACCATCCTCCAGGGGATGTGCCTTCAGCACCAGATGGTGGTGCGGGGGTGCCCCATGGGCAAAGGCACCAAACACCTCTTCGAGCACGTCGGCAAAGCTGGCGTGATCCGAATGCGCCTGAAAAGAGCTGTCATGTTCCAGTTGCAGGAGGAAAAGGTGGTAAGGAAAGCCACCTGTCCTTATCCGGCGCGTGGCCAGCGCGCGGCGTGCTGCAACCACGGGCAAACCCAGAAACTTGCGCAGATAAAGCGCAAACTCTTGCCGGACATTCAAGGCGCGATGCGGCGTGAACCCTGTATACACTTGGTTCCGCATCATCACGTGGAACTGGTACCGCGCGCCGTGCCAGAGATGATGGCGCATTTCGCCCCAACGCGACGGGGCCGCCGACAGTTCTGGCGCGTAGGCGTTCAAAGCCGCCTGCATCTGGGCGATCGACAGCGACATCAACGCGGAATTTCCGTTCGCTCCATCCCGCTCATACGTGACCCAGGAGGGGCGCAAGTAGCCTTCTTCGAAGACATGCACCCGCACCCCGATAGCCTTTGCCGCTTTGACGGCGCTGGCGTGAATTGGGCGCACATCTCCGTACAGGACGACATCCGTGGCATTCAGGTCGGAGAGCATGCGCGCCGCATCGTGGTCCCAATCCTCGGGCGTTTTGGTGTAGGGGATGTAGCTGTCGGCGTCTGGCCAGAAGCGCGCATCTCCAGCGTTGAACCCGATGCGCCAAACATTCGCGCCCGCCAGCTTCAGCATCTCGCCGAGTTGTCCAAAAAACGGGCCATGCGGCCCCTGGAGGAGGACAAAGACACGGCGACCTGGCGCGACGGGACGGGCTGTGGGCGGATGCATTGTGGGTTGGGCTGCTCTTGTTTGTCTACATAATGGCTAAACCTTGTACCTTTCCAAGTGATAAAACTAAGGCCAGCTTGCAGCAGAAACTGGATCAGCCCCCTTGTCGGGCGTTGCTGCGCTGACTAGGACAAGCCCAACCCTGTGCAAGAAGGAGAGACCCCATGTTCACCGGGATCATCACGGATGTCGGCAAGGTGCTGCAGCTCGACCAGCAGGGCGATCTGCGCGCGCGTTTGGGCTGCTCCTATGACCCCACAAGCATCGATCTGGGCGCATCAATTGCGTGCAATGGCGTATGCCTGACGGTGATCGAGACGGGGATGCAGGGCGAACAGGCCTGGTTCGACGTTCAGATCAGCGCGGAAAGCGTCTCCAAGACCAGCATCGGTGATTGGAAAGTGGGCTCCGCCGTGAACCTTGAACGCGCGTTGAAGGTTGGCGATGAGTTGGGAGGACACATTGTATCGGGCCATGTGGATGGCGTTGCGACAATCGTGGACATGCAGGATGAAGGGGACAGCACCCGCGTCACATTCGAAGCGCCTGAAGCGCTGGCCAAGTTTATCGCGCCGAAGGGCTCTGTCGCGCTGGACGGCACATCACTGACGGTGAACGAGGTGGACGGTTGCCGGTTCGGTGTGAACTTCATTCCGCACACCAAGACCGCGACCACATGGGGCGCTGTCCAAGTCGGTGATCGCATCAACCTTGAGATCGACACCCTTGCCCGCTATGTCGCGCGGCTTGCGGAATGGTCGTAACGTTCCGTCGCATGGACGCACAGCTTCTGCGCATGCCGATTGATCCACTGGCCACGCCTGCGCACCTGCGGTATGCCCCCTGCGAACTGGAGTAAGGACCGATTATGGCGGACGCGACAGCTACCCATTATTCCGATGCAATCTCGTCGATCGAAGAGATCATCGAGGATGCGCGAAATGGGCGCATGTTCATTCTGGTCGACCACGAGGATCGCGAAAACGAAGGCGATCTGGTGATCCCGGCGCAGATGGCCACGCCGGACGCGATCAACTTCATGGCGAAGCACGGACGCGGACTGATCTGTCTGTCGCTTACCGGAGAGAGGATTGACCAGCTTGGACTGCCGTTGATGGCCTCCTACAACTCATCGCGTCATGAAACCGCTTTCACGGTGTCGATCGAGGCCCGCGAGGGCGTTTCCACGGGCATTTCCGCCGCGGATCGCGCGCGCACCGTCGCCGTGGCGATTGATGCCGCGAAATCCGCCGCGGATATCGCAACGCCCGGCCATGTCTTTCCGTTGCGTGCGCGAGATGGTGGCGTGCTGGTCCGCGCCGGTCATACCGAGGCGGCGGTGGATGTCAGTCGTCTGGCGGGGCTGAACCCCTCCGGCGTGATCTGCGAGATCATGAACGAAGACGGCTCGATGGCGCGACTGCCTGATCTGGTCGCCTTCGCGCAACGCCATAACCTCAAGATCGGGACGATCAGCGACCTGATCGGCTATCGCCGCCGCAACGACAATCTGGTCAAAGTCACCAAGGAAGAGGTGATTTCCTCGGAATTCGGTGGCGAATGGCAGCAGCGCATCTATACCGACGAGACGCAGGGGGCAGAGCATATCGTGTTGATCAAGGGCGATATCACCACCCCTGAACCCGTCCTTGTACGGATGCATGCGCTTGACCCGATGTTGGACATTATCGGCGTCGGTGGCGCGGGGCGTGCGGGCGAGTTCGGTGATGCCATGTGTGAAGTGGCCGACGAAGGGCGCGGGGCGGTGGTCCTGCTCAGGGACACCACGATGAAAATGGTGCCTGAGAACGCCACCTCGCCGCAGACTTTGCGCCAGTACGGATTGGGGGCGCAGATCCTGTCATCCCTGGGACTGAGCGAGTTGGTGCTGCTGACAAATTCGCCCTCGCCGAAGGTCATCGGGTTGGAGGCTTACGGTCTGACGATCACGGGGACCCGCAAAATTCCCTCACGCCGTTTGAAGGAGGGCTGAGCATGGCCGGATCAGAGACCCATTATGAAATGCCGCTCCCGAGTTTTGACAAACCGGTCAAGGTTTTGATCGTGCTGTCGCCTTACTACAAGGATATCGCGGACGGGTTGGAGGCAGGCGCACGGTCGGTGTTGGCCGAGGTCGGGGCAGAGGTGGACATGGTTCATGTCCCCGGCGCGCTGGAGATCCCGACCGCCATCCGGGTGGCCCATGCGCAGGCTGAGTATGACGGTTACGTTGCCCTTGGTTGCGTGATCCGGGGCGAGACCACCCATTACGAGACCGTGTGCAATGACAGCTCTCACGGTCTGATGTTGCTGGGACTGCAAGGTGCGCTGCTGGGCAATGGGATTCTGACCGTTGAAAACAAGGACCAGGCACTCGTACGCGCAGACCCCGAGGGGCAGAACAAGGGTGGGGGGGCCGCAGCGGCGGCCTTGCATCTGATCGCACTTTCACGCAGTTACGCGCGCCAGACGAAGGGTATCGGCTTCAAGGCCGGCACCACGCAATAAGGACATGTCATGACACGCCCCAAGCCCTCGTCCGAGGATCGTCGCCAGATGAAATCAGCCGCGCGGCTCTATGCCGTTCAGGCCCTGTTCCAGATGGAGTCCTCCGGGCAAAGCAGTGATGTTGTGGTGCAGGAGTTCGAGGATCACCGGTTCGGGGCTGAATACGAAGAGGGCACGTTTGCCGAAGGCAATATCGACCTGTTCCGCAAGACCATCGGCGACGCGGTGAACTGGCAGGCGAGAATTGATCAGATGACGGACCGTGCGCTGGTTGCTGCTTGGCCAATTGACCGGATCGACCCGACGTTGCGCGCGCTTTTTCGCGCGGCTGGTGCTGAGATGGTCGCCAACGACACGCCGCCCCGGGTCGTGATCACCGAATACGTGGATGTGGCGCGCGCTTTCTTTCCCGAAGGCAAAGAGCCCAAATTCGTGAACGCAGTTCTGGATCATATGGCGCGCGAAGCCCAGCCCGAGGCGTTCAACGCCTGATTACGGACCGGGCGCGATCGCCGCGAAGTGCAACCCGAATAAGCAGTCGACCTTGCATCGGCAGGATTCTGCGCTGCAGCGTTTCCGTGACTGGCCAATTCCGGTGTGCCGACTATGTGTCTGCTCAAAGCCCCGGAGCCACGTCATGCCCAACCTCGTACGCCTTTATCTTCAGCAATGCGCCATCGGCTTTGCCCTGGCGATCCTGTTCGTCGCCATCCTGTTTACCTTCGATGTGGGCGGGCTCTGGACGCTCGTGTCCAATTCGGATGTGGGTATCACTGCGACGATCATGCTGGTGATGTTCAACGCGATTGTCTTCTCGGGGGCGCAGTTTGCGTTCGTGATCATGCGTATGGCTGATCCGAATGAGGAACAGATCGTTGTTCCGGCGCGCCCTACGCCCCAACCCCGCACGCGTCGGTCGGACATTCCGGTGGTAGAGAAGAAACGCCGCCATTTCCCCGAAGACCTGTAACGGAAAGTGGCGGGCCCGCGTGTGCCGGGGAGGCGTTGATTCCCGAGGACCTGTATATACAGGTGGGCGCCAGGTAAACGGACCAGGATCCGGACAGAGCCAGCTCCCTCGGAATTGCTTAAGGCCACTGGAATTGTACCTGTGTCGAACACCGCAGTACCCGCCTCGGCTTACATAGGCAGTACGGGCGGGCCGGACAAGGCAATTCGGCGATCACACTGGACAGATGTTCACGATGTGTTCATATTCGGCGCATGACGCAACACGACCCATCGCTCGATCTGCTCCAACCCGGTCAACGTCTGGCCCGGGGAGTGTGTCGGATGTTGCGGAGCCTCGACTTCGCCTGCCTTGAGGAATTCGCACCCGAACGCGGGTTACGGGTCGACGTCATGGCGCTGGGACCAAAGGGCGAACTGTGGGTGGTAGAATGCAAGTCAAGCCGGGCCGACTTTGTTTCGGATGCCAAGTGGACCGGGTATCTGGAGTATTGCGACCGCTATTTCTGGGCGGTGGACGCTGATTTCCCTATTGAACTGCTGCCTGAAAGCACGGGTCTGATCTTTGCCGATGGCTATGATGCAGAGATTCGGACCATGCCGGATGTTAGCGCGCTTGCAGCAGCGCGGCGCAAAGTGCTGACGCGCAAATTCGGGCGCGCGGCAGCTGGTCGGTTGCAAGGGTTGCGGGACCCTGACGCGATCCTGGGTGGTTGAGCGTCCCGCACTGTGCCCCTACGCTATGCGCACCAGTTACGGGCGACATGATGGACACACTGAACACCGCACGCGGACGAAAGCTTGCCTATGTCAAAACCGGAGGAACAGGCCCCACAGTAGTGTTTCTTGGGGGTCTCCGCTCCGATATGTCGGGAACCAAGGCGCTTTACCTTGAGGAGTGGGCAAAGACCCGGGGCCAGAAGTTTCTGAGGTTCGACTATTCCGGGCACGGGGAAAGTTCTGGCGCGTTTGAAGATGGCTCGGTAGCTGAATGGGCCGAGGATGCCATTGATCTGTTGACGGCTGTTACAAATGGACCACTGGTTCTCGTCGGGTCGTCCATGGGTGGATGGGTCTCTTTGGTTGTTGCAAAAGCTTTGAAGGAGCGCGTTTCGGGGCTTGTCACGGTTGCTGCTGCACCAGATTTTACCGAAGACGAATGGTGGGCCGGATTTTCCGAGGCACAACGCGCGGTGCTGGAGCGGGACGGCCGGATCGAAGTGCCATCTGACTATGACGAAGGACCCTATGTCGTGACGTACAAGTTGATCGAAGACAGCCGCCGCATATTGGTCTTTCCCGAACCGCTGCCCTTGCCGTTCCCGGTCCGGTTTTTGCATGGCACCGCAGATGAGGTGGTCCCGACCACGCTCGCCCTGCGTCTGCTTGACCATGCAGAGGCGACGGACATGCGCCTTACGCTTGTTGACGGGGCGGATCATCGGTTTTCGACGCCGGACTGCCTTGAGTTGATCGCGGCGAGCATCGCGGAGGTACTGGGCAGGGGACAAACCCTTGCGTAGCCCGCAAAGCCTGATCGCGCTCGAGGATTTGGGACGCCAGCGCCTTAGCAGATATTTTGCATTTCGTGATTTTCTGCATACTGAAATCGGTAGTCTCTATCAGATATCGAATATCCCAGAGGATCCCGCACTTGCGCTGGCTTCGGGACGCAAGCTGGCCACGGAATTGCTGGACCCGCTGGTGGAAACCTTTGGTCCCGTGGATATCCGGTCTGGTTACAGGTCGCCCTCGCTCAATCATTTCGGAGCCACGCAGGTGCGTCCGCAAAAATGCGCGGCAAATGAGAAAAACTACGCGGGTCATATCTGGGACCGGCGCGACAGCGAAGGGCGCATGGGCGCATGTGTCAGTGTCTCCATCCCATGGTTTGCTGCCCAATACGCGCAAGGTCGGGATTGGCGTGATCTTGCGTGGTGGCTTTGGGATCACCTGGTATTTCACGAGGTCTATTTCTTTCCCAAGACAGCGGCGTTCAATCTGACCTGGCGGGAGCAACCGGAGAAACGGATCTTGTCCTACATCGCGCCGCGCGGACTGCTGGCGAGCGCATCGACATCGCCGCCGCAAGGGCGCAGCGAGCGGTACCTTGATTTTCCGCCGTTCCGCGCAATCTCGTACCCGTGGCCAGACATCCCGCCAGTTTAAGACATCACCTGCGGCGGTTGGATCCGCGAACGAGTTGGATCGGGTTCCTGCTCGGTGCATCCGCTGCATTGGTGGTTTTCCTGTTTCTGCTCAATCCGCAAGCCTCTTCCGGGCTCTCGACAGGGCCGCGCATGCTGTTTTGGGTGTTGCATGTCGTCATGCCCATTGCGCTGGCGCAAGGGTTTCAGATCGGGTTTTCCCGCTGGACGCGTGTGCCTGTCTGGCCCGCAATCCTTTTGTCAGCTGGTCTTGCGGCCCTTACCTTCGCGCCGTTCGCAACGCTTTTCGATTTTTGGTTTGCGACGCCCGGCGATGAAAAAGAAGCCACGATGTCCGGCGTTGTCAGCCTGCTGGACGAGTTCCTGGCGCTGGCGCCACCGGTGATCCTGTGTTGGGCGGCGCTGAATGCGTTGAGAGGCGTTCGGCTTCCGACAGCGGTTGACACACGGAGGTCTGAAACCTCCGGATTTCTCCGCCTGATCAGACCCGAGTTACGGCAAGACGGATTGGTGGACATCATCGCGCTGTCCGCTGAGCTGCACTATACGCGGGTCTACACACCTCGTGGAGACGATCTGGTGCTTTATGCGTTTTCCAAGGCAATGACAGAGGTCGGCGATGGCATTCAGGTTCACCGCTCACACTGGGTCTCCAGCCGGTTCGTTGAGCGACTGGACAGGCACAAGAACGGATGGCGCGTCTGTTTGCGCAATGGTCTTGTGCTGCCTGTGGCGCGCGCGCGCCGCAAACAGGTTGCCGATGCCCTGAACCTCTGACCGTTCGTGCATTGCTATTTACCGTTCGTGCAGCGGCGATGGACGCCTGCGAATTTTTTGCCAGCTTTCGAAATGACTTGGCGATCCATCCCGCCGAACATTTCAGGAGAGCAGAATGCAAAACCCAATTTACTCAAGGCTGCTCGTCGCAGCGGCAATCGTTGTGTCTACGGCCCCGGCGCAGGCCGACGGCCAGTTTTACGGGCGCCTGTCGGCGGGCGCGTCTACGCTATCCGACCCGGACGTGGTCGGGGCAATTTCTGGCGAAGCCTCTTTCGGGACAGGGCAGGCGTTTGGTGGTGCGCTTGGATATGATTACGCAGGCAGCCCGTTTCGGTCTGAGATTGAGTACATTTATCGCACTGCCGACGCCGACCCGTTTGGTGGCAGCGGTGGCGGTGACCTGGCATCCACGACCGTTGCCCTGAACGGCTACTATGATTTCGCGACCGCTGGATCGATTGCGCCGTATCTTGGCGCTGGTGTTGGCTATGCCACCGAGATTGATTTCGACATCGGCTCGGGGACCGGTGAGGGCGAATACTCGGACACGGGCATTCCGATGTTCCAACTGATGGCTGGGGCGCGCTACCCCATAAATGACCGGTTCTCACTGACTGCCGAGCTTCGGTATTTCGATGCGGGATCTGTGACGCTTGTCCAAAGTGGAGGGACAGGCACGCTTGATCTCGACTACTCAGGGGTTGAGGTCAGCGTCGGCCTGCAAGTTTCGTTCTGAAGTTAGGAAAACGCGCCCGGATGCCGGGCGCGTGCAGGTCGCAAAACCGCTGGTCTTGCGTCAGCCGGTGCTGGTCAGGGTGACAACGGTCGAGTCCGGGTCACTGTTGGCGTCGATAAATTCCAAGACAAGCGGCCGAATGTTGTTCCGCCAGGACTTGCCGGCGAAGATGCCGTAATGTCCCGCGCCGGGTTCAAGGTGGCTTGCCTTCTTGCTGTCGGGCAGACCCGTGCACAGGTCCAGCGCTGCGACGCACTGGCCCGGCGCGGAGATGTCGTCGTTCATCCCTTCGACCGTTTTCACTGCAACGGTTGTGATCTTGCCGATATCGACATGTTTGCCGTTCACGGTGAACTCGTTCTTGGCGATTTCACACCGCTTGAAGATGCGGTTCACGGTGGAAAGGTAAAACTCTGCCGTCATGTCCATGACGGCGAGGTATTCGTCGTAGAACCGGTTGTGCGCATCGTGGTCGGCCGCTTCGCCCTTGGCAGCGCGGACGATCTGATCCGTAAAGGCTTTGCCGTGCCGTTCTGCGTTCATCCCCATGAAGGATGCGAGCTGCAACAGGCCAGGATAGACCATCCGGCCCACCCCTGCATACTTGAAGCCCACGCGCTGTATCATCGTGTGTTCCAATTGCCCCATCGTCACGCGGTTTCCGAAATCGGTGACTTCGGTGGGTGTGGCGTCCGGGTCGATCGGACCGCCGATAAGGGTCAATGACCGAGGTTGTGCCTCCGGCTCTTCGCCTGCCAGGTATGCTGTTGCGGCAAGGGTCAGCGGTGCAGGTTGACAGACCGCGATAACATGCGTGTCAGGGCCCATTTCCTTCATGAAATCAACAAGGTACAGCGTATAGTCTTCGACGTCGAACTTGCCTTTCGACACTGGAATGTCGCGGGCGTTGTGCCAGTCCGTGATGTAGACCTCGCAGTCCGGCAGCAGGCTCAGAACCGTGGATCGCAGCAGCGTCGCATAGTGACCGGACATCGGCGCGACCAGCATAACCTTGCGCTTTTTCTCCGGACGGCCCAGCACGTTGAACCGCAGAAGGTCGCCGAACGGCCGCGCGACAACGATCTCGGTCTCGACGAGATGATCCCGACCGTCTTCGGCCACGACGGAGCGAATGCCCCAATCAGGTTTGGCGACCATGCGCGCGAAGGTCCGTTCCGTGACTTCACCCCATCCCGCCATCACCTTGAACATCGGATTGGGCACCATGCCAAGCGCTGGATAAGAAGCCATCGCGCGGGCCGTCGCGCCAAGCCATTCGTTCGTGTTTCGAACGCTTTCCATCAAGTCATAGGTCACGAGGTATTTCACGTGCGTCTCCTTCTCCGGGGCTAGCCGGATCAATTCGTCGCTTTGCCCCCCCGTGCCGGCGACGGTACCTTCGGGCCAGATTCATACGGGGGTTTCGGTGGCATGACAACCGAGTCAGATGGGCAGAACGTCGCGAGCGAAGAAATGGGTGAAAATCTAGAGAAACTCAATGCGAATGTTGCGAAAATGGAAGAGCTTTCGCAACGATTGGTAAGCGCGCTGGCACAGCGCGAGTCGCACGATCAGGGCCTGCAAGGGCCGGGATCGGACGTCTACATGAAGGCCATGGCGGCCTACATCACCGAATTGATGTCGAACCCCGCAAAACTTGTGGAACATCAGGTCGGCTATTGGGGAAAAACCCTCAAACATGTCGTGGAAGCGCAACACATGCTGGCCAAGGGACAGTTGGCCGCACCGCATGATGAACACTCGGGCGACCGCAGATTCAAGAACCCGCTCTGGGACACCCATCCGTATTTCAACTTCGTGAAACAGCAATACCTGATCTCGGCGGAGTCGATCGAAAAGGCCATTGGCGATATCGATGGTCTGGCGGAGATGGACAAACGCCGTGTGTCCTTCTTTTCCAAGCAGATTGTCGATTTGTTTTCTCCGGCCAATTTTCTGACAACAAACCCGGACGCCCTGCAACGCGCGGTCGAAACCAATGGTGAGAGCCTTGTGCAGGGGCTGGAAAACCTCGTGCGCGACATAGAGGCAAACCACGGCGAGCATCTGGTCACACTGTCGGATCCAAATGCATTTGTCGTTGGTCAGGATCTGGCGACGAGTGAAGGATCGGTCGTCTACCGCAACCGGATGTTCGAACTGATCCAGTATGCGCCCAAGACGGAAACGGTACACAAAACACCGCTGATCCTGTTTCCGCCCTGGATCAACAAGTTCTACATTCTCGACCTGAAGCCAAAGAACTCGCTGATCAAATGGATTGTAGAACAGGGCTACACCCTGTTTGTGGTCAGCTGGGTAAACCCCGATGCCAGCTACGCGGATGTCAGCCTGGATACGTACATCGAAGAGGGATATCTGACCGCGATTGACGAGGTTAAGAAAATCACGGGCGAAGCACAGGTCAATGCAGTCGGTTACTGTATCGCCGGAACGACGCTGTCCGCGACCCTTGCCCTTATGAACAAGCGGGGCGACAAGTCGGTCAAGTCAGCGACCTTCTTTACCACATTGACCGATTTCGAGGACGCAGGGGAGATGAGCGTCTTTCTCGACAATGATTTCGTCGACGGTATTGAACGAGAGGTCGACAAGAAGGGGTATCTCCACTCCTTCTTCATGGCGCGGACATTTTCTTTCCTGCGTGCCAATGACCTTGTATACGGTCCCGCGATCCGGTCCTACATGATGGGAGACAAGCCGCCTGCGTTCGATCTGTTGCACTGGAATGGCGACAGCACGAACCTGCCCGGCAAAATGGTGGTGCAGTACCTGCGCGATTTGTGTCAGGACAACAAGCTGGCCAACGGCACCTTCGAGATCTGCGGCGAGACCGTGTCTTTGAAAGATGTGAAGACACCTGTTTATGCGATTGCCTGCGAAACCGATCATATCGCTGCCTGGAAGGGCAGCTTCGAGGGGTTCAAAAAGTTTGGAAGCCGGGACAAGACGTTTATCGTCTCGGAGTCGGGCCACATTGCCGGGATTGTAAACCCGCCGTCAAAGAAGAAATACGGGCACTATACGAACGACGCGAAGATGGAAGACGCCGATGGCTGGATGGAAACCGCCACGTTCAATGACGGGTCATGGTGGCCACGCTGGTCAGGATGGCTTGCGCGTCGCTCCGGCAAGCAGGTCGAGGCGCGGCAGCCCGGCGATTCGACTCACCCGGTTCTGGCCGCGGCACCTGGCACCTACGTAGTTTCTCGCCCAG
This sequence comes from Tropicimonas sp. S265A, assembly GCF_049800835.1. Lineage (NCBI taxonomy): Bacteria > Pseudomonadati > Pseudomonadota > Alphaproteobacteria > Rhodobacterales > Roseobacteraceae > Tropicimonas > Tropicimonas sp. S265A. The sequence continues at coordinate 147,055 of NZ_JBNAFU010000004.1, forward strand.
ACGATTGATTTCATTCAGGAATAATTTTTGCCGCGCCGCAGCATTTTTGCTTGAATTGCTGCGGCGCAGCACGTATAAAGTTCGCAGACGCAGAAAACATCCGATGGTCGGATGAGGGCGCGAGGAGCTAATACAATGGCAAAAGCTGAAGATTTCACCAAATACGTTTCCGACATGATGGGTTCTTTCCCGATGGACACGACCGCAATGCAGGACGCTTTCAAAAGCTCCGCAGCGCTGGGCGAGAAAATGTCCAAAGTGGCTCTGGAAGCGGCTGACAAGTCGACCGAGATCTCGACAAAGTGGACCAAAGAAACAATCGCCAAGCTGGGCGATGTGACGGCCGTCAAGTCCGAGCCGACCGACTACACCAAGGCGATGACCGATTTCGCTTCTGCTCAGGCAGAGCTGGCTTCCGAGAACATGGCTGCTTTCGCTGAAGTTGCGAAAAAAGTTCAGATGGAAACTGTTGAACTGATGCTTGCTGCTGGCAAGGAAGTTCAGGAAGAGACCACTGCAGCCGTCAAGAAAGCAACCGCTGAAGCCACCAGCGCTGCCAAGAAAGTCGCTGCTGCAAAGTAAGCGCACGTAAACTGGACACCTTCCTCCTCCCAACTTGGTGTTCTGTTTAGGGGCGGTCCTCACGGGCCGCCCCGCTTTCACTTTCGCGCGCACAATGCAGGCGAAAAAATGCTGCAGTGCAGAAAAACCCTTTGGTGTTACATGCGCAATAGGCTAAAGTATGCGCGCAAAAGCCGCCCAACCCGGGCGCAAGCACAGGAATACGATTCATGGCATCCAAGACTGACGATTTTTCAAAATACATCACCGATATGCTGTCCTCCTACAAAATGGATGGTGAAGCGTTCAAGACTGCGTTCAAGTCAAGCGCAGAGCTGAACGACAAGATGGCAAAAGTCGCGCTCGAAGCTGCCGCGAAGACCAACGAACTGTCTTCCAAATGGGCGAAGGACACACTGGCCAAGATGTCGGACGTCACCAAGTCGAAAGACGAGCCGCAGGATTATTCCAAGGCGATGACCGAATTTGCATCTGCTCAGGCTGAGATGTCTGCCGAGATGGTGTCTGCCTATGCAGAGATCGCCAAGAAGGTTCAGATGGAGACGGTCGAGCTGCTGATGTCGGCGGGCAAGGACGCGCAGGAAGAGATGTCTTCTGCGATCAAGTCTGCCTCTGACGAGATGACCAAGATGGCCGCCAAGGCGACCTCCAAAAAGTAAGCAGCTTTCTAAGCGCGAAGTGGTACAGGGCGGGTTTTCCCCGCCCTTTGCTTTTGAGCGGTAAGGCTTCCTTTTTCTGCAGCGCTGTCATAAGCTTCGCTGCACCGCCAAAAGAAGGAGGGGTCTTGTGGCAGAAAATGAAACGCCGCTTTTGATCAAGCGCTACGCGAGCCGCCGTCTCTACAATACCGAGACCAGCGATTACGTGACGCTGGACGATATTGCCACGTTCATCCGAGAGGGTCGTGATGTGCAGATCGTCGATCTGAAGACCGGCGACAACCTGACCCGACAGTACCTCCTGCAAATCATCGCGGAACATGAAAGCCGGGGGGACAACGTTCTGCCGGTCTCGGTTCTCACGGATCTGGTGCGCAGCTATGCTACCAAGTCAGGCTCTGTTGTCCCGCAATTCCTGGCGGCTTCGTTCGAGATGTTGCGCGACAGTCAGGAAAAGGTCATGGCGAGCATGCCGAACCCGATGGCAGCCGTGCCGGGCTTCGAACAGATGCAAAAACAGCAACGCGCGTTTCTGGAAACGATGATGGGCGGCTGGTCTGGCGGACCCGGAACCACATCACCGAGCGCCGAGGACTCGCAGGTTGCCACGCACGGTTCCGAGGATGGCAACGAGATCGAGGACATAAAACGCCAGCTTGCGGATCTCCAAAAGAAACTCGCAGGAATGAACTAACGCAGCGTCCGAGACGGAAGCGGTCGGGCAGGGGCCTCTAGCCACCCGCTGCTTTCTGCACGGGCCGCCGCTCCCGTTTGAAAAACCGGGCGATTTCCGCCGAGATGATATCAAAATCCAAAGGCTCGCTCAGCAGCATCTCGGCGGTGTCGAGTTGCGATTCCGGGATTGACGAGGTGCCGCGCCGCGCCGCGATCATGTCATGCAGGATTTCCTGTGAATATTCCGGATGGCACTGGACCGTCCACGCACGGTCGCCGTAGGCGAGGCCGGCGTGATGGCAAAACAAGGACGTGGCAATCGTCTTGGCGCCCGGCGGCGCATCAAGCACCTGATCCTGATGCCACGCATTCAGCGCGAGATCACCAAGTCCTTCGAATGAATACACATGACGCCCAACAGACCAGCCTCCCTGGAATTTCTCCACCCGTCCACCAAGCGCCTTGGCGATAACCTGATGGCCAAAGCAGATACCCACCATCGGCACCGCCGCCGAATGGGCCTTGCGAATGAACGCTTGCAGGGGCGGCAAAAACCCGTGGTTCTCGTAGACACCGAGGCGTGAGCCGGGGATGAGCCATCCGTCGCAGGCGTAAACAGACGTTGGCAGGTCGAGCGTTTCGGCGGAATACGTTTTGAAGTTGAAGCCGTGCCGCGCCAGCATGCGGGCAAAGATCGCCGGGTAGTCGCCATGACGCTCAACCACGCGATCCGGCGGCTTGCCACACTCTAGAATGCCGATCTGCATTCTGCCCTATCCGTCTGTTTCCCACCGAAAAGGCTACGCCCAAAGCGAAAACCGGGCAAGCATCGTTAACGAATGAGGGTCGGGCGCAGTTTCAAGCGCGGGCGGTTTCCCGCAGCGAGGTGGCGATTGAGACGTTTGTTGACGCCGCCGAACAGCAGGATCACCCCGAGGGTCAGCAAGATGAAGTAGAACGCCACGATTGGATACGGAATAAACGGATTGAAGGTTTTGTCGGCGAAGTAATTTGCATAGTAGAGCGCATCACCGCGTTGCTGAAATGCCGGGAAGCCAGCAAAAAACACAAGCGTTGTTGCATGGAAAAGGAAGATCGCCTCGTTGGTGTAAGACGGCCACGCCAGTCGAAGCATCGTCGGCCATGTAACGCGCCGAAATTTCGTCCAGCCTGAGAGCCCATAGGCATCTGCGGCCTCCAGATCCCCCTTTGGCACGGAACGCAGCGCGCCATAGAAGATCTCGCCTGTGTAGGCAGATGTGTTCAGAAACAGCACGACAAGCGCGCCCAACCAGGCGGAGGTGAATGGATCGAAGAAACTCGACACCGTCTTGAGCTGGATGAATAGGAAATACGCCAGGAAGAACTGGATAAACAGCGGCGAGCCCCGGAAGACGAAAATGAACCATTCCGCCGGTTTGCGCACCGCCGTGATCGGGCTTGCCTTGCCCAGAGCGACAGCCGTCGCGACGAAGAACCCCAGGATGAGCGCGAACGCTCCGAAGTAGATGTTCCAGATTAAACCCGAGCCGATCAGCACGAATTGCTCACACAAGGTGAAATCAGACCTGGGAAGCAGACGCTCTCCATAGCCGAGCGAGCGAAGTGCATAATCCTGGATGGTCTGGGCGCAACTCATGCGGCGGCTTTCCGCTGCGCTTCGCCGGCCATGGTGGCTTGCCCATGCGACAAGCGCGTCATCAGGCGCGCGAAACCCTTTTCCGAGACCCAGGTGAGCAGGAGGTAAAACACCAGCAACCCGAGGAAATAGTACATGCGCCAGTCGCCATGCGGGTAGTCGGTAAACCGCGCGGTTTGAACCCCGCCCAGTTCTCGGGCCCAATAGACGATATCTTCGATCCCGAGCAGGAAGAGCAATGGCGTGGCCTTCACGAGGATCTGCCAAAGGTTCGACAAGCCCGGCAAGGCGAAGACCCACATCTGGGGAACCAGAATACGCCAGAAACTCTGCCGCCGGGTCATCCCGTAAGCCTCGGCTGTTTCCATTTGCGCGCGCGGGACCGCCTGCATGGCTCCGTGCAGGACGTTGGCGGCAAATGCGCCGAAAACGAAAGCGAAGGCCAGCACGGCAAGGGTGAAACCATAGGATTCGTGCACCCATTGCGGAGAAGTGGAGAGAGGCAGTTTTGCCTCCGCACAAACAACGAAATCGTTGCCTTGGCGTACAGCCTCTCCCCAGTCAGGGCATTTCCACCTGTGACGAAGGTATTCCAGCCCCTGGTCCAATGCGATGGGCACGAAAAGGAAAAACGCGATGTCAGGGATGCCCCGCACCATTGCCGTATAGACTTTGCCGATCCAGCGGAGCGGCGCGATATGGGACCGCGCAGCCATAGCGCCCAGAAACCCGAAGGTCAGCGCCGCGGGAGCCGTGATCACCAGCAGCAGCATCACCGTCCCGAATGACCCGTAGAATGCGAGATGCTTGCCCGTGGTCAGGTAGCATGAGAGCCAAGTCAGGCCCGAAAGCGTGGAGGGATCGGTGCAATAGGAGAACATGAGAAGTGCAAAGGGGGCGCGGGGCCCCCTTCACCTCTTGTCAGATCAGAACAGCGCCGAGCCGGGCAACCATTTTTCGATCAGCGCGTTCAGCGTCCCGTCATCCTTCATTGACTGGATTGCGGCGTCGAGCTTGGCTTTGAGCTCAGGGTCGCTCTCGCGCACACCGATGCCGATGCCGCCGCCAAGCGACACTTCTTCGCCGACCAATTCGAGGTCTGCGCTTTCTTCGGCAAAGGGTGTCAGAAAGTCCTTGTCGGCCAGAACCGCGTCAACCTCGCCGTTGCGCACGGCGGCAATGGTCTCGTCAGGGGAGGCGAACTCCAACAGCGTCGCGCCCGTGCTGGCGATATAGCCCGCCTGGATGGTGCCGGTCTGTGCGGCGATTACCGCTTCGGACAAGTCGGTGGTCCCAACGGGTGCAAGGAACGCAGACGGCACCGGCGGCACGTAGTTCTGAGTGAAGTCGATGACCTCATCACGTTCGGCGGTGATCGACATGCCTGCGATGATCGTGTCGTAGTTGCCGGAGACCAGATTGGGAATGATGGAGTCCCAGTCATTGGTCACCCATTCACAGGTCAGTTCGGCACGCTTGCACACCTCGTCTCCGACTTCTCGTTCAAGCCCGTCAACCTCGCCTGCATCATTCAGGAAGTTGTAGGGAGGGTAGGCGCCCTCGGTGCCCATGCGCACGGTCTCTCCATGACCCGCAGCGAAGGCGGTGGAGGCTGCGATGGCGGCGAGTGATGTCAACAGGAGTAGCTTTTTCATGGCTGTGAGGTTCCCTTTGATAGTTTTCTTCTTGCCCTTAGTGCGATTGCGTCGCGCTGAGGAATTGTTGCAGACGCGCGGATTTCGGAGCGCCAAAAAGCTGGTCTGGGGGGCCCTCTTCTTCGATCAGGCCCTTGTGCAGAAAAACGACATGATCGGAAACATCCGCCGCGAGGCGCATGTCGTGGGTGACGATCAGCATGGTTCGCCCCTCGACCGCAAGGTCCTTGATGACCTTCACGACCTCCTGCTCCAGTTCCGGATCGAGGGCGGAGGTCGGCTCATCGAAGAGGAGTGCACGTGGTTCCATTGCGAGCCCGCGGGCGATGGCGGCCCGTTGCTGCTGACCACCCGAGAGCTGTGCTGGATAGACATCGCATTTGTCGCCTATGCCGACCTTGTCCAGAAGGCTCCGCGCCAGCGTTTCGACCTGATCCTTGTCTCGGCCCAGAACGGTTACTGGTGCCTCCATGACATTTTGCAGAATGGTCATGTGCGCCCAGAGGTTGAACTGTTGAAACACCATCGACAGGTTGGTCCGAATACGAATGACCTGTTTTGGGTCGCCAGGTCGCCTCGAGGCTCCTTGCCCTTTCCAGATCACAGGCTCCCCGCAAAACCGTACATCGCCTTGTTGACTGTCCTCCAGCAGGTTGCAGCAACGCAAAAGCGTGGATTTGCCGGAGCCGGACGAGCCGATGAGCGAGACGACATCTCCGCGATTGGCCGTGATGCTGACCCCTTTGAGGACCTCCAAAGCGCCGTAGGCCTTGTGGAGCTCGAGAATTTCAATGACTGGTGCGTCTGGCTCGTTCACGTTGGCCCGGCGTCGTTTCCCTGATGCAGCCCGCAGTAGGGGTTAATTTTTCACAGATTGCAATGCCGGGAACGGAAGTTACGTCCGGTCATCCGCCCAATAACGTGTCGGGTGATCAAAACCTGAGCGTTCAGTAAAGTGTTGCCTCGACCCGTTGACGCGCAAGGGCGCTGTCGCGGTCATTGACGCCCAGCAGATTGGCCGCCAGCCGCAGAAGCGTGTTTTCATCCGCGTCGCGCACGCCGTCTGCCAGCACCACATCCCAAAGCGCTTCGATCACGCCGATACGATCCTCGTACTCCACGCCGTCCTTGATCGCTCGGGTAAAGCGGACGGTATCCGGTGCCTGGGCTTCGAGCTTTTCGGCGTCGCTGCGCAGTTTGGCTGCTTCGAACGGGGTCAGCCCATGACGTTTCGCCAAGATCTTGTCGATGCGCGCGACTTCTTCGGTGGCGTAATCGCCGTCCGACCGCGCAATGCGCACCAGCAGCGCCGCCAAGGCCAACTGTGCGTCAGGTTCCGGGAACCGGTCGGTTTCGGGCGCCGTCAGGCGTTTGAGTAGATCACCAAACATACGGGGAATATAAGCCCGCGGGCCGGAAACGAAAAGAGCGCGCCCCGAAGGTCGCGCTCCGTACCAAATATCCGAGTTGCCTCAGACGAGCTCGATGTTCACCGCGCTCTCGCGACCATCGCGGCCGGCTTCAAGGTCGAAAGAGACCTTCTGGTTGTCCTGCAGGCCGGTCAGCCCGGAACGTTGCACGGCAGAGATGTGCACAAACACGTCCTTCGATCCGCCGTCCGGCGCGATAAAGCCGAAGCCCTTCGTTTCGTTGAACCACTTAACGGTGCCAGTAGCCATCCGTTTTCTCCTTAGATCATACCCGTCCGCGGAAGTGCGACGGGGTCGGCGTCAGTCTTTAGCAGGTCGAGACTGAAGCCCGTCGGGTCCGGGAACCCGTGATCGGAGCCAGTTGGTCGAATTGCGGTAACGGTCGCTGGGCCGATATGGCAGGGATTTTCGCACCTGACAAGAAATAACCATCGCATCTGGGCGCTCGGACGGCGCTGCTGGCAAGATTGTGACCGATTGCAAGTGTATGTGCGAAAATCCGCAGGAACGGACATCTTTCGTTAACCACTCAGACAAGTTATCAAAAAAATGACTTAAAAATAAACTGTTGTGACGACGATTTTGCCTCGTTTTCGCCACGGATTCCATCGAATGTCAAAACTACGGAGCGCGTGTGGCAAACTCGGGCTTCGGCGTCGCAAAGGTTTCAGATCAGAGCGCGCCCCCGGCACCAGGATGGTGCACAGATTATCCCGTGCGGACGATGGTCCCGTTCGCACCGCCACTCAAGGCACAGCGAAAAGCGTCCCCCGGTTCAGGTCCCGAGGGACGCTTTTTTGTCGTCCATTATGCCCTGGTCACATGACAGTGTCCGGCAGGCTGATGGAGTGTCGCCAAACGGGAAAAAGTGCCCCAAAAAAACCTGATTTCCTTTGACCACGCGTGCCCTCTGCGCATCTTCTGAAGGGTGTTAAGACACTGTGTGGGCTAGTTTAATGAGTGACATTTCGAACAGCACGGGGGGCGTCTCCCCTCTGGTGTTCCCGGCGCAAGCGGGCGGACCCGATCTGCGCCAGAGGGCACGTGACCGCCGCAAAGCGGCGTTGGAGGTTCTGGCACAGCGCCGGGCGCGCGGTGAAACAGAGATGATCGTCCGGGCCAGGCGACGGCATGAGCGATTGAAACGGGATCTTCTCAACGCGCGGTGATCGCGCCCTCTTTGCAACCTTCGCGACTGCCATCTAGTCTGTTGGGCAGCAACGACCGGAGGGGACATGACCGACGCACCAGATGGCGCGCTGACGCTCAGAACGCTGGCGATGCCGGCGGATGTGAATGTAAACGGGGATATCTTTGGCGGCTGGGTCCTGAGCCAGATGGACATCGCCGCCGGGATCGTCGCCGGGGAACGGGCGCAGGGCCGGGTGGCCACGGTCGCGATCGACGCGATGAAGTTCATCCGCCCGGTCAAGGTCGGGGACGTGCTGTGCATCTATGCCAGCGTCAACCGGGTCGGGCGCACCTCCATGGGGATCGCGTTGGAGGCGTGGGTGCTGCGCGGGCGGATCGGCGCGCGCGAAAAGGTGACCGAGGGCACGTTTACGTTTGTGGCCATTGACGAGCACGGGCAACCACGCCCTGTGCCTGCGGAGGCCACGACGCGAATGGTCTAGATGGCTGCCCAGTCAGTGAAGCGGACAGGCGGCTTTTCCTGCGGCTGTGGCTGCTGCGGGGCAGGGGGCTGGGGCGCTTGGGGCATTGGGTTTCTCCGTGACTGATACTCTACCAGCTAGGGAGCCTGCGCGCCGTTTCTGCCGATATTACGGCCGTTTCGCGGTGGTGTGAGAACAAGTTCGTGGCCCGTGAACGGCTGAAACATTCACGGGCGACAGGGTATTTGGGGGCTGAAAGTGCTTACTTTGCCGCTTCGGCGATCGCGTCGCCTGCTTCGGACACATCCTCGCCAACACCTTCAACAGTGTTGCACGCGGCCAGCAGGAAGGGTGCTGTGAGCAGGATGGCGAGGAAGGATTTGATTTTCATGGGTATGGTCTTTCCTGTTGTCTTCGCGCCGATTAAGGCGCGGTTTTCAGGCAGGCGCAAGACCGGTTCGCCCCGCGCTTAGCTGGGCAGGTCCTCCACCATCGCCTCGGCCTCGGAGACATCTTCTTCCACACCCTCATCAACTTGCGCACAGGCGCCGAGAAGGAGGGGTGCGGCGAGGAAAAGGGTGAGCAAGGTCTTGGGGATCATCGGGCGTCCTTTCGTGGAAGTTGGCAAAAAGGCTGGAATCGAACGGTTATCAAGCAGACTTAAAACCCACTCTGAGCTCCTAGCTCTTTACCTCGAATTCTTCTTGTACATCCGAGGTTCTGTTGTGGTTTGCAGAAATCCGACAACAGCATTTTGTGCTTCATGGTCACAAGCCCCACCTTAGTAGGGCATCGGGAGAGTCAAATGAACCACCACGTTGTAGATTGCCTCAACCTGTCGGCGCCGCGTAATACTGCGGCAGATATCTCGATACTCCAGCGAGGTGAGACGAGAGTAATCCTAGGTCCTTTGCCTGAATTGAAGACTAACCCCTTTAACGTTTACGCGAAGCCGACTCGGCCACAGCTGAAGTTTGCCGAATTCAGATCACATTTCTTGAGTGTAAACAAAATAGTTCAATTTTCTACGTTCTTTGATCGCGTAGCATGCCCATTCTTGTCATGCCCGTTCACTGGACGAGTGCTGTTATCTTTCGATAACCGAACACGTGTGCTTGTTGAAGAAGGACTACTCCAACTTTCGGAGCACCCGTTTGTCGGTGTAGTCGAATTCATGAAGTCAGACCAGTTTTCGTCGACACATGGCGGACGCCACATAAAACAGATAGCTTCTCTTTATACGAACTCTTTCACAGCACTTAATCAGAGAGATCAAGGACGGTGGTCATTGGGCGTGCCGACGCCCATTTGGATGAAACCGGTAAGCTACGGAGCTGGGCTTGCGATCGATATGCAGTTGGTTGGGGCGTTACCTTTAGTCACGGATATTGAAGACCCTTATCATTGGCTTCGGTTTCGTGAAAACCGTAAGGATGAAAGACAACGTATTCTAAATGAACTTGCAGAATTCAAAGTTAGCATTCTGCGAGCGGAGAACCAAAAAGAAGCCGCGGCAAAGGCCGTTGCGTCGATAAGTACTGCTTGCCACGACTTGTTACGGGTAACTGAGGAAGCGCGTTTTGGTTACGACTGGAGTACAGTTTCTTTTCGATTTGATGTTGAGGCGGGATTCACTGGCGCTGTACGTGGCTTTGAAATGGCTTCTGAAGGATTGCCTGGCGTCGGAGTCGCACCAGAAGCCGCAGCGATTTTGGGGGGAACTATTGGTTTACTTAGAGGCGGCTTAAAGATAACTGGAGCACCGCGATCAATACGTAAATTGACGTCTACAGCGCCATTTGGTTCGATCATTAAACTGCAATACAGAGAGAGAAACCTACTGGATGAAATAAAGCCTTTCACGTCTAACAAGTTCGTAGCTGGTTGAACAACGCGTGTATCCCGAAGAAACCACAACTGGTCGGCAAACAGTCTTAAGCCGCTATGCGGTTCTCACCTTGCACTCATAATAGTCATCACCCTTTTTGGCTTTTACTGTGTTCTAAGCCTCAACGGTGGGCACTCCAAATTTGGCGGGGCCAAACCGCTTTCGCGCACGCTCGCCCCCAAGCGGAACTCCAAGAAACGCACCCTAACGGGTGAATTTCTTGTATTTCACGCGCTTGGGTTCAAGGGCATCTGGCCCCAACCGCCGCGCCTTGTCTTCCTCATAAGCCTCGAAGTTCCCCTCGAACCATTCGACATGGGCGTCGCCCTCGAACGCGAGGATGTGCGTGCAGAGGCGATCGAGGAAAAACCGGTCGTGGCTGATGACGACGGCGCAGCCGGCGAAATCCTCGATGGCGTCTTCCAGCGCGCGGAGGGTTTCGACGTCCAGATCGTTGGTCGGCTCGTCGAGGAGCAGGACGTTGCCGCCCGATTTCAGCAGTTTGGCCATGTGGACGCGGTTGCGTTCGCCCCCTGACAGCAGCCCGACTTTCTTCTGCTGGTCGCCGCCCTTGAAGTTGAACGCCCCGCAATAGGCGCGGGAGTTCACCTGTGCATCGCCAAGCTCGATGATCTCTCCCCCGTCCGAGATTTCCTCCCACACGGTTTTGTCTGCATCGAGCGCGTCGCGGGACTGGTCGACATAGCTGAGTTGCACGGTGTCGCCGGTGCTGATGCTGCCGCCATCGGGCTGCTCCTGCCCGGTCAGCATGCGGAACAGGGTCGATTTGCCCGCGCCGTTGGGGCCGATCACGCCGACGATCCCGCCGGGGGGGAGGGAGAAGCTGAGATCCTCGATCAGGAGCTTGTCGCCATAGGCTTTGGTGAGGTTTTCAACCTCGATCACCTTGTTTCCGAGGCGCGGGCCGTTGGGGATGATGATCTGCGCCTTGCCGACCTTTTCGCGCTCGGACTGGCTGGCCATTTCCTCATACGCGTTGATCCGGGCTTTTTGCTTGGCTTGCCGCGCCTTGGCACCCGCGCGGATCCACTCCAGTTCGCGCGCCAGCGTTTTCTGCTTGGCCTTGTCTTCCTTGGCCTCCCGCTCCAGCCGCTTGGCCTTTTGGTCGAGCCATGCGGAATAGTTGCCCTCGTACGGGATGCCGCGACCCCGGTCCAACTCCAGGATCCAGCCGGTGATGTCGTCGAGGAAATAGCGGTCGTGGGTGACGATCAGGATCGTGCCCTTGTAGTCGATCAGGTGCTTTTGCAGCCACGCGATAGTTTCGGCATCGAGGTGGTTGGTCGGCTCATCAAGCAGCAGCATGTCGGGCGCCTCGAGGAGGAGTTTGCACAGCGCCACGCGGCGGCGTTCCCCGCCCGAGAGGTGGTCGGGCATCGCGTCATCGGGGGGGCAGCGCAGCGCTTCCATCGCGATGTCGATCTGCGCGTCGAGGTCCCAGAGGTTGTTGGCGTCGATCTCGTCCTGGAGTGCTGCCATCTCGTCGGCCGTTTCGTCCGAGTAGTTCATCGCCAGTTCATTGAACCGGTCGAGCTTGGCCTTCTTTTCGGCCACACCCAGCATGACGTTGTCGCGAACGCTCAGGGTTTCGTCCAGCTGCGGTTCCTGCGGCAGGTAGCCAACCTTCGCGCCCTCAGCCGCCCACGCCTCGCCGGTGAAGTCGGTGTCCAATCCGGCCATGATCTTCATCAGCGTTGACTTACCCGCGCCGTTGACGCCAACCACGCCGATCTTGACGCCCGGCAGGAAGCTGAGGCGGATGTTTTCAAAGCATTTCTTGCCACCGGGATAGGTCTTTGACACGCCATCCATGTGGTAGACGTACTGATAGGCTGCCATGGGTCTCTCCGCCGCTGGAATTCAAGTGTTGGATGGTAGATAGCGGCTCGCGCGACCCGGGGCAATGTGGGCTGTGCGCGGTGCGCGGCCGGGGTTAAGATCGCGCGGACAGCCCGGGGGAACTGCATGGCCGTACCGTTGAAAGACCTGATTGGACGCGTCGCGCAGCCCGGGCATCTTGTGTGGATCGGGCTGCGGTCTGCGCGTCGTGCCCCGGTTGATGTGGTGACCGGCGCGCGCCTGACCGGCGGCGGGCTGGAGGGGGATCGGGCCCGCGCGGGCAAGCGTGCCGTCAGCCTGTTCCAGGTCGAACACCTAGCGGCGATTGCCAGCTATCTGGGATACCCGGACCCGATCGACCCCAGGCTTCTGCGGCGCAATCTGGGGATTGGCGGGCTGAACCTGCTCTCGCTGAAGGGCCGCGAGATTGCGATCGGGTCGCAGGCCGTTCTGCGTATCACTGGACCCTGTGCACCCTGTTCCCGGATGGAGGAGGCTTTTGGTCACGGCGGTTACGCGGCGGTGCGGGGTCATGGCGGGATGACGGCGGAGGTTGTTCAGTCGGGGGCGATTGCGCTGAATGACAGTGTCATCGTTTTGCCTGAGTAAGGTCTGACCACACCAAGGCGGCTTCGGGCGCGTGATGTGCGATCCATGCCCCGAGTGAGGTCGCATCGGTTTCAGGGATTTCGCCGCGCCAAGTGGGCGTGTAGGCCCCGTGGCGTTTGGGCACACGCAGCCACGGCGCGCCGCAGGTTTTTCCGTCGGGGATGCCGGACCCGAAGATCACGCCGATAACGAACTCCCGGCCCTGAGTGTCCCGCGCGATCAGGGGGCTGCCGCTGTCACCGTTGATGATCCTGCGGCCGTCCTTGCGCAGAGGGGGAAGCGTAAACAGATGGCAGGCGTTTGCGGTCCAGGGCTGAACCGGACCAGTACGGCGTTTGGGTTGGTCGTGGAAGTCGTGTTTCGCCTCGCCCCAGCCGGAATGCCGCAGGTCAAGCTCGGTCCAGTTGAGGCGCCCTGGACCGTCGCCCAGCCCCACCAAGACCGGCATCGGCGTGGCGACGCCGGACGGCACCGGATGGGCCAGCCGCAGGAGCGCCATATCGGCACAATAGGGCAGGCTGTATTCCTTTGCCTGTATCCCCAGCCCGAACCGGTTCTCGTTGACCCCAAATCGGATTGTCGGTTTGCGTTTTGGCGCGATCGGATGAAATGCCATCGGGTCCTGCCAGGCGGCCCGGCCTTGCAACTTGCGCTGCTGCGAAAGCTTCTCGCAGGGCAGAACGGTCCCCTCCGGGGCCTTGGTGACGACCGCCGGGACGCAATGCGCCGCAGTCAGGACGATCCGCTCTGTAATGAGTGTGCCGGTACATCCGCCAATGCGCACAACCGCGTTGGCTTCAGGCGTGTTCACATCGTCGCGTGTTTCGTCCTGGGCCGAGGCCGACCCGGGGTTCAGCAACAGCATGGAAAGAACAACAGACAAAAACCGCGCACAAACTTTCATGCGGAAAGGATGCGTGAACTCTGGCGCCCTGTCGAGAGGGGCACCGTGTGCATTGACACAGACGTGACAAGCCGCGATGCAGGTGCGCGCCGTCACTCAGGGCGAACGAGGGAGGTTTCATGCGCACAGGCTGGCCAATGGCCCCCTCCGGCGCTTGCGTCGGTGTTCTAGGCGGGTCGTTTGATCCCGCGCACGAGGGGCATGCCCATATCACCCGAGAGGCGCTCAAGCGGTTCGGTCTTGACCGCGTGTGGTGGCTGGTTTCGCCCGGCAACCCGCTCAAGGCCACCCAACCGGCCCCCCTTCAAAAACGCCTTGCCCAAGCGCGATCGGTAATGCGGCACCCGCAGGTCGAGGTCTCGGATCTCGAGGCACGGCTGGGCACACGCTACACCGCTGAAACGCTGGAGGCTTTGCGCAAACGGTATGTAGGCGTGCGGTTCGTCTGGCTGATGGGGGCCGACAATCTGGCCAGTTTTCACCACTGGGACCGTTGGAAGAGCATTTTGGCAACCGTTCCGGTGGGTGTGCTGGCGCGCCCAGATGCGGAAATCGCAGCCCTGACATCGCCGGCGGCGCGCTGTTTCGCGGGGGCGCGGTTGCGCGGTCCAGACATCCGCAGCTTGGGTCGCTCAAACGCCCCTGCCTGGGCCTACGTCACGATCCCGCTTGCGCCGCACAGCTCCACCGCGATCCGCGCTGCCGGGGCCTGGTAGGCGTTCAGGTCTTGCGCGGGCCGAAGAACAGCCAGGCGATAAACCCGATCAGTGGCAGGAAGAACAGGACAATCGACCAGACGACCTTCGCGCCCGTGCTCGCGCCGCTGTTCCAGATGTTGTAGACGGCATAGAGGGCAGCGCCGAGAACCAGCGCGCCAATCAGACCAAGTTCCATGGACATGTCGTGACTGCCTTTCGTTCACGTCAAAGGGTCAGGTGCCGCGCGCGTGCGCCGCGCTCGATTGCGGCGGCGGCGAGGCGGTCGACCTCCAGCTGATAGCGAACCTCCGCCAGCATCGCGAGTTCGGTTTCACGCAGCAGCCCGTCTGCCGCGGCCACGTCGCAGGCCAAGGCATAGGCCGTCTCGGCAAGACGCTCCGGAAGGCCCGACTTGATCAACCCGAACAGGGCATCCAGCCCGTCTTCCTCGGAAAACAGATCAAATACGATTTGGCTGACCTGTTTCATTCGATCAATGTCGTAATCCGCGAAAACCGGCAGGTGGTTGACGATCTGCTCGATCGACAGCAGCTCCGCTGTGCGGATCGTCTCGTCAGAAGCGGAAACCGCCACCATGAGCGCAACCAGAGCGTCCTGTGGCGAAAGGGCAGTGTCGAGAGCGGGCATGCGGGCTTCCTTTGCAAAGTGTTACTGCCCGTAAATATTGACGTCCCGCCCGGCCCGCAATAGCAACCGCGTCACGCATGCGGCACGGGGCTGCGTGCGGAGTGGAAAGCACAAACACCATGACCGAACTGCGTGAACTGGCGATGTCGTCGAAAGCCTGGCCTTTTGAAGAAGCGCGCCGGGTCCTCAAACGCTATGCCAAAGGCGCGCCGGAAAAAGGCTATGTGTTGTTCCAGACCGGGTACGGACCCAGTGGGTTGCCCCATATCGGCACCTTCGGGGAGGTGGCGCGCACCACGATGGTGCGTCGTGCTTTCGAGACAATCTGCGATATCCCCACCAAGCTTATCTGTTTTTCCGACGATATGGATGGCTTTCGCAAGGTGCCCTCGAACGTGCCCATGCAGGAAGAGTTGCAGGCCGACCTTCACCTGCCGCTGACCAAGGTGCGTGATCCGTTCGGCACCCATGCCGGATTTGCCCAGCATAACAACGCGCGGCTGTGTGAATTTCTGGACAGTTTCGGGTTCGAGTACGAATTCGCCAGCGCGACAGACTACTACACCGCAGGGCGGTTCGACGAGATGCTCCTGGTCGCTCTGGAACGCTTTGACAAGATCATGGAAATCATGCTGCCAACATTGGGTGCCGAGCGACAGGCAAGCTACTCGCCATTCCTGCCGATCAGCCCGAAGACAGGGCATGTCCTGCAGGTTCCGACGCTGGAACGCAACGTTGCGAAGGGCACCATCGTCTACGAAGAACCAGATGGCGAACGGATCGAGATTCCTGTCACTGGCGGCAACGTCAAGATGCAATGGAAACCGGACTGGGCGCTAAGATGGGCCGCCCTTGGCGTCGATTACGAAATGTCTGGCAAAGACCTGATAGACAGCGTGACCCAGTCGTCGAAGATCTGCCGTGCCCTCGGGCAAAGGCCACCGGAAAGCCTGTCCTATGAGCTTTTCAATGACGAGGCTGGGCAGAAGATCTCCAAGTCCAAGGGCAACGGGCTCAGTATGGAGGAATGGCTGGCCTACGCCGCGCCCGAAAGCCTTTCATATTTCATGTACCAGAAGCCCAAAACGGCCAAGCGGCTTTACTTCGATGTAATCCCGAAAGCCGTGGACGAGTACCATCAACAATTGCGCGCCTACCCCGATCAGGACCTTAAGGCGCAACTTGCAAATCCGGTCCACCATATCCACCGAAGCAGTGTGCCCGGCTCCGACATGGTGATCTCCTACGCGATGCTTCTGAACCTTGCGAGCGTTGCGTCTGCGGAGGACAAGGACGCTTTGTGGGGGTTCATCAAGCGGTATGCTCCGGAAGCGAGCCCGGACACCAATCCGCAACTCGACGTCATGGTAGCGCGTGCCGTGCGCTACTACAATGACTTCGTGAAGCCCACCAAGACCTACCGGGCACCAACAGATCTGGAACGCGAGGCGCTGGAGGATCTGCGTGCCCGTTTGGCCACGTGGACCGGAGGCCCGGACGCCGAAGCGCTCCAATCCGAGGTGTTTGCCGCCGGTCGGGAAAGGTTCGATCCCCTGCGCAACTGGTTCACCGCGATCTACGAAGTGTTGCTGGGGGCGTCCCAGGGGCCGCGGTTCGGCGGGTTTATAGCGCTTTACGGTGTTGACGAAACGGTTGCCCTGATCGACGCGGCACTCGCCGGGGAACTGACCGCGAGTTGACCGGTCTGCAGGGCGAGATACGTTCTCCTGAACACACCGGAGGACGCGATCATGATCAGACGGACTTTCCTTGTAACCCTGTTGGCGCTCGCCGCAACGGGGACCAACGCAGACGAATCCGCGGCCCCCGATATTCGGGCCACGATCAGCGCGCAACTTGAGGCGTTCAAGTCCGATGATTTCGCGCAGGCGTTCAGCTATGCGTCGCCCATGATCCAATCGATGTTCGGCACGTCTGACCGGTTCGGCATGATGGTACGGAACGGGTATCCCATGGTCTGGCGACCAGACGAGGTGCGGTATCTGGAACTCGAACAGCGCGGTGGCAGCCTGTACCAGCAAGTGCTTATTCGCGACCTGCAAGGCGGTGTGCACGTGCTGGAGTATCAGATGATCAGGAACCAGGCAGGTTGGCGGATCAACGGCGTGCAGATCCTGCGCGACCCGAGTGTTGGTGCCTAAAGGCTTTTTCCTTGGGACGCGCGGATTTTACACCGGGTTCTGCGCGCCAGCGAAAAATAACAGGGCACCGTCCGCATCGTAGATGGGTCTGATCCGCAAACGGTTCAGGAAGGGCGCACCGTCCTTGCGATAGTTCAGAATATCGATCGTGAAGCAGGTCTGTGCCCGAAGGCCGCTCCGGATCGCCTCTATGGCGTGTGGGTTGGTGTCAGGCCCCTGGAGAAACCGGCAGTTTCGACCCAAAGCCTCCTCCACGGAGTAGCCGGTTTGCAGAGCAAACTCGTCGCTGACGTAGATCATCGGGTTGTCCGGTAAAGACGGGTCGGAAAAGACCACGCTCATCTCGCTTTCATCCTGCTCCAGCAAAGAGCGCAAATAGGCCATGTCAAACTCGGTTTCGGTCATGGGCTTTTCCTTTCCTCGCCGCATAGCTAGGGCTGTTGTGCGTGTTCGCGAGCGCCAATCGTGACGAAATCTCAATCTTGAGTGTCCAGAGTGATCTGGTTTGCAGACATGGAACTCAGTTTCCGTGTAAGGAGGCGAACGCGGGGCTGTGCGAAGGGGCGCGTGACGATATGTTGCGAATAGCGCAGGTGCGGACCCACGTGGGCTTTTGAAGGAGGTTGCCTCGTGGTCAACTCGACTGGCAGTGACGATCTGGGCGGTGTCAACCAGTCCGCAGTCAATACGTTCGGCAACGCCGGTTTCTGGTTCGAGTGGATCGAATTTTCGAACAGCGCCAGAAATCTGACGGAGGCGGGGTTCGACACGTCCGATGGATCCATCCTGCCCGGCACCACGATCTACAATGCCGGCAGCACCGATGATCTGAACAGCCTTGCCACCAATGCCAGCGCATCTGTGCTGGGCAATGATGTCACCGGAGACCGCGCGCTTTTCGGCATTCGCGCGACAACCACGCTCACAGTCACCAACGCCGGAACCTACACGTTCGATGTGCGCTCGGATGACGGGGTCATCCTGTACGTGGATGGCGTGCAGGTGGTAAATGATGACAGCCTGCACGCCCCGCGCAACCGAGCCGGGAGCATTGATCTGACGCCGGGTGAGCACGAAATCATCATCATCTATTTCGAGCGTACCGGTCAGAACGTCCTCGAGGTTGATATCCAGAGCGACCCTGGAGGTGATTATCCGACCCAGATCCTGTTGCAGGACGCCAATGTGCAGGCCAATGCCGGCAACGATACGGTGGACGGGCGCGCGGGCGACGACGTGATCGATGGTGGTGCAGGCAGCGATACCCTGATCGGAGGCGCAGGCGACGACATCCTTGATGGCGGTGCGGGGACAGACACACTGACAGGTGGCGATGGAGATGATGTCTTCGCGGTGAGTTCCGGCGCCGACACAATCACGGATTTCAACGCAGGCAATTCGGGGCCGATCGACGACGGGGATCAGACAAACAACGATTTTGTTGATTTGAGCGGTTTCTACAACGCCTCGACGCTCGATGCGGTCAACAACGCGGATGCAGACCCTGGCAACGATTTCGTGACCGAACTTGGCATGCTGAGGGCCGATGCAGCGGACGGCACGATTGACGGGGTTATCGGTGGCACTGACTACAGTGCCGAGATTGGTGGTATCGACCTGACACTGCAAAATGGCGGGGCGGCGGTCACCGGCAACGCCATTACCTTTGACAACACGAATGTGGCTTGCTTCACGCAAGGCACCCTGATTGACGTCGCCAGCGGTGCTGTCGCGATAGAAACCCTCCGTGTGGGCGACAAGGTGCGCACCCTGCACAATGGTTTGCGGCCAGTTCGCTGGATCGCATGCCGCAGGCTCGATGCGGCCGATCTGGCCTACAACCCGAATTTGCGGCCTGTCCGGATCAGAGCCGGTGCATTGGGGGTGAATACGCCTGCTCGGGATCTGGTGGTTTCCCCACAGCACCGCGTTCTCGTCCGTTCCAAGATTGCCGAGCGCATGTTCGAAACGCGCGACGTCCTCGTTTCTGCCCGGAAACTCTTGGTGCTGGACGGGGTCGAGGTCGCCCATGATTTCGACACCGTGGATTACTATCACATCATGTTTGACCGGCACCAGATCGTCTTTTCGAACGGGGCCGCGACTGAAAGCATGTTTGCAGGCCCCGAGGCGCTGCGCGCTCTGCCGGATGCTGCGCGGTTGGAACTTCTTGCGCTTTTTGAGGATCTGCAGGACCCAGACTGTCTGCCGCAACCGGCCGCCCTTATCCCAGAAGGGGGCAAGCAGAAACGGCTTGTCGCGCGCCATGCAAAGAACCGTCGCCGTCTGTTTGAAGCCTAGTACCCTGCGATCCCGACCATCGCGGCAAAGTCCGATTGCAGTCGACCCCTCCGGCACTATGCTGCTTTCGGGAGCAATTGCGGCACCACGCCGGACCACCGAGGAGGAGGGGCAGATGAGCGCTCGGAAAATCGCCGTGATTGGCCTTGGGTCAATGGGCTATGGCATGGCGCTGTCGGTACTGCGCGCCGGGCACGAGACGTTTGGCTATGACATCAATCCGGATGCCGTTAAAAGGTTCGTCGCCGAAGGCGGCAGTTCGGGCCTGCTGGAGGACGTGAGCGGGAGCCTCGATGCAGCGGCGATCGTTGTCCTGAACGCCGCACAAACGGAAAGTGTCCTCTTTGGCGACGCGGGCCTCGTGCCGCGGATGCGCCGCGGATCGGTCGTCATGGCCTGCGCTACTGTCCCGCCGGACTTCGCCCGCGAGATGGAAGCGCGCTGCGCGGAGTACGGGGTGCATTACCTCGACGCACCGATATCCGGAGGGTCCGTGAAAGCCGCAGCCGGGGCGTTGTCTGTCATGGCCGCCGGAACAGCAGAGGCGTTCGCGGCCGCCGAACCACTGCTCGACGCCACCGCCGAGACGGTGTTTGTACTGGGTGACTGCGCTGGGCCGGGATCGGCGATGAAGGCTGTCAATCAGCTGCTGGCAGGTGTTCACATCGCAACGATGGCGGAGGCCCTGACCTTTGGCATGACCCAAGGCGTCTCGCCCGAGAAGTTTCTCGATGTGATCTCGAAATGTGCCGGGACCAGTTGGATGCTCGAAAACCGCGCGCCGCACATCGTGGCGGGCGACTACACGCCGCACAGTTCGGTCAATATCTGGCCCAAGGACCTTGGCATCGTGCTCGACATCGCCAGGGACGCGCGATTCAGCGCTCCGATCACCGCAGCTGCGTTACAGCAGTTTCTGGCGGCGGCCGGGCAGGGACTGGGGGCTGAGGACGACGCAGCCGTGGCCAAGGTTTATGCACGCAATGCGGGCCTTACCCTGCCGGGGGACGCATGACGACCGTTCTGGGCTGCATCGCAGACGATTTTACCGGGGCAACGGACCTGGCCGGATTGCTTGCGCGCTCCGGCATGCCTGTGTCACTGCGCATCGGGGTGCCGGACGCGCCGCCGCGAGACACCGCCGCGTTCGAGGTGATCGCGCTGAAATCCCGCACGGCCCCCGTGGCCGAAGCGCTGGCCCAGACCCGCGCCGCACTTGCCTGGTTGCGCCAGGCCGGGGCGCAGCGGTTCTTCTGGAAGTACTGTTCCACCTTCGACAGCACGGCAGAAGGCAATATCGGACCGGTGGCTGAGGCCTTGATGGTTGAGTTGGAAACAGATCTGACGATTTATTGCCCGGCCTTTCCCGAGAACGGGCGCGCGATTTTCATGGGAAACCTGTTTGTGGGCCGCCAGCCACTTGCTGAGAGCCCGATGAAAGATCACCCGCTGACGCCCATGCAAGACAGCAACCTGATGCGTTTGCTGGAACCTCAGGTGACGAAACCTGTAGGCCTTGTTGACCGGCACACGGTCGTACAGGGTGCCTCTGCGCTCAAGACGGCGCTTGCGCGCCTGCGCATCGGGGGGGTTGCGCACGTGGTTGTGGACGCCGTGGCGGATTCCGACCTGAGCGTGATCGCCGAGGCGTGCAAGGACATGCCGCTGATGACGGGCGGAAGCGCCGTTGCCATGCCGTTACCCGGCCTTTACGCATCTGACGGATTGCTGACCGGCGCCGTGCAGGGACAACCGCGCCCGGCGCTCGGGCAGGGTACAATCGTGCTGTCGGGCAGTTGCTCGTCCATGACAAATGCGCAGGTTGCGGCTTACCGGGCGCTTGGAGCGCCAAGTTATCAACTCGATCCCGTTCAACTCGCGCAGACCGGCGCGCAAGGCGCGCTGGACTGGCTCGCGCAGCAATCCCAGACATCCGCACCGCTGATCTACGCAACGGCCGACCCGGCCTCTGTCAAGGCCGCGCAAGACCATCTGGGCACGGCGCGTGCCGGTCAGATCGTCGAGGAGGCCCTCGCGGCGTGTGCGGTTGCCGCGCGGGACAGGGGTGTCGACCGTTTCATCGTGGCGGGTGGCGAAACCTCCGGTGCGGTAACGCAGGCGCTGGGTGTGACCCGGCTGAACATCGGGGCGGAAATCGCACCGGGTGTGCCGTGGACCTTTTGCCGAAGCGGCGGTCGGGACATCGCACTGACCCTGAAATCCGGAAATTTCGGGCAAGAAGACTTTTTCTCGGATGCACAAAGCAAGCTGGAGCAGTCATGAGCGCCGAGGCCGAATTGCGCGAGCAGATTTGCCTGTTGGCGAGATCCATGTTCGATCGCGGCCTGACGGGAGGGAGCACCGGCAACATCTCCGCCCGCACAGACGATGGCGGCTTGCTGGTCAGCCCCACCGGTACGAGTTTCGGGCGCCTCGATCCGGCCCGGCTCAGTCGGTTTGACGCCGCCGGTCGATTGATCGATGGGGACGCGCCAACCAAGGAAATGCCCTTGCACACTGCATTTTACGACACGCGCAGCGCGGCGGGGGCAGTCGTGCACCTGCACGCCTGTCACTCGGTTGCGTTGTCGCTTCTGCCGGATGTCGACCCGGATAATTTTCTGCCGCCGCTGACACCTTACGGCATCATGAAGCTGGGAAAGGTGAAACTGCTGCCGTTTTTTCTGCCGGGGGATCCGGCCATGGGGGATGCCGTGCGCGGGCTCTCCGGTAAACGCAGCGCTGTGATGCTTGCCAATCACGGCCCGGTCGTTGCTGGCAAGGATGTGGAGGCCGCCTGCAACGCGATCGAGGAACTCGAAGACACCGCGCGCCTGGCCCTGCTGACCCGCGGCGCCACGCCGCGCGCGCTGACAGACGCCGAAGTCCGGGCCGTGGTGACAAAGTTCGATGTGGAATGGGACGACTGAGCCTTCGATGACGCGCTGCCACGGGCGGTGTCTTACCTAACTCCGCAGTCTTGCAAACTCTGGGTCGAACGGGCAGGGCGGTATCACTGTCGCCTCAACCGGTTCTCCGCAGAGGTCCAGTTGCATCGTACTCCCGATGTCTGAAAACGCTGGGTCGACGAACCCGTAGGCGAGGTTCAGACCGACCCTGTGCCCCCAGTCGCCGGAGGTGATTGTACCCACCACGCGGTCGCCATCCATCAGCGACGCACCGGCATGGGCGGGGGCTTGGTCGGTTGCGATCCGAAGGCTGACCAACTTCTTCCGCGGACCGTTCGCATGACGTTTCAACACTGCCTCGCGCCCGATGAAAGCGCCCTTTTGCAGGCGGACGAACCGATCCAGACCCGTCTCGAACGGATCGAACTCTGTCAGCAGATCGGACTTCCAATGCAGAAAGCCTTTCTCCATCCGCATGGACTCGACCGCGCGGGCGCCAAACAATCCCAACCCGCATGCGTCGCCTGCTTCGCGCAGCGCAAGGTAGGCCGCGTAGAGCGAGGCGTTCGGGACATGGATCTCGTAGGCGAGTTCGCCTGAGAAACTGACCCCCATAACGGTTGCCGGTGCGATGCCGATGAAGCACTCGCGCACCGACAGCCACGGAAAGGCATCTGCCGACCAGTCGGCGCGGCTCACCGTTTCCAGTAGGGCGCGGGACGCCGGGCCTGCGAGAACCAGAATGGTCTGGTCATTGGTCAAGCTTTTCAGTTGAACGTCTTCGCTGGGGCGCAGATGCGCGCGCAGCCAGTCCATATCATGGTACTCTGACGCGGCCGCAGAGCCATACCACACCCGCGCCGGTCCCCTGTCGGAGGCGGGCAGGTTTGCCAGTGTCGCCTCTGCCTTGACCATTCCGTGGTGGTTCAGGAGGTAGCCAAGGCCGACCCGTCCGTCACGTTTGGGCACGGCACCACACACCAGCCGATCAAGAAATTTGTGGCGATCCGCCCCTGTAATCTCGATCCTGTTGAAGCCGTTGACCTCGCAAAGTCCGGTGGCTTCGTGCACGGTTTTCACCTCTCTCGCAACGACGTCGAACGCTTCGTCGAAGCGGAAACTCAGGGTGGGATGAAAATCAGGGTCGGGCTTGATGTACTCCACCCGTTCCCAGCCATTGATCACGGTGAATGCCGCGCCTTCGGCCGCCAGAACCGGCGTTAGTGGTGTTGTCTTTGCCGGTCGCCCGGCGGGGCGGTGTTCGTGCGGGAAGTGAAAGCGAAACTCGTTGCGGTAATCTTCGATCGCCTTGAGGGCGGTCAGTTCGACATTTGCGTGGCCGGTGAACCGGCGCGGGTCCAGCCCCCACGTGTCATAGCACGCCTCGCCCTGAGCGATCTGTTGCGCCAGGAGCCACCCGTGCCCGCCGCCCTCCCCAAGGCCTGCGCGCAGCCCGATGATGCAAAACGCGTTGCGTTTGCCCGGAATCAGCCCGACCAGAGGTGCCCCGTCAATGGTATAGGTGATGGGGCCATTGACGATCGTACGAATACCCGTCTCCATCAGGGCGGGCATCCGGGCAAAGGCGCCGTCCAACACATCAGTCACGCGGTCCAGATCATCCGGGCACAAGGCGTTGACGAAGTTCGGATCAATCCCGTCCATTCCCCAGGTCTTGCAGGCCTGTTCATAGAATCCGACAAGCAGCCCGTTCTTTTCCTGGCGACAGTAGTAGTCGCTGATGGGGCAGCGCAGCAGGGGCATGCGGTGCCCGGCGTCCCGGATCGCGGGGATGTCCTCGGTCAGGAAATACTGATGTTCCATCGATGATACCGGGTGATGGACGCCCATCATCGCGCCCACTTCGTTCACCCGGTACCCGCACGCGTTCACGACGATATCGCAATCGATATCTCCGTGCTCGGTTTGCACCGTCCACGTGTCGTCTGGGTGCTGCGTCAGGCCGATGACGGGCGTGTTGCGATAGACCTCCGCCCCGGCCTTGCGGGCCCGTCGTGCCAGCGCCTGACAGAGTTGCGCCGGGTCGATATCCCCGTCCAGCGGGTCCCATAGCCCGCCGATCAGGTTCTCGGTAGAGATCAGCGGATGGCGGCGGGCGCATTCCTGCGCATCTATCACCTCGAAATGAACGCCCATCCCGCGCGCCATCGAGGCGAAATGCCGGTAGCCCTGCATCTGTTCTTCGGTATTGGCCAGCCGGATGCCGCCATCGCCGTGATGGTAGTTGATCGGATAGTCCGGATCATCGGCCAATTTCTTGTAGAGCTTGATGGAATGGGTTTTCAGCCCAACCATCGTTTGCGTCATGCCGAAATTCGTGACCTGTGCTGCGGAATGCCACGTGGTGCCGGAGGTCAGTTCGTTCCGTTCCACCAGAACGACGTCTGTCCACCCCTCCTGTGTCAGGTGATAGAGCGTTGAGCAGCCCGCGATGCCGCCGCCGATAACCACAACCCTTGTGCGCGATTTCATGTGTCGTCTCCGCTCAGCCCGTATCTCCTAAGGCGACGAAATTCGCTTTGCCGGCAATGCAGCCAGCATGATTTGCTAGATAATAGAATTTCTGTTTCGATTTTTTCGGATTTCCGAGAGGCGATTTGCGCCAAACGCCGAAAACACGATTGATCGAACGAGCATCTGAGCGGTTGGAGTGGCCCAGGTTGACGCAGCGACGTGAAAAACGCGGGGGGCGCGAGGGGCGGCTTGCACAACGGGCTGCGAAGCCAAAGGTGAATCCCTGTCCGCCCGGTCAGACCGGGGGCGCGTACAAGCCCCTTACCGAAGCGGATTTGGACCGGATTTACGATACAGCCTTGCGTCTGTTGGAAACCCTCGGGATGGGGGATGTGCCGGAACGTCTGCACCGCGATCTGCTGGACGTGGGCGCCACGGACAACGGCGCCGGGCGGGTGCTGTTTCCGGCGGCACTGGTAGGGGAGGCCATTGATCAGGCCGCAAAAACCTTTGTGTTGCATGGGCGCGATGAACGTCGGTCGATCAAGGTCGGCGGGTCGAGCGTTCATTTCGGAACCGGCGGCGCCGCGGTCCAAACGCTGGATCTGGAAACGCAACTGTATCGTCCCTCGACACTTGAGGATTTGCACGATTTCACGCGGCTGCAGGACACGCTGGCAAATGTCAGTTGGTACACGCGGTGCTGTGTTGCGACGGACGTGGAGGACAATTTCGATCTGGATGTGAACACGGTCTATGCGCTGCTCAGGAATACAACAAAGCCGGTCGCGACCTCGTTCACGCTCGCGGATCACATTGCGCCGATCATCCAGATACTGGATATCGCAGCCGGGGGCACTGGCGCGTTCGCAGAGCGCCCGTTCCTCAAGGCGCATATCAGTCCGGTCATTTCTCCGATGCGCTATGGGTCCGATGCTGTGGATGTGGTCTATGGCTGCATCGATCACAACATTCCCATCTCGTGCATCACGGCGGCCCAGGCTGGAGCCACGGCCCCGGCGACGCTGGCGGGATTTCTGGCGCAGTCCCTCGCGGAAACGCTGGCGAGCCTTGTTATGGTCCATGCCATTCGTCCGGGGTTTCCAATGGTGTTTTCGAACTGGCCGCTTGTGATTGATCTGCGCACCGGGGCGTTTTCCGGAGGCAGCGGAGAGACCGCCGTACTAAACGCCGCGTCTGCGCAACTGTCGAACTGGTTGGGGCTGCCGTCCGGGGTTGCGTGTTCGATGACGGACGCCAAGGCAATCGATGCGCAGTATGGTATGGAGAAGGGGTTGACCTCGCTTGCGGCCGCGCTGGCTGGGGGGAACCTGATTTACGAGAGCTCCGGCATGACAGCGTCCTTGTTGGGCGCGAGTTTCGAGGCTTTTGTCCTTGATGATGAAATGCATTCGCACACATACCGGGCCCTACGCGGGATCGAGGTGGATGAAGAGCATCTGGGCTACGGTGCGATTTGCGAAGCGGTGCTGGGCGAAGGCCACTTCCTCGGCGGGCGGCACACGTTGTCCGCGATGGAGCGGGACTACTTCTATCCGGTCCTTGCGGACCGGGACGATCCCCGCACATGGATGCAAAATGGTGCGCGCGATGCCGCGGAGGTCGCGCGAGCGCGCGCGCGTGACATCCTTGCGAACCATCATCCGGTGTATTTGACCGATGCGCAGGATCAGGCGATCCGCGCGCGGTTCAACATTCTGTAGCTCTACACGCACGCGGTTCAGTCAATCAGGACGAAGCGGTCCTTCAGCCATGGTACAGTTTCGTGAAACGGTGCGATCACATGCGTGGAAACAAGCGCCCTGAGTTTTTGGTCGACCATGGTCAGCACCGATTGCGAGCAATCCGGCGTCGCAACAAGCGACAAGGTGCGGGAAAACCCCTTGCCGGGAAACTGGTGCATTGCGAGCTTGGTGTGAAACCTTCTGGCCCTTGAGAACATCAGCGGTGTGGTAATGGTCCATCCCGCCTCTGCCGCAACCATCGCCATCAGCGTCTGGGTGTTTCCGCATTCGAACCTGTAGGGCACGGTCACACCGAGGCGCCGAAGCTGCGCTTCGATCTGCCGGGCGATGATCAGGTCACTCGAAAACTGCAAGAACGGCAAGTCGGTCTTTCCGGCAACAATGTCCGCAACTGGTTTGTCATTTGACCGCGGGACAACCACCACGAACGGATCCCGAAACAGCGGGCGGTCGCTCAGATCTGGCAGTCGTTCCGACGGGTTGGTCGTGATCCCGATATCGAGTTGCCGGTTCTTCAGCATTTCAAGAAGCTCGTGGCTCGTGCCGGTATGGTACAGGAAGTCGCACTCCGGCATGATCCCGGCCAGAAACACGGCCAACTCCGGTGTGATGTCGCTGTCCAGATCCTCGATGCTGCCAACCCTCAGATAGC
Source organism: Tropicimonas sp. S265A (assembly GCF_049800835.1). Taxonomy (NCBI): domain Bacteria; kingdom Pseudomonadati; phylum Pseudomonadota; class Alphaproteobacteria; order Rhodobacterales; family Roseobacteraceae; genus Tropicimonas; species Tropicimonas sp. S265A. The sequence continues at coordinate 174,180 of NZ_JBNAFU010000004.1, forward strand.
TTGCCTCCGCCACGTTACCCGAGGAGGCTTCGGCCTTCGCCTTGCGGATCGTGTGCAGTGCGCTGTCGATGTTGCGCAGGAAAACGTGGCCTTTCGGCGTCAGGCCCATGGGACGGCGCGCGTGGTTGAAGAGTTCGACGCCCAAATGATCTTCGAGGCCGCGCAGGTGGTGCGAGACGGTGCTGATCGACAAGCCCGTTTCGTTGGCGGTTGCCTGAAGAGATCCCTGACGGGCACAAATCTGAAAAAGCTCAAGCGATTTCAGTGTGATATCCTTGCGGTTCGATGAACGCGCCATGCATCGGCAGCCTTAGTATCGGACTGGTGGTTCGATATTCTAGGCGTAGTTCTTCGATCAAGTCGAAACAAATTTGGCAGGTGCGGTGTGGCGCGCGGCGCTCAGGTCAACAGCCCACGCGTCCAGTTGAGCAGAAGGTCGTTTTGCAGCTTGCGTGCACGCCGCGCCCAGGGGCGTGCGCCCTCCGGGCGATCCCTTTGCGCGCGGGTCAACAGTGCCCTCCGGTCCAGATCGGCAGACATGATGCAAAACGCGTACCGTTTGCCCGAGGGCGGGACGATATACCCGCCAAGTGCTGAGACAAAGTTCAATGTACCGGTTTTGGCAAAGATCGCGGTCGGGTAGTCCGACAGCTGATTGCCCTGCCTGTCCCGCAGCGTTACCGGCTTCAGGAGCGGGCCAAGTTCCGTGATCGCGCCGCGTTGCGCAAGAGCCGTAGCGAGGTCTCTGGACGAGATTCGTGTGCTATCGGTCAGACCTGAGTGATCCGAGAACGTCATCTCCGCCGGGTACGGCATCTGAGCAGCATACCAGCTTGCCATCGACCGGCCCGAGGCGGCGAGTGTTTCGGGGCGCGCTCCGAGCGCTTGGGTTGCCGACAGCCCCACGCATTCGGCCGTTAGATTCGTGGAGTATTTCAGCATCCCGCGCAGGATCTGCGGCAACGCTGCGCTGTTGAGAGCAGAGAGCGACGTTGCAGACGGAAGGTCCGCAGGCAGCGGCTGCGAGGGTTTCAGCGAAATCCCTGTCTGGCCTGCGAGGGTTCGGAACACATCCGCAGCATACGCCTCAGGCTCACGAACGGGCAGCCAGCGACCGCCCTCTCGCCCGAGTGCACCACGGGCGACGGTCCAGTGGTCGCGCCCTTCACGCCGTTCATAGGTATAGATCGGCGCTTGTCTTGGTTGCACGGACATGGACGAGACCCGAACGCGAGGCCGCAACGTCCCTGATCGCGCATCCATCGAGACGGCATAGTTGCCGTCCTCGCGTTTCCACTCGAAGTAGACCCGGTTGAAATTCAGGTTCAGCCCGGCGATTGCGGGGTTGTACCCCAGATGATCCGGCTGACCAGGATCGATCGACGCAATTGAGGGCAACGCTGTGCCATCATGGTAGAAATTACCGGACACCGCCGTTACGCCTGCGTCCGAAAGGCTGCGTGCCAACTCCGCCAGGGCGTCGGTGTCGAGTGTCGGGTCGCCGCCACCGGCAAGGATCAAGTCACCCTTGAGCACGCCGCCCTCGATCGGGCCGGTACGCAACAGTTGCGTAACGAACCTGTGGGACGGGCCAAGGGTTCGCAGCGCATAAAGCGCCGTCAGCGCCTTGGTGGTCGAGGCTGGGGGCAGCCGTAGCGCGGGCGCAAACCCATCAAGGAGCATGTTCGACTCAAGGTCGATCAACGCGACTGATGTCGCCCCCCGAACGTTTGCCCGCGCGACCAGATCGGCCGTTGCGGGAAGCGCGCGCCGCATCCCGTCGCCGGGCCGCGGCTTGGGAAAGGGGCTGCGCCCAGGTGCATTCGCCAGCGCAGGACTCGCCAGACCGGCGGCGAGCCCCGTCAGCAATCCTCGGCGCGATATCTGCGGCGATCCGGTCATCGACCACAGTAAAGCCCAGACCTGTGACAGGAACAAGGCAACTGGTTGTTATGGCGGGTTCCGCGGTCTAAGGCAGGGCGGATTGTTGCAAAAGGTCCGCGATGCTCCTGACGGTTCTGATGATGCTGATCGCCATGAGCCTCGTTCCGCTCGGCGATACGGCCGCGAAATTGCTGATGCAGGCCGGCGTTGCACCGATCTTCGTCGGGTGGAGCAGGTTCGTGATCGGAGCCCTGCTGGCCGCGCCGTTTGCCGCCAGTGCACTTGCGCCATCTCTGTTGCGAGACTGGCGGATCTGGCTGCGCGGCGGTTTCATCGTCTGCGGGATCGCCTGCATCCTGACATCCCTGAAAACCGAACCGATCGCGAATGTCTTCGGCGCCTTCTTCATTGGTCCGATCCTGTCTTTTTTCCTGTCGTGCTGGCTGTTGGGGGAGCGTTGGAGTTGGGCGCGCGCGGGCTTGCTGGTGATTGGGTTCATGGGGGTGTTGTTGGTGGTACGGCCCGGTTTCGGCATGACCCCAGGTCTGGCGTTCGCGGTTCTCGCAGGAATTTTCTACGGGTTCTACCTGGTGACCAGCCGATGGCTGGCAGAGGTCGCACGCCCGCGTGCGTTGTTGCTGTCGCAACTTCTGGTGGGGGCCGTGATCCTTGCGCCATTTGGTATGGGTACCTTGCCCGAGATGTCGATCAGGGTTTCCGGGCTTGTTCTGGTCAGCGGGGCTGCATCTATGCTGGGCAATTTCCTCCTGATTGTTGCCTACCGCCGCGCAGAGGCAGGCACACTTGCGCCCTTCGTTTACTTCCAACTCGTGGCGGCAACTTTCTTCGGATGGTTTGTGTTCGACACATTGCCAGATGCATTGACGGCACTGGGCTTGTGCGTCCTTGTCGTCGCGGGTGGCAGCACATTGCTCTTGCGTCGCGGATGATCGTCGCGCGGTTCCGGGTGAGATCCGTCTCGTTGTCGGCCCTTCGCCCCGGGCTACCTCGTTGAATAGCCCAAGAGGTTGTTCGCCATGACGCTTCCCTTAGAAGATGTGCAAGATTACCCACGCCCGCCCGCGCTGGAGCCGGTGCCAACCCGTCTGCGCGTTATACTTGCCGGGGCGGTTCTGGCGGAAACAACCTCCGGCTACCGCGTGCTGGAGACCCATCACCCACCGACCTACTACTTTCCCCCCGAGGATGTGCAGCAGGGTGCGCTGACCAGAACAACTGGCAGCAGTTGGTGCGAATGGAAAGGAGCCGCCCGGTATTTTGACGCAAAGGTCGGCGGTATGGTCAGCCACCGTGCTGCATGGGCGTATCCGCAACCAACAAAACGATTTGCACCAATTGCGGGGTTCTTTTCATTTTATCCAGAACGCGTAGAGGCCTGTTTCGTCGGCGAGGAATTGGTGGAAAACCAACCCGGGTCATTCTACGGGGGGTGGGTCACCTCCAATTTGACTGGTGTGATCAAGGGCGGCCCGGGTACCGAAGGCTGGTAGCTGCTAATCCATTGCCAGCCCAAGGTCCGAGGGGGTCAGGGTGAAGGCCTTGCCGAACCCGCCGTTCAGATGCGCAACGCCAGGTCGCAGCTCGACAAAGTTGAAATCGGCGAAGTCGATGTAAAGCTGCGCTTTGGGATGACTGGATAGGTAACGCGCCCTTAGTGTCGCGAATGTGTCGTCTGTGCGGGTGATGAAACGTGCCTCGCATTGCAGGGTGATGCGAGGATGGGTCAGGGGGTCGCCTTTGGACCCCGGCTCTCCGACCAGTAGTGAACACCTCGCATCCGCCTTGAGTGCCTGAGTGTGGTGGGACAGGTCCGAGATCAGCGACAAGGGTATGCCCTGCGCTGTCGTGGAGACGGAAATCCGGCTAACCATCGGCATGTCGGTTTGCGGCTCGAGCACCCCGAGGGCTCCGAAACGCGCCTTTGATATCAGTTCACGCGCCAGCGCCCGCGCCTCGTCATCAGTCGGTCTGATCGGAGAGGTTTCCGGCATCGCTGCATCCCTTCGCAAAACATGACTTGGATCAAGGTATTTTCCGGCTGAACGTCCTAGAAATGATCCCGGAGAACAGCTGACAAGACAAGGACTTGTGTCATGTATTCGAATATTCTGGTCGCCGTGGATGTGGATCACCCCGAAACCGGAGCAGGCGCGTTGGAGCTTGCCCGCGCCATGGCCGCCGAAGGGGCTTCGATCACTGCGTTATATGTTCTGGAGGCGTTGCCGAGCTATGCCACGCAATACCTGCCGGAAGAGCATCTGAGCAATCGTGTCACCGAGTTCACCAATGTGCTGGCCGCAGAACTGGGCAATCCCGAAGGTGTGACGCCGAAGGTCGTGACAGGGCATTCGGGCGCGACGATTGTCGACTACGCAACCGATCATGGCGTCGACTGCATCGTGATCTCGTCGCACAAGCCCGGGCTTCAGGATTTCTTTCTCGGGTCGACGGCGGCCCGTGTCGTGCGCCATTCGCCATGTTCGGTGCACGTTATCCGGTAGGCACATGCCGGGCCGGTCAGTTCAGAACTCCAGCCACAGACCGAGTTTGAGTTTGATCTGATCGCTACCTTGCAGGCCGAACGAGGCTGACGTCTCCAGCTTCGCTGCCCCCCAGAGTGGCCATGCGATGGATGGGGCGACTTCCCATATCGGCTCTTCGGCCAGCGTATCGTTGGAATAGCGCAACTGCGCAAACCAGAGTTGTCCACTCTCGCGGTTGAGGCCAAGCGTTGCGTCGAGTTTTGCCAGCCGGCTGTCGCTGGTGCGGCGGTGCCGCAAGGTGCCGTCCAGCGTGGCCCAGCCTGGTCCAAGCGGGCTTTCGAACCCCATGCCCCAGCTTGCCCCAAGCACATAAATCCGCTCCATCAGGGTGCTTTCGTCCATCCGCGCGCCAACACCGCCCAGAACGGCAAATTTGTGTGGGCCAAGCTCAACCGGGATCGGAACGCGCGCAAAGGCATATCCCTCGCCATTCGTGTAGTAGTCGGTCCCGCCGTCGAAGCCGAGTGTCAGCCAGTCCGTCATGCCGTATTCTGCATAGGCGGAGTAATACAGTTCGCGGGTGTCCCCGTCCTCGGGGCTTTCAACCGAGGCAGACGTGAAAAAACTGCCCTTCTCGCGCGGCCAGGGTCCTGCGAGCGCGGAGGCGCAGCTGACCAGCCACACCAGACAGATCAAGCCCAAGCGCATGGGCGCAGATTTGGCAATCAAGGTTAACGGCGGGTTAATCCCGCCGCGCGGCGTGGCGCGTTGCAGGGCCGATGCGGCCACTATTTCAACGCGTTCGTGGTCCTGCGTGCCGTGGGGTGCGTCGTTTTCGGATGCACTCGCCTCAGAATCGGCGCAGTCTGACCCTGCATCAAACGAGAGGTGGACTATGGCAGGCCGTATCGTCACCGTGGCGCAGCAGAAGGGCGGCTCGGGCAAAACCACATTGGCGGTCAATCTGGCCGTGGCTGCGGTCCGTGCAGGCCACAGCGTGGCCTTGATCGATACAGACCCGCAAGGGTCTCTCGGTCGGTGGTTCATGACCCGGTTGGAGCGGCTGGAGGGGGCGCCGGACATGGAGTTTTCCACGGCGTCTGCCTGGGGTATCGGGTATGAGGTCGGCAAGATGTCTCGCGAGAACGACCTTGTCATCATCGATACCCCGCCAAAGGTCGACAGCGACCTGAAACCCGCCTTGCGCGCCGCCGACCTGGTGCTGGTGCCAATCGCGACCAGCCATGTGGACCTCTGGGCCACCGAAGGGGTGCTTGATCTGGCCGACCGGGTTGGGGTCAAGACGCTGCTTGTGCTGAACCGGACCCGCTCCGGGACACGGCTGGGCGCGGAAGTGGCCGACGCCGCCGCACAGACGGACGCCGAACTGGCGACCGCAAATCTCGCCAACAGGATCGTCTATGCCGAGACACTGGGCGAAGGCTTCGGCGCACAGGAGAGCCGCAAGCGCGGCGCGGCGCAGGCCGAGGTCGACGCGCTGCTGACCGAAGTGCTCGCGCAGCTTGGATGAGGCTGACCGCGGTACGCCGCAGGTTGAGGCAGCATGGATGATCGCTTGAGCCTCGAAGACCGCTCCGGCTGGCCTGACGCGCTGCGTGTTCTCGAGGAGGCGTATCCCCGCGCCGCGTGGCCACAGCACCCGAATTTCAACGATTTGGTCCGCTTCTGGCTGTCCCGCCACCTGATTTTCAGGCGGTTACTGGCGCAGATCGAAGCGGACACGCAGAACTACATGGACGGGCAAACCGGGTTCGAGGAATACGCGCCGCGCCTGTCAGAACTTGCGGGAACGCTGCTCAACGAGCTGCATGCCCATCACCAGATCGAGGATCACCAATACTTCCCCCGTCTGGCCCGATTGGACGCCCGTATCACGCGGGGGTTCGAGGTTCTGGACGCGGATCACCACGCAATGGATGGCCTTTTGCACAGTGCGGCGGATGCGGCGAACACGACCCTGCGCACCCGGGAGGCCGGACCTCTGCTGGACGAGATGACGCGGTTCGGTCGCCTTCTGGACCGGCATCTGGTTGATGAGGAAGACCTGATCGTTCCGGTCATCCTGTCCTCGGGATTTCGCGGCTAGGCCGTGGGGGCGTCCAGACAGGCGCGAAATATCGCGACCTCGGGTTCCGCGCCGTCGAGACTGAATTGCACAGCCGTGTCGCCCGTGAACGCAATCGCGGTCGCGTTCTGGGCAAGGCCGTTCAGCACATTGCCAAAACCCCGGTCGGAAACAGTCAGTGTGCGATTGGCGTTTGAAAGTGTCTGCCGGTCGGTCGAGATCGTCAATGCGTTCGGCCCGTCAAACGTGATCCCAAACACGTCCGCATCCGGCCAAGGTGCTGGGGTGGTGATGGCTATGGTGTAGAGCGGACCGGAGGGATCGAAGGTCAGCCGCACCTCCGCGCTGTCCTCGATGTGGGTCAAGGTGCAGAGGCGGCCTTCAAAGCCTGCCTGCCAAGCAAGGGCGGGGAGCGGGAGCAGCGTGAGAGCAATTATCAAGCGCATACTCGCAAAGTAGCTGGGCGCAAGAGACTGACAAAGCCTTTTGCGCGGTACTGTTGCGGGTTGGGTCAGCCGCGTGCCGGAGCCGCCAACGATTTTCGCCGATGTAGCCCACCCAATAAAGCCAAAGCGCCAATCATAAGGGGCATACCAGCGGGCAGCGGGATCACGGATGTTCCTCCTGGAACAGTGCCAACATCTCCCGGCGTCGCGGACCCAAAAGTGATGTTGTCGAACCCAATTTGGTTGATCGTTCCCCCGAAATCGATCGACTTCGCGATCCCGTCAAAGGATACGCCGATCGGTACAAACGGGCTGAACTGACCGGTCGGGTCCGGAGCTCCGTTAAAGGGCGTGGTAGGCAATTGCAGCGATGCAAGCAACGTCCCGGTAGCGTCAACTTCGGAATAGACGTCGATGCTACCGGTGAAATTGATTGAACTGTAGAAGAAAGAAAATCCCGTATCAAAACCAGACGCGAAGCTTATCGTTGCAGCGCTTCCGGTCAAAAAGAACAAAACCGTATCCGGTGTTGGTTCGCCGCCGAAATTGCCCGAGTTAAAAGGCAGGCTTGGATCGACATCTGCGTCCTGAATAGCAAGCGCATTGTCGGAAAACGTCACTCCAAAATCCACGCCGGGACCGCTGCCATCCGCGCCAAGGCCCCCATTATAGAAATCGCCGACGCCTTCTATGATTGCCTCGGCGCCGTTGACAGACTGTTTCACTCCGAGTCCCTCGAAATCGAGCGTGATCGTGTTGGCATGAGCGGGCAATGCGAGGGCAGCAGCGCACAATGCCGCCGCCGAAAGAAAAGAAGTCTTCATAGTATAGCTCCGGGGAAAAATAAGGTGATGAAGCCTCAGCAAAGCGCTGTCGTTGTAAGCTGACAAGAGTTATGTGGGCTTGATGCTAGGGTTCATAGCTTCAGCCATAAGAACGCGGGCATTCGCCTGTTTTTCAGGCGTTGCCAGTTTCGCTTTACGCGTTCAGAGAATGCTGCCGAGTGTGGATCAGCCGAGCATGTCCAAGCGACGGCATCGGAAGTCTAGTTTTTACGCCGCCGCTTCACATTCCCTCCACGCTGCCCCGGGCGTCCCGCAGTTGACCGCCCTTGCGCCTTAACGGCTGCATCGCTTGCGGCCTGCACCGCTGACTGACGCGCGAGCGGATCGTCTGCGACGGCCAGATCCACGGCCTCCAGCCGTTTGACCTCATCCCTGAGCCGAGCGGCTTCTTCGAACTCGAGGTTCTCGGCGGCTTTGCGCATCTCCTCGCGCAACCCGTCCAGATGGGCCTGCAGGTTTGCGCCGATCATGGGTTTGTCGACTTTCGCGGTCACGCGGTTCATGTCCACGTCGCCTTGGTAGAGGCCAGCCAGAACATCTTCGACGTTTTTCTTGACCGTCTCGGGAGTAATCCCGTGTTCTTCGTTATAGGCGATCTGCTTGGCACGGCGGCGGTCGGTTTCGGCCATCGCGCGTTCCATCGAGCCGGTGATCTTGTCGGCATACATGATCACGCGCCCATCGGCGTTCCGCGCTGCCCGCCCGATAGTCTGGACAAGAGAGGTTTCGGAGCGCAGGAAACCTTCCTTATCCGCGTCAAGAATGGCCACCAGCCCGCATTCGGGAATATCCAAACCCTCGCGCAGAAGGTTGATCCCGATCAGCACGTCGAACGCGCCGAGGCGCAGGTCGCGCAGGATCTCGATGCGCTCCAGTGTGTCGATGTCCGAGTGCATGTAGCGGACCTTGATGCCCTGTTCATGCATGTATTCGGTCAGGTCCTCGGCCATGCGCTTGGTCAGCGTCGTCACAAGCGTGCGGAACCCGTCGGCGGCCACCTTGCGCACTTCATCCAGCAGGTCATCCACCTGCATCTCCACCGGGCGAATTTCCACCTTGGGGTCCAGAAGGCCCGTGGGGCGGATGACCTGTTCGGTGAACACGCCGCCGGTTTGTTCCAATTCCCAGGCGGCGGGGGTTGCGGATACAAAGACCGATTGCGGGCGCATCGCATCCCATTCCTCGAACTTGAGCGGGCGGTTGTCCATGCAGGAGGGCAGGCGGAAGCCATGTTCCGCCAGCGTGAACTTGCGCCGGTAGTCGCCCTTGTACATGCCGCCGATCTGCGGGACAGAGACATGGCTTTCGTCTGCAAAGACGATAGCGTTGTCGGGGATGTATTCAAACAGGGTGGGGGGCGGTTCGCCGGGTGCGCGGCCCGTCAGATAGCGGGAATAGTTCTCGATCCCGTTGCAAACACCGGTCGCCTCCAGCATCTCGATATCGAAATTTGTGCGTTGCTCCAGGCGCTGCGCTTCCAAGAGTTTGCCTTCCGCGACCAGTTGGTCGAGCCGCATGCGCAGCTCTTTCTTGATGCTGATGATGGCCTGCTGCATCGTTGGGCGCGGTGTCACGTAGTGCGAATTGGCGTAAATACGGATCCGCTCCAGCGTGCCGGTCTTCTCTCCGGTCAGCGGGTCGAATTCCGTGATCGTTTCGAGCTCTTCTCCGAAGAACGAGAATTTAAGCGCGCGGTCCTCAAGGTGGGCCGGCCAGACCTCCAGACTGTCGCCGCGCACCCGGAAACTGCCCCGCTGAAATGCGGCGTCATTCCTGCGGTATTGCTGGGCCACCAGATCGGCCATGACCTTGCGCTGGTCGTATTCCTTGCCCGCGATCAGGTCCTGGGTCATGGCCCCATAGGTTTCGACAGACCCGATACCGTAGATGCACGAGACCGAGGCGACGATAATCACGTCGTCGCGTTCCAGAAGTGCCCGCGTTGCAGAGTGCCGCATACGGTCAATCTGCTCGTTAATCTGGCTTTCCTTCTCGATATACGTGTCGGAGCGGGCGACATAAGCTTCTGGCTGGTAATAGTCGTAGTAGCTGACGAAGTATTCGACCGCGTTGTCCGGGAAAAAGCCTTTGAACTCCCCGTAAAGCTGTGCCGCAAGGGTCTTGTTCGGGGCGAGGATGATTGCCGGGCGCTGCGTTTCCTCGATCACCTTGGCCATTGTGAAGGTCTTGCCGGTACCGGTTGCGCCCAGCAGAACCTGGTCGCGCTCGCCATCGCGGACACCTTGCGCCAACTCGGTGATTGCTGTCGGCTGATCACCCGCCGGGGCAAAGCTGGTTTCCATACGGAACGTCTGGCCGCCTTCAAGCTTGTCGCGTGTCCGAACGTCCGGGGCGGCGGCGTGGAGAATGGGCTGATTCATCGAACTGTCCTCTGCTTCCCCTAAGATGCGTGCCTTGGGCGCGGGAACAAGGCCCGACTCAGCTTGCTATTGAAGAACCGATCGGTCCAAACGCGGCAAGATCAGCGCCACACAGCTTGATTTGGGTCAAACCGGTTCGGGGTCTCGGCTTGTGTGACACGCTAGACCATGGTCGTAGGAATTGTAACGGAATTCTGAAAAGTCGTAAAAAAATCAAAGGTTTGATTTTTTTGTAGCTTTCAAGTCGGGCGTCATGCACAAGTTTTACGTGAGAAAACATTTGGCAATGTGCCAATGATGTCGGTAGCCTTATCTTGCAAGCAGCAAAGGCTGTCGGTCGGTTCCGTACCACCCACCCCACCCCTCGCTCCCTCGGAGCTGATCGGCAGTCGCTTCGCACCTCCCCACCAAAGCGCTTTAGGCCGGTCTTGTCGCGACTGATTTGCGTCCGTCGGTCGCATCGTGCGTTCTTGCCTCCACCGAGAGGTTCAGCGATACAGGGACGCAACCTTTGGAGGTCCGACATGCAAGCGCGTATTTATCAACCGGCCCGCACCGCCATGTCATCCGGTCAGGCCAAAACGCATCATTGGGTGTTGGAATACGCCCCCGCGGCCCCGCGCGAACTGGACCCGTTGATGGGGTGGACCGGATCGGCGGATACGCAAGCGCAGATCAAGCTGACCTTTGCCACCAAGGAAGCGGCGCTGGCCTACGCGAAAGAGCATGGGATCGAGGCAATTGTGACCGAGCCGAAAAAGCGCAAGGCCAATATTCGGCCGGGCGGCTACGGGGACAACTTCGCCACGAACCGTCGGCGCGCCTGGACTCATTGAACCACCCTCTGACGTTTTCACAGTTACATACGATTGATCCGTCGGCGGATGCCTTGCTGGCGCGCCATCACGCCTTGATGCGCGCGACTTCCCCGGCGGAGAGTTGTCATGTCATGACCGCAGCCGAGTTGCGAGCCTCTGGCGCGCGGGTGTTCTGCGGACGTGACCGGGCGGGTGAGGTTCTTGCCATCGGAGCGTTTCTTCCCTTGGCAGACGGGGCTGCGGAACTGAAGTCCATGCACTGCCACGACACCCTGCGCGGGCGCGGCGCGGGAAGGGCCCTTTTGGCGTATCTGACAGCGCAGGCGAAGCAGTCCGGTTATCAAACGCTGTGGCTGGAAACCGGAACGGCGGACCTGTTTGCGCCGGCCAGGGCGCTTTACAAGAGTGTCGGGTTTGTCGAGTGCGCGCCGTTTGGTTCATATGTTGCCGACCCGCTCAGCACCTTCATGAGGTGCGAAATCTGAGATCGGAGCGACGGTAGCGGCGCAGGTGGTGGCGATCCCGGGAGGACTCGAACCCCCAACATCCTGATTAGAAGTCAGGTGCTCTATCCAGTTGAGCTACGGGACCACTTTGCCCGGTTCTACTCCAGACTTTCGGGACTGCAAAGCGCAGAAATCGGGTCACGCCGCCCTGCGTCTGTCCGGTTGAGACGCTGCACCATCCCCCCGTGCGACGCTATGCATTTCAGGTATCCGGGGCTTTGCAGTCGGCAAGCTTGGTGAGCCCGCCAGTCGCCCTATCCAACGCGTGGTCCAGAGCGGCAATCATGAGGGTTTCGGGGGCAGAGGTGATCCCGTCGACTCTGTCGGCAATCTCGGTCAGACGGGCCTCCAGCCCGGCAATCCTGGCGAGCGCACCTTGTGAAAGGTCAGCCGTCCCAGTCCTCTCGAGGTCACGCAACGCGGTCAGTTCCGCGCGCAAGGCAGCGCTCTCTGCCGAAAGGACCTGAACATCCGTGCGCAGCGGCGTGATACCGGTGAGCGTCTCTGTCAACTGAGTTGAGATATCCGCGAAGCTCTGAACAAGCTGCCAGGCCAGAAACAGGCACACGGCCAAAAGCAGCAGCGTGGCGTTCAGAAGCGCGAGCGCGAGGTTCTTCAGGGTTCCCGGCAAACTGCGTTCGGCCATCGGCCTCTCCTTTGTTTTATGGGTCAGGGCAAAGACGGCAGGCATTGCGGATAGCCGTACCCCCAGCGCCAAGGCAGCCCCGTGCAGGGACCGCCGCCGAAGCGCACCGCATTGAACATCGCGTCCGCGATGGTCCGGTAGGCCAGTTCAACCTGATCTGGGGTGGCGTCATAACGCGCGGCCATCTTATCGAGGTTTGTTTCGCCGTGCGCGCGGACGCAGCTTCGCAGTTCCTCGTCCGCCTTCAGCCGCGCGTCGAAGCTCGCGTCCGGCGACCCTGCGCCATCCGCATCGTGGTACCGGCGGTCATGTGCGACGCAGCATGCCTCCCATGGGGGGCGCCCTTCATGGGCGTCCGCAAAGCCGGGAAAGATGTCTGCCACCACCGCCCATGTTGACGATAGCCCGCCGCTGCATCCATCCGTTGTAAACGGTTCGAGAACGGTTTCGGGCGCTTTGATCGTCCTCTGGAGCCCGCGGTGTGCAGGCAATTCGAACGTGCGCTGCAATGCGCCGAAGGAAGTTTCCTGATCCGCCTGCGCCACTGTCGGCAAGCAGCAAACAACCGCGAATAATAACGTTCTCATGGGCGCAGCTCCTCAGGTGCATCCAGGTCGAAAGCCACACCGATCCTGTCACCGACCGCCAGCAACAGCCTTTCGATCGTGTTGAGCGAGGCACGATGCGCGATCACACGTCGCGCCAGTGCGGGATCATCGGTGATCAGCCCGTCAACACCGAGCGTGATCATGCGCATCATCGAAACCGGATCATTGACAGTCCAGACATACACGTCCTTTCCAGCCGCGTCGGCGCGCTGGACCAGACGCGTCGTGGCCTGTCCGGTATTCACCGCAAGGAAATTGCCGTCGAGCCCGCTAAGGTCCCCGACGGCGGTGGCCGCCAGAACGCCTGTGCGCCAGTCCGGTCGCAGCGACAGCATTTTCTGAACCGCAGGGTATTTCAGCGACATCGTGGCAATCTGGTCCGCCATGCCCGCCGCTTCGACCTCGGCAATGACCCGGTTCTCAAGATCGACATCATGCCCGTAATACTTCAATTCGATGATGACTTTGGCGCGGTCCTTGGCAGTTGCCAGAACCTGTTCGAGTGTCGGGACGCGTTCGTCTGCATAGGCTGGGTCGAACCAGCTGCCTATGTCGATATCCGCCAACTCGGCTGCGGTAACGTCCCAGACTTTTGTGGGCACGCGTGCGGCTTTCATGAAATCACTGTCGTGGGCGATAATCACCTCGCCATCGGCGCTTTCCTGGACGTCGATCTCCACCCAGTCGGCGCCGTCCTCGATGGCCTTCTCCACGGCCGCCAGTGTGTTCTCGGGGCGCAAGGCAGCAGCGCCGCGGTGGCCGATCACCTCCACCTGCGCGTCGCTGCGCACGTTTTCAAGAAGGACCCCGCCGGTTCCAAGGCTGGCGATCGACAGGATGGCAAGCCCGCCGACGACAAGGTTCGGCACCGAGAACAGAGGGACCGGATCTGCCTGGCCGTGGTGGTCTTCGTAGCTCGTGCGGCCGATCTGCGCGCGCTCGAACTCATCGTTGAGGATATCGGCCAGAACCCCGTTCGCGATGGCGTTCAGAACCGTGTTGGCGAGCGACCACAGAACGCCGACCGCGATCATTGATCCGGTCAAAAGGCGCAACCGGTTGCCCGCCAGATCAGGTAACTCGGCCAGCGCGAAACCTGCGACGGCCGCGATCGCAGCGGCAATCAGACCGCGAACCGCGAGCCAGGTCAGCACGCGCATCACAAGGTTCTTGCGGTGCCCCTCCATCCGGTCCCGGCTTGCGAGGAACGATGCCCGTGCACTGCTGCGTTCGAACAGCGTCAAATGCATCGCTATGGCCCAGCCGGAGAACCGGTGCAGCAACAGAGCCGCCAGAACGGTGAGCAGCCCTCCAATCAACACAACCGCGATCAGAAAGCTGGGTGGGCGCGCGGTCAGATAGTAGTTGATGTCGTACTCGCGAAGCAGGAGCAGGGCGATTGCCCCGGCCATCGCCAGAAAGGGCGCGGCGAGCAATGCAACCCGCGCAAGAAAAGCAAGAGCGAAGCGAACGAGCGGACCGATGGATCGCAGAATGAACCGTGTGGCGGTCTGAAGGGCGTGTACGGGGCGCGAGTGACCCTGATGCAGCAGCGTTGTCATAACTGCCACATCCAGCACGGCGGCAATCACCAACAGGGAGACTACGGCAATCCCCGCCAGCAGACCTGCCGGTGTCAGGAGAAACCGGGCAATGTCCTGATCCGTCATGGCGGCCTGATCGCCGAAGCTCAAAGACAAGGCCAGCAGGGCGCCGATCAATGGCACAAGGATGGCTGCGATCACGAGGCGAATGAAAAGGTGTACGGTCAGAAACGGGAGCCAGCGGGCAAATGCCTCTTGGAAGCGAATTCGGATTTCTCTCAGCACGGCTGACGGTCCTTCGGTGAGCGGTAGGTCAGTCATATCGCCGGTAAAGTCGTCTTGTCATTGCCTTTCGTGGTGCGGCCGGGATGTTGCTTTTTCGCTTGCAGGTTGCGACGATACCGGTCAGCGGACCTCACCCGCGATCAATGAACAGGACAAGAGATATGTTCAAGACACTTGCAGGATCAACGGCATGTGCGTTGTGGGCGACTGCCGCATTTGCAAATTCGGCCGTGCTTCAGTCCGGCGGTGACTGGTCGCAAGACCTGACACTGTACCTTTTCACACCTTTCGAGACGTCCGGAACCTCGACCGTCGCAGGGGCAGAGGCCGATGTCGACCTCGACCTCGGTGATGTTCTGGACATCCTCAATTTCGGGGCATCCTTGCGCTACGAAGCCTGGCAGAATGATTTCGGCCTTATTGTCGACGGCAACTACGTGGACCTTTCCGCGAATGGTTCCGGGCCGGCGGGGATGGTTGTGGCAGACGTGGACTCGCGCCAGTGGTGGCTCGGGTTGCTGGCCGGTTATCGCGCCAGTTCCGGAGTTCTGGCAAACGGCGCCCGCTATTCTTTCGATGTGCAGGGTGGCGTGCGCTACAACAGCCTGAAACAGGAAATCAGCCTGTCCGGAGGCCCGGGGCCCGGCCTGACGCTGGGGGGAACGGAAACCTGGTGGGAGCCGGTCATCGGCGCCCGTTACGTCTGGGAAATCAATGATCGTTGGACTGGGGGCGCGCTTGTGGATGCGGGTGGCTTCGGGGTGAATGACAGCGACCTGCAATGGAGCGCCACACTTGGCGCGGACTACGCGCTGAGCGACACCAGTGCATTGAAGGTGGGCGTACGCTACTACAGCATCGACTTCGAGACGGAGCGGTCCGATGGGACGTTCGCCTATGATGTGACGCAGGTTGGCCCATTCGTCGGGTACACCTTCCGTTTCTGACCCTTGGCGACGGTCTTTCCATTGCTGCGTGACACTGTCCGGCGCGGCCTTTCGGCGATGCTCTGCTCCACCTACGCCATTGGCGGCGCGGCAGCGCAGGGGGCTAGCCCCGACATCCCGGAGGCAGACGGCATCCTGCCGTCCCTGTCGGCTCTTTGGGTGATCCCTGAAAGGTTGCGTCTCAGATACCCTGACGCAGTCGAAACACCTGAAGACCAGATTGAGTATGACCGTCGTTTTCCGCTCAGGGCACAGGATGCGATCGACCGGGGGTTCAGCCTGCCACAGCCCTATGGACTGAGTATCATGGGTATCGACAACCGGCAGGAACAGAGCATTTCGAACCTTGCGGTGGCGCTTGGACGGGCCACGCCGCCACCGCCAGGGACTGACCTTGTGTCCATTCCCTTCGTCACCCTGGAGAACGTGATCAGCGATACCGACTCGGTTTCCGTCAAGGGCGACGTCTGGGTTCTGCCCAACATCAACGTTTTCGCCACGCTGGCCCAGGTAGACGGAAATGTGGATCTCGACGTGGTCGTTGACCCGGCGGACGTGTTGCCACCTGCTTTGTGCCCGCCCTTCAATCCGTGCGATCCGGTCCGGGCGACGTTCCGCGCCGGCGTGGACACGCTGGCTGTCACACTAGGGGCAACGGCCGTCTATGGATGGGGCAATTGGTTTACCAGCGGAACACTCTCCGCTACCGCGTCGTTCGGCGAGAACGCAGAGACCACAATCCGGTCCTACAACGCCGGTGCACGGCTGGGAAGGCGCTGGTCCTACGGCCAGGGCAACATCGCGGCCCCCTATGTCGGTTTGAATTACTTCGTTCTGGATCAGACAGTGGAGGGTGTGACGCGCTTGAACGATGCCTTTCCGAACGGCGACAGTCTGGAAGTACGTTACAGGGCCGACGTTCAGAACATAGACCGGTGGGCGGTCGCGCTGGGTTTGAACCTGGGGTTCATCCAGGGGTATTCCCTGACCGGAGAATACAGTTACAGCGCGAACAGCGATCGCTTCCTGTTGTCCGCCAGCTACAGGTTTTGAGCGCGCCGTTCCGTTCAAGCCGTACGAAGGAAACGTATGAGAACCCATTTTATCGCAACGATGATCACAGGCGCGGTTGTGTTTCTGCCGCTTTTTGCCCTGGTTTTCGTGGTGGCAAAGGCAGTGGCCACCCTCCGCCCATTTCTCGAACCGGTTGTTGCGAGGCTCGGAGTGGATCGCGTGATCGGAGTTGTTCTTGTCGTGGGCATGTGCCTACTGGTTTTGGTCCTCGGAATATATCTTCTGGGGCTGCTGTCGCGGGCGACCGGCCTGTCGCGGTACCTGACCGGGTTGGACCGCGCGATGGCCCGCGGGGTTCCAGGTTACACGATCGTGAAAAGCTACCTCGGCGGCGCGTCCGGAGATGATGATCTGATGCACGGCTTTCGCCCCGTCATCGCAGAACTTGGTGACACCGCGCGTTTGGGTTTCGAAGTGGACCGCCTGTCCGATGGACGTGTCGTGCTTTTTCTGCCCGATGCCCCCAACCCACAGTCCGGTCGGGCAGTGGTCGTATCGCCGGAGGTCGTATCCCATTTGGCCATCGCGCCGCGCAAGTTGTCGGAAGTGCTGAGTTTTCATGGCCGCGGCTTGGAATTGGAAATGGCGCAACCCCTGCGCGATCAACAAGCCGGCGCCGGCGCCGCCGGACGGGCAGGCAAAGACGGCGCCTGACCGGGTTGAAGCGCGCAAAACCTCGCCTGTCAGTTGGGCAGCCACGGTTCCCGCACTACCTGTGCCCTAACCGAAGGAGACCCCGATGAGCACCACCCCAAGCTACACGCCCCCGAACGTCTGGACATGGGATCAGCAGAGTGGCGGCAAGTTTGCCTCTATAAATCGTCCGATCGCCGGAGCGACACACGACAAGGATTTGCCCGTCGGCAAACATCCCTTCCAGCTCTATTCGCTGGCGACCCCGAACGGGGTGAAAGTGACGGTCCTGCTCGAAGAGCTTCTGGCTGCCGGACATGACGCTGAATATGATGCATGGCTGATCAAGATCGGCGATGGCGACCAGTTCGGGTCCGGGTTTGTCGATGTAAACCCGAACTCCAAGATCCCCGCCTTGATGGACCACTCGGGCGCTGAACCCGTGCGCGTGTTCGAAAGCGGGGCGATTCTGTTGCATCTCGCGGAGAAGTTTGACGCTTTTCTCAGCCATGATGCCCGGCCCGAGATGCTCAGCTGGTTGTTCTGGCAGATGGGCAGCGCGCCTTACCTCGGCGGAGGTTTCGGCCATTTCTATGCATATGCGCCAGAGCCCATGGAGTACCCGATCAACCGTTTCTCGATGGAGGCGAAACGCCAGCTCGATGTCCTGGACCGGCGCCTTGCGGAAAGCGAGTGGCTGGCGGGCGACACCTACACAATTGCCGATATCGCGGTGTGGTCATGGTACGGTCAATTGGTTCTGGGGCGCCTCTACGATGCCGCAGAGTTTCTTGATGTCGAGAGCTACACGAACGTCGTGGGCTGGGCCAACCGCATCGACGCACGCGCGGCTGTTCAGCGTGGTCGCATGGTGAACAGGACCTTTGGCGAGCCATCCATGCAGCTGCATGAACGTCACAGTGCGGCGGATTTCGAGACACGCACACAGGACAAGATTGCGGCCGAGTGACACAAGGATCGCCGAAGTCCTTCTTGCTCTTGCCGAGCAAAGGGGGGCAGGGCGTACATTTTGCCCCTCAGAAGCCGCGCGTGCCCTTGCAGAGGACTGGCGCCCCTTGATGCCAGAGGTGCGTCGCGTGGGCTCAGAAATTGGGCTTGTTGCAACTCAAAGAGGCAAAGAGGTCGACGCCAAAACAGCAAAAGGGCCAATCAGGTTATCAAAACGTAAATTGCCATGAGAGGGTTACAACTTTCTGGTATGCTGCATGCGCAAATACACTCAGGAGGTGAAGATGACCTTGCCGGAAACGATCGTGATCCTCTTGGCCGGATATTACGCGGCCTTTGCCCTTTCCTGGATGAAAGGACCACGCCGGGGCGCGCGTGTTGGTTCAGAGACGCTCGTGATCCTTCTGGGCGGCGTTGTCACTGCGATGATCTTTGCCACGGGAAAATCGGTTGCGGGCCTGGCCGGGGCAGGGGCAATGGCGTTCATTCTGGTACTGGTGGCCCTTCCGCTCGCCTTCATCGTGCTCGGTGCCTGCGCCGGTGCCGCCATCGGGCGGCTCAAGCGGCAGGTCGTGTGGTGGAAACCCGCGGCTGCGATGGCGATCCTTGCCCCTGTGCTTGCGATGATGTGGCTGACCGCAATGGTACAGGATCAGGCGGTGGCCGAAACGGCATCAACTGCCGAAAGGGCAGGTGGGTCTCAATTGGGTCAACCCGTTGCCTTGCAGGCCACGTGGTAGAGATGCGGCCTAGAAGAAACTCTGTGGGTCTATGTCGACAGCAAGGCGCAGATCGCGCGGCAGCTTGATCTGTGCAACCCATTTTGCCAGTGCCGGTTGCAACGGCGTCGTCTTTGCAGCCTTCACCAATAGTCTGATGCGATGCCGCCCACGTACGCGGGCAATCGGCGCTGGCGCGGGGCCGTACACCTGAGCTCCGACAGCTTGCAGCGGCCCGTCCGCCCGCGCAAGCGCGTTGCCAACATCGAAAACGGCCTGCAAGTCGGGCGAAGACAGGATGATCCCCGCAAGCCGTCCGAACGGTGGCATGCCTGCGGCTTGTCGCTCTCGGGCTTCGGCTGTCCAGAACGCCTCCTCGTCGCCGGACAGGATGGATCGGATAACGGGATGTTCGGGCTGAAATGTTTGCAGTAGCGCTTCGCCGGGTTTTTCGGCACGCCCCGCACGGCCGGCGACCTGTCGCATCAGTTGGAACGTTCGCTCGGCAGCGCGCAGGTCTGATCCCTGCAGACCCAGATCTGCATCCACGACACCCACCAGCGTCAGCAGCGGAAAATTGTGCCCTTTCGCGACAAGCTGGGTCCCGATGATGATATCCGCAGCGCCTTCGGTAATCTCGGCGATCTGGGCCTTAAGCGCACGCGCTGATCCGAACAGGTCCGACGAAAGAACCGCAATCCGCGCGTCGGGGAAGGCGGCTGCGGCTTCTTCTGCCACACGCTCCACCCCCGGGCCGACGGGCGCGAGTTTGCCCTCGGCGGCGCAGGACGGGCATTTGTCGGGGATGGCTTTGGTCGCCCCGCATTGATGGCACATCAATCGTTTCTGGAACCTGTGTTCGACCATGCGCGCGTCGCAGTCATCACATCCGATCTGGTGCCCGCAAGCCCTGCACAGGGTCACGGGCGCATAGCCGCGTCGGTTCAGAAAAAACAGTGTCTGCTCGCCGGCCTTGAGCCGGGCACTCGTTGCCGCCCGCAACGCGGGAGAGAGCCACTGGTTGGCGGGCATGTCCTGACCGCGCAGGTCAATCGCGCGCATCTCTGGAAGTTCCGCATCGCCAAAGCGGGAGGTCAGCGTCAGCTTGCCATACTTGCCCTGTTCTGCGTTCACCCAAGTTTCCAGCGACGGCGTGGCGGAGGCCAGAACGACTTGTGCAGAGCAAATCGACGCGCGCAGCACGGCCATGTCCCGCGCATTGTAAAGCACCCCATCCTCTTGCTTGTAGGACGTATCGTGTTCCTCATCGACGACGATCAGGCCCAGATCGCGAAAAGGCAGGAACAGGGCGGATCTGGCCCCGACAACGAACTGGGCCCCGCCCTCGGCGACCATGCGCCAGCACCGGCGGCGTTCCGTCATTGTCACACCGGAATGCCATTCTGCGGGCCGCGCGCCGAACCGGGCCTCCACGCGGGCCAGGAACTCGGCAGAGAGCGCGATTTCCGGGAGCAGAACCAGAGCCTGCCGCCCTTGGGCGAGACAGGCGGCGACGGCTTCGAGATAGACTTCCGTTTTCCCGGATCCGGTCACGCCCTTCAGCAGCGTGGTCCCGTAGGCTTGCGCCTCGATTGCGTGGATAAGCGTACCACTGGCCACTTCCTGATCAGCCGTCAGCGGCTTGCCCGCCCGGGTCACATCAAGCGGCGCGTAGGGCAGGTCGCGCGGACTGTCTTGCTCCAGGATGGCCCCGGCCTTTACCAGCCCCTTGATCACCGAGGGTGTCACCCCGGCGGCCTGTGCCAGTTCCGCTTGCGTGACGGGGGCATCGTCGTAGTCGACCAGCGCATCCATCACAGCTGTCCGCGCGTCGGTCATGCGGGCGGGTTCCCCATGCCCACGGACGAGCACCTTGCGCATCCCCGGGGCGTCGCCCAACCCCGGCGCGCGCGTGGCCAGCCGCAGCATCGCCGACAGGGGCGTCAGCGTGTAAGCTCCCGCGCGGGTCAGGAATTCCACCATCTCCTCGCGCATCGGGGGGACATCCAGAACACGGTGGATTGCGCGCACCTTGGCCGGGTCCCATCCGCCCGCAGCTCGGCCCCAGACCACGCCGACGACACGGCGCGGGCCCAACGGCACTTCGACGAAATCGCCGAGGCTGCATCCGCCTTCGGGCGCGCGGTAGTCAAGGGTGCGATCAAGCGGTTGGGTCGTGAGAACGCCCAACAACTCTCCCGCTTCAAACCGCATCGCGACCACCCTTTCCCCGCTAACCCCCATGCGATAAGAGACCGCCAAACTGTCCTCAACCCCTTTGCAGGAGTTCTCCCCGTGAAATTCTTCGTCGATACCGCAGATGTGGCCGCCATCGCAGAACTGAACGACCTCGGCATGGTCGACGGAGTGACGACAAACCCGTCGCTTATCCTTAAGTCTGGCCGCGATATCCTGGAGGTCACGAAAGAAATCTGTGACATGGTCGACGGACCCGTCAGCGCCGAGGTGGTGGCGACCGACGCAGACGAGATGATCGCGGAGGGTCGCAAGCTGGCCGAGATCGCGCCCAACATCGCCGTGAAGGTGCCTTTGACATGGGCGGGTCTGAAAACCTGCAAAACGCTCACGGATGCTGGCACGATGGTGAATGTCACGCTGTGTTTTTCGGCCAATCAGGCGCTGATTGCGGCGAAGGCCGGAGCCACGTTCATCTCGCCGTTCATTGGGCGGCTGGACGATATCAATCTCGACGGGATGGAGTTGATTGCCGATATCCGCGCGATCTACGACAATTACGGGTATGAGACGAACATCCTGGCAGCCTCGATCCGCTCCGCCAACCATATGAAGGACGCGGCCCTCATCGGGGCGGATGTCGCGACGGCCCCTCCGGGCGTGATCAAGGCGATGGCCAACCACGTGCTCACGGACAAGGGTCTGGCACAATTTCTGTCCGACTGGGAAAAGACTGGCCAGAAGATTCTGTGATCGTGTATGCTGCTGCGCAAAACAACAAGAGTTGCGAGATTTGAGCAGGAACCCGAATAAGATGCGCGAAGCCGCTGAAATTCTGCATGATCTGAAGGATCGGATCATGGCGGAACCCGACATGATTCTGGATGATCCGGAGGTTATGCGCGCCCTCGTTCATGCCGATGAGCGCAAAATGGGAACCAATATCGTCGATTTGCGCGGTATTGCGATGGAAAAGCTCGAAGCACGGCTCGACCGGCTTGAGGATACCCATCGCAGTGTGATCGCAGCGGCGTATGAAAACCTCGCTGGCACGAACCAGATCCACCGGGCCATCCTGAGCGTGCTCGAACCGGTGGAATTTACCGCGTTCATGCAGAACCTGGGGGGCGAGGTGGCGGACCTGCTGCACGTGGACGCGGTGCGTCTCGTTTTGGAAAGTCACGACGCCGCCCCGGATCCGGTGCTCGCGCAACTCGACGAAGTTTTGAAGGTCGTGGAATTCGGTGGGATTGATCGGATGACCGGCAGTTCCAGCAATATGCCGACGCGCAAGGTGACACTGCAAACGGCTTCGCCTGAAACGGCGATCCTGTACGGGGCTGCCGCGCCGCATATCGGGTCCGAAGCGCTCTTGAAGCTCGATTTCGGCGAGGCGCGTTTGCCCGGTCTTCTGGCACTTGGCTCCGAAGATCCCGAACATTTCCGCCCCAATCAGGGTACCGATCTCTTGACCTTCTTTGCGGGGGTGACTGAACGCGCCATCCTGCGCTGGATCGCGTGACAGAGACCCAACTGACCGATCAGACCCATGCCGTGCTGGAGGCGTGGCTGGACAGGATGCGTGCGCTGCAGGCGGCGTCCGAAGCGACGATTTCCGCTTACCGCCGGGATGTGTCCGGATTTCTCGGGTTTCTGACGCGCTATCGCGGTGAGACCGGGGGCACGGCGATGCTCAAATCAGTGACCCAGACAGAGATGCGTGCGTGGATGGCCGACGCGCGCAAACAGGGGCTCAGCGCGCGGTCGTTGGCCCGGGCGCTGTCGGCAGTCAAGACATTCTTCCGCTGGCTGGGCGAGCGGGACGGCTTCGAGCCCACAGCCGTTCTGGCCGCGCGCAGCCCGAAATACACCCGGAAACTGCCGCGCCCGTTGGCCGAAGATGCCGCCCAAGCCATGATTGACCGGGTGGAGATGCAGGCCAAGGACGGGTGGGTCGCGGCGCGTGACGTGGCGGTGGTGACCCTGCTGTATGGCTGCGGCTTGCGCATTTCCGAGGCGCTTGGTCTGACCGGTGCGGATGCACCTCTGCCGGAGGTGCTGCGTATTCGCGGCAAGGGCGACAAGGAACGTCTCGTGCCTGTTCTTCCCGCCGCGCGTAAGGCCGTAGACCAGTACTTGGCACTTTGCCCCCACCCACAAGAGGCTGACGCGCCGCTGTTTCGCGGGGTGCGGGGCGGGGCTTTGAACTCCCGGCTTATTGCCAAGGTGATGGAGCAGGCAAGGCTTCAGCTAGGCTTGCCATCTACGGCAACGCCGCATGCCTTGCGCCATTCCTTTGCGACCCATTTGCTGAGCGCGGGCGGCGATTTGCGGGCTATTCAGGAACTACTGGGCCATGCCTCTCTGTCGACGACGCAGGCCTACACGGCGGTCGATACCTCGCGACTGATGGACGTTTACCGAAACGCCCATCCCAAGGCCTGAGGCAAGGCGCGGCTTATTCGGATCAGCTTTGTGCCCGTCCGGGTGGCGGAACCACTCGCCTCAGCAGGGTTTCAAGTACGGCATGGTCCTCTGCCGCCAGAGGGCCAAGTATCTCTCCTATTGTTTCGGCGAGGACGACCTGTAGCTGTTCCACCATGTGCTGGCCCGTGTCGGTCAGCGCCACGACGACAACGCGGCCATCGTCTTCGGCGGTCTGGCGCTTGATCATCCCCTTGGTCTCAAGCGATTTCAGCGCGCGCGTGATCTGGGATTTGTCGCGGGCAAGATGCGTCACAAGCGCATGGATCGGTGTTGGCTGAAGCTCTTCGATGGTCAGCAGGATCATGCTTCCGCCGGGTCCGATGTTGTCTTTGTCAAACTCTGGCGCGCGACTGTGCAGCCCTGCGTGGATGCGTCGGAAAAGACGATCCACAAGTTGGGCGATGCGAATATCCGAAGCGCCGGTAAAATTGGTTGACATGGTCCACTTTCTTGCAGATTGTTGACTTAATCAACTTTTATCATGGTCATCTTCCGAGACCCAATCACGGTCGTTGCGCGACCGCCACCACAAAGGATCGTTTCCATGTCCCAGCGCGCAAGGCTCATGCTGAAGATCTCTGCTGTTTTGTGGGTTATCTGGGGTTTGGTCCATGCCTTTGCAGGTGGCGTGGTCTTGCTCAGTGATGCGGCCGGCGGCTTTCAGGCAATTGCCGACGCAGTCCCGTCGCAGGAATTGGCGCACGACTATCCCGGAGCCGTGGGTGGCATTCTGAACCAGCATGGTTGGAACCTTGCGTGGTTCGGCGTGGCAACGATCATCGGCGCGATATTCATCTGGAAGTCCAACATGACCGCCATCTGGGTAACAGGCATGGTCGGCGGTCTTGCGGATCTGGGGTACCTGTTTTTCGTCGATGTTCCGGGCTACGTGAATTTCTTTCCCGGAACGGTGATGACCTTAGTTTCCGGTTCCGCGATTGCGTTGAGTTTCTGGGTTTGGCTACGGGAAAAGCCCGCAGCACCCGCGCCATAGACATGGCTCAGATGCGAGCGGTGTTCAGCCCGCGCTGGTCAACCAGATAGTCGGTGATCATGGCGCCGATCCACATGCAGGTCAGCGCGAGCCAGGCCGTACCGGCAAAAATAGAGCCGCCGGTGACGCCAGCTCCGATGGCGCACCCGCCGGCAAGCATACCGCCAAAGCCCATCAACGCCGCACCGATCATCGACCGTGTCATCGGGGCGGCCCCGTCGAACCCCTGCCATTTCAACTCACCGCCTGCCCACGCAGCCAGAAATGCCCCGACGAAGACACCGGGCACCAGACCGATATCGAATTCAAGCACCGGGTTCGGTTCAAGAAAGAACAAGAGCGTGTTCGCGGAAGGTCCCGTGAATGTCGCGCTTTCGATTGGGACAGGATCAAAGGCAACTTGCGATAAGGCAAATGTCAGCACCCACCCGAGAGCGACGGCGAACCCGACGCCCGACGCCATGAACAGTCGTTTTGCCCCGATCTGATTACGGCGGGAGAGCTCAAGCGCGATAAGCGCGAGCACAAGTCCCAAGACCAGTCCGCTTGCCTCCGGAACCCCAAGCGCATTCAGAAGATTCATGTTGGTTCCTCCGGAGGTGATCCAGAGCGACGCAAGCATGTCTCGCATCGGGGCCAGGACACCCTGAAGTGCCATGATTGCAAACACCGCAAAGATCAGGCCCGAGACCACAGATCGAAGGTTCCCTGTGGCCGCCAGGACCAGCAGCCGCCCGGAGCACCCGCGCGCAAGGACCATTCCGACGCCGAACATCAGCCCACCGATGATCGCCCCCGACCAGGATCCAGGCACCGCCATCATACGTGCATCCTCCACCCGCATCAGCCCGGTCAGGGCCGCGCCCTGCACCCAGACTAGGGCGGTGGAAAAGCACAACAACCAGACCGCCATGCGGTCCCCAAGACTGCCACGTGCGAACTCAACCGCCGCTGCGCGCAGGCAAAAGCGCGAGCGTTGGGCCGCGATTCCGAACACGATGCCCGTGATCAGCCCGAACACGGCTGCTGTGGGGCCCTCGCCGATCCGTTCCACAAGGGGGAGTATGTCCATCCCGCGCGCCTCCATTCACGAAGTTGAATGTGTCTCGCACATCTGCTGTGCGGCGACCTTGATCCAGATCACGCCTTTTTCCTCGCCATGACCTGCGCGGAGGCGTAAAGCTGCGCCCATGCAGATCGTGCCCCTGTCCGAAGCGTCTTCTCTGCCGCGCTGGCGCCAGCCTGTCGTGTTGCTGTTCCTCATGGCCTTTGCCATGCCGCTCGCCTTTGCCACGTGGTCCGCGCTTCTGAACAACTTCGTGATAGAGCGTGCGGGGTTCACCGGGGTTGAGATCGGCTGGCTGCACACAGTTCGGGAGATTCCAGGTTTTCTGGCCGTCGGGGTGATCTTTCTGATCATCTTTATCCGCGAACAGATGCTTGGTCTGGCCTCTCTGGTGTTGCTGGGGATTGGCACGGCGCTAACGGCGCAGTTCCCGACCTATGGCGGCATCCTGACGATGACGTTGCTCAGTTCCATCGGGTTTCACTATTTCGAAACGGTCAACCAATCGCTCCAACTGCAGTGGATCGACAAGGACAAGGCCCCCCAGACGTTGGGGTGGATTGTGGCGGCGGGGTCTGCTGCATCGCTGCTAAGCTACGGCACGCTGGTGGTCAGCTGGAAGGCCTTCGATCTGAGCTACAGCTTTGTCTATCTCTCAGCCGGCGGGGCCTGCATGGCGATTGCACTTTTCTGCCTGTTTGCCTTTCCGCAGTTCGAAGCCCCCAACCCGCAGCGCAAGCGCATGGTGCTGCGCCGCCGTTACTGGCTTTATTACGCGTTGCAGTTCATGTCGGGCGCGCGGCGACAGATCTTCGTCGTCTTTGCCGCCTTCATGATGGTGGAGAAGTTCGGGTTCGAAGTGCACGAGGTCACGGCGCTTTTCCTGATCAACTTCGTGGCCAACATGCTGTGTGCGCCGTTGATGGGCAAAGCCGTTGCCCGGTTCGGCGAGCGTAATGCATTGGCGTTCGAGTATGTCGGGCTGATCTGCGTGTTTCTAGCCTATGGCGGCATCTACTGGTTCGGCTGGGGCGTGGTGCTGGCGGCAGCGCTTTATGTGCTCGACCACCTTTTCTTTGCGCTGGCTTTCGCACTCAAGACCTATTTCCAGAAGATAGCCGACCCGGGGGATATCGCGCCGACAGCTGCGGTGGCCTTCACCATCAACCACATCGCGGCAGTGTTTCTACCGGCATCTCTGGGCTATCTCTGGATTGTCTCGCCGGGTGGGGTATTCTGGCTGGCCGCAGGCATGGCGGCGACGTCGCTCTGTCTGGCGCTGATGATCCCGCGCCACCCGGGGCCGGGCCATGAGACGGTGTTTCAGACCCGGTTGGCCGCGCCCGCCGAATGACGCGGTTTTCCGAAGCGTGAGCGCAGCCGCAAACTTGTCCGAGTTCCAAAACTCAGCCCCATCACAATCGCCGCAACGCTGACGCCGAACCCATAGGCGAGGTCGTACAGGTCTTGCGCTGCGATGAAGGTCATTATGCCTGCACCCGGGCTCAACGCGCCGGTCGCGGCTTGCGACAGCCAGATCACGCCCAAAGCCAGCAGCGTGGTCAGGAACGCCGCATAGCCTGCAAAACGCAGTTTTTCGATCTGGGACATCCCGCGCCCGGTCTGCCGGACAAACGACCACAGTACCGCCTGCGCGGCGATCAGGTTTGCAAGCACAACCGTGCTCCAGCCAAAGTCGATGTTCAGCGCGGTGCCAAGGTGCAGCCCCATCGCTTGCAAGGCACACAGGGCGACAGTGAACAGAACGTATAAACGGATTTGCCGCAGCTTCATCAAAACACCCTCATTGTCTCGGTTCACCAAAATCTGTTCGGCAAAGCGGGCCAAGAGATGCTGGAATCATGGAGAATTCGAGACCGCGATCCTACCTAAGGGGGAACCAAGGAGGAAACGCATGTTCTTCATGACCCGCAAGAAAGCCCAGATGATTACGCCGGACGAGGCGTTGCCCGGACGCACACAAGCCATTCCCACCGCCGAGATGCATTTCGTCTCCGGCCGTCCGCTGCGTGCGGATGTGCCCGACGGGATGGACGAAGCGATGTTCGGGATGGGCTGTTTCTGGGGGGTTGAACGGATGTTCTGGTCGCTGGACGGCGTCTGGACGACGATGGTCGGCTATGCCGGTGGGTTTACGCAAAACCCGACATATCAGGAGGTTTGCTCTGGGCAGACTGGTCACAACGAAGTTGTTCGCGTGATCTATGATCCGTCGAAGGTCAGCTATGAGGACCTGCTGAGAGTTTTCTGGGAAGGCCATGACCCCACGCAGGGCATGCGCCAGGGCAACGATGTGGGCACGCAATATCGCTCGGGCATCTATGCCTACTCGCCCGCGCAGAAGGCCGCGGCCGAAGCCAGCAAAGCCGCGTTCGCGCCGAAACTGGCGGCGGCAGGCTACGGTGCGGTGACAACGGAAATCATCGATGCGCCCGAGTTTTATTTTGCCGAGGATTATCATCAACAGTACCTCGCCAAGAACCCCGGCGGATACTGCGGGATCGGTGGGACAGGCGTTTCATGCCCGATCGGAACCGGCGCACAGGCGTGAGCCATGCTTGCGAGTAGGCGCGCGAGGGCCTAAGGGGGCGGCAACTGATCCAACGGAGCTGCCCCATGCCCACCTTTACAGCGCTGACCACATTGGCTGGCAAAGCCCCGGCCGAAGCGCTCGGCGACGCGATGGAGCGTCTTGATCCCGAGCCGACAGGTGTCGGGGTCTTCGAAATCGAAGACGGATCGGGGCTCTGGGAGGTTGGCGGATATTTCACGGAAAGCCCGGATATTGCCGGGCTTGCCTTGCTTGCGGCGGGGTTTGGCGCAAAGCCGTTCACCGTGTCCGAATTGCCCGAGACCGATTGGGTCGCCAAGGTCAAACGCGAACTGGCACCGGTTCGGGCGGGGCGATTTCTGCTTTATGGCAGCCATGATGCGGACCGGGTCCCTACGGATGTCGTGCCACTGCTGATCGAGGCGGCAATGGCATTTGGCACGGGCCACCATGGGACCACCCAAGGGTGCCTGATCGCATTCGATGAGCTTCTGGAGGCGGGGCGGATCCCGGCGCGGGTACTGGATGTCGGGTGCGGGACGGCGGTTCTGGCGATGGCAGCGGCGCGGGTTGCGCCGGACGCCACGGTTGTCGCCTCAGACATCGATCCTGTGGCGGTCGAAGTGGCAGAGGCGAATTTGGCCGCGAATGGCATGGCTGGCCGCGTGTTGTGTCTGGAAGCCACTGGATTGGATCATCCACAGATCGCGGCGCACGAGCCTTACGATCTGATTTTTGCAAACATTCTGAAAGGCCCGCTGATCGATCTTGCGCCGGAAATTGCGGCGGCATTGGGGCAGGGCGGGTCAGTGATTCTGTCCGGATTACTCAACGAACAGGCCGAAGACGTGATCAATGCATACAGCTTGGCGGGATTGTCGCTTTCTGCGCGACGCAGCATCGGCGATTGGACCAGTTTGACCCTGACTCTGCCTTGATCTCTGCACATTTCGCGCGGGGATGCTAATCTGGGCCTGTTACGAGTTTACAGGTGCGAGTCTATGTCCCGCGACGAACAGATGTCTGCAATGGCCTCCCGGATTGACCGGATCGAAATCGCGCATGCGCGTCAGCGCAAAGCCGATATGTTGCGTTTGAACCGCGAGCACCGTGTGCCCGGATCCTGGCTGCCGCTCAGCAAGGTTGTCTTACTGTTCGCCATGGTCATCGGGCTGAAATCCGTCGCGGTCGCGAGCATGGGGGAAGCGGCTTATCGTGGCCATGTTCAGGGCATGAGCGACGGTACGACATTCGAGCGTCTGTTGGGCATCCTGTTGACGCCCGATGCGATGACGCTCGAAATCGCGCAGTACCTGTCGTTCTAGGCGGCGCGCTTAGCCGCGCGCCTTGCCTGAAAGGCCGACCTTGTCGATGTCGGCGCGTACCAATCCGATGTCCAGCAACTCACGATCCGACAGCGCGCGCAGCATGCGGCGTGTCTGGTGGATGCGGTAGGCATCGATTGCGGCGCGAAACAGTGCGCCAAGGTCGAACGCAGGTCCGGTGGCAGAAGGTTTGCTGACAGCAGTGTAGGCCATGATGATATCCTCGGATGTGGGCGGTTTTTTCTTTGTGTTTGTGACCCGCATCTAGGAGGGGTCGCGCACCGGCACAATTGCTAAACCTGCATGGCTTCCCCGATCATATTGCATAACGAAAGCGGCGGTGCCCGGGGGCCGATCCGGTATCATGACGGGATTGGTTGTTGGCAGATGTTCCTGTTTCGTGCTAACCACGCATAGAGCAGATAAAATTACGGGGGAAAGATGCGCGTATTGGGCATCGACCCGGGGTTGAGGACCCTCGGTTGGGGGGTCATCGACGTCACAGGCAGTCGGCTTCGGCATGTTGAGAATGGCGAGATCACATCGCACGGGAAGGCGTTGGCGACGCGCCTTCTGAGCCTTCATGTGCAACTGACCGAGATCGTCGCACGGTTCGCTCCGAATGCAGCGGCGGTTGAGCATACGTTCGTCAACAAGGATGCAAGCGGCACGCTGAAGCTGGGCCAGGCCCGGGCGATTGCGCTGGTGGTGCCTGCGGCGGCCGGGCTGGATGTGGCTGAGTACGCGCCAAACCACATCAAGAAAACCGTTGTGGGCGTCGGACACGCCGCCAAGGAACAGGTTCAGCATATGGTCAAGCTGCAATTGCCGGGCGCGGTTCTTGCGGGTCCGGATGCTGCGGATGCGCTGGCAATCGCGATGTGTCATGCATTCCACCTGCAATCGCGCAAGCGGGTTGTCGCGTCACAAGTCGGCGGTGTGGCATGATCGGAATGCTGTCGGGCGTGGTCGCGTATCGCAGTAGTGACCATGTGATGCTGGATGTGCGGGGCGTGGGATACGTTGTGTACTGTTCGGACCGAACGCTTGCCGCGCTGCCGGGACCGGGGGAGGCGGCGGTCCTCTACACCGATCTTCTGGTACGTGAGGATCTCTTGCAATTGTTCGGGTTTGCCACGCTGCTGGAAAAGGAGTGGCACCGATTGCTGATGAGTGTTCAGGGGATCGGGGCGAAAGCGTCTTTGTCCATCCTGTCCGCCTTGGGGGCCGACGGGGTAAGCCGGGCCATTGCCCTTGGTGATTGGGCGGCGGTGAAGGCCGCTCAGGGCGTGGGTCCGAAGATCGCGCAGCGCGTGGTCAACGAACTGAAGGAAAAGGCGCCGCAGGTGATGGCCATGGGCGCAACCCTGTCCGCGGTGGTCCAGGAGCCAGATGGAGCGGCCGCCGCAACGGGCATCGAGCCCGCAGCGGCGGCGCCCCCGCCCTTTCAGGCGGGTGCAGGGCGCGCCGTGGATAGTGCAGCCCATCAGGCGTCTGCGCTCTCGGCGCTGGTCAATCTGGGGTACGGGCAGGGAGAGGCTGCGAGCGCGGTGGCGCAGGCTTGTGCCGACGGGGCGTCCACTGAAGCCGATGTCATCCGGGGCGCGCTGCGCCTTTTGGCGCCGAAGGGATAAGCGACCATGTCCGACCCCGATCCCATGCTGCGCCCGCACCCGATCCCCGAAGAGCGCGAAGGTGCCGACCGAGCGCTCAGACCACAGATCCTCGAGGAGTTCATCGGCCAGGCAGAGGCGCGCGCCAACCTGCGAGTGTTTATCGAAAGCGCGAAACAGCGTGGCGAAGCGATGGACCACGTGCTGTTTCACGGTCCGCCCGGTCTGGGCAAGACCACGTTGGCGCAGATCATGGCCCGCGAACTTGGGGTGAACTTTCGGATGACCTCCGGGCCGGTCCTCGCAAAGGCGGGTGATCTGGCAGCGCTGCTGACCAATCTCGACCCGCGGGACGTGCTGTTCATCGATGAAATTCACCGCCTGAACCCGGCTGTCGAAGAGGTGCTCTATCCCGCGATGGAGGATTTCGAGCTCGATCTGGTGATCGGCGAAGGGCCTGCGGCAAGGACTGTCCGGATCGAGCTGCAACCCTTCACGCTCGTTGGCGCGACGACGCGGCTGGGGCTTCTGACGACCCCTTTGCGTGACCGGTTCGGCATCCCCGTCCGATTGCAATTCTACGCGGTGCCCGAATTGCAGGAGATCGTGAGCCGGGGCGCGCGCCTTTTGGGGGTCGGGGCCGAGCCGGGTGGCATTGCCGAGATTGCCCGGCGCGCGCGCGGAACCCCGAGGATTGCCGGGCGCTTGCTGCGCCGGGTCGTTGATTTCGCCCTGGTCGAGGCAGATGGTGTCATCACCAAAGCCGTGGCCGATCACGCGCTGACCCGGCTGGGCGTAGATGCCGCTGGTCTGGACGGAGGCGACCGGCGCTATCTGACCTTGCTGGCTGAAAACTATGCAGGCGGACCGGTGGGGATCGAGACAATCGCTGCGGCCTTGTCGGAGGCGCGCGATGCAGTCGAAGAGGTGATCGAGCCTTACCTGTTGCAACAGGGCTTCCTGCAGCGCACCCCGCGCGGGCGGATGCTGGCGGCAAAGGCGTGGACTCATCTGGGCCTGAACGCACCGTCAGCTTCGGGGCAAAACGACCTGTTCGAACCGCCTGACCCAGCTTGAACCAGACGATTTGTCTTGGCGTGGGCACGGCGATATGCCTGCCCGGATACAAAACAGACCTAAGAAAGAGGCGCCACATGGAGCCTGAACAGATCACCTCCTTGTTCACGCGCAGCGACGAAAGCTACCTTTGTGCGCGTTGGGGACGTCCACAGGCGCCGGTCGTTTTCGGGGTTGAGGAGGAAACCCTTTCCGTCATGAAGGGCGCGCTGGAGGCTGTTGCCACCCTTGCGGGCCTTGAGGTGATCGAGACCGACCCCGAATTGGGCAGCAACCTGATGATCTTTTTCCTGCGCGATTGGCAGGAATTGATCGACACGCCGAACCTCGACCGGCTGATCCCGGATCTGGCGCCGCTGGTGACGCGTTTACGACAGGCAGACGCGAACCAGTACCGGTTTTTCCGGTTCGACGCGGCGGGCGGCATCAAGGCCGCGTTCGTTTTCGTCCGGATGGATGCCGAGATGTCGAAGGTTCCGGCGGAAACCATCGCCCTGAGCCAGGCAGTTCAGACAATCCTGTTATGGTCTGACACTGCTTTCACCGATGCCTCGCCGCTCGCGGTGTTGCCCGGAGTTGGTGCTATCCTGCGCCCGGAGATCGGGGATTTGATCCGCGCCGCCTACGATCCGGTCCTGCCGGTCGCGGCGACAGATCCAACCCACGCCCTGCGGCTCGCGGCCCGGATCGGAGCGCTGCAATGACCGGTCCCCACCTGTGGCCGGTGCGGGTGTATTATGAGGATACTGACCTCGCGGGCATTGTCTATTATGCCAACTACCTTCGGTTCATCGAAAGGGCGCGGACGGAATACGTGCGGGAGCTGGGCATAGACCAGACAACGCTGAAGTCAGAAGAAGATATCGTGTTTGCAGTACGCCGGGTGGAAGCGGATTACCTGAGCCCGGCAAGGTTTGACGATCAACTGATGGTGAAAACCAGTCTCGACGCGCTGAAGGGGGCCCGGATCGTTCTTGATCAATCGGTTTGGCGTGCCCAGACGTGCCTGTTTTCCTCAACGGTCACGCTGGTTTGCCTGACAGGGGCCGGGCGACCGGCGCGCCTGCCCGCCGCGCTGAAGGCGGCCTTTGCGGAATAACGCGCGCAGTGGTGCTTTCTCTTTCCTTGTTGCGCCAGTTCGCGTAACCTGCCGCCCATAAACAAGCGCGCCAAAGGCGCCGGACAAAGGCAGTAACAGGCTCATGACACCCGAGGTTGACTTCTCGTTCCTCGCGCTGTTTGCGCGGGCGACTTTTACGGTTCAATTGGTGATGATCGGGCTGATCGCCATGTCCTTCTGGTCATGGTCGATCATCATCCAGAAATGGCTGACCTACAGGCGGGCGCGGTCCGAGGCGCTGGCATTCGATAGCGCGTTCTGGTCAGGCGAGCCGCTGGACGATCTTTTCGATGAAATCGGTCCTGCGCCCGACGGACCTGCGCAGCAGGTATTCGCGGCTGGCATGACGGAATGGCGACGGTCCCAACGAGAGACAGGAGATTTGATTGCCGGGGCGCAGCAGCGGATAGACCGGTCCATGGATGTGGCGATCTCCAAGCAGTCCGAAAGCCTGCGCTACGGCTTGAACTTTCTGGCAACCACCGGGTCAACCGCGCCTTTCATCGGGTTGTTTGGAACGGTGTGGGGCATCAAGCATGCGTTCGAGCAGATCGCGATCCAGCAGAACACGAACCTCGCAGTTGTGGCACCCGGCATCGCCGAGGCGCTGCTGGCGACCGGATTGGGCTTGCTGGCGGCGATCCCGGCAGTTGTGGCCTACAACAAGCTGTCGGCGGATGCGGATCGGATCATCGGCGGTTATGAGAGTTTCGCGGACGAATTCGCCACGATCCTGTCGCGCCAGTTGGACAGCTGACCCATGGTTACGAGCGTCAAACCTCAAGACAGCGGCGGAAGTCGCAGGCGCGGGCGCGGCAAGCGCGGATCACAGCCGATGTCCGAGATCAATGTCACCCCGTTCGTTGACGTGATGCTTGTGCTTTTGATCATTTTCATGGTCGCCGCCCCGCTCTTGACAGTTGGCGTACCGGTCGAACTGCCGCGCACCGCGGCCGATGCCTTGCCCGGTAACGAGGAAGAGCCGCTGACCTTGACGATTGCTCCGGATGGGCGCGTGATGATCCAGACCACCGAGGTACCCGCAGCAGACCTGATCCCCCGTCTGCGCGCGATCGCCGCTGAACGGGCCAGCGATCAGGTGTTTCTGCGCGCCGATGGGTCCATTCCGTACGCCCGCGTGATGGAAGTGATGGGGGCGCTGAACGCTGGTGGCTTTGCGAATATCGGGCTTGTGACGGACACGGGCGGTCCACGTCTTGATGGGAGTGACGCCGCGCCGGAGCCCGAGGGCTAGGCCCGCCGTGTTGAGCGCGCTCACCCGTCGTTTCAGCACCGGCACGCTCGTGTCGGGGGCAGGTCACCTTGCGATCATTCTTTGGGTGATTTTGGGAGGGACCCTGTTTCGGTCATCCCTCGACCCTGTGCCGGCAACGACGAATGTGACGCTGATCTCGGAAGCCGCCCTCGAAGGGCGCGAGGCAACGCGCCCGGAGGTTGTCACCGATGCTCCGGATGCGCCTCAGCCCGCGCCGGTGGCCGAAGTGCCGGCCCCACCACCCCCGCCGCCCGTTGAAACCCCTCAAGCCGAACCGCCCGAAGTATCCGCCCCTGCGCCTCAGGCACCGCCACTACCACCGCCGCCAGCGGATCGTGTCGCTCCTGTTCCGGTGCCCCAACCTCCTGAAGAAGCCCAATTGGCCGAGACCCCGCAAGACGCCGCGACCCCCGATGGTGCAGGGTCGGAGGCGGCAGAGCCACAAGAGGCCGAAGCGCCGGAGGCGGCAACCACGCGGATCATTACAGAGGCAACGGAGACCGATCCTGACAGCCGGTCCGAGGAAATTGCGCTCGCCCCCGTCAGCACGCCGCGCCCGCAAGCGCGCCCCAACCGTCCGGTCCGGCAGCCGGAGCCCGAGCCGCAGCCAGAAACCCCTCAGGACCCGATTGCAAATGCGGTGGCCGAGGCCGTGGCGGAGGCCAGCGATACGCCGCCCGCGGCTGATCCGACACTGCCGGTCGGCCCACCCATGACAGCGTCAGAGCGAGATGGACTGCGCGTGGCGGTGCAGCAGTGCTGGAACACGGGCAGCCTGTCTTCCGAAGCGCTGCGCACAACCGTGACCGTCGGGGTCCAGATGGAGCAGGATGGTCGACCAAACGTGGGGTCCATCCGCATGATCGATGCCGAAGGTGGTTCCGAAGCGGCTACCCAGCAAGCCTATGAAGCTGCGCGCCGGGCAATCATCCGCTGCGGCGCACGTGGATTTGATCTGCCGGTTGAGAAATACGCGCAATGGCGTGATATCGAAATGACATTCAATCCTGAAAGGATGCGGATCCGATGACGAAATTTCTGCTCTCCGCACTGGCTTGTGCCCTTGGACTGGGCCTTGCGCCGATGCCCGCCGACGCGCAGGCGCGACCGGGCCCCCTCAGGATCGAGATTACCGAGGGCGTGATCGAGCCTCTGCCGGTGGCCATCCCCGCCTTTGTCGCCGAAAGCGTCGCCGCGCAACGCTACGCAAACAACATCGCCCTCGTCGTAGCGCAGGATTTGCAGAATTCAGGCTTGTTCCGCGCGATCCCGAAGGACGCGTTCATCAGTCGTGTGACGTCGTTTGACTCGCCGGTTCAGTTCGCTGACTGGAAAGCGATCAATGCACAGGCGCTCGTCACGGGGTCTGTGGGGGTCGGCGCGGATGGCCGTCTGTCGGTGAAGTTCCGGCTGTTTGATGTGTTTGCAGAAGCACCCCTCGGCGCAGGTCTGCAATTTTCAGCTTCCCCCGAAAGCTGGCGTCGCATGGCCCACAAGGTCGCGGATGCCGTTTATTCGCGGATCACGGGCGAAGGCGGATATTTCGACACGCGCGTGGTGTTCGTGTCCGAACAGGGGCCCAAGAATGACCGACGCAAGCGCCTCGCGATCATGGATTACGATGGACAGAACGTGCAGTTTCTGACCGATGACAGCGCGATTGTGCTGGCTCCAAGGTTCTCCCCCAACGGGGACAAGGTGCTTTACACATCCTATGCGACCGGTATGCCGCAGATCACGGAGCTTGACGTCAACTCCGTGCGGTCGCGGAGCCTCGGGGGCAGTGCGAACATGAGCTTCGCACCACGGTTCTCGCCCGATGGTCGGTCCGTGGTCTATTCGCTGACCAATGGCGCAAACACCGACATCTACAAGCTCGACATCGGCTCGGGACGGCAGACACAACTGACCAACACGCCCGCGATCGAAACCGCCCCGAGCTACAGCCCGGACGGACGTCAGGTTGTTTTCGAAAGTGACCGCTCCGGGAACCAGCAGCTTTACGTCATGCCCGCTGGCGGCGGCGAGGCGCGGCGGATCAGTTTCGGCGAGGGGCGCTATGGCACACCGGTCTGGTCGCCGCGCGGGGACCTGATCGCGTTCACCAAGCAAAACAAGGGCCGGTTTCATATCGGCGTAATGCGTGCGGATGGATCGGAGGAACGCTTGCTGACCTCCTCGTTCCTCGATGAGGGGCCGACCTGGGCGCCAAATGGCCGAGTGATCATGTTCACCCGCGAAACCGCTGGTGCAGGTGGTGCGCCTGCGCTTTATTCAGTCGACATTTCGGGGCGGAACCTGCGCCGGGTGCCGACGCCTGGCGCAGCGTCCGACCCGGCCTGGTCCCCCTTGCTTGAATAGGATTCACACGGATCACGGGGCGTGTTAGCCTCCATGAAAAGCCTTCCCATAATGAGCAGAACGAGGATCGGGACCATGGCAATCGAGACACTTTTTCCCCACCGCACACTTCTGGCGCTGGTTGCCGCGGCGGCCCTTGCCGGGTGTTCCGGGCAGAACGGGCTTTTCGGCAACTCCTCCACCGCGGCAGGAGGGTTTGGACAAAACGGCGGGGTCACGTCCGGGTCGATCGACGATCCGACCTCGCCTGCCTACTTCCAGCAGGCGGTCGGCGACCGGGTTCTATTCGAAGTGGATCAAAGTACCCTTACGGATGCGGCACGGGCCACGCTGACGGAACAGGCGCGGTGGCTGACTGAAAATGGGGCCTACACCGCGGTGGTCGAGGGCCATGCGGACGAACAGGGCACGCGGGAATACAACCTCGCCCTGGGGGCAAGGCGGGCCAGTGCCGTTCGGGATTTCCTTGTGGATCGCGGTGTGGCGGACAACCGGTTGAGCACTGTCACCTACGGCAAGGAGCGCCCGCTTGAAATTTGTTCCGAGGAAAGCTGTTATGCCAAGAACCGTCGCGGCGTGACCGTTCTGAGCGCTGGCGCAGGGTCTTGAGGCCTGTCCAATGTTAAGTCGGCTCGCACGATCTGCATCGTTGTTTTGCCTGCTTGGGCTGGGTTTGCCCGCGCAGGCCCAGGTGCCCGATGCGCAGACGCTTGCGGATATCCGACAGGAGTTGTCCGTCCTCTTCGTCGAGATTCAGCGCTTGCGGCGCGAGCTTTCCACAACGGGCAGCCCCCAGATCACCCTGCCGCCCGGCGCATTGGAGCGGGTGGATACGATCGAAGCCGAGCTTTCCCGGCTGACGGCCAAGACCGAGCAACTGGAGTTCCGGATCGACAGCATCGTGACCGACGGCACCAATCGGATCGGCGATCTGGAATTCCGTCTGGTCGAACTCGAGGGGGGCGACTTTTCCCAATTGGGCGAAACGACCACGCTGGGCGGCGAGGCGGCCGCACCGGAAGCCCCTGTACCAGTCGCGCCACCCCCTTCGCCCGAACCGTCCGGCCCGGAACTGGCACTGGCAGAACAGGCTGATTTCGACGCGGCCCGCGCGCTGCTTGATGACGGGCAGGCGCAGGCGGCCGCCGATGCGTTCGCAACCTATGCCGAAACGTACCCGGGCGGTCCGCTGGTGGCGGAGGCGCACTACCTGCGCGGAGAAGCGCTCGCAAGCCTGAGCAACTGGAACGGTGCCGCGCGCGCCTATCTGGACAGCTTTTCCGGCACGCCGAACGGACCGCAGTCCCCCAACGCGCTGTATAAGTTGGGGGTATCGCTGAACGCGTTGGGCCAGCGGGATGAGGCGTGTCTGACCCTGCGTGAAGTCAGCGTCCGGTTCCCGGGTGGCCCGGCAGCCGTGGACGCCAACACCGCACGCGGCGAGTTGAGCTGCCCTTGAGCAATTGCGACCTTGAGGCTCATGTCGCCGTGGTCATGACCGGTTACATCGCCCGGGGGTCAAAGATCGGCGTTGCGGTTTCTGGGGGCAGCGACTCGGTCGCCGTGTTGCATCTTGTGGCTGAATGGGCCGGCCTGAACGATGTCAGCGTTCATGCCGCGACGGTCGATCACGGTTTGCGCGCCAGTTCGGCAGACGAGGCAAAAAGTGTCTGCGACATTGCAAGGGGCCTCGGGGTGCCGCACCGGACCCTTGGCTGGTCTGGCTGGGACGGAACGGGAAACCTTCAGGACCAAGCGCGCGAGGCCCGGCAGTTGCTATTGGCAGACTGGGCGCGAACCATGGGGCTGGAGGCGGTTTTGCTCGGCCACACGCAGGATGATCAGGCCGAGACGTTCCTGATGCGGCTCGCAAGGGGGTCCGGTGTTGACGGGCTCGCCGCAATGGCGGAAGCCCGGCGCGCACATGGCACTTTATGGATGCGCCCGGTTCTGGCGCGCACGCGGGATGAGCTGAAATCCTGGCTGGTGGCGCGTGGGGTTGACTGGGTCGATGATCCTTCCAACGAAGACCTGAAATTTGAACGGGTCCGGTTTCGCAAGGCTGCGGATGAGCTTGCTGCGCTCGGGCTTGACCCCGCGCGTCTTGCGGCAACGGCTACCGCGATGGCGCGCGCCAAGACTGCGTTGCTGGCGCGTGCGCTGTCCAGCGCAAGGAAACTCGCCAAGGTCTCCAGCGGCGTTCTTGTTCTTGATCGGGATGGCTTGTCAGAGCTTGAAGAAGACACACGGTTTCGCCTGCTGGCTCATGCCCTGCAATGGACGTCGAACCAGCCCTATCGGCCGCGCTACGCAAGTCTGGTCAGGACATGGGAACAGGTACAGGCGGGGCAAGCATCGACGCTTCATGGCTGTCAGCTCATTCCCCGCCGGGCGCAGCTGTTTATCGCGCGAGAGCTTGCGGCTGTTGCGGAGTGTCACGTGTCCGGTGAACAGGTTTGGGACGAGCGGTGGCACGTTGAGCCTCCGGAGCAGCACATGACCATCGCAGCTCTGGGGGAAGCCGGGCTGCGGGCGCTTGGCGAGGTGTCCTCCGACCTGCCGCGAGCGGTACTTCTCAGCCTTCCGGCGCTGTGGGAAAACGAGACGCCGATTGCCGTTCCGGCCCTGTCATGGGGCCTGTCAGTCCAAGTTTACAGCTCTCCTGACATGACTTCTTTCTTGTCTGGCCTGATTCCGCATTGAATTGCCCCATTGTGTGGCTATTTTAACTGATGCGCATGGGACCGTGCGCGCCGGCGACCGAAGGAGAATTTCCGTGGGCAATTTGCGAAATGTCGCGTTCTGGGTTGTGCTGTTCTTGCTCATCCTGGCCCTGTTCAACCTGTTTAGCGGCGGTCAATCGACCGTAAACGCGCGTTCGATCAGCTACTCTGATTTTGTCGAGCGGGTGGAGCAAGGGGATGTGTCCTCTGTCGTGCTCGATGGCGAAACCATTACGATGCGTACTGGCGATGGTCAGCAGCTGAACACCGTCAAGCCCGAGGGCGTCGATGTCACTGAATTGCTTTTGGCGGAGAACGTCGCAATCGAGGCACGTCCGCAGGAACAGTCGGGCATTCTGGCCTATGTCGGCACGCTCCTGCCATTCCTGATCCTGATCGGGATCTGGATTTTCTTCATGAACCGTATGCAGGGTGGTGGGCGCGGAGGCGCAATGGGCTTCGGCAAGTCCAAGGCCAAGCTGCTGACCGAAAAGCAGGGGCGCGTGACCTTCGACGATGTTGCCGGCATCGACGAGGCCAAGGACGACCTGGAAGAGATCGTCGAGTTCCTTCGCAACCCACAGAAATTCTCGCGTCTCGGTGGCAAGATCCCCAAAGGCGCTCTGCTGGTGGGCCCTCCGGGTACGGGTAAGACCTTGCTGGCCCGCGCCGTTGCGGGCGAGGCGGGCGTGCCGTTCTTCACCATCTCGGGCTCCGACTTCGTGGAAATGTTCGTCGGCGTTGGTGCATCGCGTGTTCGGGACATGTTCGAGCAGGCCAAGAAAAACGCACCCTGCATCGTGTTCATCGACGAGATTGATGCTGTGGGCCGGTCGCGTGGCGTCGGTTATGGCGGCGGCAACGACGAGCGTGAGCAAACGCTGAACCAGTTGCTTGTGGAGATGGACGGGTTCGAGGCCAACGAGGGCATCATTATCGTCGCGGCCACCAACCGCCCGGACGTGCTGGACCCAGCGCTGCTGCGCCCGGGCAGGTTCGACCGTCAGGTGCAGGTACCGAACCCCGATATCAAAGGTCGCGAAAAAATCCTCGGCGTTCATGCCCGCAAGGTGCCGCTGGGTCCCGATGTTGACCTGCGCATTATCGCGCGCGGCACGCCCGGCTTTTCGGGTGCCGATCTGGCAAACCTTGTGAATGAGTCGGCGTTGATGGCGGCGCGCGTCGGGCGTCGGTTCGTGACGATGGAGGATTTCGAGAACGCCAAGGACAAGGTCATGATGGGCGCGGAGCGCCGGTCGATGGTCATGACCGAGGACGAGAAGATGCTGACTGCCTATCACGAGGCAGGCCACGCGATCGTCGGTCTGAACGTGCCGCAGCACGATCCGATCCACAAGGCGACCATCATCCCGCGCGGGCGCGCCTTGGGGCTGGTGATGTCACTGCCTGAGCGTGATCAACTGAGTGTGACCAAGACCAAGTACACCTCCAAAATCGCGATGGCGATGGGAGGCAAGGTCGCCGAAGAGCTGAAATTCGGGCCTGAGAATGTCACGTCGGGTGCGACTTCTGATATCCAGCAGGTGTCCAAGATCGCCCGGGCCATGGTGACGCAGTTCGGGTTTGCCGAGGAACTGGGCCACGTTGACTATGCCAACGAGCAGCAGTCCTATCTGGGCAGCTATGGCGGTGGCACGAGCCATTCTCAGGAAACCCAGAAAATCATCGACCAGAAGGTCAAGGAGATCATCGACGAGGGCTACGAGACCGCGAAACGCATTCTCACCGAAAAAAACGAGGAATGGGAACGGCTTGCGCAAGGTCTGCTTGAGTACGAAACCCTGACCGGCGCCGAAATCACCAAGGTGATGAATGGCGAGCCGTTGAATCGCGGTGATGATGAGGATGACACACCGCCGACCGGCACACCCTCTGTCACGGCCATTCCCAAGACCAAGCCGCGGGCGAAGCCGTCCGGGGATGGTGGTCTGGAGCCTGAGCCGACGGCCTGATGGCTTGACGTCACAATCCGGAGAAGCGCCGCCTGCTCGGGCGGCGCTTTTCGTTTGGCCGATTGATATTTGTAACACTTATGTATACGTTCGAGGGCTCAGTTCACGAAAACGGCCCCCAAATGGCAGACACCCTCGATTCAGATCGCCCGATCCCATCCGGCGGCCATTGGCCGTTCTGGCTGGCGATCGTCGTGACTCTCGCATTCTGCGCGCTGGGATATTTCAGCGGGAACTCTGCCTATGACTTCGTGCAGGAGAGTGGCGCGATCGAAAATGCGTCCGCGACGATTTTCCTGTGCGGCGCGCTGGGCTTTGCGGTGCTGAGACCCGACCTCGCATTCGGTCGAGGCTGGTCCGTTGCGGTCATCATGGTCCTGTTTACGGCACGTGAACTGGATTTCGACAAGCGGTTCATGGAGAAGGGCATCCTGCAATTGCGCCTCTATACAGGCGACTACCCCCTCGATCAGAAGCTGATTGGCGCTGCCTTTGTCTGCCTGATCCTGGTCACGCTGTACCATCTTGTGCGCCACGGTTGGCGGCCCTTGATACAAGGGCTTCGCGCAGCAGAGGTCTGGGCGTGGTCGGTCATCGTTGCCTTTGTCACTGTTGTCGTGGCCAAATCGCTCGACGGGGCAGGGCGCAAGCTTGCGCCCTTCGGGATCGAGCTGACCGAGCCCATGGATTTTGCTTTTGTGGTCATGGAAGAGGTCCTTGAACTGGGTTTTGGACTGTTACTTGTCTTTGCGATCTGCAGCTGGGTCCGCCATGACGCCCTGAGCGCTGCCGCAAAACGGGCGTTTCCCACCCGGTCGGTGCGTTCCGATAACTGACCGCGGGTTTCTGAAAAGAAACCCAGACAGGCGATTTCGCGGCGTGAAAGGTCGTAATCGCTCCTGCCCTCGGAGTATGTCGGCTTTAGAACTGGCGTGACTGATCCCGAACCCATCGGGACAACCACGGGGGAGATGGCATGACAATTCGCTCCGACATCGAGATCGCGCGCGCGGCCAACAAGAAACCAATTACGGAAATCGGCGCGAAGCTCGGCGTTCCATCGGAGGCGCTGGTACCTTATGGCCATGACAAGGCAAAG
Source organism: Tropicimonas sp. S265A (assembly GCF_049800835.1). Taxonomy (NCBI): domain Bacteria; kingdom Pseudomonadati; phylum Pseudomonadota; class Alphaproteobacteria; order Rhodobacterales; family Roseobacteraceae; genus Tropicimonas; species Tropicimonas sp. S265A. Next base: position 216,957 of record NZ_JBNAFU010000004.1, read on the forward strand.
GTGGGCCAGGCGTTTATCGACACGCTTGCGGACCGGCCCGATGGTAAGCTGATCCTTGTGACAGCCGTAAACCCGACACCTGCAGGCGAGGGCAAAACGACCACGACGGTTGGCCTTGGGGACGGGCTGAATGCCATCGGCAAGAAGGCCGCGATCTGTATTCGCGAGGCCTCGCTCGGGCCATGTTTCGGGATGAAGGGTGGCGCCGCTGGCGGGGGGAACGCCCAGGTGGTCCCGATGGAGGATATGAACCTTCACTTCACAGGGGATTTCCACGCAATCACGAGCGCGCACAATCTCCTCAGCGCGATGATCGACAACCATATCTACTGGGGAAACAGCCTGGAGATCGACCAGCGCCGCGTTGTCTGGCGGCGCGTTATGGACATGAACGATCGCGCTCTGCGACAGATCACTGCGTCGCTCGGCGGGGTGTCGAACGGTTTCCCCTCGGAGGCCGGATTCGACATCACGGTCGCGTCCGAGGTCATGGCTTGCCTGTGCCTTGCGACCGACCTGGGCGATCTGGAGCGGCGTCTGGGCGAAATCATCGTCGCCTATCGGCGCGACAAGAGCCCGATCTACGCACGCGACATCAAGGCGGACGGCGCGATGACTGTCCTTCTGAAGGATGCGATGCAGCCCAACCTCGTGCAGACGCTTGAGAACAACCCGGCCTTCGTCCATGGCGGGCCGTTCGCCAACATCGCCCATGGGTGCAATTCGGTGATCGCGACAAGGACAGCATTGAAGCTGGCGGATTACGTTGTCACAGAAGCGGGCTTCGGGGCCGACCTTGGCGCCGAGAAGTTCATGAACATCAAATGCCGCAAGGCGGGTCTGTCCCCAGCGGCAGTGGTGGTCGTGGCAACGGTCCGCGCCATGAAGATGCACGGCGGTGTGGCCAAGGATGCGCTTGGCACCGAAGATGTCGCTGCCGTGACAGCAGGGTGCGAAAACCTCGGGCGGCACATCGCCAATCTCAAGAGCTTCGGCGTGCCCGTTGTTGTCGCGATCAACCATTTCGTCACCGATACCGATGCCGAGGTTGCCGCGATCAAGGCGTTTGCCGAAAGCCGTGGGGCAGAGGCATACCTGTGCCGTCACTGGGCGGATGGCTCCGCCGGGGTAACCGAGCTTGCCACGCGTGTTGCGGAATTGGCGGATGCGGATATGGCGAATTTCTCGCCGCTATACCCGGATGACAAACCGCTTTTCGACAAGATCGAAACCATTGCAAAGCGTATCTACCGCGCCAACGAGGTGCTGGCCGATACGAAAATCAGGGCGCAGCTGCGCGAATGGGAAGAGCAAGGCTACGGCCACCTGCCGATCTGTATGGCCAAGACGCAGTATTCGTTCTCGTCTGATCCCAGTCTGCGCGGCGCGCCAGAGGGACATGGCCTGCCGGTCCGTGAGGTCCGGCTCAGCGCGGGGGCGGGGTTTATCGTCGTCATCTGCGGGGCGATCATGACCATGCCCGGTTTGCCACGCGGCCCGGCGGCAGAGGCGATCCGGCTCAACGACACAGGTGAAATCGAAGGCTTGTTCTAGGCCCGGTTTCGGGGCATGTGCGGGGCACCATGAAAGACACCAGCCCAAACAGCCCCGACCGCTGTGCCACGATGGAGGACCTGCGTCGCGGGATCGACAGATTGGACGCAGACCTGATCCAGATGCTTGCCACGCGCGCGCGCTTCATCGATCGCGCGGTGCAGATCAAGGCCGAAGCCGGATTGCCTGCGAACATCCCGTCGCGCGTTGAAGAGGTGGTCGCAAAGGTGCGTGCCGCCGCAGATCGTGAGCGGTTGAGCCCGGATCTGGCAGAGGACCTGTGGCGAACCCTGATCGCGTGGTCCATCGCGCGCGAGGAACAAACCCTCGGTGCGTCAGATCCCGCCCAACCCCCTCAGGAGACGACCCGATGACTGCCACCCGGATCGACGGTAAGGCCTTTGCCGCCAATGTGCGTGCGCAGGTTGCAACGCACGTTGCGCGGTTGCGTGAAGAGCATGGGATAACCCCCGGGCTGGCTGTGGTGCTTGTGGGGGAAGATCCTGCAAGTCAGGTCTACGTCCGCAACAAGGGCAAGCAGACCGCAGAGGCGGGCATGGCCTCGTTCGAACACAAGCTTGAGATGACCACGCCCGAAGCGGAGTTGCTGGATCTGGTCGCTCGATTGAATGCCGACCCTGCGGTGCACGGCATTCTGGTGCAGTTGCCTTTGCCGGACCATATTGATGCCGACAAGGTCATCAACACCATTGACCCGGCCAAGGATGTGGACGGGTTCCATATCTCAAACGTGGGCTTGCTTGGGACCGGCCAGAAATCGATGGTGCCGTGCACCCCGCTCGGGTGTCTGATGATGCTGCGGGATCATCTGGGTGACTTGAGTGGTTTGAACGCGGTGGTTTTGGGGCGTTCCAACATTGTTGGCAAACCGATGGCGCAACTGTTGCTGGGCGAGAGTTGCACGGTCACGATTGCCCATTCGCGCACGCGCGATCTGCCGGACGTCGTTCGCGGAGCCGACATTCTCGTGGCAGCGGTCGGACGCCCGCAGATGGTACCCGGTGACTGGATCAAACCCGGGGCAACGGTGATCGATGTCGGGATCAACCGGATCGACAAGCCCGAAGGCGGTACGCGACTGGTTGGTGATGTCGACTTTGACAGCGCCGCCGCCGTGGCCGGGGCGATCACGCCGGTGCCGGGCGGGGTTGGTCCAATGACCATTGCGTGCCTGCTTGCGAACACCGTGACGGCCTGTTGTCGCGCGCATGGTCTGTCCGAACCCGAGGGGCTGACAGCCTAGGCTTGTCCGGTGGGCACCACTGGCGCCATGGTGCCCTGGAGGATGGCGACGATGGTCCCGTCACTGCGCATGACCTCTGCGGTGACGACAGAGAGACGTTTGCCGGATTTCACCACGCGACCCGTTGCCGTCAGTTCCGGGCCTGTCGCTGGCGCGAGGAGGTTGATCTTGATCTCGGCGGTCACCACTTCGGATCCTGCGGGCATCATCGAAAGCGCCGCGTAGCCCGCTGCGGAGTCGCCGATCGCGAAGGTAAGCGCGGCATGGGCGAAACCGTGTTGCTGGGTCGCTTTCGGTAGAACCGGCGCGCGGATCACCACCTTGCCCTCCGAGACGTCCACCAACTCTGCGCCAAACGTCTTCATCATGCTCTGGCGGTCGAAACTCTGGCGAATGCGGCTTTCCAAGTCGGCCGTGTTTGTCATCGGCCTGCCACCCTTGCCGAACTTTGCGAAGGGACGTCCAGGGGCACAGCGACAGGTCGCGATCCGGTCAGAATGGCATAGCTGCCGGGGGTTCTGAAGGTATCAAAGGCCGGGTCACACAGCTGAAGCCCACCGGTGTAAGCCCCATATGCCGGCAGGATCATGCGCGTCGGGGTGACAAGGAAGCACGCCCGAGAAACCCGTCCGCCGCGCGTCGGCACCTGATGCTTGGGATGATAGTGCCCCGAAACCTCGCCAAGGGTGCCGGGGGCCAGAGCGCCCGCGTGCGCGATGTGCCTCAGAACCAACGGGCCTCGTGTCAGTTCGAACATCTCCTGCGCATCGACGCCGACGGGGTCGTGGTTGCCCGTGATCCAGACCCAGTTACACTTTGCCCGCAAATCTGAAAGTTTCGCCAAATCGGCGTTGTGCAGAGCCTTGAAACACGCCGTATCATCAAAGCTGTCACCGAGACAAAGCACCTCCGCCGGGGACAGAAGAGCGATATCTTCTTTCAACCGGTTGAGCGTTTCCGTCACTTCATATGGGGGCAGCAAAGCGCCGCCGCGCCGAGCCATACGTTCCGATTTGCCCAGATGCAGATCCGCCACCATCAAGCACCGCGCCGACTCCCACCACAACGCTCCGGACGGCAGCGCGTGCAGATTGAGGCCCGCGAAGGTAAAAGGCAGCATGTTCATGCTTTGGTCCAATCGTATTTTGCCTGCCCATGCAAGGGAAAACAGCGGTCAAAGGGTCAGACCTGCCGTCGCCATGAGCCGTTCAGCCGTCTCCGCCACCATGCGGTCACGGGTTTCGGCACCTGCCACAGGGATTCTGGACGGCTCCAGAAACAGCGGCGCGGCCAAGGGGCTGACCCGGTCCAGCGCACGGTGATCGACCCGCCCGGTCGTGCGTTTGAGCATCCCCTCAATCCGCCCGAAATCCACGAGGCCACGCAACGCTTCTTCACGCGTGATTTGAAGGAGGACATGATCCGGGTCGTACTTCTGCAACGTGTCGTACAGGATATCGGATGAGAACGTCGCCTGCCGTCCCGTCTTGCGGCGCCCGGGCGTGTTCCGCTCAATCAGGCCCGCCACAATCGCGCTTGCGCGGAAGGTGCGCTTCATCACGGCGTTGCCGGACAGCCAGTGTTCGAAATCCGCGCGCAATTGCCCGGCGGCAAAAAGCGGCAAGGGGTCTTCGACCGGCCGCAAGCCCCAGATCAGTGTGGCGTAGTCCGTGGCGACGAAGCCGACCGGGTCCAGCCCGTTCTTCTGCATGCGTTGAGATAGCAGCAGTCCGAGTGTCTGCTGTGCATTGCGGCCCGCAAAGCCGTACGCGCACAGATGATCGCGCCCGTCATGGGGAAAGGTTTCGACCAGCAAGCGGTGTGTTTCGGGCAATTTCGATACCTTGCGTTGCAATGCCAGCCAGTCCCGCGTCGGGGTTGGCAACTCCGGCCAGTCCTCCTGTCGAAACATCTCAAGAATGATCTCGGACAATTGCGTGGAAGTGGCGAACTTCGTCCCCATGAACGTGGCGATCTTCGGCTCCTTGTCGGCACGCCGCGTGACCTCCACCGTCATTTCGTTCAACCCCTCGTAGCGCACGATCTGCCCTCCGATCAGAAACGTGTCGCCCGGGGTGAGGGTTGCCGCGAATCCTTCCTCGACCTCCCCCAGCGGAGTGCCGCCGCGCCGGTTCTTGAGCCGCACTTTCAGTGTTTCGGTGTCGATGATTGTGCCGATGTTCATCCGGATCTGACGTGCGGCGCGCGGGTCACGCAGGCGCCAGAGACCGTCAGTGCGTTGTTGCAGGCGTTGCCAGCGATCATAGGCCCTGAGCGCGTAGCCGCCAGTCGCGCAGAATTCAAGGCACGCGTCAAAGGCGGCACGGCTCAGGTTGGCATAGGCGCCCGCGCTGCATACTTCGGCGAACAGCGCGTCCGCGTCGAACGGCCCGGCAGCCGCCGAAATCAGGATGTGCTGGCACAACACGTCTCGCGGGCCGGGACCACGCGGTTCGCCATCGAGGCGCCCGTCAGCCACGGCCTTGAGGGCGGCGTGGCACTCCACGACCTCGAAACGGTTTGCGGGCACGAGCAACGCCTTGGAGGGGGCGTTGTAGCGGTGATTTGCGCGCCCGATCCGCTGCACAAGCCGTTTCACGTTCTTGGGGGCACCCACCTGAATGACGAGGTCCACATCGCCCCAGTCTATCCCGAGGTCGAGTGATCCGGTGCAGACAATCGCGCGCAGACTACCATCGACCATGGCCTGTTCGACCCGGGCGCGCTGTTCCCGCGCGAGGCTGCCGTGATGGATGCCGATTGGCAGGGCATCGTCGTTGGCCAGCCAGAGGTTGTGAAAGAACAGCTCCGCTTGCGCCCGGGTGTTGTGAAAGATCAGCGTTGTCTTGTGGCGGCGCACCTGATCCAGGATCGCCGGGATCGCATATCGCCCACCGCCCCCCGACCACGGCGGCGCGTCGTCGGTCGTCAGCATCGCAATGTCCGGGGCGGGCCCCGGATCTGCCATCAGGATCTCGCACGGATCGGGATTGCGGGCCAGAAAGCGGGCGATAGCGGGCGGATCCTCCACTGTCGCGGACAAGCCGACCCGCCGCAGGCCTGGCACGAGCGTGTTCAGGCGCGCCAGTCCGAGCATCAATTGATCCCCGCGTTTTGACTCCGCCAGCGCATGAATTTCGTCCACGATCACGCGCTGCACACCCGCAAAGGTCCGTTGGGCGTCTTCGTAACTGAGCAGCAGCGCAAGGCTTTCCGGCGTTGTCAGCAGAATGTGCGGAGGATCCGCGCGTTGCCGTTTGCGTTGCGTCTGAGTGGTATCGCCCGTGCGATCTTCGATGCGGATTGCCAGTCCGGCCTGTTCAACCGGACGCCGCAAATTGCGTTTGATATCCGCAGCCAGTGCCTTGAGCGGCGAGATATAGAGCGTGTGCAACCCCGGCGGCGGTGTCGGGCCAAGCTCCGCCAGTGTGGGCAAGAAGCCAGCCAGCGTCTTGCCGCCGCCCGTTGGGGCAATGAGAACCTGCGCAGGCGCATCCTTGCGCGCAAGCATGTCGATCTGGTGTGGGTGAAGCTGCCAACCCTGATCAGAAAACCAACGGGACAGCGAAGCTGGAAGATCGGTCATGCACCTCAGCTAGAGCCCGGCCCGGCGATGCGCCAGTCTTTAGTGAACGATCGCTTCCTTCTTGACGTAGAGGTTCTCCCAGGCGCGGTCGATCAGGTCCGGCGACATCTGCGGCGACAGCCCTTCGAAGTTGCAGATGGCCATCATCTGATCGATCAGGAAGGGGGCATGGAAGTTGGCATAGACGTTGTCCACCTCGGGGTATTTCTTGGTGATGAGGTGCAGCAGTGTCGCCTCGTCCAGCGGCATCTTCTTGGCCTTGGCAACCAACGCGAAGATGCGCAGGAATTCCTCCTTTGTGGGCCCGTCGATCTTGAGTTTGAAGAACACCCGGCGCAACGCCGCCTGGTCGAAGATATCGTTGGGGTGGAAGTTGGTTGAAAAGATCACGAGCGTGTCGAAGGGCACCACGAACTTTTCACCCGATTGAAGCGCCAGGATGTCGTAGCTGGCTTCCATCGGAACGATCCAGCGGTTGATGAGGGCCTGTGGCGGTTCAGCCTGTCGACCAAGGTCGTCCACGATGAAAATGCCGCCCGTGGCCTTCATTTGCAGGGGCGCTGTGTAGGTTCGGGCTACCGGGTTGTAGCTGAGATCAAGCATTGAAAGTTCCAGCTCGCCCCCGGTGATCACCGCGGGGCGCTGGCAGCAGACATACCGGTGGTCGAACCCTGCGACGCGGCGCAGGGTTGAGGTGGCCTGCTCGGGGCTTTCCACCTCCGTGTGCACCACCGGGTCGAAAACGGTTATGATCTGGCCGCCGTAGGAGATGGCCCGCGGCACGTAGACATGGTCCCCAAGTGCGTCGCGAATACCGTTTGAAATCGATGACTTACCATTGCCCGGCGGGCCGTAGAGCAGTACCGAGCGACCCGATGTGATGGCCGGGCCAAGATGGCGCAGAAGATCTTTGGGCAAAACGAGGTGGCCCATGGACTGAGCGAGCTTTTCTGCCGTGATGGTCACGTTCTTGATGGACTGGCGTTCCGACTGCGCGGCGAAGTGTTCCAGCGGAACAGGAACCGCACCGTAATACTCCGATTGCGCAAGCGCATCCAATGCGCGCGCCTTGCCCAAATCCGACAGCGCGAAACGCATTTCTTCCATACCCGAAGATGTAAGGGAGCCCAGAGACTCGATCATCTTGAGTTGGCGCGCGGTGTCGATCAGATCCTGAACCAGCGGCACGGGGATCGACATCGCCTCCGACAGTTCGGAGGCCCGCTCTAATGAGCGGCGAAACATCGTCTTGAGCAGGATGTCCTGCAACATGGTCGCAGGCAGGCCCAGATCCGCGATGGATCGAGGGCGCGCGGGCGCGAGCGCTGGGGGCATGTGCTGGTTCATTTCAATCCTCCGAGGGCAGGCTAGGCTGAGGACCTTAAGACAGGGTAATTCCCGGCAGGATTACCGGAAGAAGAAAGTAGAACATCAGGGTGCCGCTGAGGGCGAGCCCCATGGGAAAGTCGCGCTTGCGGGTCCAGCTTTCCCAGTCGGGCAGTGCACGGCGCACGGCCGGGATTGCGCGGGCGATCCGGTGCGTCACGAACGCCCCAAGCAGAATGGCTGAAAACAGCATGAGCACCAGGGCCGCGTCCCCAAACGCGAAAAATGGTGCCATGGCGGCGGCGAACTTGGCGTCGCCCGCGCCGACAAGACCCGCACTCGATGCGATGAACCCAATCAGCAGAATGACGATCAGATGCACCCAGCGCCAAGCATAGTCCACGAGCGGCAGGGCAACCAACCCGACGACGGCGAACACTCCGACCAGCAGAAGGACGGTCTTGTTCGGGATGCGCATGAATTTCATGTCGCTCCAGGCCACGAAAAGGCAGACCGGCACGATGAAGGGCAGAAACCAAAGGGCCTCGGACATCGTGACGGTCATGAGCTCAAGCCCCCTGTTCAAGTGTACGCAACGCGCGTACCGCTTCTTCGAAATGGCGCGGGTGTGTATCGACCGCCTCCCTCAGGAGACCCTTCCCCGTTGACACATCGCCCTGTTTCACGGCCGACAGGCCAAGCGTATACAGCAACTGAGCCCGTTCCGTCTGCGTCACCGGGATCGGCGGCAGGACGTAGTTGCGCTGTGCACCGCGTGCCAGGATCAGGTTGTTCTTCGCGGTGAAGAGCTTGGGGTCGTAGCCAATCGCCTCGTTGAACAAGCGCTCCGCGTCGGTGAATTCACCACGGGTCAGCTTCGAGTATCCCCAATTGTTCAACACCCCGGCGGGCCGTGTAGTCAGGCCCACGGCCGTTTCATAGAAACTGTCGGATGCGCGCCAGTCTTCTTCGCTGTCCGCGACCATCGCTTCCATGCGGTAGCGATCGAAGGTTTCGTAGGTGGGTGGAATCTTGTCCAGTTGCGTCTTGGCGCGGTCCCATTCACCTGCGCGGATCAGCGCGCCAGCGAATTCGACACGATCGTCATTTGTCGCCTCGCCCGTGTCGATAACCTTTGTCCACGCCACGACGGCGGGTGTCGTGTTCCCTGCGCGGGTGTGCGACTTCGCCAAACCGCGTTTCAGATCGACCCGGTCGGGAAACTCTCTCGTAGCCCGTTCAAAGTAAGTCACCGCTTCGTCCGCGGAGGCGGAATTCAGCATCAGATCGTTGAGATTGCTTTCGTCGATCACGTTGACAGCGTCAAATTCGCGGGTCACATCGACGTCGTCTTTCGGCGCACATGCCGAAACGGCAAGGGCAGCCAGGGCCGCAGGGCCCCAGATGAGAATGCGGCGCATCTTCGCGTCCTTTACTGCTCGAGCGCTTCGATCCTTACGGCTGATCAGGGGCGACGAGCAGATAACTGCCGGAGCCCTGCCAGACGAGGCCAAAGTCGTCTTCTTTGTTATGTTCTTGACTATAACGCGCATTTTCCATTTTTGCGAGGCTTAAGCTCAGGTTCGACCGAATTTCGTCCGAGGCGCCATCGTCGAGCGCAAAGGCCGTTTTGAAGACCCGGCTGGCTTCGCCGTATTCCCCTTTTTCCATCAAGATCACCCCGAGGTTGTTCCATGCGGGGGTGTAGTCCTCGTCCTTGTCTATCGCGTTTCGCAGTTGCGCTTCGGCCTGATCCAGGCGGCCGAGTTCCAGGTTGGCGGACCCTATCCCGCTGAGCACTTCGGCGGTCAGGCCGGTTTGGGAAGCAGCACGGAAGAAGGCATCCAGCGCAAGTTCGTATTCCCCGGCGGCCATAAGCCTGTTTGCAACGGTAATCTGATCGACCAACGGGGCTTCGGAAACGGCGACACCGGGAGCAACGGGACCATCCTCTATCGGGGTGAGGACCGCTGAAGATCCCGTATCGCACGCGGTCAGCCCGCAGAGCGCAAGCGCCAGAAACGCCGCGCGGATGGCGATCTGCCTACTGCCCTCCTCTTTGTGACAAGGTCTCATAGATATTCCACATTGATGGCCCGATCAGGATGATCAACAGCGGTGGAACTGTAAACATCATCGTGCCGAGGGTGAGCTTTGTCGGCAACACGTTTGCCTTTTCCTCAGCCCGCATCACGCGCTTGTCACGCATCTCGGACGCGTAGACCCGTAGCGCATCCGCGATGGAGGTACCAAAGCTCTGCGACTGGATCAGAACCGTCACGAACGACGTCACATCCGGTACTCCGCAACGCTCCGCCATGTCCTTGAGAACCGTGACCTTATCCTTACCTGCCTTGATCTCGAACGAGACCATCTCGAACTCGTCGGCGAGGTCCGGAAAACCTGCGCGGATTTCGCTCGATACCCGGATGATGGCCTGGTCGATGCCCTGGCCGGCCTCGACGCAGACCAGCATCAGGTCAAGCGCGTCCGGAAAGCCGTTTTCAATCTCGCCCTGGCGCTTGTTGATCCGTTTATCGATCCAGTATTTCGGCAGGTAGTAGCCGCAAAACCCCGGCAGCAGCGTGGTGAGCGTGGCCTTGGTGACATCCGGTTCCGCTCCGCCACCACCAAGAAAGAAAGTGTAAAGCACCCCAAGCAGCAGAAAGCCGATGCCGAGAGCGAATTGGGCAAAGTGGAAAATCTGGACCGAGGATTTCTGACGATATCCGGCCTGGATCAGCTTGAGCCGGATTGCGGAAAACTCGGCAGTGTCCTGAGGTTCGAGGTATTGAGAGAACCGCTCGAGCTTCTTGCCCGGATCGTTTTGGCGCAACTGCTTCTGATCGGCGCTGGCGGCTGCCTGACGCTTTTGGCCTGTGCGCTCTTCCTTGAGCTTTTGCAGCGGGTCTTTTTCCCGGCGCAGCAAGACCGGCAGCGTGGCGAAAATCAGGATCGCGCCGAGGAATCCCACCACGAACAGAGGTCCCAATGGGCCGAGGAGTTCGGTGATTTTGAGGTTGATCGTCTCGAGCATCAGATATCTCCGGGCGGGCAGGTCAAACCTTGATGTTGACCATCATTTTCATGAAGATGACGTTCACTGTCAGGAACACGGCGACGATCACGCAGGCGGGAATAAATGCAGGCGTATCAACGACATCCGCATAGTAATCGGGTTCCAGAAGGTTGATCCCGACAAGGGCGGCAAACGGAAAGCCCGACAGGAACATTCCTGACCATTTCGCCTCCGCGGTGATGGCCTTCACCCGCCGGAACAGCTTGAACCGCGCCCGGATCACCTTCGCCAAGCCATCGAGGATCTCCGCAAGGTTGCCCCCCGATTGGCTCTGGATGGACACGGCCACTGCAAGGAAGCGCAAATCCTGCATGTCGATTCGCTCGGCAAGCTCTTTGAGCGCCTCCGTGATGTCGCGACCGTAAGCGGCTTCATCAGCGATCATGCCAAATTCCGTGCCCAACGGGTCCGCGACCTCCTTCGCGACAATGTTGATTGCCGATGTGAACGGATGCCCGACGCGCAGGGATCGCACCATGAGTTCAACGGCGTCCGGCAATTGCTCTTCGATCATGGCGAGGCGTTTCTTCGCCTTCTTGGCGACCCACATGTAGACGCCGCCGACACCGATCACGACTGACGCGACCCCACGGATCGGCAGACTTGCGCCGGTTCCGATGGTCAGGCCGATAAAGGCCACACCGGTCAACAAGACCATGATCATGATCAGCGCCAAGGGCGAGAAGGCGATGTTGGCCTTCTGAGCCTTGTCCGCGAGCATCGCGTAGAGAGGCAGGATCGACGTTCCCTTGTGCTGCGACATCTCCTTGCGGAGTTGTTCCAGCACAGCCTCGCGATTGCCGCCCTTGTCGAGCATTTCGAGGCGCCGGTTGACCCGGTTGTTGAGGCTGATCGATTTGCCGAACGCCACCAGGTAGATGCCTTCGACCAGCATCACCACGCCGACAAAAATGCCGATGTAAATGAGTGGTTCGATACTGATTTCCATGGCTCAGGCCTTTGTCGGTTCGTATATGGACGGTGGAAGGTCGTAGCCCCAGGACTTGAAACGCTCCGAGTAGTGGGAGCGGACGCCGGTTGCCGTGAAGTGACCGATGATCTTGCCGTCGGGTCCAAGGCCGGTGCGCTGGTACTTGAACACCTCCTGCATGGAGATGATGTCACCTTCCATCCCCGTGATCTCCGTGATGGAGACCATGCGGCGCGACCCGTCCTGAAGGCGCGAGGCCTGCACAATCAAGTTTACAGCGCTGGAGATTTGCGCGCGCAGGGCACGGATCGGCATTTCGATCCCGGCCATTGCGACCATGTTTTCCAATCGGCTGACACCGTCTCGGGCGGAGTTTGCGTGGATGGTGGTCATCGAGCCATCGTGGCCAGTGTTCATCGCCTGCAACATGTCGATCACTTCCTCGCCGCGGGTCTCGCCGACGATGATCCGGTCGGGGCGCATCCGCAGGGCGTTGCGCAAACAATCGCGCTGTGAAACGGCGCCCTTTCCCTCGACGTTTGCAGGGCGGCTTTCCATCCGGCCCACATGCACCTGTTGAAGCTGGAGTTCCGCGGTATCCTCGATCGTGAGGATACGTTCGGAATTGTCGATGAAGCTGGACAGGGCATTGAGCGTGGTCGTCTTACCCGACCCGGTCCCGCCCGACACGATGACGTTCAGGCGACAGGCGACCGCAGCCTGCAAGTAAACGGCCATCTCTTCTGAAAACGCGCCGAAACGCACTAGATCGTCGATGCCAAGCTTGTCTTTCTTGAACTTACGAATGGAAACGAGGCTGCCGTCGCAGGCAATTGGGCCCACCATCGCGTTGAAGCGTGAGCCATCGGCGAGACGGGCGTCCACATAGGGGTTCTGTTCGTCCACACGGCGTCCCACAGCGGAGACAATCTTGTCGATGATCCGTAACAGGTGCTTTTCATCGCGAAATTTCACGTCTGAAAGCGAGAGTTTGCCGTCACGCTCGACAAAGACGCGTTGTGGTCCGTTCACGAGGATATCGTTGACGTTGTCGTCTTTCAGGAGCGGCTCCAACGGGCCGAGGCCACGGACTTCGTCATACAGTTCTTCATGCAGGGTGCGCCGCTCTTCCTTGTTCAGAACAACGCTCATGCCCGCCACGGTTTCCGAGGCGATCTCGGCAATTTCTGCGCGCAGTTCTTTTTCGCTCGCGCTTTCCAGTGCCGAGAGGTTCAGCTGCTCCAACAGTTCCTTGTGAAGCTCGACCTTGATTTCATTAAGTTTTTGCTGGCGGCGTGCTTCTTTGTCCGCCTGTTCGGGTTGCGCAGCCGCCTTTTGCGGCATGGGGCGGCGCGCGGCCTTGGACGCGCCCTTGTCCTGGGTATCTGCGGGAACAACGGCCGCAGCTTTCGCTGCGATTGCTTCAACGGCCACCGGTTTGGCCGGTTCGTCCTTGCGGTACTTCGAAAACACCTGTTGCCCCTTTTACTTACTTGGCGACTTGTTCAGCGCCCGAACTGATTTCATGCAGTGACTTCGCGAGCTTCATCACCTCTTTGCGCAGAGGGTTCTTCGCGGAACGCAAGGCCAGTGGCGTTCCGTGGTCATTGGATTCAAGAACCGCCTTACCGCCGTCTGGCAGCTTTTCTCCGAAGCTGATGTCGAGGCTTTCGGCCATGCGTTTGACCCTCGACTTGCCGGCCAGATCCGTCACGCCCGGCGCCCGGTTCAATACGAAGCGCAGCTTTTCGACCGGAAGGTCCTCGAATTTCAGTGTTTTCACGAAGCGCAGCGAGTTCTGAGCCGACCGCAGGTCCAGTTGGATCACCGGAAAGAAGACATCCGCCATGCGCAACGCGGTTTCGGTCCAGTTTACCAGAGCGCTTGGCATATCGATCACGATGTAATCGAACATGCCCGCAGCGGTTGAGATCAGTTTTTCCATGTCTTCGGGCGGCAGCAGGTCAAGCGGCAAGATCTCCGCCGGGGACGTGAACACACTCAGTTTGCCTTCCACGACCTGAAGGGATTGCCGAAACGAATCCTCGTCGAGGCTGTCGATGTCGCTCATCAGTTCGAAGATCTGATCCTTGCGCGGCAGGTCCAGATAGGTCGCAACGGACCCGAACTGCTGGTCCATATCAAGCAGCGCGACACGAGGTTCTGTGCCCTTGAGCGTTGCCAGTTCCCAAGCGAGATTAACGGCAAGGGTCGTCGCGCCAACGCCGCCGGCCAGGCCTTGCACCGCAAAGATCGTGCAATCGTTCGTCACTCGTGTCGGCAGAGCTTCTGTCGGTGCCTCGGGCGGGGCAGGGTCAATCGGGGCGGAGGCGACCGCCGGAACGACAGGGCGGACGATCCGTTCGATCGACTCCGCGAGGCTGTTTTCGGGCATCGGGTAGGGCAGGAACTCACGCGCGCCGGCCTGAAGCACCTGGTGCAGGATCAGCGGGTCCAGCTCGTCCGCGATGACCAGCACATTCACCTGGAGCTCGGTTGCTTTGCGCGTTACGTCGAGGATCAGGTCAAGATCCGGTTCGTCATCGATATCCAGTGCAAGCGCCAGAACCTGAAGTTGAGCAGCATCGGGCTGGTCAAGAAATGCGAGCGTTTCCTCAAGCAGAAGATCGCCCCACGCCTCGCCGTACTTGGCTTCCATCTCGTCGATGAGAATTTCAAAGTTCTGCACATCACGTGACACTGTGCAGGCCAGAATGGGCGGCCCGTCCTGAACGGGCGCCTCTCCGGCTTCGGAAAACGCATTGGTTGCTGCCGCTGCTTTCGACATATCTTCACCTCAAAAACCGACGGAGTCCCCGGTAGGGTTCACAGACTCACGCCTCTGGTCCTAAAGCTGGCGGGTAAACAGGGCAGTAATTTGGCAAAACAGCCGCGATTGTGCGGCTGACGAAAACAAACACCCAAAAAGAAAAGCCCCCGCGCGGTGGCGGGGACAATCAGGGGTCTTGAAGGCAGGATTTGGGCGCGCGTTATTCTTCGCCGCCCCCTTCGCCGCCTCCGGCACCGCCGCCGTCTTCGAACTCGATCTGCTGTTCGAACGTCGCGGCCTCGACAAACTCGCGGTAGATCACAGCCGCGTACTTGCCATCCAGTTCGGTCAATGCGCGCGGCAGGAAGCCCGAGACTTCCGTAACCGTGCGCCGATTGCGGACTTCCCGATCCTGGGTGACGACCAGTGGTTGCGTTTCACCCAGGGTGACCAGCGCCTGAAGCTGCTCTCGCGCAACCCCGCGCGAGATCATGTAGTTTACCGCCGCCGTGGCACGGCGTTGGCCGAGCCCACGGTTGTAGGATGGGGAACCGACAAGGTCAGTGTGCCCGAAGACCGAGAACTTGATCTCGGGGAACTGCCGGATAAAGCGCGCCTGTTCGTCCAGCGCGGCCTGCGCCTCTGGTGTCAAAGCAGCACTGTCGAACGCGAAGTTGATCGTCGATGGAACCTCTTGTTGGAACCGCCGTGCGAGGCTCGCCTCGGCAGATCGTTGTCCGGTCTGCACGAGGATGTTGTTCATCGTCGGATTGCCGAAGTTGCCTTCGTCCAGTTCGGCACCGATTTCGTCGGTGCCCATGTAGACTGCGCAGGCGCTCAACGAGGTTGCGGCGGCAAGGACGATTGCGGAGCGGGTTATGATTTTCATCTCGCTTACTCCAACACGTAACCATAGGACCCGGAAAAGTCCTGTTGTGCCACTTCGCCTGCGGCACCGCTTTGCGGCGACCGGTTGCTTGTCGTGCGACCAAACAGGAACAGCTCGGTTTCGGACGGGATGCGAACCCGGTCGGTCGGCAGGGCCAAGGCCTCCCCACGTGTCGGTGTCACGAGGTGTGCAGTGACAATGACGACGAGTTCAGATTGCGCGCGCTGATAGTCCGAGCTGCGGAACAGGGTGCCAAGTACCGGGATGTCCCCGAACCACGGCACCTGCGAAACAAAATCGCGGAAGTCATCCTGCAAAAGTCCTGCAATTGCAAAGCTTTCGCCGTCACGCAGCTGCACGGTTGTTTCCGCCTCGCGCCGGCTGAACCCATCGACCGAAAGGCTTTCGGTTACAATGGCCACCGAGGAGTCGATGGCTGAGACCGCAGCCGCGATTTCGAGGTTGATTACCCCGTCGTCGAGCACGCGCGGGATGAACCCAAGCTGCACACCGAAGGGTTTGTAGTCGACCGTGATCCCACCGTCGCCATCGGCCACCGGGATCGGGTATTCGCCACCCGCCAGAAACTTGGCGCTCTGGCCCGACAAAGCAGTCAGGTTGGGTTCCGCCAGCGTGCGGACCATGCCCTTTTGCTCCAGTGCCTCGAGCAGGATGCCCATTGACACATCGCCGATATCGAAGCCGATGCCGATACTGCCGAGCGCCTCTGGATTGAGGTTGAGCGTTGTCGAGCCTGGCTGGCCTGCGGAGCCGCCATCCACGAGCGAGCCACTGCCGCCACCGATGGAGACCGAAAAATCGTCGCCGGAGTATTGGGCCGTAATACCTGCGGACAGTGCCTTGCCGACCGACCGCTGCATTTCTGCAAAACGTACCTTCAGCATGACCTGTTGCGAGCCGCCGACCGTCATCAGGTTCGACACCCGGTCCGGGGCGTAGCGTTGTGCGAGATCGAGTGCACGGTCCAGCGCGGTGATGCTGCTGGCCGTACCGCTCAGGACGATCCCGTCATTCGCGGTCCGCACCTCGATGTTCTCACCCGGGAGGATCTGCGTCAGACGTTCCTTGAACTCCGCAACATCCGGGGTGACCTGAACGTCGACGTTGGTAATCAGGCGCCCATCGGCGCCAAGCAGCGTCATCGTGGTCCGTCCGGGTGCTTTGCCCAGGACATAGATCGTGCGATCTGACAGCGTTGCGATGTCTGCAATTCCGGGGTTGGCGACTGAGAGTTCCGCGAACGGGACCTCGCTCTCGACGACGACGGCCCGGTTCATCGGAACCCGCAGCGGCGCACTCGTCTCCCCTTGAAGGACGCGAATCGGTTCAGATTGCGCCACGACCACGCTTGGGGACGTGGTCAACGCGACGCCGATCAGGCCCGCGCAAAAGATGCGTTTCAGTGTCATGTGATCCTGCCTCTATGACCACTCGATTAAAATGGGATCTTGTGTCCCTTATCCGTGCAATGTGCATGGTTCCGAGATTTTTAGCAAGAATCATGGGCTAAGGCGGTGTTATTCACGCAAGCTGGTTTAAAAACAAAGAGGCGCGGTGGCCATTTTGCAACGGTCACCACGCCTCGGCTTGTACGCTTGCAGCGGTTTAATTTGTGCAGGGGATCGGGATTTCCACTACATCTGCACCCCTGCGGGTACGGATAGTGCACACTTCTTCGACCTCGGCTTTTTCGATCACGATTTCTTCTTCTTCGATGCCGAGAAGGCGATTTTGGTCAACTTCGATCGCCGTGGCGAGCGTATCGTCGGAGGCACCGACCAGCGAAAGTGACAACACCCCTGTGCGTTGCGCCTGTGCGAGCGAGGCGACGTCCTGCGGTGAGGCCTGTACAGTAACGGTGCGCGCAATTGTCGGCGTGGCCTCGTCCATGTCGGCGTTCTGGTCGATCGCGATGAGCGACAGGTTGGATTGGATGAGCTTGGTCACTTCGCGGTCCTGTATCGGGCCGCTCCAGTAGACATCGACGCGGTCACCAGGCCGCAAGAGACCGGAGACGCCGGATGTCACGTTCACGCTGATCGCAAAGGCGCGCATACCACGTTTCAAACGCGAGGCGACGCCAGCGGTATCGCCAGGTGCGGTGACCTTAGCCTTCAGGATCGGCTCATTCGCATCCATGGCACGGGTTGCCGTCCGCAAGGCCCCCTCGACAGTTTCGGGGAAAATCTCTTCGAGGGTCGTGTACGCCCCTTCCGGAATCGCGTCTGCGGGCCAGCGCACCTTGCGCACATGCTCCTGGGTCAGTTCTTGTCCGTAGCGGATTTCCTTGGCCATCACGAAAATCTCGGCAACGTCGACGGCTTGTGCCAGGCGTTCCTGTTGGGACGCCAGCACAGTCTGGTACTGATCAAAACGCCCTTTGGCCGTCCATACCGCGAACCCGGCGAGACCAACGCCAATAATCAAAACCAGTCCAAACACCAAACGCATGTGTTCGCCTTTCGATTGTACCTGTGGAACGGTTAGTTCCGGTTACTTCAGTCTATTGTTAACGCGATGCTATGTTCCCGACGCGGCGCAAATCCGGCAACATCATGGCTTTCCGTTCAAAGACGGGCTTCCACGAAAAAGGCCACGCGCGCGGCGTGGCCTTCTGATTCTTTGGGTGGATCGAGACCCTTACTGGAAGGTCGTCTTGATCTGGTCAGTCTTCAGCTGGGTGTCGATGTCCGTGGACAGGTCGTTGATGCCGCCGGAAACAACACCGTAAACGGCGATGCCCAGGCCAACGATGGCTGCGGTCAGAACAACCCAGTCGACGGTCACTGCGCCGTCTTCGTCGTTGCGGAAAGTCTGTGCGAGCTTGAAGAGTTTCATGTGTTTGGTCCTTTGTTACAGATTACCACCGTCACAGCGCGTTGTGTTGGTGTCCGTTTCGATGTGCTCAATGTCGCCCTCAAATCGGGCGCGAATGTGGTGCGTTTGCGGAAAATGGTAGGTCTTTTGACTGCGTTTGTTGGACATGGCCCTCGGCTCGCCGAATAGTCCACGGCATCTAAAAGTTAATTAAAAACAGGTAATTGAGGGATTTTTCGCCTGGGCGAAATGGTGTGAGCGAACAAAAAAGGGCGGTGCCGGCGGCACTGCCCGTTCCCGGTGCTCGCGCTTGGCTTAGTTGAAAGTCGTCTTGATCTGGTCTGTCTTGAGTTGGGTGTCGATGTCTGTCGACAGATCCTGAACGCCCTGGCTGATGACGCCGTAAACGGCGACGGCCAAACCGACAATAGCGGCTGTCAGGACAACCCAGTCGACGGTCACTGCGCCGTCTTCCTGGTCGATAAAGTCTTTAATCAATGTCTTGAGTTCCATCCCTTGCTTCCTTTCTGGCGCTGCCGCGGTTTTCGCGATCACATTCTGTAGGTGACGTAAGGTCACTTGGAAATCTGTCAGGAATGGGGCGGATTCACGACCAAGTTTGGCGCGTGGCCTTAAAGGGCCCGCGTTGCCGTCGTGTTTCACTGAAAAGGCCACGCGCGCGGCGTGGCCTTTTGATTCTTTGGGTAGATCGAGACCCTTACTGGAAGGTCGTCTTGATCTGGTCAGTCTTCAGCTGGGTGTCGATGTCCGTGGACAGGTCGTTAATACCGCCAGAGACAACACCGTACACTGCGATGCCCAGGCCAACGATGGCTGCGGTCAGAACAACCCAGTCAACGGTCACTGCGCCGTCTTCGTCGTTGCGGAAAGTCTGTGCGAGCTTGAAGAGTTTCATAAGTTTGGTCCTTGTTAAGTTACTTCAGTCAGGTCAGGTACCGATGTGGCTGGTGCGTTTCTGTTGCACCGCTGTGCCGTTCGGAATGACTGTAATTTGCTGTTGGATTCGGGCGCGATTTGGGCAGCACTGAGTTAAGAAATGTGTTTTCGCGAAAACTTGCTGCCCCTATGCAGGATACGTGAACAATCCCGGGATCCAGCGCTGGGTTTGTCCTTCGCAACGCGTCTAATGCCGGGGTTTTGGGTCTAGAATGCTCTTATTTTTCTTCGAATTTTTTTGGCGTTGTCTGCCCGGTGGGGCTGCACAACCCAGGAATGAGGCAGGAAATATCCGTTTTGGCGCGATATGGGGCGTGTTTGGGCTCGTTTTCACAGCGACTCACGGAGCCGCCCAAACGGGACAGGACTCGGCGACTCGTTTGCCGGTCCAGCCTTCGGCGCCTGCACAGACCCAGACGTTGCCCGTGCCGCCGTCGGATTTCACTTTCAAGAAGATCGCACCGCCTGCCCCGGGGGCGCGCAACAGGATTAATATTCAAATCGTTCCGCCGCCCGATCCGCCGCCTGTCGCCATACCGGACGCCGCGCCCGACACGCCGCCAACTGATGTGGAACCGCTGGAAGTGTCGGGGTTCTGGCAAAGCATGGGCACCGGACGCGTGGATGCGGGACCGGCGCGCTTTTTATCCGCGATGGCGTGGTTTGACCGCGCCGATCCCGCGCCCGCAGCGCCGCCGTTGAGCGCGCTTGCCAGTCTTGCCGAGCAATACGGGCGCGACATGCTGACTGCATCGATCGGGAAAAATGTCTCTCCGGCGCTTATTCTAGCCGTGGCCTGGACGGAGAGCAGCGGGGACGTCGACGTTGTCAGCCCGAAAGGTGCGCAAGGGCTCATGCAATTGATCCCGGCCACCGCAGAGCGTTTCGAGGTAAAGGACCCATTCAATGTGCAACAGAACCTGCGGGGCGGTGTTGCCTACCTCAGCTGGTTGATGGAGCGGTTCGATGGCGACCCGATCCTCGCTCTGGCCGGTTACAATGCCGGGGAGGGCGCGGTAGAGCGTGCTCAGGATGGGGCGGGCGGTGTGCCGGACTTCCCCGAAACGCGGGCATATGTGTTAAAGGTGCTGTCGGCGTGGCGCGTGGCGCGCGGGTTGTGCGTGACGCCGCCAGAACTGGCTACCGATGGGTGCGTGTTCGCACCGATCGCATCAAACTGACACCCGCTAGACCTGAAACTGGTCCGCCCACTCGGGGTGCTTGCGCCGTTCAGAGTTCACGAAGGGGCAAAGCGGGACAATGCGAAAGCCTTGTGTCCGCGCATCCGTGACCAGGCGGGCGACGAGGGCTTTGCCAGCCCCCGTTCCGCGCAGCGCTTCTGGCACGCCCGTATGGTCTGCAATCACGAGGGTAGGGGAGCTCACGGTGTACGTTAGCTCGGCCTCCAGACCTTTTTCGCGCAGGACATATCGGCCCTTGGAGCCGTTCTGTTCCTGCTCGATGGGACGATCAGACAATGTGCGCTGCGGTTTTCGCGCGGATTTCGTCTTCGGTCACGCCATCGGCGGTTTCAACGATCTTGAGGCCACCTTCGGCCACATCCAGAACGCCAAGGTTGGTGATGATGCGGTCGACCACGCCTTTGCCGGTCAACGGCAGGGTGCACTCGCTCAGCAGTTTCGTCTCACCCTTCTTGTTGGTGTGATCCATCACGACAACAACACGACCGACCCCCGCGACGAGGTCCATCGCGCCGCCCATGCCCTTGATCAACTTGCCGGGGATCATCCAGTTTGCCAGATCACCATTTTCGGCCACTTCCATGGCCCCGAGGATTGCCATGGCGATCTTGCCGCCGCGGATCATGCCGAAGCTCTGGGAACTGTCGAAGTAAGCAGTTTGCGGTAGCTCCGTGATTGTCTGCTTGCCCGCGTTAATCAGATCGGCGTCAACCTCGTTCTCGGACGGAAACGGTCCCATGCCGAGCATGCCGTTTTCCGACTGCAGCGTGACGGAGACGCCCTCGGGTATGTAGTTCGACACCAGTGTCGGAATCCCGATCCCGAGGTTCACGTACATGCCGTCTTCTAGTTCCTGCGCCGCACGTGCGGCCATCTGGTTGCGATCCCAAGGCATGGTGCTGCCGGTTCCTTCTGTTACTTCAGGCGCCCGCGGGCACGTCTATGATCACTACGGTGCCGGCGGCACCGCGATTTACATTGATGGTCCCTTCAAGACCTTCGACCAGCTCCCCGACGATGCGACCGCCGAGGGTGTCATCACTGGGCCATTGCATTTGTCGCGGGATCCCGATGCCGTCATCCGAGATTACGAGGCGGCACCCGCCCTCGGTCAGTTCAGTGACCGACAGTTTGACCGTGCCCGCATCCAGCCCCGAGAACGCGTGGGAAAATGCGTTGGTCAGAACTTCTGACAGGATCAGGCCGATGCGCAGGGCCACTTCGAGACTGCAATCGAACCTCGCGCAGTCCACCGTGAAGGCTACCCCCGGTTTGCCATCGGCATGTGCGATCGCGTTGGCGACCCGTGTCAGGTAGCTCGCCATCGGAATGCCTTGGCGATGGGCATCGCGATCGCTCAGGCTCATTTCCTCGTACAGCAGTTGCAGGCATTCGATCCGCCGTGCCAGGGCCTGGAACCCTTCTTCGCTGTGCATCGTGTTCGATTTCTCGCGCACGATGTCGATCAGCATCGACATGTCCTTGCTGACCCGACGCTGGAGCGCCGACAGCTTCTTTTCCAGGCTGACGGTGGACTGATCCAGATCGCGGCCGGACATGGCCTTCTGGATGCCAATGAAGTAATGGCAATTTCCGTCATCCGACTTTACCGGTGCGATGATCAGCCGGTTCAGGAACGGCTCGCCGCTCGCGCGGTAGTTCAGAATGTCGACGGTGACATCTTCTTCGCGCTCAATGGCCTGACGCAGCTTCGCCACGTCCGTTTCATCCGTACCAGAGCCCTGGAGAAACCGGCAGTTGCGTCCGATCGCGGCAGTCTTGGAGTACCCTGTCACGCGTTCGAAGGCGTCGTTCACGTAGACGATCGGATTGTCTTTGATGTTCGGATTGGTCAGCACGATTGCAACGCGTGCGCGCGAAAACCCGGCGAGGGCTTCGCGGTCATCAAGAACCGATCCCAGCGTACGTGGTTTCATGGCGCCTCCGAGCTCCCCTCTCAGGCCGCGCGAACCGTGCGTTGCTCGATCCGCTTTTCATGCTCACCCTGAATCAACCGATGCACGTAGATGCCCGGCAGATGGATGTTGTCCGGATCGAGTGAGCCTGTGGGAACAATCTCTTCGACCTCAACAACGCAGACCTTACCACACATTGCAGCCGGTGGGTTGAAATTACGCGCGGTCTTGCGAAACACCAGATTGCCGGTCTCGTCGGCCTTCCAAGCCTTGACGATGGCGAGGTCCGCAAAGATCCCGCGCTCAAGGATGTATGTCTCACCGTCGAAATCCTTGTGCTCCTTGCCCTCGGCGATGACGGTTCCGACCCCTGTCTTGGTATAAAAGCCAGGAATTCCCGCTCCGCCGGCGCGCATACGCTCCGCCAGGGTGCCTTGCGGGTTGAATTCGATTTCCAGGTCGCCTGACAGATATTGCTGCATGAACAGGTCATTTTCACCGACATAAGACGACATCATCTTCTTGACCTGCCTGGTTTGCAGCAGAAGCCCCAATCCGAAATCGTCCACCCCGGCATTGTTCGAGGCGACGGTCAGACCGCTGACACCGCTGTCCACGATGGCCTGGATCAGCAACTCGGGAATGCCACAAAGGCCAAATCCACCTGCCGCGATCAGCATGTCATCCGAAAGCAGCCCGTCCAACGCTTCGGTCGCGGTTCCGTAGATCTTGTTCATGAGAAGTGCCCCTTAAGAAGTTGCCCGTTTTTGGCGCTGCGGCGCAAAACTGTCAATGCAGGGGCCGTACGCAAAGGGTCTCAGGCTGTTTTTTTCTTCGCAGTGGCGGCCTTGGAGGGGGTCTTGGTCGTCTTCTTCGCAGCGGTCTTGCGTTTGGCAGCAGGTTTTTTCTTGCCGCCTTTCGCCGCTTTTTCCGCGATCAGTTCGACGGCCATGTCCATCGTGACCGCGTCGGGTTCAGTGCCCTTGGGCAGGGTCGCGTTGATCTTGGCCCATTTGACGTAAGGTCCGTACCGCCCATCCATGACGTTGACCGGACCACCTTCCTGCGGGTGTTCTCCGAGTTCGCGCAGCGGCTTTGCGGCCGCTCCGCGCCCGCCGCGCGCGGCTTTCTGGGCCAGGAGTTCGACCGCCCGGTTCATGCCAACGGTGAAGACCTCGTCCACCTCAGGCAGGTTGGCATAGATGCGTCCGTGCTTCACGTAGGGTCCGTAACGCCCGATCCCGGCTTCGACTTTCTCGTTGTCTTCGGGGTGGGGGCCGATCTCCCGTGGCAGGCTCAGCAGCATCAGGGCTTTCTCTATATCCAGTTCCTCTGCCTTCCAGCCCTTCGGAAGCGAGGCGCGCGGCGGCTTCGGCTCTTCTTCGGTCGCCTCACCCAGTTGGACATAGGGGCCGAACCGGCCCTTTCGCAAGGTGACGGGCTGGCTCGTGTTTGGGTCCACGCCCAGCATCTTGCCATCTGGCCCGATCTCGTCATCTCCGTCGCCCGGCGGGGCGAACGCGCGGGTGTAGCGACATTCGGGATAATTCGAGCATCCGATGAACGCCCCGCCGGAACGCGCAGTTCGCATGCTCAGTCGTCCCGCTCCGCAGTTCGGGCACAGGCGCGGATCCGATCCGTCTTCCTTGGGGGGGAACAGATGCGGTTCCAGAACTTCGTTGATCTTTTCCAGAACATCGGTGATGCGCAGCTCGGAGGTCTCGGAAATGGCGGCTGAAAAGTCACGCCAGAAGCGTTCCAGAACGTCTTTGTAGTTGCGATCGCCTGAGCTTACCTCGTCGAGCTGGTTTTCGAGGTCGGCGGTGAAGTCATACCCGACGTACTTGCGGAAATAATTGCTGAGAAAGACGGTCACGAGCCGCCCCTTGTCTTCGGGGATCAGACGGTTCTTTTCCTTCACGACATAGCCGCGATCCTGAATCGTCGTCACGATGGAGGCATAGGTGGACGGGCGACCGATCCCGAGTTCCTCCATCCGCTTGACCAGGGTGGCTTCGGTGTACCGCGGGGGTGGCTGGGTATGATGCTGCTGGCCGAAAACCGCGCCACTGTCGTCCAGAAGCCCACCGGGGTGACGTCGCAGGCCGCCATCTGCGGTGATCTTGCCCTCGCTCTCGGCGGCTTTGACGAAAATCGCCTCAAGGCCTGATGCGGCAAGCTTTGCAGGTTCGCCTTGTGCGACTTGCGGCAGGCGCTTGTCGTCATCGTCTAGAACATCGTCATCAAGACCCTCGGTGTAGACCTTCATGAAACCGTCGAACACGATAACCTGGCCGGTGGCCCGCAGCACGACCTGTTTGTCTTGGGATCCGATATCGACCGTGGTGCGCTCCAGTTGGGCGGCGGCCATTT
This sequence comes from Tropicimonas sp. S265A, assembly GCF_049800835.1. NCBI lineage: Bacteria > Pseudomonadati > Pseudomonadota > Alphaproteobacteria > Rhodobacterales > Roseobacteraceae > Tropicimonas > Tropicimonas sp. S265A. Next base: position 241,642 of record NZ_JBNAFU010000004.1, read on the forward strand.
GGCTGGCGATTGTCCGTTTCCAGATCAAATCGTACAGCTTGCGTTGATCCGCGTCCGTCAGCTTCAATACGTCCGGGGCGGCGGACATCTCCGTCGGTCGGATGCACTCGTGTGCTTCTTGTGCGTTCTTTGCCTTATTCTTATAGATGCGCGGGCTCTTGGGCAGGTACTTCGTACCGAAGCGGTCCTCGATCGCGCTGCGGGCCGCCGTAACGGCCTCGGGGGCCATGTCGATGCCGTCGGTCCGCATATAGGTAATGTGGCCCGCCTCGTAGAGGCGTTGAGCGGTGCTCATGGTCTGGCGTGCGCCCATGCCGAACTTGCGGCTGGCCTCCTGTTGGAGGGTGGAGGTCATGAAGGGCGCGGACGGGTTGCGCGTGCCGGGTTTGGCTTCGACCGAATGGATGCTGAGCGCGCGCGAGGACACGGCATTGACTGCAAGTTCTGCGGCCTCGGCAGTCGCGATGTCGAACTTGTCGAGCTTCTTGCCGCCCAGATGGGTCAGGCGCGCTTCAAACGTCTGGCCGCGCGGGGTCTCCAGCATCGCGCGGACGGTCCAGTATTCCTGTGGATCGAAGGCCTCGATCTCCATCTCGCGCTCAACGATCAGGCGCAGGCAGACCGACTGCACGCGGCCAGCCGACTTCGCGCCGGGCAGTTTGCGCCACAGAACCGGGCTAAGGTTGAAGCCCACAAGATAGTCAAGCGCACGGCGGGCGAGATACGCCTCAACCAGCTCCATATCCACGTCGCGGGGTGCCTTCATCGCGTCCGTCACGGCGGTCTTGGTGATCGCGTTGAACACGACCCGGCTCACTTCGGTGGACTTCTTGATCGCCTTGCGCTTTGTCAGAGTCTCCATCAGGTGCCAGCTGATCGCCTCCCCCTCACGGTCGGGGTCGGTCGCGAGGATCAGCGCGTCATCGTCCTTCAGCGCGTCGGCAATGGCCTTGACATGTTTCTTGCTGTCGGACGCCACTTCCCACAGCATCTCGAAGCCGTGTTCGGGGTCGACGGAGCCATCTTTGGGGGGGAGGTCCCGCACATGCCCGTAGGAGGCAAGCACCGTGTAGTCGTCTCCGAGATACTTGTTGATTGTCTTGGCTTTCGCCGGGGATTCAACAATGACAACGGGCATGTGTGATCCTAATTTCACGGGGCTGGTCTTGGCGCGCAAGATGTGGAGGGATCCTCGTGAATGTCAATGCCGCGCCTGCAGTATGGGGCGTGATACTGGCAAAGCGGGCTTAGCTCCGGCGGGCTTTCTGGCACACGTTCGGCCTAGCCGCCCAAGCTCAGCGCACCCCCCGGGTGCCGGATCACGCGCCCTGCCATTTCCAACTCAACGAGGGCAGAGGTTGCGGCAGCAGCCGGAAGGACGAGATCTCGTATCAACTGATCTTCTGGCAAAGGGGCTGCGCCAAGATGGGCGAGGATGCGTGCCCGGATCTGGTCGGGCGGTGGCGGTCGGCTATCGGGATTTGACGCGGTGGGGTTCGCGCGGCGCGGCGCCATGGCGTCGCCTTCGACGGGGCCGGGCTGGGGCGCATCGACCAATGGGCGCAGCGCGTCCAGCACATCATCCGCGTTTCGGATCAGTGTCGCCCCCTCGCGCAGCAGCTGGTTGCACCCCGCGGCGCGGGCATCGAACGGATGCCCGGGTACGGCCATGACCTCCCGTCCCTGGTCGGACGCATCGCGTGCGGTGATCAGGCTCCCGGACTTGGTTGCGGCCTCGGGGATGACAATCCCGAGCGACAGGCCCGAGATCAACCGGTTGCGGCGCGGAAAGTGCCGGGCCTGTGGTTGCATTCCGGGCGGTTGTTCCGAAATGAGCAGCCCGTCTTCGCGCATCTTTTCGTAGATATCCGTGTTTTCACGCGGGTAGATCACATCCACACCGCCCGCAAGAACGCCGATCGTCCCGGTCTCAAGCGCGGCTTCGTGGGCGGTGCGATCTATTCCGCGCGCCACGCCCGAGACGATGACTGCGCCCTCGCTGCCCAATCCCTTGGCCAGCGCGCGCGTCAGGCGCATGCCGAGAGACGACGCATTGCGCGCACCGGCGATACCGATGCATTCCCGCGTCATCAGCCCCACGTCGCCGAGGCACCACAAAAGCGGCGGTGGGTCATTAATCTGTGAGAGTTGCGCGCTGTAGCGCACCGAACTCAGCGCCAACAAATGCGCGCCCAGCTTTTGACCGGCCCTGTATTCGCGTTCCGCGACCTGACGCTCTGCCGGCCTGTAGTCGCGCAACCCGGCTTCCCAGGCGCTGTCTGGCAAGGCGTCCAGTGCGCGCCTTGCGCTGCGGTGTTTGCGGAGCAATTTGAGGAACGTGGTCGGTCCGATGCGCGGGCTGCGGATCAGTTGCAACCAATCCAGCGCTTCGTCTTCGGATGCAGGGGGCGCGAAGCCCAGAAAATCATGCGCATCTGCGGTGTGGTGCGTCCGAAGCTCAGAGGCGAACATGTCCTGCTGGGGGGCGTCGTCGCGGGCCATCTGGATCCTCTTGCTGCCCGCTGGGCAGCACATCCCGCGGAAGGGTTGGATCAGGCGAGTTCGGGAGGGGTCGTTTGCGCCTCAAGTCTGAGGTGGTGCGAGGGTGGGTGGGTCGACAGAGACCGCAAACACCCGAACCCGCCTGATCTGTGCCCAGATTGCGCCCGTAAACCTTAATGCCGTGTAAAAGAGACAGGAAAAAATCGGCTTATCCCGATTTTTTTCGCCCAAGGGTTGAGTTCAGGCGGCGGCACCTCCGACTGTCAGCCCATCGATCAACAAAGTCGGCTGCCCGACACCGACCGGCACCCATTGCCCGGCCTTGCCGCAATTGCCCATGCCGGGGTCCAGGGCCATGTCGTTCCCGATACCGCGGATCTTTGTCATGGCCGTGGGGCCGTCACCGATCAGTGTGGCTCCCTTGACCGGCGCGCCGACCTTTCCGTTCTCGACCCGGTAAGCCTCGGTACAACTGAAGACGAACTTGCCGTTGGTGATGTCGACCTGTCCGCCCCCGAACCCGACCGCGTAGATACCATCCTTCACATCCGCCACGATATCCCCCGGCGCCGCCGTGCCACCCAGCATGTAGGTGTTGGTCATCCGTGGCATCGGTATGTGCGCATAGCTCTCACGGCGTCCGTTGCCTGTCGCCTCCACACCCATCAAGCGCGCATTCTGGCGGTCCTGCATGTAGCCGACAAGGATACCGTCTTCAATCAGGACATTCTTGCCCGATGGCGTCCCCTCGTCGTCGACGCTGATCGATCCGCGTCGGTCCGGGATCGTGCCATCATCCAGAACAGTGACCCCGGGGGCCGCCACGCGCTGGCCCATCAAACCGGCAAAAGCCGACGATTTCTTGCGATTGAAGTCGCCTTCAAGCCCGTGCCCCACCGCCTCGTGCAGCAGGATGCCGGGCCAGCCCGGCCCGAGGGCCACTTCCATGACACCCGCAGGCGCAGGGATGGAGGACAGGTTGACAACCGCGACCCGCAACGCTTCGCGCGCCACGGACTGCCAATGGTCTGCCGCCATCAGACTGGTCAGGCCGTAGCGGCCGCCCCCTCCGGCGGACCCACTTTCCCGGCGACCGTTCTGTTCCACGATGACAGAGATGTTCAGCCGGGTCATGGGGCGCACATCGGATACACGCAGGCCTTCCGGGCGCAGTATCTCGACCTCCTGAATTGATGCCGCGAGGGACGCGGAGACCTGAACAACCCTTGGGTCCAGCGCACGGGCAAAGGCATCGATCTCGCGCAGCATGTCGATCTTTACGCCGAAGGGGGCCGCATCCATTGGGTTTTCGTCGGTATAGAGCCGCCGGTTGGTCGCCTTGGGCGGCGAGGCCATCACACCGCCGCCATCCCCAACGGCCAACCGTGCGGTTTCGGCGGCTCGGGCAATCGCGCTTTCCGAAATCTCCGTAGCATGCGCATACCCGGCGGTTTCGGCCCGCACCGCACGCAAGCCGAATCCCTGGCTGGCATCGTAACTGGCGGTCTTGATTCGACCGTCATCCAGAACCAGCGCCTCAGACCGCCTTTTCTCAAGGAAAAGCTCGCCATCATCCGCGCCTGCGACGGCGGATTGCAGCAAGGCAAGCGCCCGGCCTTCGTCGATTGAGGTCTCAAACGGGCGAAACGCTGCGTCGGTCATCACGGGTTCCTTGATCTATGTCAAATCGCGACACGAGGGCGCAGGTCGCCTTCTTGTCTGGTCGAATAGAATATGGTTCACACACTGGCAGGACACAACGGCATACGGCAATGCGGCCTATGCCGACGCCCTATACCGGGCAGATGGGAATGCGGCGACCGCGCCGCAAGCGAACAGGGGCGGCTTGCGAGCCGCGCGAGAACAGGAAACGACACATGGCGAAATTCACCCGGACAACCGGCATGCTAGCGGCTGCTTTCGGCGCGTTGACTGCGTCTTCCGCTTGGGCGGACAATCGCGAAGGCATGGAGATTATCGGACAGCCAATCGACCGTGGCATCGGCTTTCAACCTGCCGCGACAGAACTCGCGCGCGAGTTGCAGTGGCTCGATGGAATGTTGCTGGTGATCATCACCATCATCGTGCTGTTTGTCACCGCGCTGATTGCATGGACAATCATCCGTCACAACGCCAAGGCCAACCCGAACCCGGCCGCATTTAGCCACAACACGCCGATCGAGATCACCTGGACGGTGGTGCCGATCTTGATCCTCGTGTTTATCGGTGCGTTCTCGTTGCCGGTCCTGTTCAAGCAGCAGGAGATTCCCGAAGCCGAGGTTACGATCAAGGCGACCGGCTACCAGTGGTACTGGGGCTACGAGTATCCCGATCACGATATCAGCTTTGAAGGGTTCATGCTTGCCGAGGATGAGCTTGAAGAGCACGGCTACGCGCCGGAACATTACCTTCTGGCCACCGACACGGCGATGGTCGTTCCCGTGGACACCACGGTTGTGGTCCAGGTTACGGCCGCCGACGTGATCCATTCCTGGACCATTCCTGCCTTTGGCGTGAAGCAGGACGGTATCCCGGGGCGTCTGGCGGAGCTCTGGTTCTCGGCCGAGAAGGAAGGCATTTACTTTGGCCAGTGCTCCGAGCTGTGCGGCAAGGATCACGCCTATATGCCGATCACGGTAAAGGTCGTGTCGAAGGAAGCATACGAGGAGTGGGTCGCGCAGCAGGTTGCCGCCAACACCGGTGTGCCTGCGCCGACGCAAGTCGCGTCCCGCTGATCCCGATCGTTCGAACGAGGCGCCCGAACCCGGGCGCCTTGGCGCTTGTCTGAGGAGGCCGCATGAGCGACCTGAGTTTCGAAACCCGCCAGGGACCTGCTATTCAGAGCGGGGAGGGAAGCTTTGGCGATTACTTCGCGCTGCTGAAGCCGCGTGTGATGTCGCTGGTGGTATTCACGGCCCTTGTGGGCTTGCTGATTGCACCTGCTCCGGTGCACCCGATGGTCGGGTTCTGCGCAATCCTGTTCATTGCAATCGGGGCCGGGGCCTCGGGCGCGCTGAACATGTGGTGGGATGCGGATATCGATCAGGTGATGCGCCGGACGCGCCAGCGCCCTATTCCCGCGGGCAAGGTCGCCCCGGGGGAGGCGTTGGCGCTTGGACTGGGGTTGTCCGGGCTGTCGGTGGTGATGCTGTGGCTGGCCACTAACGCCTTGGCTGCGGCCCTGCTGGCCTTCACGATCTTCTTCTATGCTGTTGTTTATTCGATGTGGCTCAAGCGGTCGACGCCGCAGAACATCGTGATCGGAGGTGCTGCGGGGGCCTTTCCGCCGATGATCGGGTGGGTCGCAGCGACCGGGTCCGTAAGTGTCGAAGCGGTCCTGATGTTTGCGCTGATCTTCATGTGGACACCGCCGCACTTCTGGGCGCTCGCCCTGTTCATGAAATCGGACTACGACGACGCGGGCATACCGATGCTGACGGTCACGCACGGTCGTCGGAAGACACGCCAGCATATCCTCGTGTATACCGTGCTGCTCGTGCCGGTGGCTCTTGGCCTTGCGCTGACCCCGGTTGCCGGGCCGCTCTATCTGGTCACCGCCCTCGTGCTGAATGCCATCTTCCTGAAGGGCGCTTGGGATATCTGGCGCCGTGACGAGGCGCAGGCGGATGCGGACGGTTACGCGGTGGAGAAGCGGGTCTTCAAATTCTCTCTGCTTTATCTCTTCCTGCACTTTGGTGCGCTTCTGATCGAGGCGACGCTGACCCGTGCAGGCCTGACGTTGATAGGGGGCTGACACGATGGCATTCGGCAAGGATCATGAATTGCATACCCGTCGCTCGGGTCGGAATTTCGGCGTTGCGGGATTGCTGATCGGATTTGCCGCCATTGTGTTTGGCCTGACCATCGCCAAAGTCACCGAAGACGGCCCGGTTCAGGGCTTTGACCATGTAGCGCGCCCCGAACTGATCGATCGAGGACAGCAATGACTGACAGGACCGTAGTTCAAGACACATCCAAAACGCCGCCCAACCACCGCAAGACCGTGCTGCAACTGGTCGGCGTCGTGGTGACGATGGGGGCCCTCGCCTGGGCGGCTGTGCCGTTTTATGACTGGTTCTGCCGCGTCACCGGCTTCGGCGGTACCACCAATACCGCCGAAGCCGGATCGGACGTCATTCTGGACCGCACCATCAAGGTCAAGTTCGACGCCTCGCTGGAGCGCGACATGCCCTGGACCTTCAAACCGGTCGAGCGCGAGGTGGAGATCCGCATCGGTGAAACCGGTCTGGCCTTCTACGAGGCGCACAACCCGACCGATGTTCCCGTCGCGGGATCTGCCAGTTACAACGTGGCCCCGTTCAACGCGGGCCCGTACTTTACCAAGATCGACTGCTTCTGTTTCGAGGAACAGGTTTTGATGCCGGGGGAAACGGTGCTGATGCCGGTGACGTTCTTCGTCGACCCCGAGCTTGTCGAGGATGATGAGGCCAAGTTCAACAGCCACATCACCCTGTCTTACACATTCTATCAGATCGACATGCCCGAAGAGGCAGGGGATCAAACCCAAGCCAGCCTGACCCGATCCGAAGGTCCGGCACAGAGCTACAACTAAACGCGCGAGGGACTCCGCATGGCACACGCGAAAAACCACGATTACCACATTCTGCCACCCTCGGTCTGGCCTTTCGTAGGCGCCGTGGCCGGGTTCATCATGTTGTTCGGAGCCGTGCTCTGGATGAAAGGCATGACACCTGCGATGTTCATCGTCGGCTTGCTTGGCGTCATCGTCACAATGGTCGGCTGGTGGACGGAGGTCGTCCGCGAAAGCAGCGCGGGAGACCATACGCCGGTCGTGCGCATCGGGCTGCGCTATGGCTTCATCTTCTTCATCATGTCCGAGGTGATGTTCTTCCTTGCCTGGTTCTGGTCGTTCTTCAAGCACGCGCTCTATCCGATGGATCCGGGCGGCATGAGCCCGGCGGTCGACGGTGTCTGGCCACCTGTGGGAATTGAAACCTTCGACCCCTGGCATCTGCCACTGATCAACACGCTGATCCTGCTGTGTTCGGGCGCAGCCGCCACCTGGGCGCACCATGCGCTGGTGCACGAAAACAACCGCAAGGATATGGCGACAGGTCTGCTTCTGGCGATTATCCTCGGTGTGATCTTCACTGCGTTTCAGGCGTACGAATACACCCATGCCGCGTTCGGCTTTGCCGGCAATATTTACGGCGCGAACTTCTTCATGGCGACCGGGTTCCACGGGGCGCACGTGATCATCGGCACGATCTTTCTTTTCGTGTGCTACCTGCGCCTGCGGCAAGGTCATTTCACCGCCGACAAGCATATCGGGTTCGAGGCCGCAGCGTGGTACTGGCACTTCGTGGATGTGGTCTGGCTGTTCCTGTTCGCTTCCATCTATGTCTGGGGCGCCTGACCCAAATCGACCGAACGCTTCAGACGGCCGGGCCTTGTCCCGGCCGTTTGCTGTCAAAGGACTGAGCTGATGACACGGTTTGCAATCCCTCTGGCTTTTGGGCTGATCGGCACGCTTGTCTTGCTCGCACTGGGGAACTGGCAGGTGAACCGGCTGGGAGAAAAGGAAGCCTACCTCGCCCAGATCGAGGCGCGGATCACCGAGGCGGCGGTTGCCATCCCGACCGCCCCTGACCCTGAAGCGGACCGTTTCCTGTCAGTTGAGGCAACGGGGACGTTTACCCAGGATCACCTTGATGTGCTGGCCTCGGCCAAGGGCGTGGGGGCCGCATACCGGGTCATTACGGCGTTTGAGACCGACGATGGACGGCGCATCATGGTTGATCGCGGGTTCCTGCCCGTGGCGCAGCGCGATGTGGAGCGGACAGGCGGGCGCGCAACCGTCGTCGGCAATTTGCACTGGCCCGAAGAGGTGGACAGCTTCACACCGGAGCCTGACCCGTCCGACCGGCTGTGGTTTGCCCGCGATGTGCCCGCACTTGCGGCGCATCTGAATACCGAACCCGTCCTGCTGGTTCTGCGCGAAACATCCGAACCGGCCCCCTTCGCCAAACCGTACCCGGTCGACACCAGCGGCATCCCCAATGATCATCTCGAATACGCCGGCACGTGGTTTTCCCTTGCGGCCGTATGGTTCGGGATGACTCTCTATTATCTCTGGCGTATGAGGCGCCAAGGTGCCCTGTCCGACGGGCGCAAGACGACCGACGAAAGCTGAGCGACATGCAGTATATCTCGACCCGGGGGCAGGCGCCCGCGCTGGCATTTCACGAAGCCATGCTCACAGGGCTGGCGCGCGATGGCGGGCTTTACGTGCCAGAGACCATCCCGCAAATGAGCGCCGGCGACATCCGCGCGCTACGTGGACTGCCCTATGAGGAGGTTGCATTTCGTGTGATGCGCCCGTTCATCGCCGGCAGCTTCACCGACGAAGAGTTCGCAGAAGATATCGCCAAGGCCTATGCCGGGTTTGGTCACGATGCGCGCGCGCCCCTGGTGCAACTTGGACCGAACCATTTCCTGTGCGAACTGTTCCACGGGCCGACACTGGCGTTCAAGGACTTCGCGATGCAGCTGATCGGTCAGTTGTTTCAGCGCGAACTCACGCGACGCGGTAGCCGCGTGACCATTGTCGGAGCGACCTCCGGCGACACCGGTTCTGCCGCGATCGAGGCGTTTCGCGGGCTGGCGGCGGCGGATGTCTTTATCCTGTACCCGCATGGCCGGGTTTCCGAAGTGCAGCGCCGCCAGATGACCACCCCGTCGGAGGCGAACGTGCATGCTCTGGCGCTGGAAGGTCACTTCGACGATTGCCAGGCTCGCCTGAAGGACATGTTCAACGATCATGACTTCCGGGACGGCGTGCGACTGGCAGGCGTCAACTCGATCAACTGGGCGCGGGTTCTGGCGCAGGTCGTCTACTACTTCTCGGCCGCTACGGCGCTAGGGGCGCCGGAACGGGAAGTGAGCTTCACAGTTCCGACCGGAAATTTCGGCGATATCTTTGCGGGTTACATAGCCAAGCGGATGGGGTTGCAGATCGACAAGCTGATCGTGGCGACAAACCAGAATGACATCCTGCATCGCTGCCTGACCACCGGGGAGTATGTGACCGACGAGGTGATCCCGTCAATCAGCCCGTCGATGGACATTCAGGTCAGCTCCAATTTCGAGCGCCTTCTGTTTGATGTGTACGACCGCGATGGTACGGCCGTCGCGCAACTCATGGACGAATTGAAGGGGCAAGGCGGGTTCCACCTGAGCCAGGGTGCCTTGCAGCGCTTGCAAACGGATTTCGCCTCCGGTCGCGTCTCCGAAGAGGAAACCTCCGCCCGGATCAAATCCGCCTTTGCCCATATGGGAGAATTGCTCTGCCCGCACTCCGCGGTCGGGGTCCACGTTGCCGAAGCGCATCTTGGTGACAGCCCGATGGTGACGTTGGCCACGGCTCATCCGGCGAAGTTTCCCGCCGCCGTCGAAGCGGCGACCGGGATCCACCCGCCCTTGCCCGAGCGGATGAAAGACCTGTATGACCGATCAGAGCGTGTGACCCGGGTCGACAATGACCTAGGCGCATTGGAACAGTTGATCCGCGAGCGGATCGCCGCATGACGAGTGCCATGACGACATCCCCGGATCCACAACTGACAACCTTGCCCAACGGGTTTCGCATCGTGTCCGAGGCGATGCCCGGGCTGAAATCCGCTGCTGTTGGCATCTGGGTGCAGGCTGGCGGGCGTCATGAACGGATCGAACAGAACGGCATTGCTCATTTTCTTGAGCACATGGCTTTCAAGGGCACACAGAAACGCTCCACCCTGCAGATCGCTGAGGCGATCGAGGACGTGGGCGGGTACATCAACGCCTATACCTCCCGCGAGGTGACGGCCTACTACGCCCGCGTTCTGGAAAGCGATGTAGCGCTGGCTGTCGATGTGATCGCCGATATCCTGCGTAACCCCGTTTTTGATCCCAACGAGATCGAGGTCGAACGCGGGGTCATCCTGCAAGAGATCGGTCAGGCGCTCGATACGCCCGACGACGTGGTGTTTGACTGGTTGCAGGAGCAAGCGTTTGACGGGCAGGCCCTGGGCCGCACGATCCTCGGGCCGACGGAACGGGTCCGCAGTTTTGCGCGCGATGACTTTTTCCGGTTTGTCGAAGCGCACTACAATCCGCAGAACATGGTTCTGGCTGCCGCTGGTGCAGTGGATCACGCGGCCCTTGTGAAGCTGGCGGAGGCGCTTTTCGGCGACATGCAAGCGCGGCCCCGCGGGGCTGTCGACCCGGCGGAGTTCACCTGCGGCGAGGCTCGGATGATCAAGCCTCTGGAGCAGGTCCATTTCGCGTTGGCCCTGCCGGGTCACGGGTATCTGGATGATGCGGTCTACACGGGCCAGGTTTATGCCACGGCGATGGGCGGCGGCATGTCTTCGCGCTTGTTCCAGGAGGTGCGGGAAAAGCGCGGCCTGTGTTACTCGATCTTCGCACAAGCCGGATCGTGGGAAGAAACAGGCATGCTGACGCTCTATGCCGGAACATCCGCGACCGAGATTGCCGAACTGACCGATATCACTCTGTCAGAGCTTCGCAGGTCCGCCGCCGACATGTCGTCGGAAGAAGTCGCGCGTGCCCGGGCGCAGATGAAGTCGGGCTTGCTGATGGGGCTGGAAAGCCCGTCCGCGCGCGCAGAGCGGCTCGCGCGTCTGGTTGGTATCTGGGGCCGTGTTCCGCCTCTGGACGAGACGCTTGCCCGGATCGACGCGGTAACCACCGGAGATGTCAAAGCCTATGCGGGGCAGTTGTGTTCCGAAGGTCGTGCGGCAGCGGCGCTCTATGGTCCGGCAGAGGCTGCCCCCCGTCTGGACGAGATCCGGGAGCGTCTGGCGGCCTGATGCTCTTGAAAAAGTCGGCGGTGCGGATCGAGACGGAGCGCATGACACTGCGTCCCCCGTCACACGCCGATTTTCGCGCTTGGACAGGCCTGCGCGAAGTGAGTCGCGGGTTTCTGATGAAATGGGAACCGACATGGTCGCATGACCACCTGAGCCGAAAGAGCTTTACCAACAGGGTCTATTGGGCGACGCGCTCAATCAAGGGCGGCACCGCGCTGCCCTTGTTTCTGATCCGGCGCAGCGACCAGGCCCTGCTGGGAGCGATCACGCTGGACAACATCCGGCGCGGACCGGCGCAGGCGGGGACCCTTGGCTACTGGACCGGCGCCCCCCATGCCCGACAAGGCTTCATGCGTGAAGCCATCGTGGCGCTCGTCCACTATGCTCAGACCGAGATGGATCTCAGCCGGATCGAGGCTGCGTGCCTGCCGGAAAACGCAGCATCGCGCGGCGTTCTGGAACGGTGTGGCTTCAAGTATGAGGGGGTGGCGCAAAGCTATCTTCAGATCAACGGAAGATGGCGGAACCATGTGCTGTACGCGCATTTGCGCGGCGACCGGCGCGGGCGTACGGGGGCAGGGTAACAGGGGACGCGCAAGTTTCACAGAGCGGTCTCTCTGGCGCACCGGGGGGCTCCGACAGGGATATTTGCAGACTTGAATGGGCAGGCCAATGCTTCGCACTAGCTCCTCGTATGGCATATCCGAACCGGGAGACAGAGCGCTCATGAAACCGATCCTCGCTGCTGTTGCACTTGTCGCGTTCGCGCCGCTGGCGAACGCCCAGGACCGCAAGCCGAGCCATTGCATCGCCATTGCCGATGCCAGCCCGGAATTTCAATATGTTCAGCCGGTCAGTTTCGGCGAGGGCCTGGAAGAATTCACCGTGCGGCTCAGTTACGTGGCCCACGCCAGTTTTCTGATCGAAGGACCAGATGGGTTCACCGCCGTCACGGACTATACCGGGTTTCTGGGAGATACGGCGTTCTTTCCGACAGTCGCCACGATGAACAAGGCCCACACCACCCACTGGACACCGAATCCAGACCCCCGGATTCCGCATGTGCTGCCGGGGTGGGCGCCTGATGGTAACAACCCGATCGATCATTATCTCGAACTCGGGGACGTGCTGGTGCGCAATGTGCCCACGGATATCAGGTCCGGGTTCGGAACAGTGAACGAGCCACTGGCAAACTCGATTTTCGTGTTCGAGATTGCCGGGCTGTGCATCGGGCATCTGGGGCACCTTCATCATGAACTGTCCGACAGTCAGATCGCGTCGCTGGGGCGGCTGGATGTGGTGATGGCACCGGTCGATGGCGGGTACACCCTGCCTTTGCCCAACATGATCGCGTTGCTCAAACGCCTGCGGTCTTCCGTCATTCTGCCGATGCATTGGTTCGGCGATTTCACTCTGGAAACTTTCGTTTCGGGGATGGAGGAAGAGTTCCGCGTTGAGTGGCGGCGCGAAAACCACATAGAGGTCAGCCTTCGCACCCTCCCGTCGGAGCCAACTGTCGTGGTCTTGCGCCCTGCGTACCTGCGCGATGATGACAGCTGAACTTGCGCCTGTGACGACCTCGTGATCCTGTGTCGCCATGACAGACCTTGCCAAGATCCCCGCGCCACTTGAGGCATCCCTGAAAGCGGCACTTCCGCCCGAGACCTTTCCCGATCTGACCGAAGCATGGTTGCAGGAACCGCGCGGGCGCTATCGCAGCTCCGGGGGGTGCCTCGTGGCACCCAAGACGGTGGATGAGGTTGCCCGGGTTGTTCGGCTTGCCGCGGCTGCAGGTGTCGGAATTGTCCCGTTTTCCGGTGGTACCGGGCTGGTCGGCGGACAGATCGCGGCCGAAGGCCCAGCACCTGTCATTCTGTCCCTGCACCGCATGAACCGTATTCGCGAGGTCTTCGCGGAGGAGAATGTCCTCGTCGCTGAGGCTGGAGTTGTTCTGGCGCACGTCCAGGGGGCAGCAAAGGACGCAGACCGGTTGTTTCCCCTGTCACTCGCCTCGGAAGGGTCCGCGCGGATCGGGGGCTTGCTGGCGACCAATGCAGGGGGCGTGAATGTCCTGCGGTGGGGTAATGCGCGCGATCTGTGCCTTGGGCTCGAGGCCGTGCTGCCGTCAGGCGAAATCTGGCATGGTCTGACACGGCTGCACAAGAACAACACCGGGTACGACCTGCGCCACCTGCTTATCGGGGCGGAGGGGACCTTGGGCATCATTACGGCTGCGGCGCTGAAGCTGGTGCCCAGGCCCGCCCGTCGCGGGGTCGCAATGTTGGTGGTCAGAGACCCCGCCGCTGCCCTTGAGTTGCTGGGCATTGTCGGGGACATTGCCGGCGACACTCTGTCGGCGTTCGAACTGATCGGCGGTATGGGATTTACGTTCCTGGCTGAGACGATGCCGCAGGTACGCCTGCCGTTCGAGGGGCATCCGGCCTGGTCGGCGTTGATTGACCTCGGCGGCGGAGATGGATTTGATCCTGATGCAGCCTTGGCCAGGATTTACGAACGGGGGGCTGAAGCCGGGCTTGTTCTTGACGGTGTGATTGCGCGGTCGGAGCGCCAGGCGGCAGAGCTCTGGACAGTGCGCGAGTCGATCCCGGAGGCAAACCGCCGTATCGGTTCGGTGAGTTCGCACGATATCTCCGTTCCCCTGTCGGCGGTGCCGGCCTTTATCCCGCGCGCAACGCAGGCATTGGCACAAATCGGTTCATACCGGATCAATTGCTTCGGCCATCTGGGTGACGGCAACATGCATTACAATGTGTTTCCCCAACCCGGGTTGTCTCGCGCGGATCACGAAGAGGAGCGCCCCGCGATCAAGCGGTGCGTGCACGACATTGTTCATGAAATGGGCGGATCGGTGTCTGCGGAACACGGGGTCGGGCGCCTGAAGGTCGAGGATCTGGAGCGTTATTCAGATCCCGCGAAGCTGACCGCAATGCGCGCAATCAAGGCTGCGCTGGACCCAGGTTGGATCATGAATCCCGGCGCCGTGCTGCGCCGCTAGGCGCTACGATTCGCGATCAGGGATGAAATCGGTAACATCAGCGCCCATGTATAAGGTCGTGCTTTCAAACTGAGTTCTCGACCGTCAAAAACGTGATTTGCGACAGCTTCGGCGGCATGCCACCCTTCACCGGCCTGACAATAGGAGCCCCACGCATGGCAATTTTCAGCCGCGCCTTCACCGGATGCCTCACCGCCTGCGCGCTGAGCGTTGGCGGAGTGGCCGGGGCCGACGTGGTGAAGAGCACACGCGCGCAGGGTCCGAGCGACGAGTTGTCGGCGTATTACGCGAAGATGCAGAGGACGTTTCAGGACCGTGGTCTGCTGAAGACGATCCGCACAGTGCCGCAATCCTCGATGACGGCGGCAAGCCTGAAACGCGACTTTCTGGAGATTGCTCTTCACACGGAGTATGGCGGCGGGTTGTCAGCGTCTGGATCAAAGGCAGCCAAGCCACTTCTGCGCTGGGAGGAACCCGTGCGCTTGCAGGTGATGTTTGGTGCATCTGTTCCCAAGGACCGGCGGATCAAAGACCTCAAGGCCATTTCGAGCTACACCAATACTCTTGCGCGCCTGACCCGACATCCGATGACGGTGAACCCGAACAAGCCGAACTTCCACGTGATCGTCGTGAACGAGGCGGAACGAAAGAGCCTGTCGAAGACTCTGCCAAAGCTGGTGCCGGGTATTTCCAAGAGTGTGGTGCGCAATATCGCCAAGATGCGCCCCAATCACCTGTGCCTCGTCGTGGCGGAGCCACATGCGGATAGAAGCCGTGGGTTCAAGCGCGCGGTTGCGATCGTTCGCGCCGAACATCCGGATGTCATGCGGGCCTCCTGCATCCAAGAGGAGTTGGCACAGGGTCTCGGTTTGTCGAATGATTGCCGTGAAGCCTATCCATCGATTTTCAACGACGATCAGGAGTTTGCGTTGCTAACGCGGCGGGATGAGGTTTTGCTGCGGATGCTCTATGATCCGAAGTTGCGCTCGGGCATGAGTGCGGATGAAGTGTCCGCCCGCCTGCCGGAAATCACGAAACGCGCCATGTAGGCCCGCACGGGCTGGGCTCAGCGCGATTAATTCCAACAGCACGCTACGCGCAGCCTGGGCGCCGCAACCTGGGTTTTCCCCCTTTCCGACTCGCTTTCCTCCGGCTTTCCGGTCCTCCGGTATGCGTTTCGTGCGGGTGTCGTGCGTATGTGGCGGGTGGTTTTGTCTGATGTCCCGCTCACGAAACTTGTGATCGGTGCGAGGTTTCGCCCGCGCGCGCGGTTTCTTTCGTAACGTCACGGGGGTGTGAGCGGTGTGACAGGGCCAAGCCTCTGATTTCACGTGGCTTTTCCGAGTGCTGGCGGAAAATCGCACAGCAACACCCCTCACGCGGGCGTGATGCGCATTTTTGCACATATGGGTCGGCCCAAATGCCCGTTTCTTTCCAAACCGATCTGCCCCAATTCTCCCTCATCGGCAGGCACAAACGATCTGCCGCTCACCAAAACCCAATCGCGGCGCAACGCACATATCGCCCGCAACGCACATATAAAGGAAAGACCCAATGAACCGCACACTGATCCTCTCCGCTCTCGTCGCAGCCATCGCAGCCCCGGCG